>NZ_JACKQK010000030.1:0-7754 GCF_014892995.1 Pseudomonas sp. EggHat1
CCGGGTGTGACGAGCTTCGTGCCAGGTGACGAAGTCTGGTACACCACGCAGATTTTCGAAGGCGATGGCAGCTATGCCGAGTACCACGTTGCATCCGAAAGCATCATCGGCAAGAAGCCGGCATCGCTGAGCCACCTCGAGGCGGCAAGCTTGACGCTGGTGGGCGGGACAGTCTGGGAAGCACTGATCGGGCGTGTATCGCTGAGGGTTGGGGAAAGCATTCTGATCCACGGCGGTGCGGGTGGCGTCGGCCACGTGGCGATCCAGGTGGCCAAAGCCATTGGCGCCCGGGTGTTCACCACCGTGCGCGAAGCGAACTTCGAGTTTGCCCGGGGTCTGGGTGCCGATGTGGTCATCGACTACGAACAAGAGGATTACGTTGACGCCGTCCTGCGGGAAACCGATGGCCAAGGCGTGGATGTGATCTTCGACACCATCGGCGGCGACACCCTGACCCGCAGCCCCGACGCGCTCGCCCAGCTCGGCCGTGTGGTTTCGATCGTGGACATTGCCAAGCCGCAGAACCTCATTCAGGCCTGGGGCAAGAACGCCAGCTACCACTTCGTCTTCACCCGCCAGAACCGCGGCAAGCTCGATGAACTGAAGGCATTGGTCGAGCGCGGCCAGTTGCGCCCTCATATTGGCGCGGTCTATTCGCTCGCTGATATCGGGCTCGCGCATGCGCTGCTGGAGACGCCCAACAATGGTCTTCGCGGGAAAGTCGCGATTGCCGTCGAGCCCTCGCTCATCCCGTAAGTGCGCAATATTGAGGCCTAGCTGCACGGGGCTGCTGATCCCGGACACCGATCCAGGCGAGAATCCTTGCCGTTAGAGAGGTGTCCGATTAGCAATTAAAGACGGACGTTTTTCGCAGCGTTAAAGCGTGAGGCCACTGCCTTGGAGTGGGATCAAGGCTACAGCCATATCTGAGCCTAAGGCAGTAGCAAGACACTTGAGTTTTATAAAGTGAATAGCTGGCCAATCAAACCTTGAAATGCTCCACTAGATTTTGTTGGTGATTGGCGAGACGGTTCAGGTCCTGACTGACCTGTGCCGACTGATCCGCTTGGCCAGAAAGAGACTCCGTTACGTCCCGTATGGCTGCCACGTTGCGATTGATTTCCTCAGCCACGGCGCTCTGCTCTTCTGCTGCACTGGCAATCTGCATATTCATATCGGTGATTACCGCGATAGCGTCACCAATACTCTTGAGCGCAGCTACAGCATGCTCCACTTTCGCAACACTGCCTTGAGCATGTGTGTGGCTGTCATGGATGGATGCAACGACCTCGCGGGTATTCTTCTGCAGCCCTTCGATCACCTCTCGGATTTCTTCGACCGAATCCTGGGTGCGCCTGGCCAGGCTGCGGACCTCATCTGCCACCACGGCAAAACCTCGCCCAGCATCTCCGGCGCGTGCAGCCTCGATTGCGGCGTTCAGCGCCAACAGATTCGTCTGTTCGGAAACCGCTCGAATTACCTCCAACACCGAGCCAATACGCTCACTGCTGTTGGCTAGTGTCCGTACCTGGGCCATAGCTGCGCTCATCTCGCTTGAAAGCTGCGAAATCGCTTGAGTCGTGACATCTATTACAGCCAGCCCATCGCGTGACGCCTGATCGGCGTTGCGTGCAGCTTCGGCCGCCATGGCCGCACTGTGAGCGACGTCCTGTGCTGTCGCACTCATCTCGTTCGAAGCCGTCGCGACCTGCTCGACCTCATGGAATTGCTGATGCATACCCGAACTGGTCTGACTGGCGATGGCAGCCGCTTGATTTGCTGTACTGCGCGCGTCCAGCACCGAGCTCTTAACGTCCGCGAAAATAGGTTGAAGCTTGTCGAGAAACCGGTTGAACCCACCGACAAGCTTCCCAAGTTCATCTTTATGACCATATTCAAGGCGCCGTGTCAGATCACCTTCTCCGGATGCAATATCCTTGAGCATGTTCGCAACTCCGAGAATGGGCCGAGTCACGCCTCGGGCCGTCAGTGACACCAGGAGTAATCCCAGGATCGCTGTACCCAAGCCGATGACTAACTCCATCCAAGCGCCTTCGGCCTTGCGCGCATCCATCTCAGACTCCAGCGCCCTGGCCGGCGCCAGCAGAACGTTCGTCGGCATTTCCAGAATGATTGCCCACGCTTTAGAGCCCGGTATGGGTTCGAAGGGCGCCAGAACCTGCAGGCTACCTCCTGCATCACGTTTGGTGATCCGTCCCTGATTGAGCAGACTCTTTATATCTGCTGCCGCTTCAGGGAAGACCTGGGCCAACTGATCGCCAAGTCGAGCAATGTCCCGACTGTGCCCTGCAAACAAGCCTGCTGGCGTGACGATGCTGATCCCACCTTGTCCCTCGAAAAGCCCTGCGCTGCCACTTAGGGCCAGCTCCTGAAGCGTACCGATGCGGATATCCATCCCCACTACGCCAAGCACTTTCGCATCGTCAATCACCGGAAAGGCGAGCGTCGTGATCAGTTCTTTCTGACCCGATGTTTCATCGAAGTAGGGTTCCAGCAGGCAGGGTTCTCGGCTCTGCAGCGGGCAGTGGTACCAAGTGTTGTAAGGGCTGCCATCGAGCATGGGGGTGGTGTCGTTAATCACTGCTTCGGAAGGTGCCAGACCGCTGATCTGACCGTTTTGCTGGGCCCAATAGGCAGAGAAACGCCCCACTTCATTACTGGCTGCATCGGATTGGCCCAGAAACTGAGTGTCCTCACCGATGGCGTTCGGCACGGCGATCATGTAGATGCTCAGTAACTGAGGGCTCGCCTGCAGTGCTTCCTTTACTTGCTGATTCAGGTTAAGGCGCACTACGCCAGGCTCGATTTGTAATTCCCGAGCTAGCTTGAGAGTGGCAATTACCTGTCGAGTCAGGTTCGCCCCATCCTTATAGGACGACAGGAAGTAACGCTGAATCATCAAGGCCTGTGCCTTACCTTCACCTTCCAAGCGCTCTTGCGCGGAAGTCGCCAGCATTTGCGTACTGGTCGCCTTTACCAGTTCAGTGGAGACACTCATGCGATGCAGCGATACGCCTATAAGGATCGCTACGGTCGCTAACAGGCAGAGCCCCGCAAGAAGTGTAATTTTCCATTGAATGGACAATTTGTTCACGAGCATGGTGGGCGTTCCTGAGCAGGTGGCGAGATGTGCTGAAACATGACCTATGACTGCTACAGCTTCCGTTTCTTAAGCGTTTGCCCCAGACAATATGCAGACTTGCAAGAGCCTCTGGCCTCACTTATCAATCTGCATGCTTCAGCTCAGGAGTTTTCTGGGGCCAACGCTGACAGGCACAGGCGTTGTGAAACTTGGTAAGTTTGCGTGACCAGCGCTCACTGCACCGAGAACCTCATACGCTCAGACACAGGTATTTGATCTCCAGGTAATCCTCGATACCGTATTTGGATCCTTCACGGCCCAAGCCTGAGGCCTTCATGCCGCCGAACGGTGCGACTTCATTGGAAACAAGACCGGTGTTGACGCCAACCATGCCGTATTCCAGGGCTTCCGCCACACGGAACACACGGCTCAGGTCACGCGCAAAGAAGTACGAGGCCAGACCGAACTCGGTGTCGTTCGCCATGGCGATGACTTCGGCTTCGTCTTTGAAGCGAAACAGTGGAGCCAGTGGGCCGAATGTCTCTTCCTTGGCCACGGCGGCATTGTTTGGCACGTTGGTCAGGATGGTCGGCTCAAAGAAGTTGCCTTCGATGGATTTGCCGCCGGACAGCAGGGTGGCGCCTTTGGCAACTGCGTCGGCGATATGTTCCTTGACCTTGGCCACGGCTTTTTCGTCGATCAGGGGGCCAGCGTTGGTGCCATCTTCCAGACCGTTACCGACCTTCAGTTTCGCCACAGCCACCTTCAGCTTCTCGGCGAATGCGTCGTAGACCGAATCCTGGATGTACAGACGGTTGGCGCAGACGCAGGTCTGGCCGTTGTTGCGGTACTTGGAAATGATTGCGCCTTCGACGGCCTTATCCAGATCTGCGTCGTCGAACACGATGAACGGCGCGTTACCACCCAGTTCCAGCGAGACCTTCTTGATGTCCTTGGCGCATTCGGCCATCAGCTGACGACCGATTTCGGTCGAGCCGGTGAAGGTCAGTTTGCGTACGATCGGGTTGCCGGTCAGCTCGCTGCCGATGTCGCCGGCGCTGCCAGATACCACGTTGAATACGCCATTCGGGATGCCGGCACGCTGCGCCAGTTCAGCCAAGGCGAACGCGGTGAATGGGGTTTGCGAGGCAGGCTTGAGCACCATGGTGCAACCGGCGGCCAGGGCCGGGCCGGCTTTACGGGTGATCATCGCGGCCGGAAAGTTCCAGGGCGTGATGGCGGCGGTGACGCCAATCGGCTGTTTCATCACGATCAGGCGCTTGTCCGGCTGGTGGCCCGGAATGACGTCACCGTAAATACGCTTGGCTTCTTCGGCGAACCACTCGATAAAGGAAGCGGCGTACACGATTTCACCCTTGGCTTCGGCCAATGGTTTGCCTTGCTCCAAAGTCATCAGACGCGCAAGGTCGTCCTGCTTCTCGATCATCAGTTCGAACCAGCGACGCAGCTTGTTCCCACGTTCTTTGGCGGTCAGCGCGCGCCACGCAGGCAGTGCCTTGTCCGCGGCTTCAATGGCTCGGCGGGTTTCGGCGGCGCCCATTTTCGGCACGCTGCCCAGAATCTCGCCCGTTGCCGGGTTGTCGACCTTGATTGTCTGACCACTGTCCGCGTCAACCCACGCACCATCGATGAAGGCCTGCTGGCGGAACAGCTGAGAGTCTTTGAGTTGCATGATGAACTCCGATTTCAATACGGAAAGGCTAGCGGCACCGCAGTGCCGCCATTGAGAGACGCGGGTATCGAGAGATCAGACCAGGGCACTTCTTCTCTTGATCTCACTGTTGAGAATGAAGTCATTCTCCGAGTAGTCCACCGGACAATCGATCACGTGCACGCCTGGCTCGCTGATGCAGCGCTGTAACAGAGGCAGGAAGCCCTCGGCGCTTTCCACGCGATGGCCCTGAGCGCCGTAGCTTTGCGCATACATGACGAAGTCCGGGTTGCCGTAATCCAGGCCAAAATCGGTGAAGCCCATGTTCGACTGCTTCCAGCGAATCATGCCGTAGCCGCCGTCGCGCAGGATGATGACCGTCAGGTTCATCTTCAGGCGTACCGCAGTTTCCAACTCCTGGCTGTTCATCATGAAACCGCCGTCACCACAGACTGCGACCACCGGGCGATCCGGGCAGACCAGGTGCGCCGCCATGGCCGACGGCAAGCCAGCGCCCATGGTGGCCAGAGCGTTGTCGAGCAGCACGGTATTCGGCTTGTGCGCCTTGTAGTTGCGCGCGAACCAGATCTTGTAGATGCCGTTATCCAGCGCGACGACGCCATCGGATGGCAGGGCCTGGCGTACGTCGGCGACGAAGCGCTGCGGATAGATCGGGAAGCGGTTGTCGTCAGCGCCCTCGACAATCTGCTCTTCATTGGCCTCGCGAATCGTCATCAGCCGGCTGAAGTCCCAATGTTCCTGAATCTGCAATGCTTCGCCGATCTGCCAAACGGCGTTGGCGATATCGCCGATCACTTCCACCTGTGGGAAGTACACGGCATCGACTTCGGCGGAACGGAAGCTGATATGGATAACTTCGGTACCGCCACGCACCATGAAAAACGGTGGCTTTTCGATTACGTCGTGGCCGATGTTGACGATCAGGTCGGCGGCCTCGATGGCGCGGTGCACGAAATCGCCCGCGGACAGCGCGGCATTGCCCAGGAAGCGTGGGTGACGCTCATCTACCACGCCCTTGCCCATCTGGGTGGTGACGAAGGGTATGCCGGTCTTGTCGATCAGTTGCTTGAGCACCTTGGCGGTCATCTTGCGGTTGGCGCCAGCGCCGATCACCAGAATCGGAGTCCGGGCGTTCTGCAGTTTCTCGACCGCACCTTCAATCGCCTTGTGCTCGGCCAGCGGGCGACGGTGCAGGCTCGGCGGGATCGGCGTGCTTTCGGTCTGCTCGGCGGCGATGTCTTCCGGCAGTTCCAGGTGCACGGCACCGGGCTTTTCTTCTTCAGCCAGGCGGAAAGCTTCGCGCATGCGAGCCGGAATGTTGTCGGCCGAGGCGAACTGGTGGGTGTATTTGGTGATGGGAGCCATCATCCCGCATACATCGATGATCTGGAACCGGCCCTGCTTGGACTTCTTGATCGGCTTCTGGCCGGTGATCATCATCATCGGCATGCCGCCCAGATAGGCATAGGCACCGGCGGTCACCAGGTTGGTGGCGCCAGGGCCGAGGGTCGACAGGCTGACGCCGGTCTTGCCTGTCAGGCGGCCGTAGGTAGCGGCCATGAAACCTGCGGACTGCTCATGACGGGTCAGTACCAGCCTGATCTTCGATTTGCGCAGCGACTCCAGCAGGTCGAGGTTTTCCTCCCCCGGAATGCCGAATACGTATTCGACGCCTTCGTTTTCCAGGCATTGCACAACAACATCAGCGGCCTTGGCCATTGCTTCACCTCACTGTCTGTAGGCGCTTGCGCGCAATTTAAGGTTAAGGTACTGCCACGCCAAAGATGCCGTTTTGGTCTTCATCCTCTGCCGCACTGAAAGCCGCTGCCTCGATGTGATAGACCGTCGGCTCTTCCGAAAAATATTCCTCCAGGCCCAGCATGAAAGTCTGATGGTCGTCACTCGCCTCGAAACCCGGCGTGTGGTCCTCGAGTGACGCCCAACGCACGATCAGGTTGAAGCGCTCGGGGCTTTCGATACCGGGCGCGAGCATGTGGCCGCCATAACCCTTGGCGCGCTGGAGCAAGTGAACCACTTCGGCAAATGCACGTTTGAACTGTTCAACTTGTTCTTTGTGAACGGGCAGCAGAGCGATTTCATAAATCATGGGGGCACTCCTTCATATCCAGTTAAATGATTAAAAGTGCACGCTTACGGGGCGAGCGAGGGCTCGACGGCAATCGCGACTTTCCCGCGCAGACCATTGTTGGGCGTCTCCAGCAATGCATGAGCGAGCCCGATGTCAGCGAGTGAGTAGACCGCGCCAACATGGGGGCGCAACTGGCCGCGCTCGACCAGTGCCTTCAGTTCATCGAGCTTGCCGCGGTTCTGGCGGGTGAAGACGAAGTGGTAGCTGGCGTTCTTGCCCCAGGCCTGAATGAGGTTCTGCGGCTTGGCAATGTCCACGATCGAAACCACGCGGCCGAGCTGGGCGAGCGCGTCGGGGCTGCGCGTCAGGGTGTCGCCGCCAATGGTGTCGAAGATCACATCGACGCCGTGGCCATCGGTTTCCCGCAGGATGGCGTCAACGTAATCCTCTTGTTCGTAGTCGATGACCACGTCGGCACCCAGACCCCGGGCGAACTCGAAGTTCGCTTCACGCACGGTGGTGAACACCCGGGCGCCAATGGCTTTGGCCACCTGGATCGCGACATGGCCGACGCCACCGGCGCCGCCGTGGATCAGAATGCTTTCCCCGACCCTGAGTGAGACACGCCCGACCAGGGCTTCCCAGACCGTCCCGCCCACCAGCGTCAGGCTTGCCGCCTCGAGATGGCTCAGCGATGCCGGCTTCTTGCCGATGATGCTTTCGGATGCAACGTGGTACTCGGCATAGCTGCCATCGCCTTCGAAAATCTGCGTGGTGTACCAGACTTCGTCACCTGGCACGAAGCTCGTCACACCCGGGCCTACAGCTTCGACGACGCCGGATACGTCATGCCCGGTAATGGCGGGGAG
>NZ_JACKQK010000031.1:0-3493 GCF_014892995.1 Pseudomonas sp. EggHat1
TATACGAAACCCCAGATCGCCAAAGCGGTCTGGGGTTTCTTCTTTGTGCGCCGGAAAACAACGCTTCGCGTAGGGTGCGCTGCGCGCACCGCTCAGGGTGCAGTCATCTCGGTGCGCGCGGCGCACCCTACGGGGCTGGCGGCGCTTTGATCAATAAAAGGCCGCTTTGAAGTTGGTCTTGTCGCTGTTGGTTTTGGTTGCTGGCTTTTGCAGGGGGATCTTGCACTATGACCGTTATCTTTCCTCGTCTGCAGCTTCCTTCTGCTCCCCGTTTTCTATGCAAGCTGAAGCCTCGTCGTTATCATGCCAGCCTTGTTCTTAGCGGGGCCTGGCATGCTGGAATTGTTGAAACTTCTACAGGACGGTCGATTCCATTCCGGTGAAGCCCTGGGGGCGAAGCTTGGGATAAGTCGCAGCGCCATCTGGAAGCAACTGCAAGGCCTGGAGGCCGAACTGGGGATCGAGGTGTTCAAGGTCCCAGGTCGAGGCTATCGGCTGTCTTCGCCCATAAGCTTGCTCGATGCAGAGCAAATATCCCGTGGTGCTGATGGCTTGGAGTGGCCAGTCACAGTCGAGCCCAGTGTGGACTCCACGAATGCCGAGATATTCCGCCGCCTCGACGCTGGAGCGCGTGCGCCTTTCGTTCTGCTTGCTGAGCGCCAGACTGCTGGGCGTGGTCGGCGGGGGCGCGTTTGGGCCAGTCCTTTTGCCGAGAACCTTTATTGCAGTATCGCTCTGCGTGTAGACGGTGGCATGAGTCAGGTGGAAGCCTTGAGTCTGACTGTGGGGCTTGCTGTCGCTAAGGCCCTGCAATCCTGTGGCATCGACGGCGTGCGCCTCAAATGGCCGAATGATGTTCTGGTCGATGGTCGCAAGATATCCGGGATTCTCCTGGAGCTGGCCGGGGATCCGGCAGATGTCTGTCATGTTGTGATCGGCATTGGTATCAACGTCAATATGGCGGTCGATGCGCCCGCTGTTATCGATCAGCCCTGGACCTCGGTGCGTCAGTGCCTTGGGCGGATGCTCGACCGTAATGAGTTGGCCGCCGAGTTGTTGCTGCAGCTTCGAGATTGCCTTTCCATTCATTGGCAGCGCGGGTTTGCCGGTTTACGCGCGGAGTGGGAAGCGTTGCATGCATGGCGCGGACGCCCTGTGGCGTTGACGGCAGGAAATAATGCGACTCTGGGTATCGTGCTTGGGGTTGATGAGCGAGGCGCTATCAGGCTGAGCGTAGATGGCGTCGATCGCTCCTTCAGTGGGGGTGAGTTGAGCCTGAGGTTGCAACATGATTCTTGAGCTCGACTGCGGTAATAGCTTTATCAAGTGGCGGGTGATCTCTGTGGATGGGGCGCAGCGCCTCCTTGCTGGCGTGGTCGACTCCGATGCCGCGCTCTTCGACTCGTTGGCTGCTGCGCCTGGGTTGCGGGTAAGTCGCTGTCGCCTGGTCAGTGTGCGTAGCGATGCCGAGACTGAACAGTTGGTTGCGCGTCTGCGTGAGTCCTTGGGTGTGGATGCGGTTTGTGCTCAATCTGCCAGTCAGGTCGGGGCGGTGCATAACGGTTACGAAGACTTCCGGCGTCTTGGTCTGGATCGTTGGCTGGCTGTGCTGGGTGCCTATCACCTGGGGCAGCGCGCTTGCCTGGTGGTGGACCTCGGGACTGCTGTGACTGCCGATTTCGTTTCTGCCGCAGGTATGCACCTGGGCGGCTTCATTTGCCCGGGGTTGCCGCTCATGCGTGATCAATTGAGTACGCACACTCGGCGTATTCGTTATGACCGTCAGGTGGCTCTCGCCGCATTGCAGGAGCTTGAGCCAGGGCGCTCCACGGCTGAGGCTGTCGAGCGCGGGTGCGTATTGATGTTGCGCGGTTTTGTTGCCGAGCAGTTGCTGCAAGCGCAGGCTCGTTTTCCTGAGGGCTTCGAGGTCTTTCTGACTGGAGGTGATGCGGGTCTGGTGCGAGATGTGGTCTCGGGAGCGCAGGTTGTTCCTGATCTGGTATTTGTCGGACTGGCTATCGCCTGTCCCTTGAGTTGAGGCGAGCATGCGCTGGATTCTGCTATTGCTTCTGCTGCTTAACGCCTTCTATTACGTCTGGCATCAGCAGCAGGCCCCCTTGCGTGCCAAAGAGGTGGCCCCGGCAGGTGCTTATCAGGCGGCGCGTAAAGATATCCGGTTGTTGAGTGAGGCGGATGCGCCTCGCTCGCGTGGGGATTCGCCGGCGGCGGCTGATGCGGCTTCTCCTGAGGCGGCTGTTTGCCTTTATCTCGGGAGTTTCGAGGAGGAGGCGAGGGCTAGGGTCGTGGAGCAGCGTCTACTGAGCTTGGACATACAGGCTGAAGTGCGCGGTGTCGATGCGGCGGCAGGTGTCGAGTATTGGGTTTATCTGCCGCCTCTGGCTTCCCGGCAGGCCTCGCTGAGGCAGTTGCGTGAACTGCAGGCTCGGCGCATCGATAGCTACATCATTACTCAGGGCGATCTGGCGAATGGCATATCGCTCGGCATATTCCCTCGCAGTGACTCAGCCGATAGCGTCATGCAGCGTTTGCGTGACGTGGGTTACGAGCCGCAGATTCGCGAGCTCTCGCGTGCGCATCGCAGTTTCTGGGTGCGTGTGGCTCCAGAAAGTCGGCGTTTGGCTGACGAATTTTTGCTTGGGCGGCTCGCGGGTGACTTCGAAGGTTTGCAGCATCAATTAATGCCTTGTGAAGGCGTTGCATTGCTCCAGTAGTTTGCATAGAATGGCGCCCGCTTCGCAGGGTGGTCAAAGTTGGTTCCCGACGAAGATGTTGTCAAAGTAGCTAACCTCAAGATTTTAATGAGAAAAAGCTTGACAGCAGGGTGGCAGATCTAGAAAATGCCGCCTCACTTTGGAGGGGTTCCCGAGCGGCCAAAGGGATCAGACTGTAAATCTGACGTCATCGACTTCGAAGGTTCGAATCCTTCCCCCTCCACCAGATTCAGCGTGAGCTGCAAGCTCCGCGGGTATAGTTCAGTGGTAGAACCTCAGCCTTCCAAGCTGATGATGCGGGTTCGATTCCCGCTACCCGCTCCAGTTTGTGGTTGGCGCAACAGAGTTTGGCTCATGTAGCTCAGCTGGTAGAGCACACCCTTGGTAAGGGTGAGGTCAGCGGTTCAAATCCGCTCATGAGCTCCATCTAATGAAGGCAGATATGAAAGTATCTGCCTTTGTTTTAATGGCGGCATGGCTTGCTCAATTCTTCGCTAGGAGACGGTCAAGATGGCTAAAGAGAAATTCGAACGTAACAAACCGCACGTCAACGTCGGCACCATCGGTCACGTTGACCACGGTAAAACCACTCTGACCGCTGCTCTGACCCGCGTCTGCTCCGAAGTTTTCGGTTCGGCCAAGGTTGACTTCGACAAGATCGATAGCGCTCCGGAAGAGAAGGCTCGTGGTATCACCATCAACACTGCACACGTGGAGTACGATTCGTCCGTACGTCACTACGCGCACGTTGACTGCCCGGG
>NZ_JACKQK010000032.1:0-1491 GCF_014892995.1 Pseudomonas sp. EggHat1
GCGCGCTACCAGGTCTGGGGCAACACCCTGGCCGAAACGCAGGAAAGCTTCTTCGTCGAAGAGCAGAACCTGCGCTTCCAGGGCCAGTACCTGGACCGCGAAACGGGGCTGCACTACAACACCTTCAGGTTCTACGATCCGGATATCGGRCGGTTTATCAGCCCGGACCCGATTGGGTTGGCGGGTGGGATCAACCTGTTCCAGTACGCGCCGGAGCCGTATGGGTGGGTGGATCCGTGGGGGTGGAAAGGTTGCAGTGTTAAACAAGGCGATGGAAAGACTCATGACATTGTTCTTGAACTGACAAGAAAACAGTACAAGCAAGCATTTGGTCACATTCAAGCGGTCATAAAGAAAACTGGTTTAGATATATTCACCATAAATAGAGCTGGTGCTGCGAGAAATAGAAAGAATTCGTTGTCAGGATATCCAACCAAGAAAGGTAAGGACCGCGACGAGTTCCCTATGGCAATGTTTAAAGAGGGTGGAAAAGGAGCAAGTGTTCGATACATTGACCCAAGCGATAATAGAGGTGCGGGCTCATCTATTTCTCATGCTCTAGACCCATACCCTGACGGAACCACGGTCAAAATAACTGTAAAATAATGGAGTCCAAATGGTTACTGATGCAGTAATACAAAGCCTGCAGACAGAAGATAAGATTCTTGTTGATTATTTTGAAAAAATACCAAAGAAAAATAAAAAAACTGAAAAAAAATTTATTGAGTCTTCGGTTAGATTGGCGTACGTGCTTTTTTTTTCTGGCGAGCAGGAAGCCGCTAAGCAAATTGTTGCGCGAATTTCCAAGATCCCATTTGCAAATAGTTATGACTATTGGGTTTGGATCGAGGCTGCTCTAGTTCTTAAAGGTGTTATTGCGGAAAAAGAAGGGGACGTGTCATCCTACGAAAGCTCGCTTGATACTGTTAGCCAAGCACTAAAATCTGGCTCGGAGGTACAGGTCTCCGTTAAGGCTAATGTGCATAAGCGATTCCTTGAAGGGCAAACGCTAGATATAAGCTTCTATGAAGAAAACAATCCGGTAGATGCTTTTGAAATGCGCATTGAATATGTAATGTCTCTACTTAAAATGTATATTTTTGGTGGTAGCGATTCATGGACGCTAAAAAGAATTAAAGATGAGCTTGAAAAGGTTGGCGGGGAAATTAGAGCAGCAATAGTTGGAAAAGGGATCTATTCATTCCCTCCTTTTCTCTAGAAAAAATAGAGAGGAATCTTCCCGAAGAGGAATCGGGGACAGACCACGATTAATTTATCTGTAAATCGTGGTCTGTCCCCTGTTGTTCCTGTTGTTCAGCAACTTACCGAAGACGACGGCCGTTGCATCTGGCAGGCGCGCTACCAGGTCTGGGGCAACACCCTGGCCGAAACGCAGGAAAGCTTCTTCGTCGAAGAGCAGAACCTGCGCTTCCAGGGCCAGTACCTGGACCGCGAAACGGGGCTGCACTACAACACCTTCAGGTTCTACGA
>NZ_JACKQK010000033.1:0-1370 GCF_014892995.1 Pseudomonas sp. EggHat1
GCGAAACGGGGCTGCACTACAACACCTTCAGGTTCTACGATCCGGATATCGGGCGGTTTATCAGCCCGGACCCGATTGGGTTGGCGGGTGGGATCAACCTGTTCCAGTACGCGCCGGAGCCGTATGGGTGGGTGGATCCGTGGGGGTGGAAGTGCTGGAGTTCCTCAAGACGTAGCTATTGGAAAAACGCGGCTAAAAACTCTCCGCTTGGAAAATTCTCTCCTCGAAATCTAAGCAGAATGCGAAGGGGGCTCGCTCCTCGGATGGTCGTAAAAGTAAGATATAAAGATACTCTGACGAATAGAGTCAAAGGTCGAGTTGGCCAAGAGAAAGATATTACGGTACCTATTGAGCTGAATCACCAATATATCCCGCAGCGTTCAGGTTCGAATACAGTTGCACATGAGGGCTGGAACCTTCAGCCAGCTACTCCGTGGGGGCATGCATCAATGGACCCATATCGTAATCTTGGATGGGATTTGCTAGAGATAGTTACCCCTGTAAATAAGCTCTAGGAGGAAAGTTATGGAAAAGCAAGAGTTTGAAGATGTCCTGGATGGCTTTCTAAATAAGGAAAAAAAGCCAGCATTTTTACAGCGGGTGCAAATGTATTTGTAGATAATCTTTACTTGGAAGTTTTACAAGATAAGCCCAAAAGTACAAGAAAATGGTTATCTGGGAAGCTAAAAAGAAAATTTCTCTATTTGTCAGAGCCGCCCATTTGGAGAGGTGAACCAGACTGGCCTTTTTATAAGGGTGAGCCGATGATTTTTATGATGCAGAAATCTACTACCTTAGAGGGAAATAGAGAGATTGCAGAATATTTTCCGATAGGTGATACCGTGTACTTGTTTTCAAGTAAAAATCCTCCAAAACCCAAGGAAGGTGAGCCATGGACGACTATTTATAAACTTATTATTCAAGATAATGAAAGCGGTTATACAGAAGAAGCTAATTACTTTGATGAGATGTAGGGAGAGAACATTCGGGGACAGACCACGATTAGTCTCATAAAACTCGGTTTGTCGCTGAGCAATCCCAGTTGCTGGCCTGCGCCCGCTCAGCGAGACCCGCGCCGGCCGGCACAGCCTCTACCTCTACGATGAAGGCAGCTACGACCCGCTGGCGCGCGTCGATGGCCTGGGCGAACACGCGCGCCTGCGCTATCACCACACCGACCCCAACGGCCTGCCGCAGCAACTCACCGAAGACGACGGCCGCTGCATCTGGCAGGCGCGCTACCAGGTCTGGGGCAACACCCTGGCCGAAACGCAGGAAAGCTTCTTCGTCGAAGAGCAGAACCTGCGCTTCCAGGGCCAGTACCTGGACCGCGAAACGGGGCTGCACTACAACACCTTCAGGTTCTACGA
>NZ_JACKQK010000034.1:0-1334 GCF_014892995.1 Pseudomonas sp. EggHat1
TGTATATGGACTCTCCACACAAGTAGTGAGCAAAGCTTTGCTTTTGCACCTGTCGTCAGCGCGGTTGCATTCGTATATCCGGCCTGTTTTTGGACTTTTCCGCCCTGGCCATTCTGTAGTTCGCGCAGCGGGGGCCAAGCGTTCAATCGATCACAGGGATCATCGTTGTTATCGGCCTTGCTCCGCTGCAGGACTCGCCTGTTACGACAGTGCTGCTGCTCACCACAACCACAAGAAAACCATCACACCTTTCTGATTACCCCTGCCGTCAGRCGGGCTTTACGCTCTGCCAATTGCCATTGAAACGCCGCTCGTGGCACCACACCGCCCAGCAGATCCGCACCAGCTTGTTGGCCAGTGCTACAGCCGCTTTGTTGTGGCCGATACGTTCTGCCGTCTGCACAGCCCAACGCTGCAGTTGGGTCAGCTTCTCCGGGGTGCGCGACTGACATCGCTGGGCCGCCAGCAAAGCCGCGCGCGAACCGTGGATCAATAACGTGCGGACATAGACGCTACCCTGCCGGCTGATATGGCCAAGCTTGCGGCTATTACCGCTGCTGAACTCACGCGGCGTCATGCCCAGCCAGGCGCTGAGCTGACGACCACTGGCAAAGCGCTCGGGCTTACCGACGGCGGCCGTAAGGGCGCTGGCAGTCAGCAGCCCAATACCACTGACCTCATCCAGTTTGCGCACGATTTCATCGTCAGCATGCCAGCGCTTGAGCTGCTGCTCACATTCGGCCATGCACTGCACATACAGGTTGATCTCGGCCAGAACGATATGCAGCAGACGGCTCAGGGGCGCGAGTTCAGGCTGCTCAACCAGCCCACTGGCAGCCCGGATGAAGGCGGCGGTCGATGCCGGGGCTTCGATCCCCGCTTCACGCAGCATCCCGCGCAGCAGGTTGATGCGCTGGGTGCGACTCTTCTTCCAGGTTTCCCGCAGCCCGTGCAATTGCTGAAGCTGTTGCTGATCGTGGCTCTTCACCGGCACGGGATGAATGTCGGTGCAGCGCGCCGCTTCGAGCATGGCATCGCAGTCATTGCGGTCGGTCTTGTTGCGTCGGCGATAGGGCCGCACGTAGCGCGGGTGCAGCAGCTTCACCTGATGACCGAGCGATTGCGCCAGCCGCCCCCAATAGTGCGCTGTGCCACAGGCTTCCATCACCCACTCGACCGGCTCGCCCTGCTCCTGTATATATCGCCGGAACGCCTCTCGGTTCAGCCGCTTGCGCTGCACCACCTGGCCGGAACGGACACTCTCGGCAACTTGGTAAACGGACTTGGCCAGATCAACTGCAATTCGTTTCATGGCAGCTCTCCCATTCTTCAAC
>NZ_JACKQK010000035.1:0-1186 GCF_014892995.1 Pseudomonas sp. EggHat1
TTGCGGCGCGTCTGGGAGCACTTCGAGGAAGGCTTCATCGCTTTCCTCCTGGCGGCCATGACGCTGATCACTTTCGTCTACGTGATCCTCAACAACTTCTACACCCTGTTCTATTGGCTGGGTGACTATTTCGGCGGTAACGAGTTTCTCCTCGGTATCGGCGACGCCATTCTCGACATGGCCCAGGCGATGACCTGGAGCAATGCCCTGACCAAGGCCCTGTTCGGCTGGCTGATCTTCTTCGGCCTGGCCTACGGCGTGCGCACCGCCGGCCACATCGGCGTCGACGCCCTGGTCAAGCTCGCCCCGCGCGGCGTGCAGCGCGTCATCGGCGTGATCGCCTGCTCGGCCTGCCTGGGTTACGCCGGCCTGATCGCCGTCGGCAGCTTCGACTGGGTGCACACCCTGTTCACCGCCGGTATCGGTGCCGAAGACCTCGGCCACTACGGTATTCAGCAATGGCATATCGGCATGATCGTGCCGTTCGGCTACGCCATGGTGTTCGTCCGCTTCCTGGAAATCCTCGTCCGTATCCTGCGCAACGAGCAGACCGGTCTCGGYYTGGCTGACGAAGCCGCCGATGCCCTGAAGATCAATGAGCACGAGGAGCCCAAGCAATGACCGTTCTGTTCCTCTTCCTGCTGTTGTTCCTGCTGATGTTCATCGGCGTGCCGATCGCCGCGTCGCTCGGCCTGGCCGGTTCGATCACCATCATGCTGTTCAGCCCGGACTCGGTGCGCTCGCTGGCAATCAAGCTGTTCGAGACGTCCGAGCACTACACCCTGCTGGCGATCCCGTTCTTCCTCTTGTCCGGTGCGTTCATGACCACCGGCGGCGTGGCGCGYCGCCTGATCGACTTCGCCAACGCCTGCGTCGGCCATATCCGTGGCGGTCTGGCCATCGGTGCGGTGCTGGCGTGCATGCTGTTCGCCGCGTTGTCCGGCTCGTCGCCGGCTACCGTAGCAGCGGTCGGCTCCATCGCCATCGCCGGTATGGTGCGTTCCGGTTACCCGCAGGCCTTCGGCGCCGGCATCGTGTGTAACGCCGGTACCCTGGGCATCCTGATTCCGCCGTCGATCGTGATGGTGGTGTACGCCGCCGCCACCGAGCAGTCGGTGGGCAAGCTGTTCATGGCCGGGGTGATCCCGGGCGTGATGCTGGGCCTGGTGCTGATGATCGCGATCTA
>NZ_JACKQK010000036.1:0-1023 GCF_014892995.1 Pseudomonas sp. EggHat1
GCCATCTTCCATGGCGATCGGCTTGATCAGGGTGACAACCATTTTGATGTTGTCGCCCGGCATTACCATCTCAACGCCTTCCGGCAGTTCGCACGAACCGGTCACGTCAGTGGTACGGAAGTAGAACTGAGGACGGTAGCCCTTGAAGAACGGGGTGTGACGACCACCTTCTTCCTTGGACAGAACGTACACTTCAGCTTCGAACTTGGTGTGCGGCTTGATGGTGCCCGGCTTGGCCAGAACCTGACCACGCTCGACTTCATCACGCTTGGTGCCGCGCAGCAGCACGCCGCAGTTCTCACCAGCACGACCTTCGTCCAGCAGCTTGCGGAACATCTCAACGCCGGTGCAGGTGGTCTTGGTGGTCGGACGCAGACCAACGATTTCGATTTCTTCCTGGATACGGACGATACCGCGCTCTACACGACCGGTAACCACAGTACCGCGRCCGGAGATCGAGAATACGTCTTCGATCGGCATCAGGAACGGACGGTCGATGGCACGAACCGGCTCAGGGATGTAGGTATCCAGAGTTTCCACCAGGGTTTTCACCGCAGTGGTACCCATGCCGTTGTCRTCCTGGCCGTTCAGAGCCATCAGCGCGGAGCCGATGATGATCGGAGTGTCGTCACCCGGGAAATCGTAGGTGCTCAGCAGGTCGCGAACTTCCATCTCGACCAGCTCCAGCAGCTCAGCGTCGTCAACCATGTCAGCCTTGTTCAGAAAGACAACGATGTACGGTACGCCAACCTGACGGGACAGCAGGATGTGCTCACGAGTTTGCGGCATCGGGCCGTCGGCAGCCGAGCAGACCAGGATCGCGCCGTCCATCTGGGCAGCACCGGTGATCATGTTCTTCACGTAGTCGGCGTGACCCGGGCAGTCAACGTGCGCGTAGTGACGTACGGACGAATCGTACTCCACGTGTGCAGTGTTGATGGTGATACCACGAGCCTTCTCTTCCGGAGCGCTATCGATCTTGTCGAAGTCAACCTTGGCCGAACCGAAAACTTCGGAGCAGAC
>NZ_JACKQK010000037.1:0-912 GCF_014892995.1 Pseudomonas sp. EggHat1
GTTGAAGAATGGGAGAGCTGCCATGAAACGAATTGCAGTTGATCTGGCCAAGTCCGTTTACCAAGTTGCCGAGAGTGTCCGTTCCGGCCAGGTGGTGCAGCGCAAGCGGCTGAACCGAGAGGCGTTCCGGCGATATATACAGGAGCAGGCCGAGCCGGTCGAGTGGGTGATGGAGGCCTGTGGCACAGCGCACTATTGGGGGCGCCTGGCGCAATCACTGGGCCATCAGGTCAAGCTGTTGCACCCGCGCTACGTGCGGCCCTATCGCCGTCGCAACAAGACCGACCGTAATGACTGCGACGCCATGCTGGAAGCTGCGCGCTGCACCGACATCCATCCCGTGCCGGTGAAGAGCCGTGATCAGCAACAGCTTCAGCAATTGCACGGGCTGCGGGAAACCTGGAAGAAGAGCCGCACCCAGCGTATCAACCTGCTGCGCGGCATGCTGCGTGAAGCGGGTATCGAAGCGCCAGCCTCGACCGCCGACTTCATCCGCGCAGCCAATGAACTGGTTGACCAGCCTGAACTCGTGCCCCTGAGCCGTCTGCTGCATATCGTCCTGGCCGAGATCAACCTGTATGAGCAGTGCGTGGCCGAATGCGAACAGCAACTCAAGTGCTGGCATGCTGACGATGAAATCGTGCGCAAACTGGATGAGGTCAGTGGTATCGGGCTGCTGACTGCCAGCGCCCTTACGGCCGCCGTCGGTAAGCCCGAGCGCTTTGCCAGTGGTCGTCAGCTCAGCGCCTGGCTGGGCATGACGCCACGCGAGTTCAGTAGCGGTAATAGCCGCAAGCTTGGCCATATCAGCCGGCAGGGTAGCGTCTATGTCCGCACGTTATTGATCCACGGTTCGCGCGCGGCTTTGCTGGCGGCCCAGCGATGTCAGTCGCGCACCCCGGAGAAGCTGAC
>NZ_JACKQK010000038.1:0-811 GCF_014892995.1 Pseudomonas sp. EggHat1
CGTTCTACAACACCTTCTTCCAGACTGCCCACCCGCCGGTGCTGGAGCTGGCCCATGCCATCTCCCAACTGGCGCCGGCCGGCATGAACCACGTGTTCTTCACCGGTTCGGGCTCGGAGGGCAACGACACCATGTTGCGCCTGGTGCGCCACTACTGGGCGTGCAAGGGCCAGCCAAACAAGAAGATCATCATCGGTCGCGACAACGGCTACCACGGCTCCACCGTGGCCGGTGCCAGCCTCGGCGGCATGAAGTTCATGCACGAGCAAGGCGACCTGCCGATCCCGGGCATCGCGCATATCCCGCAGCCTTATTGGTTCGGTGAAGGCGGCGAGCAGTCGCCGGAGGCATTCGGCATCTGGGCCGCCGACCAACTGGAGAAGAAGATTCTCGAACTGGGTGTTGACAATGTGGCGGCCTTTATCGCCGAGCCGATCCAGGGCGCGGGCGGYGTGATCATCCCGCCGGAGACCTACTGGCCGCGCATCAAGGAAATCCTCGCCAGGTACGACATCCTCTTCGTTGCCGATGAGGTGATCTGCGGTTTCGGCCGTACCGGCGAATGGTTCGGCAGCCAGTACTACGAYCTCAAGCCTGACCTGATGACCATTGCCAAGGGCCTTACCAGCGGCTACGTGCCGATGGGCGGGCTGATMGTCAGCGACAAGGTGTTCGAGGTGATCGAAGCGCATGGTGACTTCAACCACGGTTTCACTTATTCCGGCCACCCGGTGGCGGCAGCGGTGGGGTTGGAGAACCTGCGCATTCTCAAGGACGAAGGCATCGTCGAACGGGTGAAGGCAGAAACGGC
>NZ_JACKQK010000039.1:0-799 GCF_014892995.1 Pseudomonas sp. EggHat1
GACAAGGTGTTCGAGGTGATCGAAGCGCATGGTGACTTCAACCACGGTTTCACTTATTCCGGCCACCCGGTGGCGGCAGCGGTGGGGTTGGAGAACCTGCGCATTCTCAAGGACGAAGGCATCGTCGAACGGGTGAAGGCAGAAACGGCCCCCTATCTGCAGAAGCGTCTGCGTGAACTGGCGGATCATCCGCTGGTAGGCGAGGTGCGCGGTGTCGGTATGTTAGGTGCCATCGAGCTGGTACAGGACAAGGCGACGCGCAAGCGCTTCTCTGGTGATGTGGGCGTGGGCATGGTTTGCCGCGGCCACTGCTTTAATAATGGTCTGATCATGCGCGCCGTGGGCGACACCATGATCATCGCGCCGCCACTGGTGATCAGCCTGGCGGAAGTGGATGAACTGGTGGAGAAAGCACGCAAGTGCCTGGATCTGACCTGGGAGCAGGTGCGCAGCGCTGTGTAAGCCCGCTGTACCGTGGGAGGGGCTTTAGCCGCGACAGGAAACACTTGCGGCTAGAGCACAATGCCCCCAGCCGCTTTTACAAAAGCAAAACCCCGCGACCGGCAACGGTGGCGGGGTTTCGTTTTTCAGCCGCTTATTTGAGGCTGTTTTTCAACGTTTGCGCTGCCTGATCCATGGCGGAGCGTACCGCCGGGACTTCGGACACCACATTGAGCAGGCCGTAGTCGTGGATCATGCCGTTGTAGCGTACGGCAGTCACCGGCACACCGGCGGCGTTCAGGCGGCGAGCGTAGGCTTCGCCTTCGTCACGCAGCACGTCCATTTCGGCGGTCTGCAC
>NZ_JACKQK010000004.1:0-357840 GCF_014892995.1 Pseudomonas sp. EggHat1
CAGCAAGGGCATGTGCAAGCCGTTAGGTGTCGCCGGCATAGGGCCGCGCCAGGCGCAGCCACATGCTTTCGCGGCCGGCTGGCCAGGTATCCCGGTCGAACAGGAAGTTGACGCGGTAGCGCCCTTCTCCATCGATATGGCTGTAGGGATCGTTGCGCTGCGGGCTGGTGATGCGCGCGGGCACGGTGCCGGCGATGCGCGGCTTGCTCGGCACCGGCGGGCGGAAGGCGATGTGGCCGTCGGGGATGGCTTCGAAGCGAACGTCGAAGCTGCGATCGCGGGCAGCCGTGCAGTGGCTGCGGACGATCAGCGCGCCTTGCCTGAACGCTGCCGGTGCGCCGCCTGTCACCTTGAGCACCCAGCCGGGGGCCAGGGCGGCGTCGCTGCTGGTGCCGCTCAGGCGGAGCTGGTCATTCAGGTAGCGCTCGTGGGCCAGTTGCGCGTAGAAGACGCCGCTCTCGGCGTGGTCTTCCTCATCGCCACGGGCATGGGGATCACCGAGGCTCTGGTAGTGCTCGTCGGCGTAATGGTAGGCCTCGCCGTAGGTGGTGGCGGCGCCACGCGTCAGGTCGGCCTGGCCGTCAAGGTTGGCGCCGGCATCGCGCGAGTAGTAGGCGCGGGTGCTGACCAGTTGCTGGACGACCTGGTGGCTGGCCTGCAGGTCCCACACGGCATCCTGGCCGGTGGCTTGCAGCCCGCTCAGGGGCCGCAGCGGCAGGCTGATMTCGCGTTGGTAGTGCATGGGCGAGTCCTTGAACTCGACCACGTCGATTTTCAAGCGCGCGTCCATGCTGAAGCTGAACCAGATGCCGCGCTCCGCACAGAGCCTCTTGATGTAGGCAAGGTCCGATTCGCCGTACTGCAGCAGTTGGTCATGCTGCTTGTACGTTCTGCCGAGGTCGATGAGAAAATCCTGCCCGCGCCAGCCATGTCGCCGCAGGATGGTTTCCACCACTTCGGGCACGCTCTGGTTCTGGTAGATGCGGTACTGGCAGGTCTTGTCCAGCAGGGACAGGCGCGGCTCCAGCGTGAGCTCGTAACGGGCTTCGTCCCTGGAGGCCGAGAGACGCCGGAATTGTGTGATGACCCCGTGCAAGGTGCGCAGCGGCGCGAGCGCCGGCGGCGTGTAGCCGCGAATGGTCAGCGCTGGCGGCGCTGCGTGCAGACTGAAGCTGGCATCCTTGCCGAGCAAGGTATCGGCGGCGATGTCGAGACTCGGGCTGGTCACCTCGATGGCATAGCAAAAGGTTTCGCTGAGTGCCTCGGTGCCGGAAAACGCGAGCACGTCCAACGGGGCGCTCTGGTCAGCCACCGTGAGCCTATGCCGGCTGTGATCGAAGAAGGGGCGTATCTCGCTGAGCATGGATCAGACCTCCGCGCGTTCGAGAGCCCAGGGCTCTTCGCTGAATGCCAGGGCGATGCCGTCGTCAGCGCCGTAACCCAGGGTGACGGCGGTGGCTTTGCGCTGGCTGGCTTGGCGCTGCAGCAGCTGCTGGCTCAGCACCGGCAGGATTTGCTGGTTGAGCAGGCTGTCGATGTTGCGCGCGCCGCTGTCGGGCAGCAGGCAGGCATCGACGATGGCCTGGTTGAGGCCATCATCAATATGGCAGGTGATGCCGTAGTGACGCTGCAGGCGCTTGGCGACCTGGCCCAGTTTGATGGCGACGATGCGGCTCAGCGCGGCGCCGTCCAGGGGGCGGTAGATCAACGTCTGGAAGCGCGCGAGCAGCGCAGGCTGGAAGTGCTCGCGCAGCACCGGCCCCAGCCGTTCCTGCAGGTCGCTGTCCGTCGCCTCGGGGCGCTCTTCGAACAGCGCCTGCAATCGGTCGCTGCCCAGGTTCGAGGTCATCAGGATGACGGTGTTGCGGAAGTCGATTTCGCGCCCTTCGCCATCTCGCATGAAGCCGCGATCGAATACCTGGTAGAACAGATCGAGCACGTCGCGGTGGGCTTTCTCCACCTCATCGAGCAGCACGACGCTGTAGGGGCGCTGACGGATCGCTTCGGTCAACACACCACCCTGGCCATAGCCGACGTAGCCCGGCGGCGAGCCCTTGAGCTGGCTGACGGTATGGGCTTCCTGGTATTCGGAAAGGTTGATGGTGACCAAGGACTTTTCACCGCCGAACAGGCAGTCGGCCAGCGCCAGGGCGGTTTCGGTCTTGCCCACGCCGCTGGTGCCCACCAAGAGAAAGACGCCTAAGGGGGCGTTCTCGGCGGTGAGGCCGGTCTTGGCGGCGCGCAGGCGTTGCGCCAGGGCGCCCAGGGCGCTGTCCTGGCCGATGACCCGCTGCGCCAGGTGCTGTTCGAGCTCAAGCAGGTTGGTCTGTTCGTCCTTCAGCAGGCTGCCCAGGGGGACGCCGGTCCAGTCGGCAATGACTTCAGCAACACTGCGTGCATCGACGTCGAGCGACAGCAGAGGGTGGTCGCTTTGCAGGGTGGCCAGCCGCTCCTGCAAAGCGGCGCATGCGTCAGGTGCATGGGTGCGGGCTTCCAGCAGTTCACGGGTGAGCGCCAGTTCCTGTTGGTACTGCTGCTGTAGCTCAGCGAGATACTCCTGCACCTGATGCTCGCGAAGGTCGATGGCGGACAAACGCTCGATCGCCATGGCGCCGCTGAGCCTGGCGTCCTCTTCGAGGGCTTGACGCTCGAGCTGTAGCGCATGCTGCTCAGCCTTGAGCTGCACCAGCGATTGCGGTTCGCAATCCAGGCTCATGCGCACGCGAGCGCTGGCGGTATCGAGCAGGTCGACAGCCTTGTCCGGCAACTGACGACCCGTGAGGTAGCGGCGTGACAGCGTGACCGCGGCCTGCACGGCGGCATCCTGAATATGCACGCCATGATGGCTGGCATAGCGAGCCTTGAGGCCACGCAGCATGAGGCAGGCGTTGGCGTCGTCAGGCTCATCGACCTTGACCATCTGGAAGCGCCGCTCCAAAGCGGCGTCGCGCTCGAAATACTGTTTGTATTCGGACCAGGTGGTGGCGGCGATGGTGCGCAGTTCGCCCCGTGCCAGGGCGGGTTTGAGCAGGTTGGCGGCATCGGCGCCTCCGGCCTGGTTGCCGGCGCCGATCAGGGTGTGGGCTTCGTCGATGAACAGCAGGATCGGCGTGGGCGATTGCTGGACGGCATCGATGACGTTCTTCAGGCGCTGCTCGAACTCGCCCTTTACGCCCGCCCCCGCCTGCAGCAAGCCGAGGTCGAGCGTGCGCACGCTGACCCGTTTGAGGCTGTCCGGCACGTTACCGTCGACAATCCGCAGGGCCAGCCCTTCGACCAGCGCGGTTTTACCCACGCCAGGCTCGCCGACCAGGATCGGGTTGTTCTTGCGCCGACGGCCAAGAATGTCGATGACCTGGCGGATTTCGTTGTCGCGTCCAAAGACCGGGTCGATGCCGCCTGCCCAGGCCTTGGCGGTGATGTCCAGGGTGAACTTGTCGAGGATGGCGGTGTGAACATCGCTCTTGGCCGAAGACGTGCCTGTGGCAGATCGTGGCGTCTCAGCCAGAGCCGCTTCCTGCTGAAGCGCCGGACGCTCCCTGGACTGCTCATTGAGTAGCGGCAGCAGGCGTTCGATCTGGGTGTCGGCGACGCTGAGCAACGGCCAGGCGGCATCACAATCGAGCAGGCTCGGTGTCTCGCGCAGAGCCCCCAGCAGGTGGGCCGAGCGCAGGGTTTGGGCATCTTCGTGCAGGGAAGCGAAGAGCCAGGCGTCCTTGATCAGTTGCTGCAATTTGGCAGACAACTGCGGCTTGTCGCGTACGCTGCGCGGCAAGGTATCGAGATGGTTCAGCAATCCCTGCCACAGGCTGTCCATATCCCATTCGTAGCGACGTGCGATCAGGGTCAGATCGCCCTCGCCCTGCTCCATCAGTTTAAGCAGCCAGTGCTCGACGGTGATGAAGGGATGGGTGCGGGTCTGGCACAGCGACGCGGCGGCGCTCAGCGCCTGGGCGCAATAGGGATTGAGGCGACGTAGCAGATGAGTGGACTGGGCCATGGGGCGATCCTTGCTTGGGCGTAGGGGTATTCAGCGAGCATCGACCGGCGGTACCCCGCCGGTCGACGGGACACGATCAAGCGCTCTGACGCTCGTTCCAGGCGTCGGAGTGGATTATGTTGCCGTCCTTGAAGGTCCAGGTGATCTTCTCGTAGCGCAGCTCAACCTGTTCCAGGTGGTTGTGCTTTTCCTTGGACGGGTCTTTCACGTCGTGCATTTTCGGCGCGACTTTGACGACCTTGACGTTCTCCAGCAGGGTGTTGAAGTACTCGACTTCCTGGCCGGCGTCGTCGATGCGGTACCACTTGAACTCCGCGCTCTTGAGGGTTTGGCCGGTGCTCACAGCCTTGTACAGATAGGGGCTGGAGGCATCGATTTCCTTGGTGAAGTTGAACGGCGTATGGATGCGGGCGCCGGTCAGCTTGCCGGTGTTGTTGTCGGTCGGGATGTACAGGCAGTGATCCTGTGCCACTACCTCGACGCTACCTTCGCGCTGTTGCACGTCGACCGAGCCCTTGATGTCCGCACCGCCATCGTCTTTGAGCCACAAATAAACTGGAATAGCCATGTGAAGTTCCTTCTACAGATGCACATTCGCCGACGGCTGTTGCCGCGGCTGGGGTTGGCCGCCGGATACCTGAGTCGAGAGCGCGCAGGCTCCCGACTCAGGCACCAGGCGGATGTCGACCCGGCGGTTGGCTGCTCGCCCCTCCGGGGTTTCGTTACTGCTGACGGGTTGATCTGCACCGAAGCCCTGGACGGCGAAACAGCTGTCGGGAATGTCGCCCATCCGTTGCATCCAGTCGCGCACGGCAGCTGCACGGGCGCGGGACAACAACAGGTTGCGCTTGGGATCGCCAGTGGCGTCGGTATGCCCGGCAATCACGATCAACCAGCCCGGCTGGGCCTTGATGTCCACCAGGGCATTGATCAGCACCTTCGCCGAACCGGGCTTGAGCTCGGCGCTGCCGCTGGCGAACAACGACAGGCTGTCAAGGCGGACAGAGTCGGGAATGTTCGCCAGCACCGGCTTGGGCGCCGGGACGCGGTGAGCGGCAAGCGCGGCCAGAATCAGCGGACGAATGCGTTCGGCGCTGTACAGACCAAGCCCCAGGGACAGCGGTTCACCTTCACGGTAATGGCGATCCAGCATCGCCGCATCACGACGCAGAACGGTGACAGCTTGCTCACGCAGCTGATGTTCAGGTTGCTCCAGGGTGGTTGGTTCGGGAATCGCCTGGTATCGCCGCAGATCGTCGCTCACCTGGCGCACCAGCAGGCGGTTCTGCCAGGCCGAGCTGCACAGTGCAATCACGGCAGCGAGCACGAACAGCCACAGCCCACGCACCACTGCGCGGCGAGCCGGCGTGAGACTCGTCTGCTGCGGCAACAGGCTGAGGAGCGGATCGGGAAATGGCAGCGACGCCGCACCGGGTGCTGGCGTAGAGGGTTCAAGGGCGGTCCTTTCGTGCATCCACTGCGACCACAGGTTGTCCGGTGCATTGGCCATGGCGCCGGCGGCCAAGGTCATGGCGCAGGCGACGGCTGGGCAGCGCGCGTCGCGCGAGTCATGGGAGACCAGATGCGGTAATACCGATTGGGTCAGCCAGTGCCCCAGGCTTTCGATTTGCACGCAGGTGCGCAGGCGCGCAGAGCGGCTCGGCAGGTCCGTGGCGCGCTGCTGCCACTGCGCCATCGATAGATGGCTTGTGTCTTCACGCACGGACAGGCCCTGTTGCTCCGCCTCCCAAGTGAACCAGTGACTGTCATCGCGTGAAGATGACAGGTAGCTGCACAGCAGGATCGGCAAGGCCACCCCGCTTCTGCGGATTCGGCAAACCTGATGCCGGAAGGTCTGAATCGCTCCGACGAGCTGGGCGTTGTCTCTTTGCTCGGCGGGATTGACGATGTAGAGCACCGCCAGTTGGCCAACCCAATGCGGACGATGGGCCAGCAGGTAGTCGATGATCGTGGGCAGTCGATCCAGGCTGGGAACCCGGACGTAGCCACCCTGCTCAGTGACACACAGCGCCAGTTGATCGTCCGGCACGGCACCGAACAGCGAGTGCAGACCATCACCACAGACAGCGACTAGCGGATGGCGGTATCCGTCCGCTGGCAGCGCACTACCGGGGGCCAACAGCAGAGCGTGGCGTTGCCACGAAGCAGTTCGCCCCGCGAGCAGCCAACCTGAAGCCACCAGGGCAATCACCGTAAGCGCCCAGAGGGTTTGCGCGACCCTGGAAAGCGGCAGGATCGCCAGGATCAGCACGAGGCCCAGCGCCCCAGCCCAGAGCCAAAGAGCACGTGTTCCTTTGAGCGGCGTGGCCATCGCTAGACCTGACCGGACAACAGCGAAGTGACGGTATCGCCGAGTACTCGGTGCAATACCAGCCAGAGGCCAACCAAGAGCACCGCAGCAGCCGTCAGATGTAACCAGGGAAGGCTGAGCCAACGGCGCCAACTGCCGCCACGGACGCTGACCAGTTGCGGAGTCGCTCCCGCAGTGGTGAAGGGCTCAACCTGTTCGCCGAGGGCCGCCACCAATTGCTCACGCTCCGGTGCGCTCTCAACGCGATAGCGTCCCAGGAAGCCCAGCATCAGAACGCGCTGGTAGCAGGTCAGGACTCGCAGGTCGGGAGCAGGTTCAGCCAGGGCTTCGCGCATGTCCTCGTAGAGTTGCTCACCTGCCTGATGACGGTTGAAGAAATGCGCCTGCAGCGGCTTGGCCGCCCATACCGCATGCGCCCGCGTCGAGGCATGACGCAGCACGGTTTCATCGAGCAGTGCGCACTGCGCATAGCCAATCTGATTGACTGCGCGTTGACTCACGCCGGCGTCGATCAGACTGTTGCGACACTGCTCGACTTGCGCCACGCAATGCTTCCACAGCTCTTCGCCATCCTTGGGTGCGGCCTTCTGTCGCAACTCCACGACCAGCAGGTAGCTGTCCTGCAGCAGGGCATCGATAGCCACGATTGGTGATTTTCCAAAGGCCTTGGTCATGAGCGCAGCACCGCGAAAAGATCCAGCTGGACGTCTCCGAGCGTGCCGGGGACGTAGAGAGCGCAGGTACCTGAAGCCAGCATGTCGCGTGCCTTGGGATGGTTCAGGTCGAGGGCGAAGTACAGATTGCCCAGGCGCAGCGGAATCGCTGCCGGCACGTGGCCGAGCGGCACCAGCGGTACACCGTCGAGGGCCACGTTGACGAGATGGTCGACATCGTCCGGAGCCCCTACCTTGCACAGGCGCGGGAACTGGCTCTGTACCTGAGCTGCAGGCAGGCTGGAACGCACCGACAGGTAGAAATCGACACCCTCGGCATCGCGTAGCCGACCATCGTTCAACGCCACTTGCCAACGGTGTGCATTGGGATGCTCGAGATCCAGTGCAATGACGCGGGACGGCAGGCTGGCCTCGAGCAGGGTGGAAATCAGCGTGAACAACGGAGGGAAGACCGCTTCCAACTGCTCATGCCGATAAGCCGGTATGGCATTGATGTCGTGTTCGAGCGAGAAGGTGAGAAGACTGCCCGCCAGCTTGATGAGCTCCAGGTACACCACCTCGGGATGCCTTGCCGGGTGGGCCAGCAGATCAGCCAGCACGGGCTGATAACTGTTCAGTGCGTTGAGCAGCCAGAACAGCGAGACATCGGCCACCGCGAAGTCGGCCATACGCTGGTTGTTCTCGCGGCGCATACCCATCAGGCGGCTACGTTTGGCGGCCAACTGAGTCATCAGGTTGTCCAACTGACCGAGCAGTTGTGGCTGGGCATCGAAGCTGAGCAGCGGCGGGACAAACTGCTGATCGAGCGTCCAGATACCCTGCACGTCGCGGACCACACGTGCAACCGGACAGGTCAGGTACTCGGCGTTCTCATCGCTGTCCAGACGCAGGGACAACACATGCTCGAGCACGGCGATGGATTGGCTCTCATCACCATAGATATCCTGCACCTCGCGCCAGTCTCGGCGATAGCGTGTCGGTTTGCAGGCTTTGCCTTCGTCGAGCAAGCAGTTGTCGCCGTTGGCATGTTCGAGTGGCAGCGCCAGCAGTAAGGTGACGGTAGAAATGCCCTCCTCCATCAGCCGGCCAAGCTCTAGCGCTGGCGGCAGGCGGTCGGACGCATCACTGTCGATCAGCGTGCCGTCCTGCATCCGCACACGCAGACGCGTGGCCTTGAGCTTGCCAAGCCTCAGCGCGTCCAGATCGAACGCCGCAACCTGCACGCCCCATGGGTGAGCGCGTGAGATACGCGCCAGGCATTCATTTGTCCAGGCCTCCCACCGGGCCTGCTGCTGGAATTGCTGCGGGGACAGCAAAGCCCCCGCTCCCCATAAGGGAAGGTCGATCTTCATGGATGACTTCCGTGTCAATACTTAGGCTTTGGCCTTGGGCATCTGCGAGACCAGAGACAGGTTCACGTCCATGCCTTCCACCTGGAAGTGGGGAACGGCATAGAGCTTCACACGGAAGAAGCCTGGGTTGTCCTCGATATCCTCAACCGTGACCTTGGCATCACGCAGGGGGTGAGAGGCCTGCAGGTCATCACTGGGGTCGGTCATTTCGGTAACCAGACCGCGAATCCAGTTGTTCAGCTCCAGCTCGAGGACACGACGATCCTTGGTGGTGCCAATGTTTTCACGCTGGATCAACTTCAGGTAATGGGCAATGCGCGACAGCAAGAAGATGTACGGTAGACGCGCGTTGATGCGGCTGTTGGCCGTCGCGTCCGCAGTTTCATAGAGCGCCGGCTTCTGCGCGCTGTTGGCACTGAAGAAGCATGCGTAGTCCCGATTTTTGTAGTACGACAGCGGAATGAAACCCAGGTTGGCGAATTCGAACTCTCGCGTTTCCGGAATCATCACCTCGGACGGAATCTTCACCTGGTTACCGGTGCCCAGATCGTAGAGGTGGATCGGCAGGTCGGTCACGGCACCGCCGGCTTGCGGCCCACGAATTTGCACGCACCAACCGTTGTTGATGAAGCTCTTCACCATGTTGGCAGCGAAGGCGAACGAGGCGTTGGTCCAGAGATACTTGTCGTGATCCGGCCCCTTCACACTCTCGATGTAGTTGAAGCTGCGCACCGGCACGGTGTCAGGCCCATATGGCAGGCGACCCAGCACACGCGGCATGGTCAGGCCGATGTAACGGGAGTCATCGCTATCGCGGAAGGACTTCCACTTCAGGTATTCGGCACGGTCAAAGTAGTTGCCGATGTCCTTGATCGCGGCGACCTCCTCCATCGACTCCTTGCCGAAGAAGGCCGGGCCGACCGAACCAATGAAGGGCATGTGTGCAGCGGCGGCAACCTTGGAGATATTGCGCAGCAACGCGATGTCTTGCGGGCCACGACCAAATTCGTAGTTGGAGATGGCGGCGGCAATCGGCTCACCACCGGGTGTGTCGTACTCATTGGTATAGGTGTGAACGTAGAGTCCACTCTGGGCGATTTCCGGTGCGTCCTCGAAGTCCTGCACCAGGTGTTCCTTACTGATGTCGAGCAGCTCGATGCGCACGTTGCGACGAAAATCGGTCTGATCGATCAGTGACTTGACTCCACGCCAGGTCGACTCGACGCGCTGGAAGTCTTCATGGTGCATGATGGCGTCCAACTGGCGACTGATCTGCTGGTCCAGAGAGGCGATATGCTCATCGAGCAGCGTTTTATCGAGGCGTTCAACTTTCTGAGAGGACTGCTTCAGCAGATCCAGGAAAACACTGACCGCTGCCGTCACACGCTCATCAGCGGAGGCTTCGGAAAGCGCGTCACTGTTTTGGTAAACCTCGATATCCGACAGTTTCGATACCGGGCTGAGATTGATCTTTTCGAACAGGCCGGCATAGATACCTTGGCCTTCATGAGTTACAGCACTTGCGCTTCCTGTAGGCGCAACAGCTCCTTCCGCAGATGCAGACATAAGTCACTCCTTGATATTGATTAGCGGTCTTGGGGGGCTAACTGAGCCAGTTCGGCGCGCAGCTTGTCGCTCAGGGCGTCATCCTTGAGGATGCGCTCCAACTCTCGACGAAAAGTGGCGTTGTCGAGCAGGTTGGATTTGAGGTCGCGCAGCAGATTGCGCATGGCCAGCATCGCGCGCAGCTCAGGAATCTGACGAGCCACTTGTTCAGGCTGGAAGTCCTTCATGTTACGGAAGGTCAGATCGAGAGAGGCGTCAGAGCCATCGTCAACGAGCGTATTGGGCACGACCAGTTTCACGCTCGGGTGAAATTCGGCCAGTACGCTGTTGAAATTATTTTTGTTGATGTCGACTTTACTGCGCTCAGACAACGGGCGCTGCTCGCGGCCATTGCTGTAGTCACCCATGATCATCAACTTGAGCGGTAACTCGACCTTCTTTTGCGCTCCACCGGTATGCAGGTCAAGTTTGATATTGACCCGCGCCTTTGGAACTTCATTCTGAAAACTATCAGATGCCATTGTGGACCTGCCTTACAATTCCCTTGTTAATGCAAGCACGCGCCGCTATGGGTGATAGTCGATGCGCGCAATGACCTGAACCGCTGTCCAGTGAGGTTTTTTAAGCGACAAGCACTCGGTGATCTATAAGAATTTTCTTAAAAGCAGCACCGCCAGAACGTGCTGCCACGCATGCGGATTTCTGAGTAGAGGCCACATTCATCACCGAGCTTGCGCGACTTGTCGTCGAGCTTGGCCTGTCGGACCTGGACACCGGTAAATGGCATGGCGGGTATCGCTGACAGGTGGTACGTCCAGGCGCTTGAACACCCGCTTTTTCATCGCTGAACCAGCACGTCAGAGGATGCTCATGGACGCATACGCCGCGCAGACTGAGGTTTTACTGGCTGCCAGGAAGTAAGGAAACAGAGCAATACATGGCGCGCAGTCAACGTGGATCATCTTGTGCACAACACCCGCGCAAGCCTCGTACAGACTGGCCTGGAGCCGGGAAGTCCAACAGTTGTTTAACGCTAAGCATCTGAGTTGAAAACACTTTTCTTGCAATTAGCGGTTGACAGCCAAGCTTCTGACTGTAGAATGCCGACCCACAGACGCGGGATGGAGCAGTCTGGTAGCTCGTCGGGCTCATAACCCGAAGGTCGTAGGTTCAAATCCTGCTCCCGCAACCAGCTTCACGAAAAGGCCACTCGATGAGTGGCCTTTTTGCTTTAACGAAAATTAACTTTTTCGATCAAATGAAACAAATCGATTGACAAGATATTAAGTAAGCGTAGAATTGTCGACGCGGGATGGAGCAGTCTGGTAGCTCGTCGGGCTCATAACCCGAAGGTCGTAGGTTCAAATCCTGCTCCCGCAACCACCTTCAGATAAAGGCCACTCAATCGAGTGGCCTTTTTCGTTTCCGCCCCCTGACCAGCACTGGTCAAGCGTATGATCCGCCGCTAGAATTGCGCACTTTTTGATCAGAGGCGCCACCCAGGCGCCCTTAGAGGTTAGCCCGCATGTCCACCGCCACACCGAAAGTCGGATTCGTCAGCCTTGGTTGCCCGAAAGCGACCGTTGACTCCGAACGCATCCTGACCCAGCTGCGCATGGAAGGTTACGAGATCGTACCGACCTACCAGGATGCTGATGTGGTGGTGGTCAACACCTGCGGCTTCATCGACAGTGCCAAGGCCGAATCGCTGGACGCCATCGGTGAGGCGCTGGCCGAGAACGGCAAGGTGATCGTCACCGGCTGCATGGGCGTAGCCGAAGACAGCATCCGCGATGTGCACCCGAGCGTGCTGGCCGTTACCGGCCCACAGCAGTACGAGCAGGTGGTCAATGCTGTACATGAAGTCATTCCGCCGAAGACCGATCACAACCCGCTGATCGACCTGGTGCCGCCGCAAGGCATCAAGCTGACCCCGCGTCACTACGCTTATTTGAAGATTTCCGAAGGCTGCAACCACAGCTGCAGCTTCTGCATCATTCCGTCGATGCGCGGCAAACTGGTCAGCCGTCCGGTTGGCGATGTGCTCAGCGAAGCCGAGCGCCTGGTCAAGGCCGGTGTCAAGGAGCTGCTGGTGATCAGCCAGGACACCAGCGCCTACGGCGTCGATATGAAGTACAAGCTGGACTTCTGGAACGGCCAGCCGGTGAAGACGCGCATGCTCGAGCTTTGCGAAGCGCTGTCGTCGATGGGTGTGTGGGTGCGCCTGCACTACGTCTACCCCTACCCCAACGTCGATGACGTGATCCCGCTGATGGCCGCCGGCAAGCTGTTGCCGTACCTGGACATCCCCTTCCAGCACGCCAGCCCGAAAGTACTCAAGTCGATGAAGCGCCCGGCCTTCGAAGACAAGACCCTGGCGCGCATCAAGAAGTGGCGTGAGATCTGCCCGGAGCTGACCATCCGCTCCACCTTCATCGTCGGTTTCCCCGGCGAGACCGAGGAAGACTTCCAGTACCTGCTGGACTGGCTCACGGAAGCGCAGCTCGACCGCGTCGGTTGCTTCCAGTATTCGCCAGTCGAGGGCGCACCAGCCAACGACCTGGGTCTGGAAGTAGTGCCTGATGACGTCAAGCAGGACCGCTGGGAGCGCTTCATGGCGCACCAGCAGGCCATCAGCTCTGCACGTCTGCAGGCCAAGATCGGCCTGGAGATGGACGTACTGATCGACGAAGTGGACGGCGAAGGCGCCGTGGCCCGCTCCTGGGCCGACGCCCCGGAGATCGACGGCAGCGTGTTCATCGACTCCCCCGACGTCAAGCCAGGCGACAAGGTGCGCGTACGTATCGTCGACGCCGACGAGTACGACATGTGGGGCGAGCTGGTCTGACCGACCTCTCTCCTGAAAAGCCCCGCACAATGCGGGGCTTTTTCTTTCCCGGCACCACAGCTTCTTGCCGGTACAATGACCTCCTTTTACTGCCGAGCCATCTCATGAGCGAACCCACCCGCCTGTCCAAACGCGTCATCGAACTGTTCGGATGCTCGCGTCGTGAAGCCGATCTTTACATCGCAGGAGGCTGGGTGACGGTGGACGGCCAAGTGGTCGAAGCGCCGCAGTTCAAGGTCGAAGATCAACGCGTCGAATTGCACCCCGATGCCCGCCTTGACCCCGTGGAGCCCGTCACCCTGCTGGTGCATGGCTCGACTGGCTGCAACGCCGCACAGTTGCAGCACTTGCTGGTGCGCGAACGACACTGGGAAGAGGACCCGCACGCCCAACGCGTCCTGCATGGCCACTTCCTGCGCCAGGAGCAGAGCCTGCCACTGCAGACCGGTGCCAGCGGCCTGATAGTGCTCAGCCAGGACTGGCGCACGCAACGCAAGCTGCGCGAAGACGCCGCCAAGCTGGAACAGGAATACCTGGTCGAGGTAGCCGGCGAAGTGCCCGCCAGCGCACTGGAACGCCTGAAGAAAGGTTGGCTGCACAAGGGCACGCAGTTCCCACCCTGCAAGGCCAGTTGGCAGAGCGAGCAGCGCCTGCGCTTCGCGCTGAAGAATCCGGCTCCTGACCTGCTACGGCAGATCTGCGCGGCGTTGGGCCTGAAAGTGCTGGGCATGAAGCGCATCCGCATCGGCGGCGTACCCATGACCAAGTTGCCGGTCGGGCAATGGCGCTATCTGGGCGAGAAAGAACGATTCTGAGACCGTGTTAGGCTGTGTTCGTCACGCTCTGGAGACCACCATCATGCGTACCCTGCTCCTCATCGCACTGCTCGCACTGAGCCTGCCCGGCCTCGCCGCACCTGCGCCGTTCTTCCTCTGGCAAAGCAAGGTCGATGGCCACCTGACCTGCGCTCAGGTCAGCCCTGGTGAAGGCTGGATTCGCTTCACCGGCCCATTCCGCGATGCCGGCTGTCGTGTAGCACACGACGCCCCCGTGCGTAGCCGCTAAGTAGAACACCATGCAGCATCTGGTTTCTCCGGTCGGTATCGTTCGCTCCTGTTTCAAGGAAAAATTCGCCATTCCTCGCCAGCCGCACCTGGCGCCCGCCGCGCGCGGCGTGCTGGAGCTGCTGCCCCCCTTCGATCAGGGCGAGGCCGTGCAGGGACTGGAGCAGGTCAGCCACGTCTGGTTGCTGTTTCTCTTTCACCAGGCGCTGGAAGACAAGCCGCGCCTGAAAGTGCGCCCGCCGCGCCTGGGCGGCAATCAGTCAGTCGGCGTGTTCAGCACCCGCGCCACCCACCGCCCCAATGGTATCGGCCAATCGGTGGTACGCCTGGAGAAGGTCGAGCCGGGCCGTCTGCACCTGTCCGGCATCGACCTGCTCGACGGCACCCCGGTGTTGGATATCAAGCCCTACGTGCCCTACGCCGATGCCGTGGCCGATGCCCGCAACGACATGGCCGACGCGCCACCCCCACTGATTGCCGTGGACTGGCAGGACGGCGCGCTACACCTGGCGCGCCAACACGCGCTGCGCCTGGGTGAACCCTTGGTGGAACTGATCGAGCAGTGCCTGGCGCAGGATCCGCGCCCGGCCTATCAGCAACCGCAGCCCGAGCGGCGCTACGGCGCGTGCTTCTGGGATCTGGACGTGCACTGGCACTATCCCGAGCCAGACCGTATCCGGGTGCTGGATATGCAGATGGCACAAAGCACGGCCTGACCGAGCCAAGCCTTCGCAGCAGCCTCTCTTCTCTTCAGCGCGATGGATTGAGCGCCTGCATATCGGCCTCAATGGCTTCCTGACGCTCGATCAGCGGCTCCAGCAGCGGCCGGCTGGCAAGGAAATGCGCGGTTCGCGTATGCGCCTCGAACGCCGCCTCGTCGACGTAGACCTCGTACAGCCAGACCAGATCGGGGTCGCTGCGGTCACGCATCACGTCGAAGGTCAGGCAACCCGGTTCATCGTGCACCGAGGCGGCGGCGTTGACGCGCATGGCATCCATGAACGCATCGAAACGACCCGGTTTGAGTTGGGTCTTGAGCAATAGCACGTACACGGCAAACTCCAATATGTTTTATATTTGAAAAATAATTGTATACATATTTGAGTACAAAAAGATGCTCGAACGCCCATCCCGTCTCAATGGCTTGCGCCACCTGGCCCTGCTGGTACCCAACCTGGAAGCGTGCGAGCGCTTCTACGTGGACGTGCTGGGCATGCAGGTGCTGCATCGCGCCAACGAGGACCTGGTCTACCTGACCTGCGGCAACGACAACCTGTCGCTCGGCCGCGCGTATGCCGAGAGCCACGGCGTGGCGCTGGTGGATCATTACGGTTTCATCGTCGACAGCGTCGAGGAACTGGACGCCTGGTACCAGTACCTAAAGGCACGCGGCGTGACCTTGCTGGACCGACCCTTCGACCATGGCGACGGTGCACGCAGCTTTCACCTGCTGGACCCGGCCGGTAACAAGGTCCAGCCGCTCTATCACCCCGCAATCTCGGGCCAGCGCTTCAGTCCAGCCCGAACCTGAACATATGGGAGCGAGCGCCGTAGGGCGTACTCGCGAAGCAGTACGCCGTTAGGACTTTTGCCGCGCCGAAGACGGCGGACTGTTCGCTGACGCTCCTGAGTCCGCCCTACGCCCGCCCGCGCCCGGTGTCCCGGTTCGTCCGAGTCGGGTGCGGAACTGCCGCACCAGCTCCTGCAGCGCTGTAGGGCGTACTCGCGAAGCAGTACGCCGTTGAGACTTTTGCCGCGCCGAAGACGGCGGACTGTTCGCTGACGCTCCTGAGTCCGCCCTACGCCCTCCCGCCCGCGGCCGGCGTCAGGTGCGGAACTGCCGCACCAGCTCCTGCAGCTCTACGCCCAAACGCGCCAGCTCGGCGCTGGACGCGGCAGTCTGCTCGCTGGCAGTGGCGCTCTGCTCACCGATGTCTCGTACGCGAGTGACGCTTTCGTTGATCGCGTCGGCTACCGCACTCTGCTCTTCGGCGGCAGCGGCGATCTGCTGGTTCATCTGCTCGATGGTGCTCACTGCCTGGGTGATGCGCCCCAATGCGTCGCCAGCCTCGCCTGCCAGCTCGACGGTGCGGCGAGTCAGATCACGGCTGCTGTCCATCTGCTGCACGGCGCCCTTGGCCATGCGTTGCAGGCCCGCGATCAGGCTCTCGATCTCTTCTGTGCTGTCCTGGGCACGCTTGGCCAGCGCGCGAACCTCGTCAGCAACCACGGCGAAACCACGGCCCTGCTCACCTGCACGCGCCGCTTCGATGGCCGCGTTGAGCGCCAGCAGGTTGGTCTGCTCGGCGACGTTGCGAATCACCTCCAGCACACTGCCAATACGCGCACTTTCCTGATTCAGGTCGGCGATGGCCTTGGCCGACTGTTCCACTTCACTGGCCAGACTGTCGATCTGATCCACGGCCTGTTGCACCACGCGATTGCCCTGTTGTGCCTCCAGGTCGGCATCACGTGCGGCCAGCGAGGCCTGCTCGGCGTTCTGCGCCACTTCCTGCACGGTCGCGGCCATCTGGTGCATGGCGGTAGCGGTCTGCTCGGTTTCAAGCTTCTGCGTCTGCACACCGGCGCTGGTCTGCGCGGTAATGGCTGACAACTGCTCGGCAGCCGCGGCGATTTGTCCGACCCCACCGCCAATGCGGCTGACCAGATTGCGCAGGCTGACGGTCATGTCCTGCATGGCAGCAAGCAGCTGCCCGACTTCGTCACGGCGATCCTGCGGGATGTCCTGACTGAGATCGCCGGCGGCGATGCGCTGTGCAAAACCTACGCTCTGGCGCAGCGGTGCCACGATCAGACGGGTGATCAGCAACGCGGCGCACAGGCCCAACACCACGGCGGCCGCGCCCATGATGCCCAGCAGCACCAGCGCGCGCTGGGAGTCGGCGAGCATGCGGGTCTCGGCACTTGCCTGGGCTGACTCGGCCAGATCGACGACCGAACGTGCGCGCTCGATCATGGCCTTCTCGGTGGCCAGGTTCTGCTCGCGAAGCTGTTGGTAATAGAGAAAGGAACGCTGGTAAAGGGTCAACGCCTGCAAAGCGGTTTCAATGGACGCTTTCTGATCATCCTCGAGCCAGACGGTCAGGCTGCGGGCGACGGTCTGCAGATCCTCGCTGACGTACTCCCACTCTTCCAGCGCTTCGGGCGAGCCGTCGATGATGTACAGACTTTCCTGGCCTCGCAGGTCGAGCATGCGCTTGCTCAGACCGGATGCGGTTTCCGCCAGGGTCAGCGGGTCGCTGCCGCGCAGTCGGTCGCCCTGCAGGCGCAGCTCACGCACCGCGTCGTACATGTCCAGTTCGATCACTTCGAACTGGTCGCGCGCTTCGGCGGCGGCACTGCGCATGTCCTGCCGGGCCTCGCGGGCCTTGTCCTGCTGTTCCACATAGTTGTCGAATTGCTTCAGGTACTCAGCGGTAGCCTGTTGCATGGTCTGCACGCGCGTGCCTTCTGCGGCATCCTTGCCCAAGTGCACCAGCATGTCCTGCACCTTGAGCAGGCTTTCGCGGACGCGCTGCGCACTCTCCGGGCTCTGCTCGATGGCGAAATTGCGTTCAAGACGACGCGCCTGGAGGATCTCTTGGTTCACCTGCGCCAACTCCCCGACCTGCTCATGCCCATGCAACACCGCCTGAACGGCGAGGTACCCACTGACCGTCATGGCAGCTGTGAGCAACAGCACCAGGCCAAACCCGATGAGAAGTTTCTTGCCTACGGCAAGGTTGGCGAAAAAGCGTGCGGCAGGCTTGAACATAAGGGGCGACTCCGGTTCTTCTTATAGAGCCACGTCTCGTGAACGCGGCCTGGTCGGAAGGTGAGGCAACTGCTGTGCCAGATCGAACCCCAGATATCGGCAGCAAAGGCGCCCAGCTTGAGTGCTGGCAATTCGCCAATACATGGCATCGAGCATAATCCGGAAAACCGCCACCACCGGCAATTATCCGCTTATTGACGCCGGATAAGTGGCGAGTTCTCGCCTACCTAGCAAACCCTGTGAGCAAGCCAGCAATAAAAAGGGCGCAGCGTCCAACGCAGCTGCGCCCTTCGATTCGAGCCCCGATCAGCGTCCGGCGAGCGCCGGTACCACCCTGGGCCGCAGGATTTCGCCCGCCACGGCCAGCAAGCCGATGGCGCCAGCGATCCAGTACCACTGCAGCACCGGGTCGAACATCAACCAGCCCAGCGCATGCAGGAACACCACCATGATCAGCACCGGGCTGACGTAGCGCACCATGAACAGCCACAGCGCGTAGCCCGCAGGCGGCAGGTCCAGCTCGTCACGCATGATCTCGCCGCGCAGTGCATAGCCGGCGAGCACCACCATGAAGATGCCACCCAACGGCATCATCCAGCGCGAGGTGAGGTAGTCCAGCCAGTCGAAGAAGTTCTTGCCCAGCGGCGTCCAGCCCGCCAGCAGGTTGAACGACAGCATCGCCACCAGGCTGATCACCAGCAGCACCGCACCAGCCCCCATCGCTGCACGCAGACGACTGATGCCGTACTTCTCGTTCAGGTAGGCCACGCTGGCTTCGATCATCGAGATCGCCGAGGTCAACGCGGCGATCGACACCATGGCGAAGAACAACACGCCGAAGGCGGTGCCGAACGGCATCTGCTGGAAGGCCAGCGGCAGGCTCATGAAGATCAGACCCGGTCCGGCGCTCGGGCTCATGCCGTTGGCGAAGATGATCGGGAAGATCGCCAGGCCGGCCAGCAACGCCACACAGGTATCGCAGAGGGCGACGACGAAGGTGGTGCGCGCGATGGACTGGCCGTCCGGAATGTAGGAGCCGTAGGTGAGGATGGCGCCCGAGGCCAGGCTCAGGGTGAAGAATGCATGGCCCAAGGCCGCCAGCAGCGCCTCACCGGTGATCTTCGAGGCATCGAAATGGAACAGAAAACCGAAACCGGCGCTGAAACTGCCGCTGGTGAAGGCATAGCCAACCAACGCCACCAGCATCAGGGCCAGGCCCGGCATCATCCAGCGCACCGCACTTTCGATACCTTTCTGTACGCCCTTGGCCACGATCCAAAGGGTCAGCAATGCCACCAGCACGCTCCAGCCGCCGAGTTGCCAGGGGTTGGCGTTATGCGCTTCGAATACCCCGCCCAGCGCCTCGACACTGGTCGCGGCCAGCGAGCCGTCGAGCATCTTCCACGTATAGGCAAAGGCCCAGCCGGCCACCACCACGTAGAAGCACAGGATCATGAAACCAGCGAGCATGGCCATGCCACCGACCGCCTTCCACAGCGGATTGCCGCCGTTCTCGCGCACAACGCGGCCGATGGCGTCGATGGGACTGCCGCGGCCGCGGCGGCCGATGGCGATCTCGGTCATCATCACCGGAATGCCAATGGCCAGGATGCACGCCAGGTACATCAGCACGAAGGCGCCGCCGCCGTATTCGCCCGTGATGTAGGGGAATTTCCAGATATTGCCCAGCCCGACGGCCGAGCCGGTTGCAGCGAGGATGAAACCCCAGCGCGAAAGCCAGAGGTTCTTCGGTTTTTCACGGGTCATGCGTCACCTGTTTGTTTTTATCTGTGACGGAATCGGACCCGCTGCGCTTGTGGCGCAGCGGAATGCAAGGCTTAGGTGAAGCCGAAAAGTGTCACTGGGCGTCGGTTTGTGCCTCCGGCGCGGCCATTTGGAAGGCCTCCAGGGGTTCACAGCGCGCCGCCATGGCGACAATGCGTGGATACGCGGCAAGGTCACAGTTAAAACGCCGCGCATTATACAGCTGCGGGATCAGGCAGGCTTCCAGATATCCAGGCCGCTCGCCAAGCGAAAGGCGCCCGTCGAACGCGGCCAGGCCCTTCTCCACGGCGGCCAGACCCAGCGCGACCCAGTGCCGGTACCAGGCGTTCTTCGCCTCATCGGCGACGCCCAGTTCGCTGGACAGATACTGCAGCACGCGCAGGTTGTTCAGCGGATGCACGTCGCAGGCGATATGCAGCGCCAGCGCCCGCACCTGGGCGCGCTCGGCCGGGTCGGCCGGCAACAACGCCGGCACCGGGAAGATCTCTTCGAGGTATTCGATGATCGCCAGCGACTGGGCGATGCGCACGCCGCCGTTCTCCTCATCCACCAGTAGCGGCAACAGGCCCTGCGGGTTCAGCCCGCGATAATCGGCGCCGTGCTGCTGGCCGCCGTCCTTGACCAGGTGCACCGGCACCTGTTCACAGGCCAGGCCCTTGAGGTTGAGGGCGATACGCACACGGTAGGCGGCGCTGGAACGCCAGTAGCCGTAGAGTTTCAGCATCGATCATCCCCCCGTAGCCCGGATGCAATCCGGGACTGACCTGGGAATTTCCCGGATTTCATCCGGGCTACTCATATTTTTCCACCACCTGATCGATGGCGCCGAAGATGCTCTGCCCGGCAACGTCGAACATCTCGATGCGCACCCGATCGCCAAACTTGAGGAACGGCGTCTTCGCCTCGCCCTGCTCGACGATCTCCAGCATGCGTTTTTCCGCCAGGCAGCTCGAGCCGGCGCTGCGGTCGTAATTGGACACCGTGCCCGAGCCGATGATGGTGCCCGCGCCCAGCGGCCGGGTCTTGGCGGCATGCGCTACCAGGGTTGGGAAGTTGAAGGTCATGTCGACGCCGGCGTTCGGCTGGCCGAACAGCGCGCCGTTGATATGCGACACCAGCGGCCGATGCACCTTGCCGTCCTTCCAGCTCTCGCCCAGCTCGTCTGGGGTGATGGCCACCGGCGAGAAGCTCGACGACGGCTTGCTCTGGTAGAAACCGAAGCCCTTGGCCAGCTCGCCAGGGATCAGGTTGCGCAACGAGACATCGTTGACCAGCATCAGCAGGCGGATATGGCCCGCCGCTTCGGCCGGCGTGGCGCCCATCGGCACGTCATCGGTGATCACCGCCAGCTCGGCTTCCAGATCGATGCCCCAGGCTTCGTCTGCCAGGCGGATCGGGCTGTGCGGCGGGATGAAGGCATCGGCCCCCCCCTGATACATCAGCGGGTCGTGCCAGAAGGATTCCGGCATCTCGGCGCCGCGCGCCTTGCGCACCAGTTCGACATGGTTGACGTAGGCACTGCCGTCGGCCCAGTGGTAGGCGCGCGGCAACGGACTGTGGCAGGCGCTCTGATCGAAGGCGAAGGCGCCCTCCTCCAGGCCGTCGTTGAGACGCTGATAGACCGCCTCCAGCTTTGGCCGGGCCACGGCCCAGTCGTCCAGCGCGGCCTGCAGGGTGAAAGCGATCTGCGGCGCAAGTACGGCGCGGGTGAGATCGCGGGAAACGACGATCAGCACGCCATCGCGGCCTTGATTCAGTGATGCGAGTTTCATATGCGATTTCCGTTCTTGGCGTAGGAGCCGGCTTGCCGGCGATCCGGGGATCGCTGATCGCTGATCGCCGGCAAGCCGGCTCCTACAGGTTCAACCTTGGGTACCCGGCGCGCGCCAGGAGTTGACGTACTCGGCCACGTCCACCGCACTGGAGGCATCGGCCACCTCCAGGGCGCGGCGGGTGTCGATCATCACCGCCACCTCGTCGATGAAGGTCGCCGGATCGACCTGGCTCTTCTTCAGCGCCTTGGGGTGCGGTCCATGGGGGAAGCCGCACGGATGCAGAGTGACCATGCCCTGCTCGATGTTGTCGCGGCTGAAGAAATTGCCACGGTGGTAGAACAGCACTTCGTCGTAGTCGTCGTTGTTGTGGAAGAACGGCACCTTGAGCGCGCCGGGGTCGGATTCCACCGGGCGCGGGGTAAAGGTGCAGATCACGAAACCGCTGGCGACGAAGGTGGTGTGCACCGACGGCGGCAGGTGGTAGCGATGGCTGATCAGCGGGCGAATGTCGCGCCAGTTCAGGCGCACCACGGTGTTGTCACCATGCCAGCCGACCACGTCCAGCGGGTTGTAGGGGTAGGTCACTGTGCTGATCTGGCCGCGTCGCTTGATGCGGATCTGCCAGGTGTTCTCGTCCTGTTGCGCCTTGAAGGCCTCATCGATATGCGGGTGCTCCAGCACGGCCAGGTCGAAGATCGCCTGCGGCCCGAGCAGGCCCTTGTCCGGCAGCTGGTAGGCGCCGTTGGTGTTCTCGATCAGCAGGAAGTAGCTCGGCGTGCTGGCCTCGATGCGCCATGCGGTGCCACGCGGAATCAGCAGGTAGTCGCCGTCGCGGTACTGCAGATGGCCAAAGTCGCAGTAGAAGTGCCCACTGCCTTCATGGACGAACAACAGCTCGTCGCCGTCGGCGTTACGTACCAGATGACGCATCGCGCCATGAGTGCGCCAGACGCGCAGCTTGACGTCGGCGTTGTGCAGCGTCAGCGGCGCCGCCAGCGGGCAGTCGCGCTCGCTGGGGATGTCGTTGAAGTTGAACGCGTGCGGGCGCAACGGACCTTCCCAGTCTATCCAGCCGGTGGGGGGATGCTTGTGGTGCAGGTGCGCGGTGGGGCCGAAAAAGCCCTCACGGCCCATCTCGCGCTCGTAGGTGCCCTGCGGCAGATCGCAGTGTGCCTGACGCGAGCACTCGCCTTCACGCAGGGGAAAGCTGATCCATTTGCGGCTCATGGCATCACTCCTCGGAGATCACGCCGCGACGCAGCTGGTCTTCCTCGATGGATTCGAACAGCGCCTTGAAATTGCCCTCGCCAAAGCCCTGGTTACCCTTGCGCTGAATGATCTCGAAGAAGATCGGACCGATCACGGTGTTGGTGAAGATCTGCAGCAGGATGCCGTCGTCGCCAGGTGCACCGTCGATCAGGATGTTCAACTCGCGCAGTACATCGGTCGGTTCGCCATGGCCGGCGACGCGGGTGTCGACCTTCTCGTAATAGGTGTCCGGGGTGGTCATGAAGTCGACGCCGTTGGCACGCAGCTGGCGCACGGTGGCGTAGATGTCGTCGGTGGACAGGGCGATGTGCTGGATGCCTTCGCCGTGGTATTCGCGGATGAATTCCTCGATCTGCGATTTGTCATCGGCCGACTCGTTGATCGGGATGCGGATCTTGCCGCACGGTGCGGTCATGGCGCGGGAGAACAGGCCGGTGAGCTTGCCCTCGATATCGAAATAGCGGATCTCGCGGAAGTTGGCGATGCGCTCATAGAAGCCGGACCAGACGTCCATCTGTCCGCGACGCACGTTGTGGGTCAGATGGTCGATGCACTGCAGGCCGACGGCGTTATCGTTGGGGCTGCGGCCTTCGATGTACTCGAAGTCGACGTCGTAGATGCTCTTGTCGCCGTAACGGTCAACCAGATACAGCAGGGAGCCGCCGATGCCTTCGACACAGGGGATGTTCAGCTCGCCGAAGTTGGCGTGGCTACCGACCAGCGTGGCGCCCTGCTGCTCGACGTAGGCGGCGGCCTGGGCCGCGTTCTTGACCCGGAAAGCCATGGCGCATGCGCTGGGCCCATGCTTTTCGCCGAAGGCGCGCACATGACCGGTGGGGCTGCCGTTGAGCACGATATTGATGTCGTTCTGCTGGAACAGCCAGACCTCCTTCGAGCGGTGCTTGGCGGTTTCGGTGAAACCCATGGCGGTGAACAACTGGCGCAGTTGCTCGATGCCTTCGGCATTTGGTGCGGTGAATTCGACGAACTCGAAACCGTCGGTTCCGATGGGGTTGTGCTGCTCGATCTTGGCCACGGCGGTCATTTCGCCTCCTGATTGTCATTGTTATGGCAGCCGCACGAATGCGTTGCGGACAACCTCATGACAACCGAGTGCAGACCCGCTCTCAAGATGCTTTGCGACACGTCGACGCGGTGGCCGAGTGCGGCAGTGGCAAATTTTCCTTACACCTTCCAGGCAAGGCACGCAAAGCCCTGGCAACCGTAAAAAAATCCTTACAAAGCGGTCAGCCGGCTTGCCGCTATCACTCAGCCCCGGCGCAAGAAGGTGTAGGCGCGCTCCACCTTGGCCACACGCGTAGTGAAAGCGGCATACCAATCGGCGCGTCCCTGCTCGCGAACGGCGCTGTGCTCGGCATGCTCACGCCAGGCGCGAATGGCCTCCTCGCTCTGCCAGTAGGACAGGGTGATGCCCAGGCCATCACTGCGCGCCGACTCCACACCGAGAAAGCCGGGCTGCTGCGCGGCCAGCTCCAGCATGCGCTGCGCCGCCTCGGCATAGCCGGCGTCCACCTCCGTACGCAGGGAGGTGAACATCACCACGTAATAAGGTGGCTCAGGCGTGGCGGCGATCACACGGCTGCCTGCAGATGTGCTTCGTGTACCGATTGCACCGCACAGGCGCCGACCAGGCCGGCCACGACCGGCGGCAGGCGACCTTCCAGCGCGGCACGCTCGGGCTGAAACAGGGTAGCGATGAAGAACGGATGATCTTCCAGCTCGATAGCGCGCACCGCACCGGCCTGGTCATGCCCGGAGGCCTTCAGCGCCTGGGCCATCAACGGCTCGACGAAGGCATCGACCAGACCATAGCGGCACAGGTACTGCTCGCTGATCTCGCGTACTCCGTAGAGTTCGGCGATGCGCGAGCCCGAGACCAGGTGCACATGCTCGCTGACGTCCAGCAAGGCACAGCTCAGGGGCGCGATCAGGGGGTTCTGCGCTTGCGGTGACAGCTCGGCGTGCTCGGCATCGGTCCAGCCCAGACGGTTGCGCGCGTACTCCAGCAGCGCGTGCTGGAAGCCACCACAGGTGCCCAGGAACGGCACGCCTTGCTCGCGAGCGAAACGAATGGCGCGCAGCGCACCCTCGGTGGCGGCATAGGGGCTGCCCGGTACGCACCAGATGCCGTCGTAAGCCATCAGGGTAGCGTCATCGACGAGACTGCCGGTGGCCAGCCACTCATGCTCGACCGCCACCCCCAGCGCCTCGCTGGCCAGGCGCAGCGCTTCGGGAATGGCCCGGTGCGCGGCAATCGCCGCATTGTAGTCCCCCACCAGAGCGACCTTGACTCGACACTTGCTGTACATACGCCTATCCCCTTCTTGCATGGCGGTCTCTCTGCCACTATAAGATGGCGCTCGCGCAATAATAATTGGCGAATAGACAAGCAGAGATTGCAGCCGTGCAATATCAAATCGACCATACCGACCTGTCCCTGGTGCTCGCCCTGGTGCGTGGCCGCTCCCTGGCGCGCGCGGCAGAACTGATGCAGGTCGACGTGTCCACGGTGTTCCGCGCCGTACGCCGGCTGGAGGCCGCCCTGGGCGTGGCGCTGTTCGAGAAGAGCCGGCGCGGCTACGAACCCAGCGAGACCGCGCGCGCCCTGGCCGAACAGGCCGAGCGCGCCGAACAGGCATTGGATGCCGCACGCGTGGCGCTGGAACTGGGCAAGCAAGTGGTCAGCGGCACCGTGCGCCTGACCTGCACCGATGCGGTACTGAGCAGCCTGTTGCTGCCGGCGCTGGCGCGCTTCATGCCCAGCTATCCGGCGCTGGCGCTGGAGCTGGTGACCTCCAACGACTTCGCCAACCTCAGTCGGCGCGACGCCGACCTGGCCCTGCGCCTGACCAATCAGCCACCGGAGCATTTGGTCGGCCGGCGCCTGGCCACCGTCTCCTACCTCGTCTGCGCCCGCGATGATGATCAGGATCGCAGCGACCTAGCGCGCCAGAGCTGGATCGCCCCGGACGAGGCGATGCCGGATCACGCCACGGTGCTCTGGCGCCTGCGTGAATTGCCGAGCGTCACGCCTAGCTATCGCTGCAGCAGCATGTACGCCGTGGCGCAACTGGCCCGCGCCGGGCTGGGTGTCGCCGCCCTGCCCGACTTCGTGCTGCGCGCCCATCCCGAACTCAAGGCTCTCGGCCCGCCACTGGCAGGCTGCGACACCGAACTCTGGCTGCTGACACGCCCGGACTGCCGAGCTTTACGTTCGGTGCAGACGCTGTTCGAGGAATTGAGCGAAGCCTTGATGAGCCATGACTGAGGTAGAGCGTCGCCGCTGAAGCGCCTCCCACGGAAGCGGGGGCAGCCGGTCATTGCAGCAGCGAAGCCTTGTGGGAGGGGCTTCAGCCGCGACAGCCCAGGAAGCTGTGTAGCCCGGATGCAATCCGGGAAATGGCATGGCGAAACTCTCCCCGGATTGCATCCGGGCTACGGCCTGAGCGAAGCCTTGATGAGCCATGACTGAGGTAGAGCGTCGCCGCTGAAGCGCCTCCCACGGAAGCGGAACAGCATGCCATTGCCACGGCGAAGCCTTGTGGGAGGGGCTTCAGCCGCGACAGCCAAGGAAACTGTGTAGCCCGGATGCAATCCGGGGACATTGGTTGCGCAAAAGAGCATCGCGGCTGAAGCGGAATGCCGCCCAGCCGCTCCGTAGAGGCGGCTTCAGATCCGTAGGGCGGGTGCAACCCGCCACTCATTTATGGCGGGTTGCACCCGCCCTACAACATTACAGATGCCCAACTGCCCCCGTAGGAACAGTTTCAGCCGCGAAGAGTAGACACATCACCCCTGCTGTAAATGTCCGTAGAGCTTGGCGTACAGACCACCTTCAGCAATCAACTGCTGATGGTCGCCATCCTCGGCGACGCTGCCGCCATCGAATACCAGCACGCGGTCGGCCTGCTTCACCGCGCTCAGGCGGTGGGCGATGATCAGCGTGGTGCGACCTTCAAGGAACTGCGCCAGCGCTTCGTGCAGGGCGTACTCGGTGGCGGCGTCCAGCGCCGAGGTGGCCTCATCGAGAATCACCACCTTAGGCTCGGCCAACACCATGCGGGCAATCGCCAGGCGCTGGCGCTGTCCGCCGGAGAGCCGCACGCCGCTGCGCCCGACCACGCTGTCCAGGCCCAGGGGCAGCGCATGGATAGTCGGCGCCAACTGGGCAATCTCCAGCGCCTGCCAGCAAGCCTCGTCGCTGCGTTCACGACCCATGGTCAGGTTGGCACGCACCGTGTCGTTGAACAATGCCGGGTGCTGCAGCACCACGGCCACGTTGTCGCGCACGCAGCCCAGGCCGATCTCCTCCAGCGCGCTACCGCCGAAGCGAATGCTGCCGGCCTGCGGCGTGTAAAGACCCAGCAGCAGCTGCACCAACGTGCTCTTGCCGCCGCCAGAGGCGCCGACGATGGCGACCTTCTCACCCGGGCCGATGGACAGGTCGAGACGATCAAGCACTGGCTCCTCGCCATAGCCGAAGGTCAACCCGCGTACCTCGATACCGACCGTGTCGCGCCCCTTGAAAGGGTCGACGCGCCCGTCGTACTGCGGCTCGTCCTTGCGCGCCAGCAACTCGTTGATCCGCGTCAGCGCGCCACCTGCAGCGTAGAACGCGTACTGCAGGCTGAGCAGTTGTTCGACCGGGCCGATCATGAACCACAGGTAACTGAACACCGCGAGCATCTGGCCAATGGACAGGTCGGAGAACAGCACGGTGAGCATCGCCGCCGCGCGGAACACGTCGATGCCGAACTGAAACAGCAGGCCACTGGCCCGGTTCGAGGCGTCGCTCTTCCACTGCGAGGCCACGGCATAGTCGCGTACCTCTCGTGCGCGCCCACCAAGACGGCCAAGGAAGTAGCCCTGGCGGTTGCCGGCGCGCACTTCCTGAATCGCTTCCAGGGTCTCGGTCAGCGCTTGGGTGAAGCGCGAGGTGCTGTCGTTCTCCAGCTTCTTCAGGTGCTTGACCTGCTTGCCCAGCAGCACGGTGGCGTAGATCACCAGCGGGTTGAACAGCAGGATCAGCAAGGCCAGTTGCCAGTGCATCCAGATCAGGATGGCCGAGGTGCCGACCAGGGTCAGCACCGCCACCAGAAAACGGCTGAGGGTCTCGCCGACGAACTTGTCCAGGGTGTCCAGATCGGTGACCAGGTGGGTGGTCACGGTGCCGCCGCCCAGGCTCTCGTACTCACCAAGGGAGATGCGCTTGAGCCGTTCGATCAGGCGCATGCGGATGCGGTAGACGATGTCCTTCGACAGCCTGGCGAACAGGCGCGCCTGCAACACGTTGAAGATCAGCGCCGAGCTGCGCAGCAGCAAGGTCAAAAACAGCATCAGGCCGATATAGCCGGCCGCCGTTTCCCAGCCGGCTGGCAGGAAGTTGTCCATCACCTTGAGCGCCGCATCGCCGTCATGCAGCAGCACTTCGTCCACCAGCAGCGGCAACAGCAACGGGATCGGCACACTGCACAGGGTCGCCAGCACGGCCACCAGATTCGCCAGGATCAGCGCCTTCTTGTGATGCAGGGCCAGGCGACGGATTTCTGCCCAGCTCAACCGATCAGGCATGGGCAGCGCGCTCCAGCCAGCGGCCCAGCAGCGGCGCCAGCACCTCGAGCGGTTGATAGCCGTTGGTCAACAAAGCAAGCTGGCCATCGCGCTCGGCCAGCAAGGTGGGGAAGCCGGCGATGCCCAGATCCTGTACCCAGGTAAAGTCGGCAGCAGTCGCCTCCTCCATGGCCTGGCTGTCGAAGGCCTCGGCGAACTCGATGCGCGGGATACCCGCCTGTTCGGCCAGTTGCACCAGCACGCTGGCCTGGGTGACATCGGCACCTTCGGTATAGAAGGCTTGCTGAATCAGCTTGAGCAGCGTCCAGGCACTCGGCGCATGGAGGTTGCGTGCGGTCACCAGCGCGCGGCAGGCAGGCTCGGTGTCATACACCAGCCCCTCGGGCAGACCGCGTTCGAAGTCGAACAGCTGCCCGGTGCTGGCGTTGACCGCCTGCCAGTAGCCCAGATAACGCACGCGGGCGGCAGCATCGACGGCCACCTGGTCACGGCGCAGGCCGCCCACCACGATCTGCAGCGGCACAGAGGCTGCCGCCGCCTGCTCGGCGAGGGCTTCGATTACCGGTGCAAAACCCCAGCACCAGGAGCACATCGGGTCCATCACGTAGAGCAGGCGGCTAGCCATGGTCAGGCCTCGTTCAGTTGGCGGGGGTTACGGCCAATGGGGTGCGGCTGGTTGCGCTGGCGCGCCAGCTCGATCTGCTTCTGCCGCTCACGGGCGCTTTCGCGGGTTTTCTCCGGCAGCGAATCCCAGCAATGCGGGCAGCTGACGCCGGGGCTGTAGAACTCGGACTGACGGTCTTCCACGGAAATTGGCGTGCGGCAGGCGTGACACTGATCGTAGTCGCCTTCGGACAGGTCATGGCGCACGGTCACGCGGTTGTCGAAGACGAAGCAGTCGCCCTGCCACTTGGTCTCTTCCTGCGGCACTTCCTCGAGGTATTTGAGAATACCGCCCTTGAGGTGATAGACCTCCTCGAAACCTTCGCCGAGCATGTAGCTGGAGGCCTTCTCACAGCGAATGCCACCGGTGCAGAACATCGCCACCTTCTTGTGCCTGCTCGGGTCGAAGTGCTCGCGGATGTACTCGGGAAACTCGCGGAACGACTTGGTCTTGGGGTCGATGGCACCCTCGAAGGTGCCGATGGCCACTTCATAGTCGTTGCGGGTATCGATCAGCAGCACGTCGGGGTCGCTGATCAGGGCGTTCCAGTCCTGCGGCTCGACATAGGTGCCGACGCGCTGGTTGGGATCGACGCCCGGTACGCCGAGGGTGACGATCTCTTTCTTCAGCTTGACCTTGGTGCGATAGAACGGCTGCTCATCGCAGTAGGATTCCTTGTGGTCGATATCGGCCAGGCGGGCGTCCTGAGCGAACCAGGCGAGCAGTGCATCGATACCGGCACGAGTGCCGGAAACGGTGCCATTGATGCCTTCTTCGGCGAGCAGCAGGGTGCCCTTGATGTCGTTATCGATCAGGGTTTGCAGCAGGGGTTCGCGCAGCGCCTGGTAATCCGGCAGGGAGACGAATTTATACAGCGCCGCGACGACGATCTTGTCGGTCATGAACAGTTCTCTCAGTAGTCGCCCACGTAAAGGGCGGACTGGCGGGACATGAAAAACGCCGGCTCAGCAGGCCGGCGCGAAGGGCGATTGTAGCAAAGCGACCAATCGCCGGGGTGAGTTGCTGACAAGGCGCGACAGCCTGTCACGTAGCCCGGATGCAATCCGGGAATTGCCGCAGGGCTCCCCGGATTGCATCCGGGCTACCTCAATGACCGCCGCGACAGGTCGGCGAGGCCGGAGCCATGCCCTGCGCCGCCCACTCCTCCGGAGTGTAGGTGTGCAGCGCCAAGGCATGGATCTGCCCCATCAGCTCGCCGACCGTCGCATACACCTTCTGATGTCGCTTGACCGCATTCAGGCCGGCAAACGCCGGGCTGACGATCACCGCCTTGTAGTGAGTCTCCAGACCGCGACTGTGCATGTGACTCTCGTCCAGCACATCGAGATGCTCGGGCTGCAGCGCAGCCAGGGCGGTGACGATCAGGTCTTGCTTGGACATCTTGGGCTCCATCAGGGCTGTTTCGGCAGGCCGAGCTCGTTGCTCATGTCGGCCAGCAGCTTGTTCACCTCGGGCACGGCGGACTCCAGCTTGCTCTGGGTGATCTGCGCAGACTGCGCGGTGAGCGTCGGCATCTTCTGCAGCACCTTCTGCCCCAGCGGCGACTCGTAGAAGGCGATCAGGTCCTTGAGCTCCTGCTCGTTGAAGTTGCTGGTATAAAGCTTGACCATGTCCGGCTTCAGCTTGTCCCAGCCAACGGCCTTGTCCAGCGCGGTGTTGGCCTTGGCCTGATAGCTTTCCAGCACCGCTTTCTTGCCACCCGGCGCCTCGGCGAAGCGCTGCGCGAACATCTGCTGCACCTGACCGTAGACCGGCACGGTCAGCCTGTCGGCGTTGGCCAGCTTGAGAAAACGCTCGGCATCGGCGGCGTGACTGGCGGCATCGGCCATGGCCAGGGATGCGCTCGCGCTGAGCAGAACGGCGGTGCAGAGTTTGGAAAAACGGAGCATGGAGAGCGTCCAGAGGTTGTGAATGAGTCTGGGTAGACTACGAAGGCGGCATTTTGTGCCCTGCGCGCAAATCCCTCAAGCGATGCGCGTTGTGCGCTGGCTCACACCCGTCATGTTGACCGGCGCACCCACTGGTCAGTTGCCAAAATGCCAGTACTTGCTCATGCTCGTGTGGGCTCGGCATTCTTTGCGACCTCCCCATTATTCAACAAGGCGTGCGCACCTCAAGAGCCGGCAATTGATCGCCAGCCCGCGCACACACATGGACGTGCCCGATGACCAGCCTCACCTCACACGCGCCCCTTCCGCTCCAGCCACTTTGCGACAGCAAAGGTCGACTGCTGGATGAGGCCATTGGCTGGTCCAATCGACCACAGGTGGACTGCACCCTGCATGGTCACGCCGGGCGGCGCAAACGCTGGAATCACTGGTGCATCACCACGCCGCAGTGGATGCTCTCGCTAACCCTGGCTGACCTCGACTACCTCGGCTACGGCGCCGCCTACTTCCTCGATCTGGAAACCGGCCAGGCCGTCGCCCATACCCAGTTCCGTCCCTTTGCCCTCGGCTGCCAGTTGCCCGACCTGCCGCTGGAGAGTCACGCCTTCAGCCACTCGCGCCTGCAACTGCGCATCGATGAGCACCCCGGACGCCTGCGCCTCACCGCTGCCGCCCCGGATATTGGCGGCCAGCCCCTGCAGGTGGCCCTGGACATTCAGCGCCCTGCCCATCTGCAATCGGTCAATCTGGTCGCGCCGTTGCAACATGGCGGCTTTCATGCCACCTGTCGGCAACTCGGCCTGCCCACCGCAGGCAGCCTGCAGTTGGGCGGCAAGCATTACAGCTGCGTGCCGGGCCAGAGCTTCGCCGCGCTGGACTTCGGCCGCGGCGTCTGGCCGTTGAACACTTACTGGCAGCGGGCGGCATTCGCTGCAGCGGGCGGCATCGCCGGCAACTTCGGTGCTGGCTGGCTCGATCACAGCAGCCTGTCGGAAAATTCCCTGTGGTTCGGCGGTGAAGTGCAGTTGCTCGACAGCCCCCTGCATATCGAACGCAGCTCACAGGCGCCACTGGCGCCCTGGCGCCTGGACAGCGAAGATGATCGCGTGGCGCTGCGCTTCACGCCTCGCCAACTGCACAAGGCCTGCCCCAAACTCGGCCCCTTCCACGCCAATACCGTACAGCGCTTCGGTCATTACGACGGCGTACTGCGCGGCCCGAAGGGCGAGCGCGTGCCGGTGGACGGAGCGCTGGGCTGGCTGGGTGAAACCCACGCCCGCTGGTAGACGCCCTCTCAAGGTTCCAATCAACCTGATAGACAAGTTGTGGAACCAGTCTTCGGCGGCACGACCTAAACTGCCAGCAACCTTGCACTTGCCCCGGAGAACGCAATGAGCCGCACCGAAACCGACAGCATCGGCCCCATCGAAGTCCCTGACGACGCTTACTGGGGCGCGCAGACCCAGCGCTCGCTGATCAACTTCGCCATCGGCCAGGAGCGCATGCCACTGGCCGTGTTGCACGCCCTGGCGCTGATCAAGAAAGCCGCGGCACGGGTCAACAGCCGCAGCGGCGAGCTGCCGGCGGACATCGCCCGCCTGATCGAACAGGCCGCAGACGAAGTGCTCGAAGGCCAGCACGACGCGCAGTTCCCCCTGGTGGTCTGGCAGACCGGCAGCGGCACGCAGAGCAACATGAACGTCAACGAGGTGATCGCCGGGCGCGCCAACGAACTGGCCGGCGGCAGCCGTGGTGGCAAGACCCCGGTGCACCCCAACGATCACGTCAACCGCGCGCAGAGCTCCAACGACTGCTTCCCCACGGCCATGCACATCGCCGCCGTGCAGGACGTGCGCCATTGCCTGCTGCCGGCGCTGGCCGAATTGCGTGATGGGCTGCAGGAGCAGGCGCAGCGTCATGCCAACCTGGTCAAGACCGGGCGCACGCACATGATGGACGCCACGCCGATCACGTTCGGCCAGGAGCTGTCGGCCTTCGTCGCCCAACTCGGCCACGCCGAAGCGGCGATTCGCGCCGCCCTGCCCGCAGCCTGCGAACTGGCTCAGGGTGGTACCGCCGTCGGCACCGGCCTCAATGCTCCGGCCGGCTTCGCCGAAGCCATCGCTGCCGAGCTGGCCGCGCTTACTGGCCTGCCACTGACCAGCGCGCCGAACAAATTCGCTGCGCTGTCCGGCCATGAACCTCTCGTACACCTGTCCGGTGCCCTGAAAACCCTGGCCGTGGCGCTGATGAAGCTGGCCAACGACCTGCGCCTGCTTGGTTCGGGCCCACGTGCCGGCTTCGCCGAGGTGCGCCTGCCGGCCAACGAGCCGGGCAGCTCGATCATGCCGGGCAAGGTCAACCCCACCCAATGCGAAGCACTGTCGATGCTCGCCTGTCAGGTACTGGGCAACGACGCCACCATCAGCTTCGCCGCCAGCCAGGGCCACCTGCAGCTGAACGTGTTCAAGCCGGTGATCATCCACAACCTGCTGCAATCGATCCGCCTGCTCGCCGATGGCTGCCGCAACTTCCAGCAGCACTGCGTCGCCGATCTGCAGCCGGATGCCGTGCAAATGGCCGCGCACCTGGAAAATGGCCTGATGCTGGTGACCGCGCTCAACCCCCACATCGGCTACGACAAAGCTGCAGAGATCGCCAAGAAGGCCTACGCCGAAGGCAGCACCCTGCGTCAGGCCGCTCTGCAGCTCGGCTACCTGAGCGAAGAGGAATTCGACCAATGGGTACGACCACAGGACATGCTCGGAGCCGGGCGGCATGACTGAAGGCAAGAGTGGCGCCACACCGCTGGAAGGCGATGGCAAACGAATCCTGCTGATTCTCGGCACGCCGAAAAAGGACAGCCTCTGCCACGCCCTGGCCGAGGCCTACAGCCTGGGAGCACGCAGCAAGGGGCACGTGGTGCGCCAACTCCGGCTGGGCGAGATGCAGTTCGATCCGATACTGCGTGAAGGTTACGAGCAGAGCCAGAATCTGGAGCCGGACTTGCTCGAAGCTCAGCGTCTGATCCACTGGGCCGAGCACCTGGTGTTCGTCTACCCGGTCTGGTGGGGTGGCATTCCTGCGCTGCTCAAGGGCTTCTTCGACCGGGTGTTCCTGCCCGGTTTCGCCTTCAAGTACCGCAACCGCTCGCAACTCTGGGACAAGCTGCTCACCGGGCGCAGCGCCGACCTGCTGGTGACCATGGACACGCCACGCTGGTACTTCCGCTGGATCTATGGTGCCCCGGCCCATCGGCAGATGGTGCGCACCATCCTGGGTTTCTGCGGCATCAAAACGCGGCGCCTGAGCGAATTCGCCCCGGTGCGCCCCTCCAATGAGGAACAGCGCCAGAGCTGGCTGCGGCAGGCTGAAGCACTGGGAACGAAGGCGTGACGCAGCAGGCACATCGGGCCTACAAACCAGCAGCACCCTTGCGTGCCCTGCCCGCCCACCACAGCGCCAGCGGGCCCAGCGTCAACAGCAGGCCCATCAGCGCGAACGCCGCCCACCAGCCAAGCAACTGCTGATCACCCAGGGCATCGAGAGTAATGCCGAACAATAGCGGCCCGAGGAACGCGCCGGTAAAGCCGGTGCAGGAATACAGCGCCATCGCTGCCCCACGGTGGCTGGCCGGGGCGACACTGACCAGCCCGGCGGTCAGCGCGGCGGAGTCTGCGGTCACAGTCACCGCGTAGAGCAGAACCAGCACCAGCATCACCCAGAACGGCAGTGCCGCACCCAGGCCGACCACGATTGCCAACAGCGCGGAGGCGAGCATCACGCCGATAAGCCAGCGCTGACGACCGAAACGCAGCGCCAGCTCATTGCCAAGGATGCTCGACGGCATACCGATCAGCGTCGCCAGCATCGCCACCCAGGTGCCCGATAGCCAGGGATCGACGCCCTGCAGATGCCCGGAGAACACCACGAAAGCCACCAACCAGGCGCGCAGGGCGAACAGCTCCAGGTTGTGCATCGCGTAGGTCAGACAGTACGCCAGCACTGCGCGACTCTTCAGGGGTGCCAGATCCAGCAGATTGCGCGGCGCATGCGCCGCCACCGGCTTCGGCGCCAGGCCCCGGTACACCAGCGCCCAGGCCAGCAGCGCGCAGCCGCCACTGAGCAGTGCCGGCACCTGCCAGCCACCGAGCTTGGCCAGCTCACCAGACAGGGTGAAGGAAAGCGCCGTGCCCAGACCAAAGCTGGCGGTGTAGAAAGCGATTGCCCGCGACTGCGAGGCGCCGTCGATGCGCTCTGATAACGCCTTGAGCCCCGGCATGTAGGTGCCCGCCAGACCGATGCCGGCGAGCACGCGCCAGAGCAGCGCCGACCAGAAGCCATCGGCGAAGACGAAACCGGCGCTGGCCGCGGCCGTCAGCAGCATGGCCCACAGGTAGATCAGTCGGGCATCGTGACGGTCGGTCAGGCCAGTGAGCACCGGCACGGCCAGCATATAACCGAGAAAGAAGCCGCCGCCGATCCAGCCGGCCTCGGTATTGCTCAGCCCCCAGAGCACCTGAAATTGCGGCAGCAATGCGGCGAACAGGGCAAAACCGGCCATGCCCAGGGTTTCGGCCGTACACAGCAGCAGGGTAATGCGGCGAGCCTTCATGATGTTCTCAGGGCAAGCAGCCGGAAGGTTGTGCACTGAGACGGCAAAGTCGTACACCTCGGAAACGTTGGGCTCAGCACAATCAAAGCACCAGGCCGTCGCTGGCCAGGCTTACGCCGCTCGGCAACGCGTCGGGATGATCCAGCAACCAGGCGTCGAAGGCATGGCCGATATGGGTCAGCACCGCCTGCGTCGGCTGCAACCGCTCGATGACCTCCAGCGCGCGGGTCAGATCGTTGTGGTTGCGCGGTGCGACAGGTTGCGGCGCGGTGGAGCAATCGAGCACCAGCACATCCAGCGGTGCACGCTGCAATTCGGCGCAACTGGCCTCGGGCACACCGAGGGTATCGGTGAGGTAGGCGATGCGCCTGCCTTTCCCCTGCAATCCCTGCCCTTCGACCCCCCGCCCTTCAAATAAGTACCCGAAGGTCGGCTTGGAATGATTCAGCGGCAAGGCAGTGACGCGCAACTCACCCAGCTGACGGCGCTCGAAGGCGGCGAATGGCTGGCTGAAGTCGAGGATACCGGGGTGTTTGTACAGGTCGGCCAACCCTTCCGGGTCATCCGGGCCATGCACCGGAATCACCAGCCCCTGGCCCCAGCGCAGGTGCAGCAGGCCTTGGGCATGGTCGGCGTGGTAATGGGTCTGCAGGATGCCGCTGAGGCTGTGCGGCGCGAAGCGCTCGGTGAGGTCGGTCAGGCCGCTGTCGATCAGCCAGCGCTGCGTGCCGCATTCGATCAACGCACAGCAGGGGCCACGACGCCGCGCCGGATACACGCGTGCCGCATCGCAGGCCGGACAACTGCAGTTGTAGACCGGCAGCTGACGGGCATCACCGGTGCCGAGCAGGGTCAGGCGCATTGGCGAGCCTCGTCGAGCAGGTACAACAGGCGGCTGACGGTTTGTTGCAGGGGGCCGGAGTTGTCGAGGATTGCCAGGTACTCCCCTGCGGGAGCGGCTTTCGGCTCGGGCATCCTGCTTCGCTCTACCTCCTGCATCCCAGCAGTCGCAGCGGCGACAGTCGCCGCTAAAGCGCCTCCCACAACAGCAAAGCTGCGGCTGCGGGCCAAGCGCTGCTCGATCTGCTCCGGCGTCTCCCGGCCGCGGGCCAGCAGGCGTTGGCGCAGCACTGCCTCATCGACCTGCAGAAGAACCGCCAGCAAATCCGGATAGCGCTGGCGCGCAGCCTCGAGATGACCGCGCGAACCATTGATCAGCACATCCTGCCCGGCGCTCAGCCAGTCATCGATCTCGCACGGGATTCCATAGGCCAGGCCATTGGCGCGCCAGCTCAGGGCAAAGGCGCCCTCGCCCTCCAGGCGCTCGAACTCTGTCGGGGTGACGCCTAGCGCATCTTCCCCTACCGATTCAGCGCTGCGGGTGATCACCCGTCGGGCGAAACGGCAGCCGTGCGCTTCCAGCGGCGCGCGCGCGGCTTGCAACAGGCTGTCCTTGCCCGAGCCCGAAGGCCCCATCAGATAGATCAACCTGCCCTGCATCAGAACACCCTTCGTGCTTGGCGCCACACCTGCTGGATCACCGGCTGCTCGCCATGGGCCCTGGCCTGCACCAGATCGGCGCGCAGGCCGACGCGAATCTCGCCGCGATCATCCAGCCCGGCCGCCCTGGCCGGCGCGCGGCTCACGGTGGCGATGGCCGCAGGCAAATCATAGTCGTTGTACTGCCCGACGAGCAGCCAGGCCGCATGCAACAGACTGGCCGGGTAGTAGTCGCTGGAGAGGATATCCAGCACGCCATGGCGCGCCAGCTCAGCGGCGGCGATATTGCCCGAGTGCGAGCCGCCACGCACCACGTTCGGCGCGCCCATCAATACTTTCAGACCCAGTTCATGGCTGGCCCTGGCCGCCTCCAGGGTGGTAGGGAACTCGGCGATGGCCATGCCGAAATCCGCCGATTCCTGTACATGGGCCAGGGTCGCGTCATCATGGCTGGCCACCGAGATGCCGCGACTGTGGCAGTCCTCGACGATGGCGCGGCGCTGACGGTCGCTGTACTGGCGCGAGTTGGCGATCTGCTCCTGGAGGAAATCCTCCATCTCTGCCGGGCTCAGGTGATACTTGCCCATGTAGTACTCGCGGTACTTCTCCACCTTGGCGAACTGGCGCTGGCCGGGCGAGTGATCCATCACCGAGACCAGCGCCACCAGCGGGTGCTCCACCAGGTCGCGGTAGATCGTCAGGGCATCCGGATGGCACAGCTCGCAACGCAGGTGCAGGCGGTGCTCGGCGCGAGTCTGTCCGGCCGCCTCGCTGGCAGCGATGGCCTCGATCATCGCCGGCAACTGCTGCATGCGCCGCCCGCGCGGGTTGATGTCGCCGATGGACAGCGCGTCGAATACCGTGGTGATGCCGGCGGCGACGATCTGTGCATCGTGGGTCAGTACCGCCGAAGCCGATGGCCAGTCCACGCCAGGGCGCGGGCTCATGTGTTTTTCCAGGTTGTCGGTGTGCAACTCCACCAACCCCGGTAGCAGGTAATCGCCGCCGAGATCCTGGGCCTGCGGCAGGCGGCTGGCGCCCTCGTCCACCGCTGCGATCAGTCCGTCACGCAGCAGCAGGCTACCCAGGAATTCCCGCTCAGCGGTGACGACGCGGGCGTTGCTGAGAATCTGTTCAGACGACATAGACGTACTCCGGTTGCGCCGCCTCGGCGCTCATGTCGAGGTAACGGTCGGCCACCGCCTCGCGGGCGGTGCGGTCGTGGAAAATGCCAATCAGTGCGCTGCCTGCGGCCTTGGCTTCGTTGATCAGCTCCAGCACCACCTGGCGGTTGGCGTCGTCCAGCGAGGCGGTGGGCTCGTCCAGCAGCATTACCGGCCACTCGACCATGAAGCCGCGGGCGATATTGACGCGCTGCTGCTCGCCCCCGGAGAAGGTGCCCGGCGCCAGTTGCCAGAGCGCCTCGGGAATATTCAGGCGGGCCAGCAGTTCCTTGGCACGCGCCTGCGCATCGGCACGCGCCCAGCCACGCGACAGCGCCGGTTCCATCACCACGTCCAGGGTAGAGACGCGCGGGATCACCCGCAGGAACTGACTGACATAACCCAGACTCTGCCGCCGCACGTCCAGCACCTGGCGTGGCTCGGCGCCGACCAGCTCCACCGGCGCGCCCTGGTGACGGATGCGGATGCTGCCGCCAGCGGCCAGGTAGTTGCCGTACAGCGTGCGCAGCAGGGTCGACTTGCCAGCGCCGGACTGGCCGTGCAGCACCAGGCACTCGCCGCCCCGCACGCTGAAGTTCAGGTCACGCAGCACCTGCAGGACGACGCCGTTCTGCTGGTGCAGGGTGAAGGTCTTGCTGAGGCCGCTGACCTCGATCAGGTTGTTCATGGTCAATAATCTCTGCGTGCGTGGGAGGGGCTTTAGCCGCGACAAAAGGGATCGCGGCTAAAGCCCCTCCCACAAGACGGAATCAAGGCTGCAACACCGACGACACCAGCAACTGCGAATACGGATGCTGCGGATCGTCGAGAATCTGGTCGGTCAGCCCCGCCTCCACGACCTTCGAACGGCGCATCACCATCAGGCGGTCGGCCAGCAGGCGCGCCACCGCCAGGTCGTGGGTGACGATCACCACCGCCAGGTCCAACTCGCGTACCAACCCGCGCAGCAGATCCAGCAGGCGCGCCTGAACGGAGACATCGAGGCCCCCGGTCGGCTCGTCCATGAACACCAGGCGCGGCGCGGAGACCAGGTTGCGGGCGATCTGCAGGCGCTGCTGCATGCCGCCGGAGAAGGTGCGCGGCAGGTCGTCGATACGCGCCGGGTCGATCTCTACCTGGCTCAGCCAGTCGAGCCCGGCGGCGCGCAGCTCGCCATAGTGGCGCACGCCCTGGGCCATCAGCCGCTCGCCGATGTTGGCGCCGGCCGATACCGCCATGCGCAGGCCGTCACGCGGGTTCTGCTCGACGAAGCCCCATTCGGTGCGCAGCAACGTGCGCCGCTCGGCCTCGCTGGCGCTGTACAGGTCGAGCCACTGGCCGTCGCGACCGCGATAACTCACTGCGCCGCGATCTGGCGGGCAGCGCCCGGAGAGCAAGCTGAGCAAGGTCGACTTGCCCGAGCCGGACTCGCCGACGATGCCCAGTACCTCACCGGGATAGAGGTCGAAGCTCACCCCCTGGCAGCCCTTTTCCGGGCCGTACAGGCGGGTCAGATCACGCGCCGAGAACAGCGGCTCGGCCGTTGCCAAGGCAGGTTGCAAACGTTCGGCGGCGCTCATTGCAGGTTCTCCTCGAGACGCTCGGTGCGCTGGCGGCAGTAGTCGGTGTCGGAGCAGACGTAGCGCTTGCTGCCGGCGTCGTCGACGATCAGCTCGTCGAGAAAGGACTCGTTGCTGCCACAGAAAGCGCAGCACTCCTCCCACTGCTGCACGGCGAAGGGGTGATCCTCGAAGTCCAGGCTGATCACCTTGGTGAACGGCGGTACCGCGTAGAGGCGCTTCTCGCGACCGGCGCCGAACAGCATCAGCGCCGGGCTCATGTCCAGCTTGGGGTTGTCGAATTTCGGGATCGGCGACGGGTCCATCACGTAGCGCTCATCCACCGTCACCGGGTAGGCATAGGCGGTGGCGATATGGCCGAAGGTGGCGATGTCCTCGTACAGCTTCACGTGCATCACGCCGTAGTCCTCCAGCGCATGCATGGTCCGTGTCTCCTGCTCGCTCGGTTCGATGAAACGCAGCGGCTCGGGAATCGGCACCTGGTAGACCATGATCTGCCCGGCCGAAAGTGGCGTTTCGGGGATGCGATGGCGGGTCTGGATCACGCTGGCGGCAGCCGTGCGCTCAGTGGTGGCAACGCCGGCGGTGCGGGCGAAGAAGCGACGGATCGACACCGCGTTGGTGGTGTCGTCAGCGCCCTGGTCGATCACCTTGAGCACATCATCCGCACCGAGAATGGCGGCGGTCAGTTGCATGCCACCGGTGCCCCAGCCGTAGGGCAGCGGCATCTCGCGGCCGCCGAAGGGCACCTGGTAGCCGGGGATGGATACGGCCTTGAGCAGGCCTCGACGAATCATGCGCTTGGTCTGTTCGTCGAGGTAGGCGAAGTTGTAGGCCGACGCCTCGCGGGCGCCGCTTGCAGTGGACAGGTTCATCAGCGGTTCTCCTCTGCCGGCGCCTGGCGGCGCAGCTTGCGGATCAGTTCCAGTTCGGCCTGGAAGTCGACGTAGTGCGGCAATTTGAGGTGCGAGACGAAGCCGGCGGCCTCGACGTTGTCGCAGTGCATCAGCACGAATTCCTCCTCCTGCGCCGGGCCCTGCACTTCCTCGCCGTACTCGCCGGCGCGCAGGGCGCGGTCGACCAGGGCCATGCCCATGGCCTTGCGTTCGGCGTAACCGAAGGCCAGGCCGTAGCCACGGGTGAACTGCGCCTGCTCGGCGCTTTCACCGACGAACTGGTTGACCATCTCGCACTCGGTGATTTCGATGTCGCCCAGCGGCACGGCGAAGCCCAGTTCGGCGGGCGTCATCCACACCTCGACGTCACCAATGCGGATCTCCCCGGCGAACGGGTGGTTGCGGCCGTAGCCGCGCTGGGTGGAATAACCCAGCGCCAGGAGGAAGCCTTCGTCGCCACGGGCCAACGCCTGCAGGCGCTCGGCACGTTTGGCGGGAAAGGCCAGCGGCTCGCGGGTGATGTCCGGCACCGGTGCGCCATCGTCCATCTCGCGGGCCATCAGCCCCTCTTCGGCGAGAAAGTCCAGCACCCGAGGGCAGGCTTTCGGTTCATCGATCACGGCGCTTTCCGGTGCCGGGTAATCGCCCTCGGCCAGCAGGGCAAAGTCCAGCAGGCGGTGGGTGTAGTCGAAGGTCGGGCCGAGCAGTTGGCCACCGGGCAGATCCTTGAAGGTGGCGGAGATGCGGCGCTCCAGCTGCATTTTCGTACTGTCCAGCGGCTCGCTGGCGCCGAAACGCGGCAAGGTGGTGCGGTAGGCGCGCAAGAGGAAGATGGCTTCCATCAGGTCGCCAGCCGCCTGCTTGATGGCCAGCGCGGCCAGCTCCTCGTCATACAGCGAGCCCTCGCTCATCACGCGGGCCACGGCCAGTGGCAGTTGCTGACGCACCTGTTCCACGGCCAGTTCGGCGACAGCGGAGTCGCCACGGCGACGGCTGGCCAGCAGCTGATGGGCATTGTCGATGGCGCGTTCGCCACCCTTGACGGCGACATACATCAGGCAGCCTCCTCGGTTTCGATCAGCACGCGGGTGCTGCGCGGCAGGCCGATCACCTCGCCGCCTGCGGCGAAGAAGCAATCCAGGCCACGGGGAAAGGCGCTGCGCGCCTGGCGCTGCTGCCAGAACGAGGCCGGCAGCGGCAGGTTGACGCTGCGCACGTCCTTGATGCCCGGCCCACGCCAGCGCAGCGGGGCACCGGCGTGCAGGTCAGCGAGCTGAATCAGTAACGTGCAGGACTGATCCGGGTAGCGCTCGCTGCCGTTGTCGAAGTCCGACAGGTCGGCGAGCTCGCTTTCGTCGAGCAGAGCAAACAGGGCGATCTCGCGCTCGGCGACGATCGGGCAACCACAATGGAAAGCCAGATTGGCGCGGATCAGCGGCGTGTCGAAGCGCGGTGCGAGCCACAGCGGTGTGTCGCTGTCGAGGAAGGCCAGGCACAGGCCGTAGGTGGCCGGCGCCAGATCGCCCAGGGCATGGGCGCGGGCCATCGACTGGGTCAGGCCGGGTTCGGCCAGGGCAGCGAGGGCGGCGCGGAAGCTTACCTGGGCGTCCAGCACCGGGTCGTCGAAAGCCGGTTGCAGCCAGTGCGAGCTGTGCGGCGTAGTCATCAATCCTCTCCTCTGACCAGGGTAAAGAACTCCACCTGGGTGGTGGCAGTCTGTGCGGCCCGAGCCAGGCGCTGTTCGCGCTGCTGACGGGCCAGGGGTTCGATCAGATCACTGAGCCAGCGCGCCTGGTCACTGCCCTGCAGGTGGGCGTCGGCCAATGCCGCCAGTTCGGCGCGGCGCTTGTCGCGTCCGGCCAGATAGCTGTAGCCGGTGCGTCCATCGGCCAGGCGCACCACGCAGCGAGTCACGGTCATTTCGCCGAGATTGAAGGCGCTGCCGGTGCCCCCCATGCGTCCGCGCACCAGGGTCATACCGACCTCGGGGGAGCGGATCAGTTGGTAGGCGCTATCCTTGAGCGCCGCCTCATGTGCATCGAGGGCGTCGCCGGCGCGGGCCAGCACGCCCATCCAGCGCTGACGCGCGGCGATGTTCGGATCATGGTCGTTCATGCGGGTCTCCATCAGGTCGCTACCTGGTACTGGAAGCGGTCGGCGCGGCTGCTGGATTGCGCCAGCTCCACCGCACGACCGGCAGGGTCGCGGGACAGGGTGAGTACGCTGAGCAGCGGCGCATGGCGTGGCATCAGCAGGTGCGCGGCTTCTTCGCGGCTGGGCAGACGCGCACCGATCAGGCTGAAGGTGCGCGCCAACGGCAGGTCGCGCTCGGCCAGGTACTGGCGCAGCGAACCACCCTGGTAGTCAGCCAGCAGCGGCGCCAGGCTGGCGCAGAAACGGTGACGGATCAGGCTCATCGGCTGGCCGTCGAGCAGGCGCAGCGTGGCCAGTTCGATCAGCTCGCTGCCATCGGGCAGTTGCAGGTGGCGGCACTCCTCGCGGCTGCCACTGCGGCGCAGGCGCTCGATCAGTTGCGCCTCGACCCGGTGGCCGAGCGCCGACAGCGACTGACTGAAGGCGCTGCCCGCCTCCACCGGATAAACCAGCGGCTTGGCCAGCACCTGAGTGCCCTTGCCCTGGCGACGCAGCAGGCGGCCTTCGAGCACCAGTTCGTCCACCGCGCGGCGCAGGGTGTGACGGTTGACGGAAAACCGCGCGGCCAGTTGCATCTCGCCCGGCAGGTAGTCGCCCGGACTCATGCGCTGCAGGTCTTCGCGCAGCACGGCAGCCAGTTCGCGGTACAGCGGTTCGCTTTGTCTAGACAAGTTCATCGTTTGAAAAGGGCGCACGCAGGCGCCCTCCCTCTCCTTCAGATAAAGAGCTTGCGCAGGCGCTGGGACAGGATGTCGATGGCGCTCACCACCAGGATGATCACGATCAGCAGCGCGCAGGTCTGGGCGAACTGGAAGCCGCGGATAGCCTCCCAGAGGATCACGCCGATACCACCAGCGCCGACCATGCCGACCACCGTGGCCGAGCGCACGTTGGACTCGAAACGGTACAGCGAGTAGGAAATCCACAGTGGCAGCACCTGCGGGATGACGCCGAAGATCACCTCCTGCAAGGCGCTGGCACCAGTGGCGCGCCCCCCTTCGACCGGGCCGGGGTCGATGGCCTCGACCGCCTCGGCGAACAGCTTGGCCAGCACCCCGGTGGTGCTGATGAACAGTGCCAGCACGCCCGCGAAGGGGCCGAGGCCGACCGCGACGACGAAGAGCATGGCGAAGACCATTTCGTTGATCGAACGGCAGGCATCCATCACTCGGCGTACCGGCTGATAGATCCACCAGGGCACGATGTTCTCGGAGCAGAGAATGCCCAGAGGAATGGCGCAGACGATGGCCAGCACCGTGCCCCAGAGGGCGATCTGCACCGTGACCACCATCTCCTTGAGGTAGTGCTGCCAGTTGCTGAAGTCCGGCGGGAAGAAGTCGGCGGCGAAGGTGGCCATGTTGCCGGCATCGCGCACCAGCGCCAGCGGGTTCATTTCCGCGCCCTGCCAGGACCAGGCAAGTACGGCGAAGAACAGGCCCCAGCCGATCAGTTGCAACCAGCTGCGTTTGCTATCGATGGTCGGGGTATGGGTGGTCAAAGTGGTCATCAAGGCATCTCGGGGAAAACGACTGCAGTCAGCCCCTCGGTCGATACCGAGGGGCTGCCAGGATCAACCGGCGCTGGCGCCGCCTTGCTTCTCACGCTCGGCCATGCGCTGCTCCAACTTGGCCAGCTCGGCGTCCAGTTCCTTGAGCTGAGCCTGCTTGTCGGCGTCCTTGAGCGTGGCGTTGTTAGCCACTTCGGTACGCTTCTTGAACAGCTCGAGCTGGCGAATCGGCAGCAGCTGATCGTTGTCGGAAGCCTTGAACTGCCCCCACTGCAGGCCTGCGAGTACCTTCTTCTCTTCCGGCTTGGCGCCGTAGCTCATGAAGAAGTCACGCAGCTTGTCGCGGGTTTCCTGCGGCAGGTTCTTGCGCCAGACGATCGGGTCGGACGGGATCAGCGGCGAGGTCCAGATCACCTTGAGTTGCGCGGCCTTGTCCGGCGCAGTCACTTCCAGGCGCTCCATGCCCTCGCTGTTGAAGGTGCCGACATCGACCTGCTTGTTGGCCACCGACAAGGCGTTGACCTCATGACTGCCGTTGAGCGAGCGCTTGAAGATCTTGCCGGCGTCGGCATTGTTCTGGGCGAACACGTAGTAACCGGGCACCAGGTAGCCGGAAGTGGAGTTCGGGTCGCCGTTGGCGAAGGTCAGGCTCTTGGCGTTCTTGAGCATGTCCTCGACCGAGTCGATCGCGCTGTCCTTGTGCGCCACCAGCAGGCTGTAGTAACCCTGCGCGCCGTTGGCCGCCACGGTCTGGGCGAAGATCTCGCCGCCAGCGCGGTCCACCGCTTCCATCGCCGACTTGTTGCCGTACCAAGCCACATCGACCTTGTCGAAGCGCATGCCCTGGATGATCCCGGCATAGTCAGGGGCGAAGAAGGCGTTGATCTTCACGCCGGTCTGCTTGCTCATGTCGGCCAGGAAGGGCTCCCACATGGCCTTGAGGTTCTGCGAGGACTCGGTGGAAATGATGCCGAAGTTGAGTTCCTCGGCGGCCTGGACCGAGCCCAGCAGGGAACCGGTGACGAGCGCGGAGGCAGCCAGCATATGGCCGATGCGTTTGAACATGGAGCACACTCCTGTTGCAGGTTGGCGTTGTTGTTTCGAGTGAGGGAGGTGACGTCAGGCCTTGGCCAGCGTCAGCGGACGCTCTACAGCCCGAGGGCGCTGCCCTTGCGGCAGCAGCAGGCTGATATCGAGATCGCCGCCGTAGAGATCGTTTAGGAAATCGGGGTTGAAGCCCGTGGTCGGGCCATCGAAATGGATGCGCCCGCCCTTCAGCGCCACCGCACGCTGGCAATAGCGCACCGCGTAGTCGACCTGATGCAGAGTCACCACCACTGTCTTGCCGTCGTGACGGTTGATGTCGGCGAGAATCTCCATCACCTTGCGCGCCGACTCCGGGTCGAGCGAGGCGATCGGTTCATCGGCGAGAATCACTTCGGCCTGCTGGCACAGCGCGCGGGCGATAGCCACGCGCTGCTGCTGCCCGCCTGAGAGGGTCGAAGCACGCTGAGCAGCGAACTCGGCCAGACCGACCCGCTCCAGCGCCTGCATGGCACGCTGTTTTTCCTCGGCATTGAACAGCCCGAGGCTGCCACGCCAGCGCGGCATACGCCCCAGACCACCGAGCAGCACGTTCTGCAGCACACTGAGGCGGCCCACCAGATTGAACTGCTGGAAGATGTAGCCGATATCGGCACGCTGACGACGCACGTCGCCGTTCAGACGGCCATCGGCCTGCACCTGGCGCCCAAGCACTTCGATACTGCCGGCATCGCCGCGCGCCAAGCCAGCAAGATGACGCAGCAGGGTCGACTTGCCCGAACCCGACGCGCCGATCAACGCCACCATTTCACCCGGCTGTACCGAAAGAGCCAGATCGAACAATGCCTGTTTACGGCCGAAGCTTTTGTTCAGACGGTCGACTCGAATCGCTGCGCGCATGGGCTGGCCCTCTACTATCATTGTCGATACGAAGGCAGCGAGCTGGCGCCTTCTGGTGTAGACCAAGGTAGGCGCAAGCTGTGTCAGGCTTGTGAATCAGTGATGACGATTGAGTGACCGAAACTTTTATAATCGAGTACAGCATCAGCATGACTTCTGCCGAACACCGCGCATTTCAGACAATCGGTGCTGGCATAAAGCCGCCACCTGATTCACAATCCGACACGTATTTGGCGTCAAGGAATTGTTCAGATGACTCTTGGGTCATAATGACGCAGAACGCGATACCGGTTGAACGGCTAGTGCGAAACACTGTCAAACCGGTGACAATCTCGACACTGACTACCAGTATCGCTCCCTGAACTAACCGGTAATGTATGCGCCCTATGAAACAGGCTATTTATTCCAGCCGCACGGCTGACAAATTTGTCGTTCGCTTGCCAGATGGCATGCGTGAGCGTATCGCTGACGTAGCACGCAACCATCACCGCAGCATGAATTCGGAAATCATCGCCCGCCTGGAGCAAAGCATGCTTCAGGAAGGTGCTCTGGATGACGATCTCAGCCTGCGCCTCGACAGCCCCGAACTGAGCCTCCACGAGCGTGAATTGCTGCAGCGTTTTCGTCAGTTGTCGCGCCGCCAGCAGAACGCGCTGGTCGCTCTGATTGCCCACGACGTGGAAATGGCCGCCGAAGAAGCCTGAGGCGAGCCCACAAAAAAACCGGCCTTGAGCCGGTTTTTTTGTGGGCAACGAAAAGGCGCGGAGCGAACTCCGCGCCGCAATCAGCCAACGAAACTGAGCAACACCCCCGCCGCCACCGCCGAGCCAATCACCCCGGCCACGTTCGGCCCCATGGCATGCATCAGCAGGAAGTTCTGCGGATTGGCTTCCAGACCGACCTTGTTCGATACCCGAGCCGCCATCGGCACTGCCGACACACCGGCCGAGCCAATCAACGGATTGACCTTGTTGCTGCTGAACAGGTTCATCAGCTTGGCCATCAGCACACCGGCCGCAGTGCCTGCGCAAAACGCCACCATGCCCAGCATGAGAATGCCCAGGGTCTTGAGCTGCAGGAAGGCTTCGGCCGACAGCTTCGAACCCACGGTCAGACCGAGGAAGATGGTGACGATATTGATCAGCGCATTACGCGAAGTATCGGCCAGGCGCTCGACTACACCGGCCTCGCGCAGCAGATTGCCGAGGGCGAACATGCCGATCAGCGGCGCGGCGTCAGGCAGCAGCATGCCAATCAGAACGCACAGCACGATAGGGAAGATGATCTTCTCGGTCTGCCCCACCGGGCGCAACTGCTGCATGACGATGGCGCGCTCCTCCTTGGTGGTCAACGCACGCATGATCGGCGGCTGCAGCAACGGTACCAGCGCCATGTAGGCATAGGCCGCGACGGCAATGGGCCCGAGCAGATCAGGCGCCAGCTTTGAGGTGACGAAGATCGAGGTCGGCCCATCCGCCCCGCCGATGATGGCGATGGACGCCGCCTCCTTGAGGGTGAACTCCATGCCGGGAATGCCCAGCGCAGTGATCGCCAGGGCGCCGAGCAGGGTGCCGAAGATGCCGAACTGCGCAGCGGCGCCAAGCAGCAGCGTCTTCGGATTGGCCAGCATCGGGCCGAAGTCGGTCATGGCGCCGACGCCGAGGAAGATCAGCAGCGGGAAGATGCTGGTCGGCAGGCCCACTTCATAGATCAGGTGCAGGAAACCCGCGCCCTCGGCCATGTTGGCCACCGGAATGTTCGACAACAGGCCACCGAAGCCGATGGGCACCAGCAACAGGGGCTCGAAGCCCTTCTTGATGGCCAGGTAGATCAGCAACAGGCAGACCGCGATCATGAATGCCTGACCGGGCTCCAGATGGTACAGACCAGTGCTCTGCCAGAGCTTGAGCAGCTTTTCCATGACGCGCCCCTCAGCCGATGGTCAGCAGGCTTGCGCCCACTGCCACTGCATCGCCGACCTTGACGTTGACGGCACCGATGGTACCGGCCTTGAAGGCGCGGATCTCGGTTTCCATCTTCATTGCTTCGAGGATGATCACCAGTTGACCCTCCTCCACGACCTGACCAGGCTGCACCAACACCTTGAAGATATTGCCAGCCAGCGGCGCGGCTTGCGGCTCGCCGCCGCCCACTGCGACCGGAGCCGCCGGTGCGGTGCTCGCCGCACCACCGACGGGCTTGATACCTTCGATATCGCCGCCCTCGTTCACCTGCACGACGAACGACTTGCCATTGACCTCGACGGTGTAGACCTCAGGCTTGCCTGCCTCGCGAGCCGGGGCTTGCTTACCGGTCGGCACAGGCTCGAAGACCGCCGGGTTGCCACGATTTTCCAGGAACTTCAAGCCGATCTGTGGGAACAGCGCATAGGTCAGGACGTCGTCGATTTCGTCGACAGCCAGCTTGATGCCTTTCTCCTGAGCGATGCCCTTGAGTTCGGCAGTCAGCTTGTCCATCTCGGCCTCGAGCAGATCAGCCGGACGGCAGGTGATCGCTTCGCCACCGTCGAGTACACGGGCCTGCAGCTCGGCGTTGAACGGCGCGGGCGCGGCGCCGTACTCGCCCTTGAGCACGCCGGCGGTTTCCTTGGTGATGGACTTGTAGCGCTCGCCGGTGAGCACATTGATCACCGCCTGAGTGCCAACGATCTGCGAAGTGGGCGTCACCAGCGGGATGAAACCCAGATCTTCGCGCACGCGTGGAATCTCGGCCAGCACCTGGTCGAACTTGTCCTGGGCGCCTTGCTCTTTGAGCTGGCTTTCCATGTTGGTGAGCATGCCGCCAGGCACCTGAGCGACCAGGATGCGCGAGTCGACGCCCTTGAGGTTGCCCTCGAACTTCGCGTATTTCTTGCGCACCTCGCGGAAGTACGCGGCGATTTCTTCCAGCAGCTCCAGGTTCAGCCCGGTGTCGCGCTCGGTACCCTGGAACATGGCCACCACCGACTCGGTCGGCGAATGACCGTAGGTCATCGACAGCGAGGAAATCGCGGTGTCGACGTTGTCGATACCAGCCTCCACCGCCTTGAGAATGGCCACCGACGACAGCCCGGCGGTGGCGTGGCACTGCATATGGATTGGGATCGCCAGGCTGGCCTTCAGGCGCGACACCAACTCGAAGGCGGTATAGGGCGTAAGAATGCCGGCCATGTCCTTGATCGCTACCGAATCGGCGCCCATGTCTTCGATCTGCTTGGCCAGGTCGACCCACATGTCCAGCGTGTGCACCGGGCTGGTGGTGTAGGAGATGGTGCCCTGGGCATGCTTGCCCTGCTGCTTGACGGCCTTGAGGGCGGTTTCCAGGTTGCGCGGGTCGTTCATCGCATCGAATACGCGGAACACATCGACGCCATTGACGGCGGCGCGCTCGACGAACTTTTCCACCACGTCATCGGCATAGTGGCGGTAGCCCAACAGGTTCTGCCCGCGCAGCAGCATCTGCTGGCGGGTATTGGGCATGGCTTTCTTCAGTTCGCGGATGCGCTCCCAGGGATCTTCGCCGAGATAACGAATGCAGGCATCGAAGGTCGCGCCACCCCAGGACTCCACCGACCAGAAGCCGACCTGATCGAGCTTGGGCGCAATAGGCAGCATGTCTTCGAGACGAACACGCGTCGCCAGGATCGACTGATGCGCATCACGCAGCACCACATCGGTGATTCCGAGTGCTTGTTTTACGGCAGTCATACAGGTGCTCCCTCTGAACCTGATCAACCGCGGCGCGCGCGGTGCTGGGCAATAGCGGATTGGATGGCGACCAATGTTTCTGCATCCGGCTCATGGCTGGCCGACCTGAAACTAGGCGCTCGAGAAGAAATAGCCGGGCTCGGCGCGGACGGAGCGAAGGTCGCGATCAGACGTGACATCAGACTGACCACACCCACCAGCAACACCAGAAAGACAAATACGAAGCCCATGCCGAACAGCATGAGTTCGACACCCTCGAGCAGCAGTTCACTGGAGGTCATCTTGGCTCCTTTGGCCAGCAGCCAGGCGGCTGCGTTCATTATTGATTAGGAGCGCCCAGAGTCAGCGCCTGGGCAAAGCTGGCGAACCTTAGCGTGAAACGAGCGTTTGAAGCAAACGCCAAAGGGGCCGTACGGGCTATTTATGTAGTGGTTTATAAGCATCCACTACCAAAGAAGCATAAAGGCCCTGCGAGCGAAGCCTCAGGATGCGGAGCGAGCCACGGTATCAACGGCAGGAGCAAGCCTCAGCAGGGTCTTGAAGTGGCGCGTCTCATCGCCAGGGGTGCGCCCGAACAGGCGCTTGAACTCCCGATTGAACTGCGACGGACTTTCATACCCAACGCACTGCGCAGCACTGAGCGCACTCATGTCGCTGCGGATCATCAGCAGCCGCGCCTGATGCAGGCGAATGGCCTTGAGGTACTGCAGCGGCGAACGACTGGTCATCGCCTTGAAATGCACATGGAAGGTCGGCACGCTCATGCTGGCGACTTCGGCCAGCGAGGGTACATCGAGCGACTCCTGATAATCCCGATGAATCCGCTGCAGGACACGAGCAATACGGCCGAAATGACTATTCTGCGCCAGGGTCGCGCGCAGGCCATTACCTTGCTCACCCTGCAGCACGCGAAAGACGATCTCACGCAGAATCGATGGGCCGAGCAGGCGCACCTCGTCAGGGTCGGCCAGGGCCTCCAGCAGGCGCAACGTGGCGTCACTCAGGCGCGCATCCATAGGGCTGGAATAAAGCGTTGCCGGTCGAGTTGGCTGGGGCTCTTCCAGATCCATGACCAGCTCAGCCACCAACAGCGGGTCGACACGCAGCGCCACCCCGAGCATGGGCTCTTCGGCACTGGCCTCGGTTTCGATGGAGAACGGCAAGGGCAGCGCCAGCACCAGATAGTGCTGCGCGTCGTAGACATACAGATTGCCGTCGTGCAGCCCGCTCTTGCGCCCCTGGATCACGATCACGATGCTCGGCTCATACAGCGCCGGGGTAACCGGTAGCGAGCGATTGGAGCGCATGAAGGTAACCCCGTCGAGCTGCGCTGCGGTGTACCCCTCCTCGGGGGCCAGGCGCAGCATCAGTTCGACCATGCGCCGCTTGATGCTCTCGGAACTCATGCTCATGCGCCGCTTTCGACTCGTGATCAATACCCGGCCATTGTAGGAAGCATTCAATAGAAACAGGCAATATCGAAAGAGTAACGAGACTTAGCAGCCGGCCCGCCCCTGCCTAGCATGGACGCTCCATAACGCAATGGAGACCGACATGAGCAAAGTCATCCTCATCACCGGCGCCAGCAGCGGCATCGGCGAAGCCACCGCCAGACACCTGGCAAGCCTGGGTCATCGAGTGGCACTCGGCGCCCGACGCATCGAGCGCCTGCAGGCACTGACAGAAGAGCTGCAGGCACAAGGTCAACATGCCTCCTGCCGCGCCGTCGACGTCAGCCAACTGCATGACATGCAGGCCTTCGTCGAGCATGCCGAAACGCATCACGGCCCCATCGACGTGATCATCAACAATGCCGGCGTCATGCCGCTGTCGCCGCTCAACGCCCTGAAGGTGGATGAGTGGAACCGCATGATCGACGTCAACATCAGGGGCGTGCTGCACGGTATTGCCGCCGTGCTGCCAGGCATGGAAGAACGCGGACGCGGTCAGGTCATCAATATCGCCTCCATCGGCGCCCACGCCGTATCGCCGACAGCGGCGGTCTACTGCGCCACCAAGTATGCCGTCTGGGCGATTTCCGAAGGCCTGCGCCAGGAAAGCGAGCGCATCCGCGTCACCACGATCTGCCCCGGCGTGGTCGAGTCCGAACTGGCCGACAGCATCTCCGATGCCAGTGCGCGCGAGGCGATGAAAGCTTTCCGTCGCGTCGCCATCACGCCAGACGCCATCGCCCGCGCCGTGGCCTATGCAGTCGAACAGCCCGACGACGTCGACGTCAGCGAACTGATCGTGCGCCCGACCGCCAGCCCCTATTGATGGAGTCCACCATGTCAGCGAAGAACACTGCCACGGCACTGTTGATGAGCGGTGCCCTGCTAACCGGCGTGGCAATCGCGCAATCCGAGCACCCGCATCCTTATGTAGGCATGTGGGTAACGGACGACGGCCGTGTCCGCCATGAGTTATTGGCCAACGGCCGGTATGACGAGGCACGCGGCAATCGCGAAAGCGCCTATCAGGGTCACTACCGCGTCACCGGCAACCACATCGACTACGTCGACGACACCGGTTTTACCGCCGACGGTGAGTTCGTCGACGACGTGCTCTACCACGGCGGCATGGTACTGCGCCGCAAAGCCCTCCCAACCAACGAGTAACGATACCCATCAGCCAAGAGAAAAAGCCCATGAACATGCAAAAGATCATCGCTGCATTGCTACTGAGCGCATCACTCTGCCTCCCGGCCTGGGCAAGTGACAACACGGCGGCCAATCAGGCCCTGATTCAGAAAGCCTTCGATGACTGGCGCGCAGGCCAGGGAGGCATCTTCCAGTTGCTGGCCGATGATGCCGTCTGGGTCGTGGCCGGCAGCAGCCCGTACTCCGGGACCTACCCTACACGCGAGGCGTTCATGGAAGATGCAGTCAAACCCATCACTGACAAACTGGCGACACCCATCGTGCCCACCGTCCGCCAGATCGTGGCACAAGGACCCTACGTGGTCGTGCACTGGGATGGCCAGGCGACTGCCAAGGACGGCAGCCGCTACGAGAACAGTTACTCATGGCACATGCAGCTGGACAACGGCCGGATCACAAGGGTCACGGCCTTTCTCGATACCTGGCGGCTGGTCGAACTGATGAACTGAAGCGACCTACAGCAAGAAGATCGACGCCAGCCCCAGGAAGATGAAGAAACCGCCGCTGTCGGTCATGGCAGTGATCATCACACTGGCCCCCATGGCCGGGTCGCGCCCCAGGCGTGCCAGGGTCATGGGGATCAGCACCCCCATCAGCGCTGCCAGCAGCAGGTTGAGGGTCATGGCCGCCGTCATCACGACACCGAGCGACCAGCTGCCGTAAAGCCCATAGGCCACGGCGCCGATCACCCCACCCCAGAGGAGGCCGTTGATCAGGGATACGCCGAGCTCCTTGCGTACCAGGCGCTTGGTATTGCCGGTGCTGACCTGATCCAGCGCCATGGCGCGGACGATCATGGTGATGGTCTGGTTACCCGAGTTACCGCCGATACCGGCGACGATGGGCATCAACGCGGCCAACGCCACCAGCTTCTCGATCGAGCCTTCGAACAGGCCGATCACCCGCGACGCCAGAAACGCGGTGACCAGGTTGATAGCCAGCCAGGCCCAACGGTTGCGAACCGACTTCCACACCGAGGCGAAGATGTCTTCTTCCTCGCGCAGACCGGCCATGTTCAGCACTTCGCTTTCGCTTTCCTCACGGATCAGGTCGACCATCTCGTCGATGGTCAGACGCCCGATCAGCTTGCCGTTCTTGTCCACCACTGGCGCGGAAATCAGGTCATAACGCTCGAAAGCCTGGGCGGCGTCGTAGCCATCTTCATCGGGATGGAAGCTCACCGGATCGTCGGCCATGACTTCGCCGACCTGCTTGTCCGGGTCGTTGACCAACAGGCGCTTGATTGGCAGCACGCCCTTGAGCACGCCGTCGTAATCGACCACGAACAGCTTGTCGGTATGGCCCGGCAGCTCTTTCAGGCGCCGCAGGTAACGCAGCACCACTTCCAGGCTGACATCTTCGCGGATGGTGACCATCTCGAAGTCCATCAGCGCACCGACCTGATCCTCTTCGTAGGACAGGGCCGAACGCACGCGCTCACGCTGCTGAGCGTCGAGCGACTCCATCAGCTCATGCACGACGTCGCGCGGCAGTTCTGGTGCCAGGTCGGCGAGTTCGTCGGCGTCCATGTCCTTGGCCGCAGCGAGAATCTCGTGATCGTCCATGTCGGCGATCAGGGTTTCTCGTACTGCGTCGGACACTTCCAGCAGGATGTCGCCGTCGCGCTCGGCCTTGACCAATTGCCAGACGGTCAGGCGCTCATCCAGCGGCAGGGCTTCGAGGATGTGGGCAATATCCGCAGGGTGCAGATCTTCGAGCTTGCGTTGCAGTTCGACGAGATTCTGACGATGCACCAGGTTCTCGACCCGGTCGTGATGCTGGCCTTCCTGACGATGGGTCAGGTCTTCGACCAGTTTGTGCCGGTGCAGCAGTTCGATCACCTGGGCCAGGCGATCCTGCAAGCTCTCTTGCGGCTTTTTGGCTTCTACTTCAGTCATAGCGCGCTCCACCCCCAGTTGGCAGGCACGCCAGAGGGGATCAATCAGGTCTTACACGATTGTGCGAGGGGAGTATTGAGTAACTACTGGGTAAGTCCATGGTGGTATTCCACAAGCCCCGGCGGGGCTGACGCGGCGAATAATAACACCGCAAAACAGCTTTGTACGTGACAAAAGCGCGGCAAGAACAATTGCTTGCATCACAAACTTCGATCTCGCATGAAAACCTGGTTATACGACGCCAGCGATCCGCGCCGGGACACCCTGGCGAGCGCGAAAAAAGGGTCTAACCTGAAGCAGGCGAACGTCACGGAGGACGATTCATGCGAGGAAAGCACTTCGCAGCGCTATTGGCCGCTGCGCTTCTCTACCCTATTGAAGACAGCTCGGCCGCCAGTGTGTTCCGCTGCGTAGGCGCAGACGGCCATGTCACCTTCACCCGCCACGGCTGCGCCACCGATCAGGAGCAGCATCTGCAAGATGCGCGCAACCCTACGCCCAGCAGCAGCAAGACCATCCCCCTTGCCGACCCAGACCGACGCGCAACACCCAACCCAACGGGCACCGGGGAGCTGGTCATAGTTGGTCAACAAGACGACGGCTGCGGCAACCTGCTGACCAGCAGCGAGAAGCGCCAGGCAATCATCCGCAAGGAAGTCCGCAGCGGCATGAGCCGTGCCGACGTGGAGAACAGCCTGGGCAAACCGGACAGGGTCACAGCCAGCAACGGGCAGCAGCGTTATCACTACACAGAAAAACGCAAAGGCGGCAGCAGCCGACAGGTCAGCTTCGACGAAGCCGGCTGCGTGAAGAAATGACGCACAAAGAAAAAGGGCCTGCATTACTGCAGGCCCTTTGGGTATGGCGGACTCAGGAGGATTCGAACCTCCGACCGCTCGGTTCGTAGCCGAGTACTCTATCCAGCTGAGCTATGAGTCCGTTTGGCGCTTTTAGACCAGATCACCGCTGGTTGAAACATGACCTTGCATCGCTGCAGTGCCATTGAATATGGCGGACTCAGGAGGATTCGAACCTCCGACCGCTCGGTTCGTAGCCGAGTACTCTATCCAGCTGAGCTATGAGTCCGTTTCAGAACGCCTTCAAGGCAGTGCCTTTCGTGCGATCTTATGGTGTTTTTAGACCAGACCACCACTGGCTGAAACAAAATGGCTTGCAGCGATGCAAGCCATTGGAAATGGCGGACTCAGGAGGATTCGAACCTCCGACCGCTCGGTTCGTAGCCGAGTACTCTATCCAGCTGAGCTATGAGTCCACTTTCACGGTGCTTTTATACCAGATCACCTCTGGTTGATTCGCCAGCCCGGCTTACGCCCGACTCGCTGAATAATGGCGGAGAAGGGGGGATTCGAACCCCCGACACCCTTTTGAGGTGTACTCCCTTAGCAGGGGAGCGCCTTCGGCCACTCGGCCACCTCTCCGCAACACGGGGCGCATGATAAACATGTTTTCCCCGTTTGCAAACAAAAATTTGTAGAAAAATTAGTGGCTTGGTTCGTCACCCTTCTCTTTCTGGATGCGCTGGTAGATTTCTTCACGGTGTACGGCAACCTCTTTCGGCGCATTGACACCAATGCGCACCTGGTTACCTTTCACACCCAACACGGTGACAGTCACATCATCACCGACCATCAGGGTCTCTCCGACCCGGCGAGTCAGAATCAGCATTCCTTTCTCCTCAACGGATTACATTTCTCAGGACAACAGTCTGCAAAAAGAAAATGGTGCCGGCTTCCTGCTAAATCAAGCCTGAAAGCCTCCACCCAAGTATTGACCAGCCCGCGTAGAAAGAAAGTTCCCACGTGCGAGTCAAAAAGACGAAAGGCGCGGAACCAGCCGCGCCTTTCAAATAAGTGCAATCACTCGCCCTGTCGGGCCGGGGCATCCAGTTCGAAAGCGGTATGCAGAGCGCGTACCGCCAACTCCAGATACTTCTCCTCGATCACCACGGAAACCTTGATCTCGGAGGTGGAGATCATCTGAATATTGATGGTCTCCTTGGCCAGAGCCTCGAACATGCGGCTGGCAACGCCGGCATGGGAGCGCATACCGACACCGACGATGGACACCTTGGCGATGTTGGTATCCCCGACCACTTCACGAGCACCCAGCTCGTCTGCAGTCTTCTGCAACACGCCGAGGGCGTTGTTGTAGTCGTTGCGGTGCACGGTGAAGGTGAAATCGGTGGTGTTATCGTGCGAGACGTTCTGCACGATCATGTCCACTTCGATGTTGGCCGCGCTGATCGGGCCGAGAATCTTGAAGGCGATGCCGGGGATATCCGGCACCCCACGGATGGTCAGCTTGGCTTCGTCGCGATTGAAAGCGATGCCGGAAATGATCGGCTGTTCCATGGATTCCTCTTCATCAAGGGTAATGAGGGTGCCCGGGCCCTCCTGAAAGCTGTGCAGGACGCGCAGCGGGACGTTGTACTTGCCGGCGAACTCCACCGAGCGAATCTGCAGCACCTTGGAACCGAGGCTGGCCATTTCCAGCATCTCTTCGAAGGTGATCTTCTCCAGGCGCTGGGCCTTGGGCACCACGCGCGGGTCGGTGGTGTAGACACCATCGACGTCGGTGTAAATCTGGCACTCGTCGGCTTTCAGCGCCGCAGCCAGGGCCACACCGGTAGTGTCTGAACCACCACGCCCAAGGGTAGTGATGCTGCCGTGTTCGTCGACACCCTGGAAACCAGCGACAACGACGACGCGACCGGCCTTGAGATCAGCGCGAATCTTCTGGTCATCAATCTGCAGAATGCGCGCCTTGTTGTGTGCGCTGTCGGTGAGGATGCGCACCTGGTTGCCGGTGTAGGACACCGCCGGCACGCCACGCTTGATCAGCGCCATCGCCAGCAGGGCGATGGTCACCTGCTCGCCTGTGGACACCATGACATCCAGCTCACGCGCAACCGGGTCGCCATCAGTGATCTGTTTGGCCAGATCGATCAGGCGGTTGGTTTCGCCGCTCATGGCGGAAACCACGACGACGATGTCGTCACCGTTCTCGCGGAACTTCTTCACCTTGTCGGCCACCTGCGCGATACGCTCGATGGTGCCGACGGAGGTGCCCCCAAACTTCTGTACGATCAAAGCCATTTCAAAAAGCCGCCTGATTCCTCGAAGGGCGCCCATTAAACCCGCATCGGGTCATACTGCCAAGGCCCGCCGGACGCACTGCGGGCCCCGCTCTCGCTCGTTACGAAGCCTGCTCGACCAAGGTAGCGGCCAAAGCCAGGGCTTCATCCAGTTTGCCGGCATCGACGCCGCCGCCCTGAGCCATGTCCGGGCGACCACCGCCCTTGCCACCCACGGCTGCAGCGGCCTGACGCATCAGGTCACCGGCCTTGACCCTGGCGGTCAGATCCTGGGTCACGCCGGCGACCAGCACCACCTTCTCGTCGAACACACCGCCGAGCAGGATCACAGCGCTGCCCAGCTTGTTCTTCAACTGGTCGACCAGTGCCAGCAGCGCCTTGCCGTCCAGACCATCGAGACGCGCAGCCAGCACCTTGGTACCCTTGACGTCCACGGCCGAACCGGCCAGGTCGTTGCCGGCAGCACTGGCGGCCTTGGCCTTGAGCTGCTCCAGCTCCTTTTCCAGCTGACGGTTGCGTTCGATCAGCGCCGATAGCTTGTCCAGCACATTATCGCGGCTGCCCTTGACCAGGGACGCGGCTTCCTTGAGCTGCTCCTCGGCACCGTTGAGCCAGGCCAGCGCTTGCGCGCCAGTGACCGCCTCGATACGACGCACGCCAGCGGCCACGCCGCCTTCGCTGGTGATCTTGAACAGGCCAATATCGCCGGTACGGGATACGTGAGTGCCACCGCACAGCTCGACGGAGAAGTCGCCGCCCATGCTAAGCACCCGCACCTGGTCGCCGTACTTCTCGCCGAACAGCGCCATGGCGCCCTTGGCCTTGGCGGTCTCGATATCGGTTTCCTCGGTCTCGACCTCGGAATTCTTGCGAATCTCGGCGTTGACGATGTCTTCCAACTGCTTCAGTTGCTCGGGCTTGATCGCCTCGAAGTGGCTGAAGTCGAAACGCAGGCGCTGACTGTCGACCAGCGAGCCTTTCTGCTGAACGTGATCGCCCAGCACCTGACGCAGCGCGGCATGCAGCAGATGGGTCGCGGAGTGGTTCAGCGCGGTCGCCTGGCGCACACCGGCTTCGACTTCGGCCTTGACGCTGGTGCCGACACTCAGACCGCCCTTGGCCACCACACCGTGGTGCAGGAAGGCGCCGCCGGCCTTGGTGGTGTCGCGCACATCGAAACGCACGCCAGCGCTTTCCAGGTAGCCGCAGTCGCCGACTTGACCACCGGATTCGGCGTAGAACGGGGTCTGATCCAGCACCACCACGCCCTCCTCGCCTTCGGCGAGGCTGTCGACGGCGCTGCCGGCCTTAAACAGGGCGATGATCTTGCCGCTGCCGCTGGTGCCTTCGTAGCCGAGGAAACGGGTGTCACTGTCGACCTTGACCAGGGCGTTGTAGTCCATGCCGAAGGCACTGGCGGAACGGGCGCGCTCGCGCTGTGCCTCCATTTCACGCTCGAAACCTTCCTCGTCCACCGACAGCTCGCGCTCGCGGGCGATATCGGCAGTCAGGTCCACCGGAAAACCGTAGGTGTCGTACAGCTTGAACACGATATCGCCAGGGATGACCGAGCCCTGCAGGCCGGCCAGATCCTGCTCGAGAATCTTCAGGCCCTGCTCCAGAGTCTTGGCGAACTGCTCTTCCTCGGTCTTCAGCACGCGCTCGATGTGCGCCTGCTGTTGCTTGAGTTCGGGGAAGGCTTCGCCCATCTCGGCCACCAGCGCGGCGACGATCTGGTAGAAGAAGCTGCCCTTGGCGCCCAGTTTGTTACCGTGGCGGCAAGCGCGACGCACGATGCGGCGCAGCACGTAGCCACGGCCTTCGTTGGACGGGGTCACACCGTCGGCGATCAGGAAGCTGCAGGAACGGATGTGATCCGCCACCACCTTCAGCGAGGCCTGGCCTTCATTGGCGCAGCCGACGGCCTTGGCCGAAGCGGCCAGCAGGTTCTGAAACAGGTCGATCTCGTAATTCGAGTTGACGTGCTGCAGCACGGCGCTGATGCGCTCCAGGCCCATGCCGGTATCCACACTCGGAGCCGGCAGCGGATGCAGAACACCGTCAGCAGTGCGGTTGAACTGCATGAACACGTTGTTCCAGATCTCGATGTAGCGGTCGCCATCTTCTTCCGGGCTGCCGGGTGGGCCGCCCCAGATGTGCTCGCCATGGTCGAAGAAAATCTCGGTGCACGGGCCGCACGGACCGGTATCACCCATCGCCCAGAAGTTGTCGGAGGCGTACGGCGCGCCCTTGTTGTCACCGATGCGGATCATGCGCTCGGCGGGAACACCGATTTCCTTGTTCCAGATCTCGAAGGCCTCGTCATCGGTGGCGTAGACGGTGACCCAGAGCTTTTCCTTGGGCAGGTTCAGCCACTTGTCGGAAGTCAGGAATTCCCAGGCGTAATGAATGGCATCGCGCTTGAAGTAGTCGCCGAAGCTGAAGTTGCCCAGCATTTCGAAGAAGGTGTGGTGACGCGCGGTGTAGCCGACGTTTTCCAGGTCGTTATGCTTGCCGCCGGCGCGCACGCACTTCTGGCTGGTGGTGGCGCGGGTGTAGGCGCGCTTTTCCAGGCCCAGGAAGCAGTCCTTGAACTGGTTCATGCCCGCGTTGGTGAACAGCAGGGTTGGGTCGTTCGCCGGAATCAGCGAGCTGGAAGCGACACGGGTGTGCCCTTTTTCTTCGAAGAAGCTCAGGAAGGCTTCACGGATTTCTGCGCTTTTCATAGGGATATCCACGGAGTCAGGCGGCCACGGCAAAAGCCGGCAAAGCAGACCACGCGAACAGGGCGAGCAAGGGCCAGGCAAGGTCAAACAGGAGAAAACGCGGTGTACAAGCTGTAAATGAGCATGTCGACCGAGCTGGCGAGCAGCCTGTTTTTGACGCCACATGACCGAGCGCAGCAGATTTCGCGCAGTCTGAAAGGGCCGCATTATATAGGGCCCACAGCCCGCGGCTAGTGCCTTTCTCGATAGTGCTGCCCTATCACCTGCAGAAAATCGAGCAAAGGACCATCGATACAATGGAAGCAGGAACCACGGGTTTTTCAGATACGTCTTATACAGCCCCTACCCTCCCATCTTTAGAGTGCCCGCAGCTGTCGTCAGTCGGGAGGCCCCATGCGCGCACTCAAGATACTTCTTCTCGAGCACAACCCCTACCAGTTGCTGGCCATGCATCAGCAGTTGAACGCTTGCGGGATCTACCAGGTCATGACCGCCGACGACACTGCGCAGGCCGCTGACCTGATGGCGCGCCGGGGCAGCCCGGACATCCTGATTAGCGACCTGCAGCCTGATGACGAAGCTCGCCTGGCTTGGCTCAAACAATTGAGCGAGCAACGCGCCTTCTACGCCCTGATCGTGCACGGCAACAGTCACCGCGCACAGCTCGAGCAAGCAACCCTGAAGGCCAGACAGGTTGGCATACAGGCGTTGGGCTTCCTGCAGAAACCCTCCGCTCCACCCGCCTTGCGCAGGCTGCTGGAATCCTACAAAGCGATATCCCTGCTGCTCCCGGTGGGCATCGAACCTCCCCATTACGGCGAGCTACAGAGCCCATCCACCAGCCTGTGCCTGCAGAACTTCCCGAGATGATCAGACGCCAGAAAACTCGGTAAAGGCCTGCACAACCTGCTCGATCTGCCCAGCCCCCACATCCAGATGGGTGACCAGGCGCAAGCGGGGCGCGGCCGTCACCGCGATACCGCGCTCGGCCATGAAGGCCTTGACCGTGCTGGCCCGCTCACCGAGCTGCACGTAGACCATGTTGGTCTGCACCGGCTCGACGCTGTAGCCCAGTTCGGTCAGAGCGCTGCCCAGGCGTACCGCGTTGGCATGATCCTCGGCCAGGCGCTCGACCTGATGCTGCAGCGCATACAAGCCTGCCGCCGCCAGCACACCAGCCTGACGCATACCACCACCGACCATCTTGCGCAGACGGCGCGCCCTGGCGATCAGCGCAGCGCTGCCGCAGAGCACGGAGCCAACGGGCGCACCGAGCCCCTTGGACAGGCACACCGAGACCGAATCGAAGTGCTGGGTGATCTCGCGCGCCGGAACACCGAGCTTGACCGCCGCGTTGTACAGGCGGGCGCCATCGAGGTGCAGGCTCAAGCCACGGCGACGAGTGAGTTCGCGGGCGGCAGCCAGGTAGTCGAGCGGCAGCACCTTGCCCTGCATGGTGTTTTCCAGCGCCAGCAGACGGGTACGGGCGAAGTGGAAATCGTCCTGCTTGATCGCCGCTTCGACCTTGGCCAGGTCCAGAGAACCATCGGCTTCGCCGTCGATCGGCTGAGGCTGGATGGAGCCGAGTACGGCCGCACCGCCGCCCTCGTACTTGTAGGTGTGCGCTTGCTGGCCGACGATGTATTCGTCACCCCGCTCGCAGTGGGCCATCAGGCCCAGCAGGTTGCTCATGGTGCCGGTGGGGACGAACAGCGCCGCCGCGAAGCCCAGCTCATTGGCCAACCAGACCTCCAGACGGTTTACCGTGGGGTCTTCGCCGTATACATCATCACCCAGCTCGGCAGCCATCATGGCTTCGCGCATGGCGGCGGTAGGTTGGGTGACGGTGTCGCTACGCAGGTCGATCAGGGGCATGACAGGCTTTCCCGGCAATTGGCGAAAGGCTCATGCTAAAGAGGTCGCACAGACGGTGAAAGATACAGTTGCGCGATAAAGCAACTTGCCGACACCGTAGCCCGGATGCAATCCGGGGAAAATGTGCCGGTCATCCCCGGATTGCATCCGGGACTACAGCAAGCCGGCACCGTCATCCGGGACGATCAGAATGGCTGCGCGCAGGCCGTTCTTGACCTTGGGATTGGGGAAGATGATCCGCGCCCCCTTCTCTTCCACTATCCAGCGGCTGTCGGCGATGTCTTCGGCGAGCAGGGAGCCAGGCTCCAGCTCGGTGAAGTTTTCGATGTCCTCCGGTAGGTGCAACTGGAAGCTGTCGCTGTGCTTGATGACCTCGCGTGATACCGAAAACAGCTGCAAGCCATCGAGCGTCGGCTCGCCGCTGATCACATCGCGCCCTTCGATCAGTGCGTGCAGCGCATGCTCCAGCAGATCGAGGTTGACCAACTCGTTCTGGCCGAAGGCACGTGCCTTGCCCAGCTCCAGGGTGAAGGCCTCGGCGCCGAGCTGCGCATAGGTGTAGGCGCTGAAGGTGATCGACGCCTTGTTCTGCAACAGCACCGCCTCGATACCGGCAGCGCGCAGGCGCTCCAGCTCGCGACGCGAGTGGGCGCGACCTTCCTGCCAGGGATAGAGGGCGAACTGCTCGATCTTCGAGCCGCGAATAGCCGTGTGCAGGTCGTAGTGCAGGCGAGTGCGACCCGTTTGCTTGCCGAAAAAGGTGGCGGCCAGATGCTCCAGGTCGCAGGCCCGAATGGCCTCGAAGCCACTGGATTGCTCGTGACGACCACTGAACAGGCGATTGAGGTCCTGCTCGATATAGCGCTCACCGTGGCGCATCGCCTCGGGATTGCCGAACAGAAAGAGAATACGCGCAGCCGGATGCAGCTCATTGCGCGCGATGCCACGCAGCAGACGATCGAGCAGCTCGATTGGCGCGGTTTCGTTGCCGTGGACACCGGCAGACAGCAGCAGGTCGAGGCCATTGTCGCGCGCTGCAGGCGGAGTCACCTCCAGCGCACCTTCGTCGAGCCAACGCAGACGCGTACCATCGGGCGTCAGTTGAATCTTCGCCGACGGCTCGTGGCCGGCCAGGGTCAGTTCAAGCAGTTTGCCGAGGGCAAGCATGGGGACTCCTTGGTTAGCAGCATTTTTGTAGGGTGGGCTTAAGCCCACCAACAGCGGCCAGCCTTGGTGGGCTGAAGCGGAGCGCCGCCCGGCACACCCTACAAGATTCAATCAGTGGTTGCAGTCCGGACCATGAACATGATCATCCTCATCGGCGATCATCGGCTCCATCTCCAGCTGCAGGCTCACCAGGTTGGTGGCCTGTGGACGCAACAGCAGGTTGACGTACTCGGTATCGCCCTCTTCCACATCGACACCGATCAGCAACTGATCGCCAACGGCCTGGACCCACAGCTCCTTGCCCTGCCAGACCACGGCAAAGCGGCTGCAGGAGGTTTCCAGTTGGGTACCGTCGTTGTCTTCAAGAATCAGTTGCAGCGCGTCGCTCATAAAATCTCCGGGAATCGAGGTCAGGTTCAGGCTATCTGGAAAGGATAGACCGAGCCCAGTTTAAGGATCTGCGTCAGTTCATCCAATGCCGTGCGGCATTCGGTCAGCAATTGCGGGTCGGCCAGATCGGCTTCGCTGAGGCGGTCGCGGTAATGCTTGTCGACCCAGGCCACCAGAGTGTCGTGTAGCGCATCGCTCATCAGCACGCCCGGATTTACCGCAGCCAACTCCTGCTCATTCAGCGCCACACGCAGGCGCAGGCAAGCCGGACCACCGCCGTTCTGCATGCTCTGCTTGAGGTCGAACACGCGCACCTCACGGATCGGACCGCCGCTGGCGGTCAGTTGCTCCAGGTAGCGCCAGACGCTGGCGTTGCTCTTGCACTCCTCCGGTACCACCAGCAGCATGCCGCCATCGGCGCGGGTCAGCAGTTGGCTGTTGAACAGATAGGAACGCACCGCATCCTGCACGCTGACGGCAGAAGCTGGCACGCAGATGGCCTGGAAGTTGCCGCCGCGCCGAGCCAGTTTTTCACCCAGTTCGGCCAGTACCTTGTCAGTACCCAGGAAGGCATCCTGGTGATAGAGCAACACCTCGCCATTGCCCACGGCGATCACGTCATTGTGGAACACGCCCTGATCGATCACTTCCGGATTCTGCTGGGCGAACACCACCCCGGCCTTGCCCAGGCCATGCAAGCGAGCCACCGCATGAGAGGCTTCCAGGGTCTGCCGCGCCGGGTAGCGCTGCGGGGCCGGATAGCGGCTGTCGAAAGCGCTGCGGCCGTAGACGAAGAACTCCACACCGGCGTCGCCGTACCCCTTGCAAAAGCGCGTGTGGTTGGCCGCACCCTCGTCGCCGAATTGGCTCACCGCCGGTAGCGCCGGGTGATGAGCGAAGTGCGCATCGCTGGCGAACATCGCCTGCAGCACGCGGCTGGTGGTGGGGTGCTCGATGCTGCGATGGAACTTGCAGTTGAGGTTGGCAGCGGTGAAATGCACGCGTCCATCGGCCGTGTCGGCGCTGGGGCTGACAGTGCAGGCATTGGCGGTCCACATGCTGGAGGCCGAACAGCTCGCAACCAATAAAGGCATGGCGCCCTTGGCAGCCTTGGCGATCACCTGCGCGTCGCTGCCGGTAAAGCCCAGGCTGCGCAACGCAGCGACGTCCGGACGCTCCTGCGGGGCCAGCACGCCCTGCTTGAAGCCCATGTCCATCAGCGCCTTCATCTTCGCCAGGCCCTGCTTGGCAGCCTCCTTGGGGCTCGACACGGCCTGACTGTTGCTCTGCGACGCGACGTTACCGTAGGACAATCCACCGTAGTTGTGAGTCGGCCCGACCAGGCCGTCGACATTCATTTCATAAGCGGTCATTACAGAATCACTCCCGGGGTCAGAGTCGCGGGTAAGGCCAGGCTTTCGCTCTCGAGCCCGGCCACCGGGTACGCGCAGTAATCCGCTGCATAATAGGCACTGGCGCGATGGTTGCCCGAAGCGCCGATACCACCGAAAGGCGCAGTGCTGGCGGCGCCAGTGAGCTGTTTGTTCCAGTTGACGATGCCGGCGCGGCTATGCAGCCAGAACTGCTCGAAGCGCGCACGTGAGTCGGACAGCAGGCCGGCGGCCAGGCCGTAAGCAGTGGCGTTGGCCTCGGCGATGGCAGCCTCGAAACTGTCGTAGCGGATCACCTGCAGCAACGGGCCGAAGAACTCCTCGTCAGGACGCTCGCCAACCGCTGTGACATCGAGAATGCCGGGCGTCAGTAGCGCGGCACCTTCCTGCGGCTGGGTCATCGCCAGCAATGCGGTGGCGCCGCCCGCCAGCAGGTCCTGCTGGGCCTGCATCAGTTGCGCGGCGGCCTGCAGGGAAATCACCGAGCCCATGAACGGCGCCGGCTGCTCGTCGAAGCGACCGACCTTGATCTGCCCGACGACCTGCACCAGACGCGCCAGCAGAGCGTCGCCCCACTCCCCTTGCGGCACCAGCAGGCGGCGCGCGCAGGTGCAGCGCTGGCCGGCAGAAATGAACGCGGACTGAACGATGGTGTACACGGCGGCATCGACGTCCGCGACCTGATCGACGATAAGCGGGTTGTTGCCGCCCATCTCCAGCGCCAGGATCTTGTCCGGGCGCCCGGCGAATTGGGCATGCAGCAGGTTGCCGGTGCGGCTGGAGCCGGTGAAGAACAGCCCGTCGATACCAGGATGGCCGGCCAGGGCGACACCGGTTTCGCGGCCGCCCTGCAGCAGGCTGAGCACGCCCTCGGGCAGCCCGGCCTCGATCCAGCATTGCACGGTCAACTCGGCTACCTTCGGCGTCAGCTCGCTGGGCTTGAACAGCACGCAGTTACCAGCCAACAGCGCCGGCACGATATGGCCGTTAGGCAAGTGGCCGGGAAAGTTGTAGGGACCGAACACCGCGACCACCCCATGCGGTTTGTGGCGCAACACCGCAGTGGCGTCGCCCAGCGGGCCGCTCTTCTCACCTGTGCGCTCGCGATAGCTCTGAATGGAAATGGCGACCTTGCCCACCATGCTGTTCACTTCGGTGGCAGCTTCCCACAATGGTTTGCCGGTCTCCTCGCCAATTGCCCGGGCCACTTCGTCGGCACGCGATTTCAGGCAGGCGGCGAAGCGCTCCAGCACGGCGATGCGGCCATCCAGCGAATGCGCGGCCCACAATGAGAAAGCGCCACGCGCAGAGGCAACGGCTGCATCGACCTGCGCAGCGGTAGCGCCCCGACCCTGCCAGAGCACGGCCTGGCTGACCGGGTCGAGCGATTGCAGCGACTCGCCCTGACCGGGCTGCCACTGACCTGCGATGTAATGAGTGTTCATTTTGTTTTACCACTCCCAGCATTTTCCAGCGGCCTGCTCGGGCCGCCGCGCAAAACCCTAACTCAGCCGTGCGCCGCCAGCGCCACGGCACGTACCTGATCACCAGCGGAAAGGCGCAGACGCTTGGCGGTCAGCGGATCGACCACCAGAGTGCCGGCCGCCAGGCGCGCAGGCGCAGCGGTGATGCGGCAGTCCTGGCGCTTACGGTTGTGTACCAGGAACGGTTTGGCGTCATCACCCGGCGTACCGATGGCCAGTACCAGGTTCTGGCTGCCCTGCACGGCACGAATCTTCGCGGTTTCCGCCTCGATGGCCGGACCTGCATCGAAGATGTCGACATAACCCTGATAGCTGAAGCCCTCGGCCTTGAGCATGGCCAGCGCTGGCTCGGTGTCCGGGTGCACACGGCCGATCACAGCGCGCGCATCCTCGGAAAGAAAGCAGGTATAGAGCGGAAACTTCGGCATCAGCTCGGCAATGAAGGCCTTGTTGCCGACGCCGGTGAGGTAGTCCGCCTGAGAGAACTCCATCTTGAAGAAATGCCGGCCGAGGCTCTCCCAGAATGGCGAGCGCCCACGCTCGTCGGACATGCCGCGCATCTCGGCGATCACCTTGTCGCCGAACAGCTCGCGAAACTCGGCGATGAACAGAAAGCGCGCCTTCGACAGCAAACGTCCGTTGAGGCCAGTGCGGTAATCGGCGTGCAGGAACAGCGAGCACAGTTCGGAGTTGCCGGTCAGGTCGTTGGCCATGAACAGCGTCGGCACCTGGCGATGGATATTCAACTCCTGCGAGGCGCTGACGGTCAGGCCCACACGGTAGTTGTACCAGGGCTCGCGCAGGCCGACGGCGCCGGCCACCGCAGAAATGCCCACCACTTTGCCGGCATCGTCTTCGAGCACGAACAGGTAGTCGGCGTCGGCCCGCTCGGCCTCGCCACGAAATGCCTTCTCCGCCCAGCCGACCCGGTGCGCCAGGCGCTCCTCGTTGGCCGGCAGCGTGGTCAGGCCGGCGCCGGTGCTGCGAGCCAGGTCGATCAGGGCCGGCAAGTCGGCACTGCGCACGGGACGAACAATCATAAAGCCTCCAGATTCCTCAAGAGCGCCGCCGGCACTCTCCTCTGCCCTTGAAGGGCGCCCACTCCAGCCGGAGAGAGCCTGTTAAACCGCTACCAACCTGACGCTGGCGCCTTCGCCGACACCCAGGGCCTCGGCCGCTTGTGCGCTGAGTACAACAGGCTTGCCCGGCACCCAGTCGAGGTCGGCGACGATGGCGCGGAAATCCTGCAACTGGCCGTTGCTCACCAGGTACTGGCGTCCGCCCACATCGGCCTCACCGATCTTCACCGGCACCAGGCGACTCTGCGCGATGCTGCGGATGCCCGAGGTGCGTGCATGCAGGGTCGGGCCACCGTCGAAGATGTCGATGTAGTGATCGGTCTCGAAGCCTTCGCGCATGAGGATGTCGAAGGTGATCTGCGCGCGCGGATGCACCTGCCCCATGGCCTCCTGCGCCTCGTCCGAGAGCAGCGGCACGTAGATGGGGTAATGCGGCATCAGCTCGGCGAGGAAGGTGCGGCTCTTGAGCCCGCACAGGCGCTCGGCCTCGGCGTAGGTCATGTCGAAGAAGTTGCGTCCCAGCGCGTCCCAGAACGGCGAATCACCGTTCTCGTCGCTGTGACCGACGATCTCCACCACCACGGCATCGGCGAAGCGCTCCGGGTGACCCGCCATGAACAGCAGGCGCCCGCGCGAATTGAGCTCGGCGAACACGCTGCTGACCAGCGGGCGCTCGACGTAGAAGCTGGTGAGCAGGCTGTTGCCGGTCAGGTCGTGACACAGCGACAGCACGTGAATCTTGTTGTGGATCTTCAGCTCACGCGAGTTGTGCACGAAGGTTTCGTTGCGAAAGCTGTAGAAGGGTTCGGAATAGCCCGCCGAGGCGACGATGCCGGAACAACCTACCAGGCGGCCGCTCTCGGTGTCCTCGAGGACGAAGAAGTAGCTTTCCTCGCCATTGAAACTGACCTCGGCGGCGAACGACGCATCCGAGGCGGCGATCTTGTCGCCCAGCCGGCCTGCATCGTCGGGCAACGAAGTGACACCCACCGGGCTGTCAGCAGCCAGTCGCTGCACTTCGGCCAGGTCCGCCATTTGCGCAGGGCGCATCACCAGCATGGGTCACTCCTTCTTAACAGGGTATTCGTAGCCCGGGTCGGGCAAACAGCCGTGGGAGGCGCTTTCGGCTCGGGCATCCTGCTTCGCTCTACCTCCTGCATCCATGCAGTCGCAGCGGCGATTGTCGCGGCCAAAGCCACTCCCACGGCAAGTCGGCAAAAACTCAGGCGGCCGTCAGTTTGCTCAGCGCACGCTCGAAACGCGCCAGGCCTTCGTCGATATCGGCCTCTTCGACCACCAGGCTCGGAGCGAAACGCACCACGTCCGGGCCTGCCTGCAGAATCATCAGGCCTTCGGCAGTGGCGGCATCGAGCACCTGCTTGGCCTTGCCCATCCACGCCTCGTTGAGTACACAGCCGAGCAGCAGGCCCATGCCACGCACCTGCTCGAACAGACCGTACTGCTTGCCCAAAGCCAGCAGGCGCGTCTTGAACTGCTCGCTCTTGGCCTTCACACCGTCCAGGGTCTGGCGGGTGTTGACGATATCCAGCACCGCCTCACCGACTGCACAGGCCAGCGGGTTGCCGCCGTAGGTGGTGCCGTGGGTGCCAGGCGAGAAATGCTTGGCCAGATCGGTGGTGGTGAGCATCGCCGCGATGGGGAAACCACCGCCCAGGCTCTTGGCGCTGGAGAGAATGTCCGGCACCACGCCGTAGTTCATGTAGGCGAACAGTTCGCCGGTACGGCCCATGCCGCTCTGCACCTCATCGAACACCAGCAGCGCGTTGTGTGCGTTGCACAGCTCGCGGGCGCCTTCCAGATAAGCCTTGTCCGCTGGCAGCACGCCGCCCTCGCCCTGCACGGGCTCCAGCACCACTGCGCAGGTCTTGTCGGAAATGGCGGCTTTCAGCGCGTCCAGATCGTTGTACGGAACATGGGTGATGCCCTGGATCTTCGGGCCGAAGCCGTCGGAGTACTTCGGCTGACCGCCGACGCTGACGGTGAACAGCGTGCGGCCATGAAAGCTGTTGGTGGCGGCGATGATCTCGTGCTTTTCCGGGCCGAAACGGTCATGGGCGACGCGACGGGCCAGCTTGAACGCCGCCTCGTTGGCCTCGGCACCGGAGTTGCAGAAGAACACACGCTCGGCAAAAGTCGCCTCGACCAGCTTCTTGCCCAGGCGCAGGGTTGGCTCGTTGGTGAAGACATTGGAGATGTGCCACAGGGTATTGGCCTGCTCGGTCAGCGCCGCGACCAGCGCCGGGTGGCAGTGGCCAAGCACGTTGACGGCGATGCCGCCGGCGAAGTCGATCAGCTCTCGACCGTTCTGGTCCCAGACTCGCGAACCCAGGCCGCGCACGGGGACGAAGGCAGCAGGGGCGTAGTTGGGGACCATGAACTGGTCGAAATCGGCGCGTTGCACCGCATCGTGCTGAACGGACATCAAAGCTCTCCTGATGAGAAATACCGGCCGTTGCAGGCGGCGAAGCGCCCGAAACGACAGGGAATGCAAGGATTGTAGGGACTGAATCGGGGCCGGCATTGTCGCCATGCGACAACTTCTTACAGCGCCACCCCAGGTTTTCCGCGGGTTTTCGTCCAAGCGACAGAAAGCGTCGGAAAGGCGCAGTTTAATCGCAGATCGCCGCCTGGAGCACGCCGCTGGAAAAATTCTCCGCAGGCTGACCGGTCGGTATCGAAAGTCCTGCTTGCGTAGCTCGGATGCAATCCGGGGCCGACAACAGATCGCCCCGGATTTCATCCGGGCTACCGCCAGCGCATACCGTGGGAGGGGCTTTAGCCGCGACCGCCCCGATCAACCACGCTCGACCGGCGTGGAGGTCAGCTCGAAGGGGCTGTTGCTGCGACGCTGGTTGCGATCATCGCGCGGCGTGGCGCCGAAGAAGTTGCGGTAGGCACTGGAGAAGTGCGGCCCCGAAGAGAAGCCGCAGGACAGGCCGATCTGGATGATCGACTTACTGGTCTGCATCAGCAGCTGCCGCGCCTTGTTCAGGCGCAGCTCCAGGTAATACTGGCTGGGCACGCGGTTGAGGTACTGCTTGAAGATGCGCTCCAACTGACGACGCGACACGCACACATGCTGGGCGATCTCGTCGGTGGTCAGCGGCTCCTCGATGTTGGCTTCCATCAGCAGCACGGCCTGGGTCAGCTTCGGATGGCTGGAGCCCAGGCGATTCTGCAGTGGAATACGCTGACGCTCACCGCCCTCGCGAATGCGCTCGACCACAAGTTCCTCGCTCACCGCACCGGCCAGTTCGGCGCCGTGATCGCGTGCCAGCACTGCCAGCAGCAGATCGAGCACCGCCAGGCCGCCACAGGCGGTCAGCCGATCACGATCCCAGTCGAACAGATGACTGGTGGCGATGACCTTAGGGAAGCGCTCGGAGAAATCGTCCTGCCAGCGCCAGTGCACTGCTGCGCGATAACCATCGAGCAAACCGAGCTGAGCCAGCGGATAGACCCCGGCAGACAGCCCGCCAATCACACAACCACTGCGCACCTGCTGCTTGAGCGCAGCCGCCAGACCGGCAGAAACCTGCGCCGGCGGCGCATCGGCCAACAGGAACAGCTTGTCCAGCCCCTCCAGATGCCCGGCCCAGGGCTCGCCCGGCAGACGCCAGTCACCGGCCGCCAGCGGCTCGGCCTGGAGGAACACCAGCTCGTACACCACTTCCGGATGCACGCGCTGGGCGACACGCAGGGCCTCCTCCGCCAGGGACAGGGTCAGGGCCTTGGTGCCGGGCCAGTATAAAAAGCCAATTCGATGGGGGGTCATGAAAGCCTGTTCACAGTTTGCTGCGCGTCGGGCCTGCTGCGTTAAAAACAGGCTCGGAATGCTCATGTACAAAAGTACACTCCGCTTCCTCGCCTGTTTTTGCCTTGCATGCCTCTAGCTCGCAAGACTTTGAACAGGCTTTGAGACGCAGTCTAGCTTCTTATTATTTGAGACTGCCGGAAAGGAACTGCTGCAGTCGCTCGGATTGCGGATTGGCCAGCACTTCCTTCGGGCAACCGCGCTCCTCGACCAGCCCCTTGTGCAGGAACACCAGTTGATTCGACACCTCGCGGGCAAAACCCATTTCGTGGGTCACCACCACCATGGTGCGACCTTCGGTGGCCAGGTCCTGCATCACCTTGAGCACTTCGCCGACCAGCTCGGGGTCGAGCGCCGAAGTGGGTTCGTCGAAGAGCATCACCTCCGGTTCCATGGCCAGAGCACGGGCTATTGCCACGCGCTGTTGCTCACCACCACTCATATGCGCGGGGTAGGCGTCCTTGCGGTGCGCAACGCCGACCTTGGCCAGGTAATGTTCCGCCTTGTCGCGGGCTTCGGCCTTGCTCATGCCGAGTACGTGCACCGGCGCTTCCATCACGTTCTCCAGGGCGCTCATGTGCGACCACAGGTTGAAGTGCTGGAACACCATGGCCAGGCGCGAGCGCATGCGCTGCAGCTGCTTGGCATCGGCGGCGCGCAGCGAACCGTCCTTGGCCGATACCAGCCTCAGCTCTTCATTGTTGAGCAGGATCTTGCCGGCATGCGGCTGCTCGAGCAGGTTCAGGCAGCGCAGGAAGGTGCTTTTGCCCGAGCCGCTGGAGCCGATGATGCTGATCACGTCGCCCGCCTTGGCCGCCATCGACACGCCCTTGATCACCTCATGGCTGCCGTAGCGTTTGTGCAGGTCCTGAACTTCGAGTTTGTACATGTTCGGGTTCTCTTGAATCGTCAAGGCATCAAGCCTTGCGCGGCGCCATGTAGGCCAGCCAGCGGCGCTCGGCCAGCTTGAACAGGCGCACCAGGATGAAGGTCAGCGCCAGGTAGAGCAGGCCGGCGGTGATGAAGGCTTCGAACGGCATGTAGTACTGCGCGCTGACGGTGCGCGCGGCACCCGTGATGTCGATCAGGGTCACGATCGAGGCCAGCGAGGTGGTGTGCAACATCATGATCACTTCGTTGCTGTACTGCGGCAGCGCACGGCGCAACGCCGACGGCAGCAGGATGCGCCGGTAGAGCTTGCTGCGCGACATGCCCATGGCCTTGGCCGCCTCGATCTCGCCGGGCGGCGTGGCCTTGAGGCTGCCGGCGAGGATTTCCGCCGTGTAGGCGCTGGTGTTGATGGCAAACGCCAGGCAAGCGCAGAAGGTGGCGCTGGAGAAATACGGCCACATGAAGCTGTCACGGATGAACTCGAACTGGGCCAGGCCGTAATAGATCAGGAACAGCTGTACCAGCATCGGCGTGCCGCGAATCACGTAGGTATAGAGCCAGGCCGGGAAGTTGACCCAAGGCGATTTAGACACCCGCATCAGCGCCAGAGGCAGCGCCAGGCTGAGGCCGAACGCCAGGGAGATCAGCAGGATTTTCAGGGTGACCAGCACGCCGCCCCAGTACAGCGGCAGGTTCTCCCAGATCATTTGATAGTCGAAGATCATAGGTCAGCCACCTTGGCACCCACCGAGTAGCGCTTCTCGAGAAAGCGCAGCGCCAGCAGCGAAACACTGGTCAGTACCAGGTACAGCCCCGCCACTGCCAGGTAGAAGGTGAACGGCTCACGCGTCGCGTCGGCCGCGCTCTTGGCCTTGAACATCATGTCCTGCAGGCCGACCACGGAAATCAGCGCGGTGGCCTTGGTCAGCACCAGCCAGTTGTTGGTGAAACCGGGAATGGCGAAACGGATCATCTGCGGCACGAGGATGCGAAAGAACACCTGCATCGCGCTCATGCCATAGGCTGCACCCGCTTCCGCCTGCCCCTTGGGGATCGCCATGAAGGCGCCACGGAAGGTTTCCGACAGGTAGGCGCCGAAGATGAAGCCCATGGTGAAGACGCCAGCGACGAAGGGATTGATGTCGATGTAGTCGTCATAGCCGAGCATCGGCGCGACACGGTTCACCATGTCCTGGCCGCCATAGAAGATCAGCAGGATCAGCACCAGGTCGGGAATGCCGCGAATCACCGTGGCGTAGGTATCGCCCAACGCCGCCAGCCAGCGGATCGGCGACAGACGAAAGGCCGCACCCAGCAGCCCGAGGAAGATCGCTACTGCCATCGACGTCAGCGCCAGAAGCAGAGTGAGCCAGGCACCATCGAGAATGGTCGAGCCGTAGCCTTGAAGCATGCGCTAATACCTCTCAGGCACCCCAGGCGCCGCCTAGCACAAAGAAAATTCATGTCGCTCACGCGACGGGCCGCAGGGTGAATACCAGCATGGGTATTCACCGACTCCGCAGAACCAAGAAAAAAGTGGCACAACCTCAGAAGGTTAGTGCCACTTCATCTGCCTGGGACGCTTACTCGCCGTAAACGTCGAAGTCGAAGTACTTGTCCTGCACTGCCTTGTACTTACCGTTGGCGCGAATGGCCAGGATGGCAGCACTGATCTTGTCGGCCAGCGCCTTGTCACCCTTGCGCACGGCAATGCCCTGGCCTTCGCCGAAGTACTTCACGTCAGTGAAGTCCGGGCCGGCGAACGCGAAGCCCTTGCCAGCGTCGGTCTTGAGGAAGCCGTCATCGATGTTCACCGAGTCGGCCAGGGTGGCATCCAGACGGCCGGACTGCATGTCCAGGAACACTTCGTTCTGCGAGCTGTAGCGCACGACTTCAGCGCCAGCCGGGGCGAAGATGTCGGTGGCGTAGCGGTCATACACGGACGAGCGCTGCACGCCGATCTTCTTGCCTTTCAGGTCGACCAGCGGGTCCTTGATCTCGGTACCGGCCTTCATCGCCAGCTTGGCCGGGGTGGCGTAGTACTTGCCAGTGAAGTCCACGGACTTCTTGCGGTCTTCGGTGATCGACATGGAAGACAGCACGGCGTCGAACTTGCGCACTTTCAGTGCCGGGATCAGGCCATCGAACTCCTGCTCGATCCACTTGCACTCGACCTTCATCTCTTCGCACAGGGCGTTGCCGATGTCGTAGTCGAAGCCGGCAATCTGGCCATCGGGAGTCTTGAATGCGAAGGGCGGGTAAGCCGCCTCGATGCCGATGCGCAGCGGCTTCTCGGCCATGGCCAGGGGCGACATCAGGGACAGCGCCAGGGCGCCGAGCAGTGCGATCTTCTTCATTCTTTGCTCCTTCGAATTGGGTATGACATCGAGGCAGTGAGGGGCCCGGGCCTTTTAAGGATTGTAGAAGGCGGTGCTGCGCTGTCGTGGTGGACGAGCGACACAGGGGCCTTGGCTGGGTGTGCGGCATTCTAGCGGCAGGCAATGAGGCGATATTTCCTCAATGCGACAACTAATTACAGAAGCACAGGAAGCGCCGGCGACAGATATTGACAGCCAGGCAAAGGAGTGATCAAGCGAAAAGGACAAACGGATACTCACAGCAATACTCAGGCCAGGAATCAACGAATGCCCATTTCATGGGCATCAACGCCTCTAACGCGTTCCAACCCGCGCTGAAATATGCACCGTATCGGCACGCCCACGTTCCCTAACCGCCCAATTGAGTGCGCACTGTTACCGCGGCGCCACTCAAACCGTAGGGTGCGCCGTGCGCACCGAGAGAACCGAGCCTGATAGCGAAAACCACAAGAAGCCGGTGCGCATGGCGCACCCTACCCATCGACGCGCAGGCTCAGGCGTGCGCTCACGCGGTTTTCCTCGGCGCGGTCCAGCCCGGCTTCCTCGACGCGCACGCCCTGCCCCTCCAGCGCCTGAATCCAGCGCAGCAACTGAGCGAATGCCACCGGCTGCAGGTTGACCTGCACCACGCCAAAGCCTTCGGTATCCAGACGCTCGATCACCAGCCCCTGCTCAGCCGCACTCGCCGTGACCACCCCCTGCAGGCGTGCCGGGTCGAGGCTGGCGCGTGGCTGCAAGTCGCGCCCCTGCACCTGTGGCGCACGGCTCTGCATATAGGCGTACAGGGCCCGCTGCTCTTCGAATGCGCTACGCGCGGCCTGAGCATGACGCTGCACCGGTTGCCACAACGCCAGATAAAACAGCACCAACAGCAGGAAAACGCTCAGCGCCAAAAGTGCCAGGCGATCACGCGCCGGCAGCGTCTGCCAGCGCTGCGCCAGCGGCGAGCGCTGCCAGTGCAGTTGCAGACTTTCGCTCAACCCCGTCCTCGACATGCCCATCATCCTCCTATCACCACGCGTGCACTGACGCCCTCGGCTTCACGGCTGGCCGAGCCCATCTGCACCGACAGGCCGGACTCCTCCAGACGCTCACGCAAACGCTCCAGCTCGGCAAAGCCCGGCGCCTGCAATTGCAACGACAGATCGCCACGGGTCGCGCTGTAATCGAGCTGATTGACCTGCACCAGCGCTGTGCCCTCGGCCTGCAGCGCCGCCGCCACCTCGGCCAGCAGGCCCAGCACCGGACTATCGCCGCCCGTGGACTGCGCCAGATGTTGATCGAACTGCGCACGCAGGTTGATCAGCTTGCTGTCCTGAGGAAACAACTCGCGGTACAGCGCCTCGCTGGACGCAGCGTAAGCATCGGCCTCGCGCTGCAGGTACCAACCTTGCGCGAGCGTGAAGCCCCACTGCAGTACGAAGCACAGCGCCAGTACCCCGGCCAGCGGGCGCCAACGCCGCCAACCGTCGCCACTCTGGCGCAGGGCGAACTCCCCCTGAGCCAGATCGACACCGTTGCCCTGAAGCACCAGCCATTGATGCGCGTCCTCCAGCAGATGCACCTCATCGACCGGGCCGGGCAGCGCCTGCCCAGCCGGCGCACTGGCGATGCATGGCGATGGGCAACGGCCTGCCAGCGCTGGCCAATCCTCGTCCTGCAAAGCCAGGCGCCAGGGCGCCTCGCCACCGAGCAGCCAGCGCGACTGCAACCAGAGCAACTGACTGCCCTGGCGTGGCAGCAGATCGGCATCGACGCGAATCGCCTGCGGCGGTTGCGCCGCGCACAGGGCCAGGCACTCGCGCAACCAACTGGCGCGCAGCGCATAGACGCGGTGACGACCATCGGCCAGTGGCTCACCCAGCGCCAGGTGCATCAGCTCGACATCCTCGGCCAGCAACTCCTCCACCGCGAACGGCAGCGCCTGGCGCATCCAGCGCGCCTTCTGCGTCGGCAGTCGCACGGCGCAGGCGGTGACCGCCTCCACCGGCAGCACCAGCTCCCAGTGTGCCGGCAAATCGGCCAGGGCCTCGGCCAGACCAAGAGAGCGACTGCTGTCTGCCGTGACGCGCTGCACGGGTAGATCCGCTGAGAGCGCGTGGCACGCCTCAGGCGGCAGATAAATCCATGTCGGGTTCATTCTTGTTGTTCCTCGAGAGGCCGGAGCGGCACGCCGCCCTGCCCCAGATCACGCGCCAGGACACTGACCTGGCCATCATTGCTGCGCTGCAGCAGGCTACGCAATACCACCCGGCGTTCGCCCAGGCTCACCTCGCTGAACACCTCGAAATATTGGCTACCGACCGCCAGCCCCTGTACCACCTGTTCACCCAACCCGGCGAGCGCAGGCTGAGCAGCGAATGCAGCCGGGCTGAGATACCCCTCGTCACCACGCCCGGCGATCAGCGCCAGGGCCGCATCCGGTGTCAGTCCATCGGAGAGGCTGGAGAGCACCATCGCGCTAGCGGTGTTGACGTTGAGCAGCGCCTCGCTCGGCAGCGCGCTGACGAAAGGCTGCAGGCGGCGATAGTCGGCCTCCTCCATTTCCAACAGCAGGCGCAGTTCGGACACGTCGGTGATCTCGCGATTGGCAGTGCGATAAGGCGGTGTCGCCAGCAGATACTGGCCGTCCTCGGCGCCATTGCCGCCCCGCAGCTCACTGTCGCTATCGAACCAATCCAGCAAGCGCTCGGCATAGGGTTTGTCGATGCCCAAACGCAACAAAAGGCGGCGCAGGCGCAGCACCGCCAGCTCGTTGGGCCGCCCCTGGCGCACCAGGCTGTTGAGGTTGAAGCGGCCGCCGGGATCGGAGATGCGCACCCACAGCTCGCCGCCTTCATCCAGCGGGAACGTCAGCGGCCTGGCCCAAGGTTCCAGCAGGTGATCAACCGGCTGACGTGGATCACCCCGGCGCAGGTCGCGCTCCAGCACCGCCTTGGCCAGCGTCTCGCCCCCCAGGGCGTAGTGCCAGGCCTGGGTCACGTGCAACTGGTTGGCGCTGCTGCGGATCGACAGCTGCTGACGGGCGATCAGCCCCGCACACACCACCGTGACCACGGCGACCACCAGCAGCACAGTGATCAACGCCACCCCATTCTGCCGCTTCATGACTGCGGCGCCTGATCAGGATCTTCCGGCGGCGCGCCAGCAGAGTTCTGCGCCGGCAGATCGGGCAGGCGCAGCAGACGGCGCAGCTCGCCATAGCGGCGATGCTGCAGGCGTAGCTCCACAGCGCGTGGCAGCTCTGTGAGTAGACCGTCGCCAGAGGCATTGGCTGGCGGCCAGTCAGGCTGCCACTGGCCGTCCTTGTCCAGATAGCGCAGGCTCAATGACTCGACGCCATCGAGCGCCTGCTGGATCTGCGGCGTGCTGTCCTGCGCGCGATCCAGCACGCGCCAGTAACGCCGCTGCCACTGCTCGCCACTGAGCTGCCAACGCACCCGCTGTACCTCGGCACGCGGTTGGCCGAGCGGGTTGCGCCAGCCGACACGACTCAGCTCCAGCGCCGTGGCATCAGCCAAATCGCCGTGCAGCGCCGGCTGGGCATCACCGAAAGCATCGCGAATCGGCCGTACCGTGACCTGGCGCAGATCGCGCTCGAAGGCTGACAGGGCGCGGGTCAACTCGCGTAACTGACGTTCGTGCTCGCGAGTGACGGCATCGGCGCTGAGCACGCTGTCGAGCATGCGGTAGGTGGCCAGGCCCAGCAGGGCGAAGATGGCGATGGCGATCAGCAGCTCCAGCAGGGTGAAGCCGCGCTGAGCGCTCCCACACATCATGGAGCTCCCAGGAAACCGCTGAGGGTCACCAGTTGGTAGGGTGGGCTTTAGCCCACCAAGGCTGGCCGCTGTTGGTGGGCTGAAGCGGAGCGCCGCCCGGCCCATCCTACGGGCTGGAGCGAGCGTCGCGAGCGAAATGGCGTCGCCACGGATTCGCGAGCAGAGCTCGCTCCTACGCATCATGGCGCCCCCAGGAAACCGCTGAGCGTGACCTGCGCCCGCTCACGCAGATCGCCCGAAGCGCCCCGCTCCTCGGCGGCGACCCACAACGTCACGCGGCGCATGGCCGGCTCACTGGTGGCCTGGATTTCGCTTTGCCACGACCAGCGACGGCCGGCGAACTCCACCTGGCCCTGGTCGCGGCCATCAGCCGGTGGCGTGTCGGCCAGTTGCAGCTCGGTCAGTCGGTTGTCCGCCACCCACATGGCCAGGGTCTTGTTCTCAAGCTGGCTGGCCGTGCGCACGCTGCGTGCGCTGGCAGTCAGCACGCTGGCGGCAATCAGGGCGAAGATGGCCAGGGCCACCAGCACTTCGAGCAGGGTAAAGCCTCGCGTCGATCTCATCTGGCGCGCCCCGTGCCCAGTTCCTCGACACGCGGCAGACCGAAGCCATCGCTAGACAGTTGCAGACGCAGGCCGTCACGACGGCGTTCGGCGATACGCAGGCGAAACGGAGTCAGCTCGCCACTGGAAAGGATCAGCAACTGCGGTGCATCAGCACTGGCCTCGCCCCCGAGGTTCAAAGCCTCACCTTCCACGTTGCCCTCCACCTCAAGCGTCACTTCGGCCCACTCCGGCAGGCGATGAGCCTGGCGATCCAGCGCCTGCCATTCGCCGCGCTGCGGGTCGTAGCGCAGCACCCGATAGCCTTCACGGGTGAAACTCAGCCCGTATTCGCGATTGTCCAGCACCGCTTCATCCACCAGCACGCCGATCAGCCCACCGAGGCGCTCGGCCTCGCTGCGCAGCTCGCGCGACGGCCCGGCGATGCCGGTGCTTAGCACCGCCAGGCCGATCAGGCTGCCGAGAATGACCAGCACCACCAGCAGCTCGATCAGGGTAAAGCCGCGCTGCGCCTTCAACGTAGGAGCGAGCGCTGCTCGCGAACATGGGCGATGTCGAACGCTTCGCTCGCGACGCTCGCTCCCACAGGCGAACAGCGGCATGGTCGGGTCAGAGATCCCAGTTGCCGATATCGGCGTTCAGATCGCTGCCACCCTGCTTACCGTCGGCGCCGAGCGAGTAGAGATCGAAGGCACCCTTGGTACCGGGGGCCAGGTACTGATACGGGTTGCCCCAGGGATCGATGGGCAGGCGCTTGAGGTAGCCATCCTTGTTCCAGTTCTTCGCTTGTGGGTTACCGCTCGGCTTGTTCACCAGCGCCTCCAGGCCCTGCTGGGTGCTGGGGTAGTTGTGGTTGTCGAGCTTGTACATGTCGAGCGACGCGCCGATAGCGCGGATGTCGTTCTGCGCGGCGGTGACCTTGGCCTGATCAGGCCGGCTCATCACCTGCGGCACCACCAGCGCCGCCAGAATGCCCAGGATCACCACCACCACCATGATTTCAATCAGGGTGAAACCTGCTTGTCTGCTATTCACCTTGCTACCCCACCATCTGGTTCAAAGAAAGAATCGGCAGCAGGATGGCCAGAACGATCACCAGCACCACTGCCCCCATGAAGACCAGCATGAACGGCTCGAACAATCCGACCAGCAGAGCGATCTGAGCGCCGAGGTCGTTCTCCTGGTTCTTCGCCGTACGCGCCAACATCTGATCCAGCTCACCGGAGCGCTCACCGCTGGCGATCATGTGCAGCATCATCGGCGGGAACTGTCCGGTGGCCTCCAGCGAGCGGGTCAGGCTGCCACCTTCGCGCACCTTCTGCGCCGCCACCAGCACCTCGCCACGGATCACCCGGTTGCCGATCACCTCGCCGGCAATCGCCAGCGCCTCCACCAGCGGCACACCGCTGCGGGTGAGGATGGCCAGGGTCGAGGCAAAACGCGCGCAATCGGTGGCGCGGCCCAGCTGACCAACCAGCGGTATGCGCAGCAGAAACCGATGCCAGCGCAGCCTGAACGCCTCGTCACGCAGGGCTGCGCGCAAGGCGACGACCGCCAGTATCAGCGCCACCAGGGCAACCAGCCCCCAGGCCTTGACCCAGTCGCTCAGGGCGATCAGCCCGCGCGTCAGCGCTGGCAGGGTCTGCCCGGAATCGACGAACACCTTGACCACGTCCGGTACCACGTAGCCGAGCAGAAAGCCGACGATCAGCAAGGAGGCACACATCAGGATCACCGGGTAGAGCAACGCCAACTGCACCTTCTGTCGCGACTGCTGACGCTGTTCGGTGTAGTCGGCCAATTGCTCCAGCACCGGGCCGAGGTGCCCGGCATGTTCCCCCGCCGCCACCGTGGCGCGGTATAGCTCGGGAAACGCGGCCGGAAATTCCTTCAGGCTGCCGGCCAGGCTGTGGCCCTCGAGCACGCGGGCGCGCACCGCCAGGAGCATGCTCTGGATACGCGAACGGGTGGATTGCGCAGCAGCGGCGCGCAGCGCTTCTTCGATGGGCAGCGCCGCCTGGATCAGCGTCGCCAACTGGCGAGTGACCAGCGCCAGGTCGCGCGCCGACAGGCCACGTACAAAACCCAGGCGCGCCTGCCCGCTGTCCTGCTCGCGGCTGCGCGTGGCTTTGACCTCCAGCGGCGCCAGCTGGCGCTCACGCAGCAGTTGGCGCACCTGGCGCGCGCTGTCGGCTTCCAGCACGCCCTTCTGCTGGCGGCCGCGCCCGTCGAGGGCGATATATTCAAAGGCAGCCATCGGCAAATCGCTCCGGTTGTTCCCGTAGGAGCGGCCTTAGCCGCGATCTGCGCCGACCCGCGGCCGAAACGGAATGCCGCCCAGCCGCTCCTACAGGAGCCAATGCCAACATCCCACTCGCCATCATTCCTCTCGCGTCACGCGCAGCACTTCCTCGACCGTGGTCACCCCCTCCAGCACCTTGCGCCGGCCATCGTCACGGATGCTCGGGCCCAGGGTGCGGGCGTGGCGAGTCAAGTCCTGCTCGGAAGCGCGGCTGTGCACCAGCGTGCGTATGGCTTCATCGAAGACCACCAGTTCGTAGATACCGGTACGCCCACGGTAGCCCTGCTGATGACAGTGAGCGCAGCCGCGAGCGTGATACAGGGTCGGCGGCGAGCTGGCCGGCACGCCGAGCAACGCGCATTCGGCTGCATCGGCCGCATAGGGTTCCTTGCACGACGGGCACAGCACCCGCACCAGGCGCTGGGCCAGCACACCCAGCAAGGATGACGACAGCAAAAAGGGCTCTACGCCCATGTCCACCAGGCGGGTGATGGCGCCGATGGCGCTGTTGGTGTGCAACGTGGAGAGCACCAGGTGGCCGGTCAGCGAAGCCTGTACGGCGATCTCGGCGGTTTCCTTGTCGCGGATCTCGCCGACCATCACCACGTCCGGGTCCTGGCGCAGGATGGCGCGCAGACCGCGGGCGAAGGTCATGTCCACCTTGGTGTTGACCTGAGTCTGGCCGATGCCTTCGAGGTGATATTCGATGGGGTCCTCGACGGTGAGGATGTTGCGCGTATGGTCGTTGAGGCTGACCAGGCTGGCGTATAGCGTGGTGGTCTTGCCCGAGCCGGTGGGGCCGGTAACCAGCAGGATGCCGTGCGGCTTGCGCACCGTATCCTCCATGAGTTTGCGGTCCTCGGCGCGCATGCCCAGGTGCTGCAAAGACAGGCGCCCGGCCTGTTTGTCGAGCAGACGCAGCACCACCCGTTCACCATTGGCCGAGGGCAATGTGGACACACGAATGTCCACCTCGCGCCCACCGACCTTGAGCGAAATGCGCCCGTCCTGCGGCACGCGCTTCTCGGCGATGTCCAGCCGCGCCATGACCTTCACCCGCGAGACCAGCAACGCGGCGAGCTCGCGCTTGGGTTCGAGCACCTCACGGAGGATGCCGTCGACGCGAAAGCGCACCACCAGGCGTTTCTCGAAAGTCTCCAGGTGAATGTCGGAAGCGTTTTCCTTGATCGCTTCACCCAGGATGGCGTTGATCAGGCGGATGATTGGCGCGTCGTCCTCCTGCTCCAGCAGGTCTTCGGTTTCCGGCACCTGATCGGCCAGAGAGGCCAGATCGAAACTGCCACCGATATCCTCGGCCAATTGCATGGACGCTGAATCGTGTTGATAGGCAGCACCCAACACCTGGGCGAACTCAGGGGCACTCAGCACCTGCAGCGGCAGGCGGCGCCCGGCGAAGCGCTGCGCCTCGGCCAGCGCCACCGGGTCACAATCGGCGCGATGGGCCAGGCTGGTGCGTTCGTCCTGCATGACGAACACCACACCGTGACGCTTGGCAAAGCTGAAGGGCAGACGGCGCAGCGGAATTTCCAGCAACGAAGTGTTCATGTGTGACCTTAGAACAGAACCTTATTCGGGCAACACAGCCAAATCTGACTGTTCGACCCAATGGCTACCTCTGGAACGGTCTTTTTGTGCATACATTCGACTATCTTTAACACATCGTCTGTAACTGTACACCCACCCTATTTAGGGGATGCCAACCTCGCGCAGACTGCTATGATCAGCGCGCGACGCCCAGCACATAAGAAGAATTGGACTGTCGTTTTCGGAGTGATGCTTTTGCCCATCTCGGCCCTTTCCCAGCGGATCAAGGACAATGCCCCGAGCCTGATCGGCATGCTCGTGCTGATCGCCTTGAGCGTGAGTCTGGCCTGGCAAAGCGCAGAGTTGCTGCGTCTGGTGCGCGGCCCCGTGCAGCAACCGCTCAGTCAGACTGCCCCCGACCTGCAACAGCGCGCGCAGGCGCCCATCGCCCAGCTGTTCGGCAGCCCACGCCAGGCCGACAGCGGCCCGCCACCGGCCACCAACCTGCAACTGACCTTGCTCGGCAGCTTCGTCCACAGTGACCCGCAACGTTCCAGCGCCGTGCTCCAGCGCCAGGGCCAGAGCGCCCAGCGTTATACCGTCGGCATGGATGTGGACAGTGGCGTGCGCCTGGATGCCGTCTATGCCGATCACGTCGAACTGCTGCGCAATGGCCGCCGCGAAAGCCTGGCCTTCCCTCGTCAGCAGAGTGGCCAGTACAGCGTCTATACACCAGCGGAAGAAACGATCAACGACCCCGTCGAACAACTCGATCAGCTCGACCAGAACAACCTCGAACAACTGCGTCAGCGCATGCAAGACCTGCGCGAACAGATGGAAGCCTCTGGCACTCTGCCAGAGGAAACGCCCGCCGATCAGCTCATGGAAAGCGACTGAACCGATGCATGTTCTCCGAAGCAGACTGACCCTCGCCATCCTCGCCGCCGGCCTGGCTGCTGTCCCCTTGCCTTCGCTCGCGCAAATCGAGCAGGTACCGGCCAGCGCCAATCAGCAGGAAGAACGCTGGACCATCAACCTCAAGGGCGCCGACATCCGCGAGTTCATCGATCAGGTCGCCGCCATCACCGGGCAGACCTTCGTTGTCGACCCGCGCGTGAAAGGCCAGGTCAACGTGATCTCCAGCACGCCGTTGGGGCTGTCCGAGGTCTATCAACTGTTTCTCTCGGTGATGGCCACCCACGGTTTCAGCGTGCTGACCCAGGGCGACCAGGCGCGCATCGTGCCCAACGCCGAGGCCAAGGCCGAAGCCGATGCCGGCCGCCCGGCGCCGGACCGCCTGGAAACCCGCCTGATCCAGGTACAGCACGCGCCAGTGGCCGAGCTGATCCCGCTGATTCGTCCGCTGGTGCCGCAGTATGGCCACCTGGCTGCCGTCACCTCGTCCAACGCGCTGATCATCAGCGACCGCAGCGCCAACATCGAACGCATCGAAGACCTGATGCGCCAGCTTGACCGCAGCGGCGCGCAGGACTTCAGCGTGGTCACCCTGCAGCACGCCTGGGTGATGGACGCCGCCGAAGTGCTCAACACCGCCATTGCCCGCGGCCAGGCCAAGGGCACCAGCGCCACCCAGGTGGTGGCCGACGCACGCACTAACCGCCTGATTCTGCTCGGCCCACCGGACGCCCGCGCCAAACTGGCCGACCTTGCCCGCTCGCTGGACAGCCCCACCAGCCGCTCGGCCAACACCCGCGTGATCCGCCTGCGCCACAACGATGCCAAGTCCCTGGCCGAAACCCTCGGGGAGATCTCCGAAGGCCTGAAGAATCAGGAAAACAGTGAAACCCCCGGCAGGCAGTCGAACATCCTCATCCGCGCCGACGAGAGCCTCAACGCCTTGGTGCTGCTGGCCGAGCCCGATCTGGTCGCCACCCTCGAAGACATCGTGCGTCAGCTCGACGTACCGCGCGCACAGGTGATGGTCGAAGCGGCCATCGTCGAGGTCTCCGGCGACATCACCGACGCTCTCGGCGTGCAGTGGGCCGTGGATGCTCGTGGCGGCAAAGGCGGCCTGGGCGGGGTCAACTTCTCCGGCACCGGCCTGTCGGTGGGCAGCGTGCTGCAGATCCTGCAAAGTGACGAAATACCGGAAGACCTCACCCTGCCCGACGGCGCCATCATCGGCATCGGCAGTGATCGTTTCGGCGCACTGATCACCGCACTCTCGGCCAACAGCAAGAGCAACCTGCTGTCCACGCCGAGCCTGCTGACCCTGGACAACCAGAAGGCGGAAATCCTCGTCGGGCAGAACGTGCCCTTCCAGACCGGCTCCTACACAACCGATGCCTCGGGTGCCGGCAACCCCTTCACCACCATCGAACGCCAGGACATCGGCGTGACCCTCAAGGTCACCCCGCACATCAACGAAGGCGCCACGCTGCGCCTGGAGATCGAGCAGGAAATCTCCTCCATCGCTCCCAGCACCGGGCTCAACGCCCAGGCGGTTGACCTGGTGACCAACAAACGCTCGATCAAGAGCACCATCCTCGCCGACGACGGTCAGGTGATCGTGCTGGGCGGCCTGATTCAGGACGACGTCACCCAAGCCATCTCCAAGGTGCCTCTGCTGGGCGACATTCCCTTGCTCGGCGGGCTGTTCCGCTCCACCCGCGAATCCCACATCAAACGCAACCTGATGGTCTTCCTGCGGCCGACCATCGTCCGCGACGGCGCTGGCCTGGCTGCACTGTCGGGCAAGAAATACAGCGACATTCGCATCATCGGCAACGGCGGCCCGGACAACGGCCGCCCCAGCATCCTGCCCAGCACCCCGAGCCAGTTGTTCGACGGCCAGGGCGCACCGGCGGTGGATTTGCGCCAGTAACGATAGAGCGTCATCCCGTAGGGCGGGTGCAATCCGCCGCAATGGCAATGGCGGGTTGCACCCGCCCTACGCGCTGAATTGTGGAGCGCCACAAACCGTGGGAGTCGCTTTAGCGGCGACAAGCTCTGCAGCAGTCGCGGCTGAAGCCCCTCCCACTGAGCCAGCACGACTTGCCTCCTCTCTCCAATCCACAGGTGAACGATACATCGCAGGGCGGGTGAAACCCGCCGCAATGGCAATGGCGGGTTGCACCCGCCCTGCGCGCTGAATTGTGGAGCGCCACAAACCGTGGGAGGCGCTTTAGCGGCGACAATCGCTGCAGCAGTCGCGGCTAAAGCCCCTCCCACTGAGCCAGCGCGACTTGCCTCCTCTCTCCAATCCACAGGTGAACGATACATCGCAGGGCGGGTGAAACCCGCCAGAATGGCAATGGCGGGTTGCACCCGCCCTGCGCGCTGAATTGTGGGGCACCACAAACCGTGGGAGGCGCTTTAGCGGCGACAAGCTCTGCAGCAGTCGCGGCTGAAGCCCCTCCCACTGAGCCAGCACGACTTGCCTCCCCTCTCCCGCTTACGGGAGAGAGCTGGATCGATGTGCCTCTGCTCGCGAAAGGCAGTCTTAGGGCGGGTGAAACCCGCCAGAATGGCGATGGCGGGTTGCACCCGCCCTGCGCGCTGAATTGTGGGGCACCACAACCCGTGGGAGGCGCTTTAGCGGCGACAATCGCTGCAGCAGTCGCGGCTGAAGCCCCTCCTGAAGGGTGGCAGGTTCACGTCACAACGCAGGCGTACGCGGCGGAACCTGACGCTTGCTGCCAGTCGACTCATAGGCCGCCGCGAGCTGCAGCAGTGCCGAATCATCATAGGCACGGCCGGCAAAGGTCAGCCCCACCGGCATACCGATATCGGCCATCACGCCCATCGGCACGGTGACGGTCGGCACACCCAGATGACGGATCGCCAGGTTGCCGTTGGCCACCCACACACCGTTGCTCCAGGCGATATCGGCGGATGCCGGATTCACGTCGGCATCGGCCGCGCCGACGTCGGCCACGGTGGGGAATAACACCGCATCCAGGCCCAGTTGATCCATCCAGTCTTCCAGGTCGATCTTGCGTGTGTGCTCGAGGCCGCGCAGACCGTCGGGCAGCGTGGAGATCTGATCCCAGGGCTTGATGCCGCGTTTGGCCATGTTGACGTATTCCTCCATGCCCGCCGCCAGGTCGCCCTCACGGTTCGGCAGCGTGCCGGGGTCATGCGGAAAAATCTGCGGCCCGTCCACATCGGCCAGGCGGTTGAGTTTCGGATCACCATTGGCGCGCAGGAAGTCGTCGAAAGCCCAGCCGCTCAGCTCCCACAGCTCGTCATGCAGGAACTCGGGCGTGACGATGCCACGGTTGAACACGGTCGGCGCACCGGGGCGGTCGCCCTCGCAGTTGGACACCAGCGGGAAGTCCACTTCGACCACCTCGGCGCCAGCGGCTTCCAGTGCCTGACGCGCCGCTTCCCACAGGTCGATCACCGTCGGCCGGGTGTGAATGCGCTGGCCCGTCGGCCCGCCGATGCCAGGGTTCTCGCTGGTACCTGCCAGATCGTCCTTGTTGATGAACATTTTCGGTACGCCAAGGCGCTTACCCTTCAGCGCATCGGCCTTGACCGCCAGCGCCAGGTAGGACGCGGGACGCACCTCGGAGGCTTTCGGGATCTGCACCCAGGGCTGCAAACGCCACAGGTCGCCACGGCTGTCGGCATCGTCGGCCACCACCACGTCGAGCACTTCCAGCAGGTCGGCCATGGTCCGGGCATAGGGCACCACCACATCCATGGTCGGCGTCAGCGGCCAGTTGCCGCGCACCGAGATCACCCCGCGCGACGGCGTATAGGCGCACAGCCCGTTGTTCGAGGCCGGGCCACGTCCGCTGGACCAGGTTTCCTCGGCCAGGCCGAAGGCGGAGAAACTGGCGGCGGTGGCAGTGCCGGCACCGTTGGACGAGCCCGAGGCGAACGGGGCCGTCAGGTAATCGGCGTTATACGGGCTTTCGGCACGGCCATAGACGCCGCGCTGCATGCCGCCATTGGCCATCGGCGGCATGTTGGTCTTGCCCAGGCAGATGGCGCCTGCCGCACGCAGACGCTCGACGGTGAAGGCATCACGCTGCGCCACCAGATCCTTGAACGCCGGGCTGCCGGAGGCCGCCGTCAGGCCCTTTACCAGGTAGCTGTCCTTGGCGGTGTAGGGAATACCATCCAGCGGGCCGAGGGTTTCGCCACGGGCGCGGCGCGCATCGGAGGCCTCGGCCTCCTTCAGTGCATCGGGGTTGCGCACCACCACCGCATTGAGTCGGGTCGGCGTATCCGGGCCATCGTAGGCGTCGATACGCGCCAGGTAGGCCTTGACCAGCTCGACCGCCGTGGTGCGGCCGGACTCCAGCGCCGCGCGCAACTCGGCAATGGAAACTTCGGTTACCTCGATCATTGTGTCATCACTCGCAAATGGCGGGCCGCGTCTACGGCCACGGATACGAAAACAGCGCTTGCACGACCGACGCTCACGGGCAGATTCAGTCATGCAACTATGTGCCCGATGATACATCCCACCAGGCCTTCGCAGCAGCCCGCGCCAATGGCCAGGATGCGCGCCAGCCATTACAGTCTCGCCACCGATTACGCAGCATTGGGCAGAACAGGCTTATGACCCGCGAAGAACGCATTCATCTGTGGTCGGCGCTGTCGGACGTATTCGTCGACAACGAAGTCGACTACGGATACATCGCCCGTCAGGTGGCAGGTTTCGCCCCTGCCACAGTACAAGCCGCCTTCTACGAGGACGTCGCTCCTGCGTGCTACTCCAACATGCTCGCGCCCATCCCACCGATCTGGACAGGCTTCGACAGCGCCTGGCTCAGCGAAACCATCGAGCGAGCCCAGACCGCGCGACGAAGCTCCACCCTGCGCCGCCTGCGCGACCGACTCTTCATCGCCTACCTGAGGCGTGCCCTGAAAGCGGAATGGGCGAGGATCGAGCAGGAACTGGATCTCGAACCGTAGGAGCCCGCTTGCGGGCGATGCTTTTATCAGGATCGCCCGCAAGCATCATCGTCTTGCTCTTAACTGGCGAGCATTACGCCGCCTCCTGCTATGTTCTCAGTCCCCGAACACGAAACAGGAGAACATCGCCATGACCCACCTCACCGGCGGCTGCCTCTGCGGCCAGGTGCGTTTCGAAACCAGCGGCCAGCCTTATCGGGTCGGCGTCTGCCACTGCATGGACTGCCGCAAGCACCACGGCGCCCTCTTTCACACCTCGGCGATATTCCCGCAGGACGCGGTGAAGGTAGAGGGCGAAACCGGCCAGTACGCCGGCCGCCACTTCTGCCCGCGCTGCGGCTCGCCGGTGTTCGCACGCTCGGGGGATGAAGTAGAGGTGAACGTCGGCTCGCTGGACGAACCGAACCAGTTCACCCCCACCTACGAACTCTGGACCATCCGCCGCGAAGCCTGGCTACCGCCCTTGCCCTTCGACCGCCACTACGCGCGCGACCGCGACCGCAGCACGCGCCACGAGTAGAACCGCTCAAGCATCGGTTTCGCGCCGGCTTATCCAACCGTGCATCAGCCCCGCCTGGAAGAACTGCACCGGCGCGTTGAAACCCGCGGCCTGGATGATGCCAGCCACCTGCTGCGCCGGCAGCACCGCCACATCTCGGGCGTAGGCTGCACGTGCACGCTCCAGTGTCTGCGCATCGACCCCGGCCGCTGCCATCAGCGTCATCCAGCCAGGCAGCAATACCTCGTAGGCCGGCGACTGGACATCCGCTGCCAGGTCGACACTGGCCAACAGCCCGCCGGGTTTCAGGCGCTGCGCGATCTGGCCGAAGAGCCCGGTGCGCGCGGCAGGTTCGAGCAAAAACTGCGACACCAGGAAACAGGTGGCGCCGTCGTAGGCCGCCCCAGGCGCCAGCGTATCCAGATAGCCCTGGTGAAAGTCGCACCGCTCGGCAAAGCCGCCGCGCTCCGCACGCAGGCGACACACCTCGAGCATCGCCCCGGACGGGTCGAGCGCGGTGAAACGCCAGTCTGGAAAGCGCTCGGCCAGGTGTGCGATTTCCGCGCCCGTGCCGGTGCCCACGCACAGTATCCGCGCGTCAGCCGGCAGGTCGATGAACAGTGCATCGAGCAGCAGATACAGCGCCTCACGAATCGGCGCCATCCCCGCCCACTGCTTGTCGTAGCCCGCTGCCTGCTGATCGAACAGCGCCTTGATTTCCTCGTCACGCATGGCCATGCCTCCGTCGAATGATCACCCTCACGCCTTCCAGTATCCCAGAGCTGTCAAGCCCCCCACTGCATCGCCCAAAGCCCAATCCAACTTTGTCGGCACTTTGCCAGAGCATCGGGGGACTAACTGGCATGTCCCTTCCTAGCGAACTCGATATGCAGAGCCCGACCTTCGAACAGAAAGCCTTCATCCTCCTGCTCGTCCTGGTGACCATTGCCTTCTTCTGGATACTGCTGCCGTTTTACGGTGCGGTGTTCTGGGCCATGGTCCTGGCCGTGGTGTTCTCCCCCCTGCAGGAGCGCCTGATCCGTCGCATGGGCGGCCGAGGCAATCTGGCCGCTTTGCTGACACTGATCATCTGCCTGCTGGTGGCGATTCTGCCGGTGATCTTCATCACCTCAGCCGTGGTGGCCGAAGGCACCGCCCTGTATCAGAAACTGGAGTCAGGCGAGCTGGATGCAGGCGCCTACGTCACCAGCGGCATACGCATGCTGCCGCCATCGATGCAGGAACAACTCGCCCGTGTCGGCATCTCCAACCTCGACGGCCTGCGCGAACAGATATCCAAGGGTGCCATGGCCGGTAGTCAGTATCTGGCCACCAAGGTGTTCGCCATCGGCCAGGGCACCTTCGAGTTCTTCATCGGCTTCTTCGTGATGCTCTACCTGCTGTTCTTCCTGCTGCGCGACGGCAAGTACCTGGTGCATAGAATCCGCACCGCCATCCCGCTGGCCGACACCACCAAACGGCGTTTGCAGATCAAGTTCACCCGCGTGGTGCGCGCCACGGTAAAAGGCAACGTGGTGGTCGCCGCCGTACAGGGCGCACTCGGTGGCTTCATCTTCTGGGCGCTGGGCATCTACAGCCCGCTGCTGTGGGGCGTGCTGATGGGCTTTCTGTCACTGCTGCCGGCAGCCGGCGCCGGCATCATCTGGGCGCCTGTGGCCATTTACCTGATGCTCAGCGGCAGCCTGATGCAAGGCATCATCCTCACCGCCTTCGGCGTGCTGGTGATCGGCCTGGTGGACAACATCCTGCGCCCCATCCTGGTCGGCAAGGACACCCGCATGCCCGACTACCTGATCCTCGTTTCCACCCTCGGCGGCCTGGCCCTGCTGGGCCTGAACGGCTTCGTGATCGGCCCGCTGGTAGCGGCGCTGTTCGTCGCCAGCTGGAATCTGTTCGGGGCAAAGAAGACGGTCAGGTTGCCGCAGTAAGCCAAGCGAGGCTCATGCAGGCGCTCGAACCCAGAAGGCAGTGCGGCAGTTAGCCCTGGCGCATATTCAGTAAAGCGGTGATAAAAGACCGAGACGTCACTTTGCTCGGAACTAGAGATGGACTTCAGCGAATACGGAAACCCGGCAGGCAAACCGGTCGTTTACTTCCACGGGGTGCCGGGCTCGCCGTATGAGAGTGCCGTATTCGACACGCCAGCCCGAGAAAAGGGCCTGCGCATTCTCTGTTTCGATCGTTTCGCCATCGACCACTCCGTTACCGACTCTGACTACTACCGACAGATTGCCCAGGCGATCAGCGGGACAGTACAAGGTGCTCGGGTCGACTTCATCGGTTTTTCCCTCGGCACGCATGCCGCATTGGAAGTCAGCGCCCTCATGCCGCGCCAGGTTCGTAGCCTGCATCTGGTTTCAGCCGCCGCCCCGCTCGATGGTGGGGACTTCCTCGATCAGATGGCGGGCAAGGCCGTGTTCTCACTGGCCAAGCGCAGCCCAGGTTTGTTCCAGTGGCTGGTGAAGTGGCAGGCGCTACTGGCCAAACGAGCACCGCAGATGCTGTTTCGCATGCTGTTCGCCAGCGCCCAGGGGCAGGATCGGGAGCTGGTGAAATCACCTGAGTTCAAAGCGCTTATCTGCCAGGTATTGCAGCAATGCTTTGCCCAAGGCGCGTCCGGCTATACGCGGGATATCCAGCAGTACCTGAAGCCCTGGTCAGCCAAGGTCTTCACCTGCGAGACAGATGTCTGCCTATGGCACGGCACTGAGGACAACTGGTCGCCTTTCGCTATGTCGGCCTATATGGCCGAACGCTTCTCACGCAAGGCACGCGTCGAGCGGATGGAGGGGTTTTCTCATTACTCCTGCCTGTATGCCGCAGCGCCGATGATTTGTGCACGGCTCGCCTGCGAGTAATCTTGGGTGGCTTGGCTACTTAACTACTTTTGACGCGCACCGAGACCGAGTGCAGCGAAACCAGCCAAAGAGGACGTATCTGATATGGTTTTCCGTGGCCAATCTGAGCCTTTTCTGGCTGGTTCAGTGCCCTTATAAAGGGGCCCCCGATGCGCTAGTCGAAAGTGCTCGATCGCTCACTATTTCAGGCTCTCTGAAGATCGGATGATATCGAGAGTCTTCAAGATCCCGCATGAATACTTGTTTCAAGAGCTTTAACAGCAAGACACTTTCCGAGTCGCAGCGTGACATCCTCGACATGATCGCAACCGACCGTCATCTGAACGAAATACTCTGCGCCATTTGTCAGATGTTGGACGCACAGTCCCCCGAAATTTTCAGTTCAATTCTGCTTGCTGATGCCGAAGGCAAACGTTTGCTTAACGGTGCGGCGCCCGGTTTGCCGATTGAATACAGCCAGGCGATTCATGGAATGGCCATAGGCCCGCAGGAGGGAACCTGCGGTACCGCTGCGTTCCGGCGTGAGCTGGTAGTTACCGAAGACATCGCGCGTGACCCAAGCTGGGAGCGTTTCCGTAGTCTGGCCTTGGGGCATAACCTGCACTCGTGCTGGTCGATGCCCTTGCTCTCCCATCAAGGACGCGTGTTAGGTACGTTTGCCTTGTACCAGAACCGCACCCATAAGCCGGACGAGGCGCAGATTCAACGACTGGGTTGCGCGGCCCAACTGGCTGCCATTGCGATCCGCCGTGAGTGTGACGGCCGAAGCCTGGAGGAAAGCGAACAACGTTTTCGTTCACTGTTCACGTACAACCCCAATCCGGTATTCGCCCTCGATCTGGCCGGCAGAATCCAGAATGCGAATCCCGCAAGTTTGAGGCTCAAGCCATGCACCACTGGCGAATTGGTCGGTCATCACTTTGTCAACCTGGTGATCGAGGAGGAGCAGCAACGGGTAGGTCGACATTTCTCTGCAGCCTGCACCGGAGAGCCCCAACGTTTCGAAGCACGGCTTCGCGACGCGAGCGACATGTTGTTGACCATGGACATTTCCAACCTGCCGATCAGGGTCAATGACGAGATCGTCGGGGTATTCGCAGTGGTCAGGGATATCAGCGAGCAGAAGCACTACGAGCGCGAGTTGAGCTACAACGCCTGCCACGATCGCCTGACGGGTTTGCTTAACCGTGTAACTCTTGAAGATCGGCTTATTGAGGATTGTCACATCAGTCGTCGGCACAAGCGTCGCATGGCGGTAATGTGCATCGATCTGGATGGATTCAAATCCATCAACGATTCGCTTGGGCACTGTTTCGGCGATCAAGTACTGATTGAAGTGGCGCAGCGTATGGCCCAGCACGTTCGCCCCGGCGATACCATCGTGCGCATGGGCGGCGACGAATTTATCGTTCTGCTGCCGAACCTGCTGCGTGATGACGATGTTGTATCGGTGGCCGAACGACTGATGGCTGGCATAGCCAGGCCCTACTGCATCCGGGGCATTGACCTGCACGTGAGCGCAAGTGTCGGCATTACCCTGAGCGATGGTTATACCGAGCCACCGATGCAGCTCATTCAGCAGGCTGACATGGCCATGTACAAAGCCAAGCAGCAAGGGCGCAATAATTTTCAGTGGTACACCAGCGATCTTAATGAGCGCGTTTGTGAACACGCGAGACTACGCAACGACCTACAGAAGGCTATCGATACTGAATTGCTCGAGTTGCATTATCAGCCGCAGATAGAAACGCGTACGGGGCGAGTGTCCGGGATCGAAGCGCTATTGCGCTGGGAGCATCCGCAGAGAGGATTTATCTCACCCGCGGTGTTTGTGCCAGTGGCAGAGGACAGCGGCCAGATCATCCCGCTGAGCCTTTGGGTACTCGATACGGCTTGCGCTCAACTGCGCCAGCTAGGCGAACAAGGCATCACTGGCATCTCGATGGCTGTGAACATTTCGCCAATGCATTTCCAGCGTGGTCATTTCGTTCAATTTGTCCAAAACATCCTGGAGAAGCACGGACTCTGTGGTGAGCAGTTGGAACTGGAGATCACCGAATCGCTGTTGCTGCATAACGCTGAACAAGCGATCGACACATTGCACCGGCTCAAGGCTTTGGGCGTGCGCATTGCGCTCGATGATTTCGGCACCGGATTTTCCAGTCTCAGCTATCTCAAACGCTTGCCGATAGACAAGATCAAGATCGACCGCTCGTTTATCCAGGAGCTCGACACGGATTGCCACGATGCCGCAATCATTCAGGGCATTATCTCCATGGCACACCACCTCAGCCTGACAGTGGTCGCTGAAGGTGTTGAAACCGAATCTCAGGCGGCTTTTTTAAAGGGCAGCAGGTGCGATGTGTTGCAGGGGTATTACTTTGCCAAACCGATGAATTACGAAGCTCTTGAGGTTTTCCTGAGGGGGTAAAGGACAGGTTTTCTTTGAAGGCAGGCCCCTCGCTGCACTGCTTCCACGAACTGTCAGCGAGTCTGCCGGAGTGGTCATAGCGATAATTTACGGACCTGCTTTCGACCCGCTATCCTCCGCAGCCCAATTCAGCAAGGAAGCACGAATGACGATGCGCCATTGCTCATTTGTATCCCGTCTCAAACTGCCTGGCGTCCTGCTGGTCGCGGGTCTGATGACGGCCTGCTCCAACTATCAGTACAAGGATTACCAGGGTGATTGGGCGCCGGAGTCGATGACGCCTCATGACCTGTCCAACAACACGCCCGACTCACCCGTTGTGTACTTTGCAACCACGCGATATCGCGCGCTGGGTGTGCCTTTTCATCGTCTACTGCTGGCCACGCATGTGGATGGTCAGCAACTGCCGGACGCCGGGCGCCGCTCAATCCTCGATGTGTCCGGCAAGCAGGCTCTACGGCTGACGCCAGGCAAACACTCTCTGAGCTGGTGCTGGGTATCCATGAATGCACTGGGTACGGGCGGAGCGAAGTGCGGCTTCGGTGCGCAGGACATCGAGTTCCGCGCGGGGCAGCGCTACGTGGTGGACTTTTCTACTCGCGAAGATATCAGTGGGCCGCCGGGACGTGAGGTCTCGACCATTACCATCCATTCCGAAATTCGCGATTTGACCACGCATGAAGTGATCTATCCGCTGCCAACCAATACTGCCGAAAAAACCAGTGACTGAATGCTCGGCCTGCCAATCTGTTCGGACTTCTACGCCCTGCGCCTCTCCACCTTGATACATGCCGCGTTCACCAACGCGAACATTCACTGCGCCCGCGCGGTATCGATCATGAGCTCGAATCTACAGGGCAAGAAGGTGCTATTCATCACCGCCAACACAGGCATCGAGCGCGACGAGTTGCTCAAGCCGATGCAGGCGATGAAGGATCAGTGCGCCAGCGTCAAGGGCGGCTAGGGCGAAACCTGGCTGAAGGACAGCAAGAAGGACGTCAGCGTGCAGTCCGATACTCAGCTCAAGGGAATGAGCGCGGCTGACTACGATCTGCTGGTGATCCCTGACCCGACAACCTGCGTCAGGATGAAGACGCGCAGCGCCTGGTACAGGAGTTTCGTGACGCCGGCACCAGGCGCTGCGATCTGCCCTGGCTGCTGATCGATGCTGGCGTGGTGCCAGGCAAGGTGCTGATCGTATGCCAGCGTACGCCTGGATCTGGCCAACGCAGGCGCGAGCTGGTTAGACGCCGAGGTGCAAGTTTGCCCTGGGTAGAACTGGACGCTGATCACCTCGCGCAACCCCGACGATATTCCTGCGTTCAACGAGGCGATCAGCCAGGCGCTGCAGACGGCCTGAGCCAGCCTCCCGTCAATGATGCTCGATGCGATTACGCCCGCCGCGCTTGGCGCAGTACAGGGCGATATCACTGCGCGACAGGGCAGCCTCGACGCTGGCATCGCTGGCGCTGAGCGATGAGATGCCGACACTGACAGCGAGGAAGATCGGTTCCCCGGCATGCAGGATCGGCGCCCTGGCCAGTTCGCTCTGGATGCGCGTGGCGAAGTGCATGGCCTTGTCCAGACTCGCATCGCTGAGCACCACGGCAAACTCTTCGCCACCCAGGCGCCCGGCAGTGTCGGTCTTGCGCAGCTGGCTGCTTAGAATTCCCGCGAAATGGCGCAAGGCCTGATCGCCGACATCGTGGCCCCAGCGGTCGTTGATGGTCTTGAAGTAGTCCAGGTCGAACATCAGGATCGCTGCACTCTGTTCAGGGCTGCGTTGCAGGCGCGCCAGCTCTGCTTCGAGCTGACACATGAAGTGCCTGCGGTTGGCAAGCTGGGTGAGGAAGTCGGTAGTGGCGAAGGCCTGCAGCTCGGCCTCGATCTGCTTGCGTTCGGTCACGTCGGTCATGAAGCCATGCCAGATAACACTGCCGTCTTCTTCGCGACGCGGACAGGCTTCACCCTGGCACCAGGCGACTTGACGCCCCGGCACCTGCACGCGGAACTCCAGATGCCAAGGTGTGAGTTGCTCGGCCGATAGCTGGAAGGAATCGATGAAAGCCACACGATCATCCGGGTGAACGATGGCCGTCAGCGCCTCAGCGTCCTGCATCAGTTGCATGGCGCTGAGGCCACAGATGGCTTGCGCGCCGGCGCTGGCGTAGGTAACGGCGTACTTGCCATCGCTCTGCCGGCGGACCTGGAAGACCATGCCGGGGATTTCATTGGTCAGGTCGGTCATCAGGGTGGCGGTCTGCTGTACCTGCTCGGACAGGCGGCGCATGGCGGTGATGTCGGTGGTGGTGCCGATCATTCGCAGCGGTTTGCCGTGCTTGTCGCGCTCGACCACCTTGCCGCGGCTGCACACCCATTTGTACTGACCGTCACGGCAACGCAGGCGGTGCTCCACTTCATAGGCATCGGTACGCTGATCCAGATGCGCCTGGATGGTCTCGCGCACGTAGTCGAGGTCGCCGGGATGTACGCGGGTGTAGCTCTCCTCGATGCGATTGCCGATTTCGTGGTCGGCGTAACCGAGCAGCGCCTTCCAGCTGCTGGAGTAGTAAATCTCGCCGCTGCTGATGTCGCGGTCCCAGATGCCGGTACCACTACCGGCGATGGCCAGCGCCATGCGTCGTTCACTATCGCGCAGGGCGGCGATCTCATGACGCTGCCGGGCTTCGTCGGCCTCGCGTGCGAGTAGATCGAGGGCCAGGGCGGCGAAATCCAGCAGGGCTTCGCGCTGTTTGGCGTCGAGTGTATGTGGCCGGTCGAACTGCAGGTACAGCGTGCCGAGCCGGGTACCTGCCTGCACCTGCAATGGCCAGACGAGCGTGGTGGGCGTGGTTTCGCCGATGCCGATGATCTTCGCCAGCCGCGCATCGCTCAGGCCAGGGCTGGCCCAGATATGGCGCGCAGAGCCAGCGCCGCAGACCAGCACGGCGACCGAGTCGAAATACCGGCTAACCAGGCGCACGACCCCGTCGAGTTGCTCATCATTGGCGCTGCTCGGCGCATTGACTGAATACAGGGGCTGCATAGTGATTCTGCTTGGAGAAAAGCGCAGAAAGCGCTTGATATTGATACGCCATTGGCGGGCTGGCGTCTAATCGTTCGTGCAGGACAGGCCACTGCTCATCGGCCTTGGCGCCGATTGTTCAGCCACAGAAGGCTCTGGCCAGAGCCTTCTGCGTCCCTCGCAGCTTGATTCAGAACTGGTCGAGCGCATTAAAATTGTTATGATATAACGTCTGATTATTATGTAATTCGTCGATTCGCCCCCGGCCGAACGGACAACCCGCCGCCTGGGGAGGCGCCGGCCAGCGCGCCCCCCTCCCCTCACTTAGAAAACGCAACGCTAGGAATACCCATGAAAGCCACCTCGGCCTCCCTCGCCGTCTTGACCGCCCTGGTCACGCCTCCGCTTCACGCCGCCTCGTCCGGCAATTCCACCGTCTCGCTCGGCTCGGTCTACGTCACCCCCGAGGCCAGCGGCACGCTGCGCACCGACAGCATCCTGACGTCGGTCGACATCATGGGCAGCGACAAGATCGAGGATAAGAACGTGATGAACAGCTGGGAGCTGGTAGGCCAGATGCCCGGCATCCAGCTGACCGAGACGCGCATGGGCGCAGAGTCCGGCAAAGTGACCTTCCGCGCCTTCAACGGCGAGGGTTACATCAATGGCATCAAGACGCTGATCGACGGCATCCCGAGCAACGTCAACAGCGGCAACCAGCGCTTTATCGACATGGTCTTCCCGCTGGACATCGACTACATCGAGGTGGTGCGTGGCACCAACGACCCGCGCTACGGCCTGCACAACATTGGTGGCAACATCAATTTCGTCACCCGCCAGGGCGGCAACTACACCGATGGCCGCCTGACCTACGGCAGCTTCAACACCCGCGAATTCCAACTGGCCGTCGGCCACGAGGAAGGCAACTTCGCGCAGAACTACTTCATGGCCAAGCAGGATTCCGACGGTTTCCGCGACAACAGCAACTCCAACAAATACTCGCTGGGCGGCAAGTGGTTCGTCACCGATGACGAGCAGACCATGAAACTCGGCGTGATCGCCCGCCTCTATCACCATCAGGCCGAGGAGCCGGGCTTTCTCACCGCGCAGGAGCTGGCCGCGAGCCGCTCGCAATCGCCGGAGAAGAACGCCAACGACAGCGACGACCGCGACATGAAGCACCTCAGCGCGCATGCCGACTTCCAGCTCAGCGACGACCTGAGCCTGAGCAACAAGCTGTACTACAACAGCTACGACGATGACCGCACCGTGACCTTCACCCGCTACCCGGTCGGCAATGCTCCGCGCCAGCGCCGCCAGTGGGAGGAACGCCAGACCGGCGTGCTGAGCAACCTGACCTGGCGCGCGCACGAGATGCTGACCCTCGACGGTGGCATCAACTACGAACAGCAGAACAACGAGTACCGCCGCTACCGCTACAACTTCGGCATACCCACCGATTTCGACGCACCGCCAGCACGCACGCAAAACGACGACAGCTACACGCTGTACAACACCGGCGCCTATGCCCAAGCGATCATCCAGCCCATCGAGCAGTTGAAGATCATCCCGGCGTACCGCGTCGACAAGTTCTCCGGTAATACCGAGCTGATGAACGGCGAGAAGGCCGAACTGCAGGACTACGGCTGGATCGAGCAGCCCAAGCTCAGCGTGGTGTACAGCATCACCCCGGACATCAACGTCTACGCCAACTGGGGGCGCACCTTCCAGATCCTTACCGGCTCCACCGCACCGGCTTACATGACCGCCGGCCAGGCCTCGTACAAACCGTCGATCAACACCGGCAAGGAAGTGGGCGTGAAGTTCAAGCCCTTTGCCGGCTCGGAAGCGCGCATCGCCGTGTGGCAACAGGAGGCCACCGATGAGGTTTCCAACATGCCCGCGACCGGCACCACGGTCGGCCTGGGTGAAACCCGACGTCGCGGTATCGACATGCAGCTCACCGCTCAGTTGAACGAACAGTGGACAGTGTGGGGCTCGCACGCCATCCAGGAGGCCAAGGTGGTCAGCGCCTTTACCGACGGCGGTCGCTCGCTGGCAGGCACCGAGGTGATTTCAACGCCACGCTATATCAGCAACGCTGGCGTCGACTATCAATTAAACGGCGCCTGGCGCTTCGGCCTGCAAGCTCGCGCGCAAGGCGATTACTACATCGACACGCTCAACGAACAGGGCAAGTACGGCGGCTTCGCGGTGCTCGATGCCAACGTGCGCTATCAGGTATCGGCCACCACCAGCCTCGACCTGCAGATGAAAAACCTGACCGACCGCGATTACGAGTACGTATGGTTCGACAACTTCTTCTGGGCCGCTGGCGACGAACAACCGATGTTCTCCCCCGCTCCGGGCCGCTCGGCCTATCTGTCGGTGAACATGAAGCTGTAAGCCGCAACCACGCTGAAGAAGCGCTGCACCCTGGCCTGCAGGAGCCCGCACGCGGGCGCCTGCCACCCACGGCATCGCACCGAGCGTAGGGGGCGCCATGCGCACCGCCGCACCTCGAAAACATCCGGTGCGCACGGCGCCCCCTACGGCTGGAGATGGCCGAAGCCAAGCCTGTAGGAGCCGGCTTGCCGGCGAGTGCGTCAGTCAGCCATCACCCGCACACGGGCGCCTGCCACGCACGGCATCGCACCGACCGCAGGGGGCGCCATGCGTACCGCCGCACCTCGAAAACATCCGGTGCGCACGGTACCCCCTACGACAGCCGCTCTCAGAGGTATTTCAACCAGCGAATATCACGACGCCGCGCCTTGAGTCGGGCAAACCATTGCGTGGGTGCAAACAACAGCACCGCCAGCAGCAGCGTCGCGGCCCAGACCCAGGCCATCGAATCAAAGCCGAAGTAATGCCCCTGGTTCGCGCCCCAGATGGCGAAGGCGGCGATATAGAGCAGCTTCAGCACGTAAAGATGAAGCAGATAGAAGAACATCGGTGCACTACCGAACACAGCCAGGATACGCACCATGCGTCCATCGTTGCGGCGCTCGAAGTACGCCAGCAGCAACAGGCCGACACCCAGCGTCAGCGCCAGGAACAGCAACGACGGCGGGTACTTGGTGATGTTGAGCAAGCTCATTACCGTCTGCACCCAGGTCTCCCCGACCGCCCAGGGTTTCTCACCATAGCCATTGACCAGGCGCAGCAACACGAACAGCGCGAGCGCACCAAAACCAGCCCTGCCCAGTGCTTGCAGACGTTGCTCAGGCGCGCTCGAGCTGCGCAACCACGGGCCGATCACATACCCCAGGGCAATCACCCCGATCCACGGCAACACCGGATAGGAGGTGCGCAGGCGCAGCGTGTCGGAAAATTCGATCCAGCCACGGTCATGCAGCACTGCCCAGGGAATGTGCATCGCCGACCCCGGACCGAAATGCAGCCCATCGAGCAGGTTGTGCCCCGCCACCAGCATCAGGCCCAGCGCCGCCAGCCACGCACGCGGCAGCCACAGCAGCACGGCGAGCGCCAGCATGCTCAGGCCGATGGCCCAGATCACCTGCAGATAGATGACCGTGGGTGGAAACTGGAAGGTCCAGGCAAAGTTGACCAGGGTGAATTCCAACACCACGAGAAACAACCCTCGCTTGAACAGGAAGGCGCTGGTTGCCGCGCGGCTCATCTGCTTCTCGCCATAGAGAAATGCCGAAAGCCCAGTGAGCAGGATGAATACCGGCGCGCACAGATGCGCCAGGGTGCGGCTGAAGAACAGCGCAGGGTCGGTGGCGGTCACGTCCATCGGATCGCCGACCTGCTGATGCAGGTAGAAGGTTTCGCGAACGTGATCAAGCAACATGAAGAGGATGACCAAACCGCGCAAGGCGTCGATCGAGAGCAGGCGACTGGAGGACATGGAGTGCTTCGAATGGGCTTTCAATTAAACGTAATACTATAACTTTTTAGCGCTAGCGATGTGCCCAATCTACGCCGTCATCACACCCCCCGTGGTCGCCCCAGGCTGAACGAAGCACGGCAACGGCAGTCGGAAAAGCAGGACAATCGTCACGGAACCCCCGCCCCATGCTGCCCAACCGCGCCCTCCTTTCCGCCTTCGTCGTGGTCCTGCTCAGCCCCCTTGCCGACGCACAGGAGCCGTTGCGCATCCAGAGCCTGCAACGCTGCGGCGATCTACTCGCCAACGAGCGGCAGGACTGGTGCCTGCAGGTGCGCGGCCTGGGCGCTACGCTGCCCACATTGCGGCTCGGCGACGACACCCTGCCCGCCTCGGCGGTCAAACGCAGTGGCGATGGCCTGCGCCTGCAGCTGAACAGCGACGAACAGCGCAGCGCGCCGCTGTGGCTGGAGGACGGCGCGCGCACCAGCAATCCGGTGTGGCTGTCGCTGCATCGCAGCCACGTGCTCGCGGCTGGCCCGGATGAAGTAGCGAAGAACATGGATGGCCTGACCACCTATGTCGATCTGGTCAGCCTGCTGATCGAGGAAAGCCACGACGGCCTCGACGAGGCCAGGCGGCTGGCGAAGAAATACGACGCCAAGGTAGTCGGCGCCATTGCCCCGCTGAACGTCTACCAATTGCGCCTGCCGGTGAACAACCTGACCGAGCGTGACGCGCTGGTACTGCGCATCGGCAACGAAACCAGCGTCGATGCAGTGGTGGTGGAAGAAAGCGCGCCGGAGCGCGGCGAGGAGCGCGAAGCCGCGCGTCAGCCGATACACAAACCGGAAAAGAACTCCGAGGAGTGGGCGGCGAACCGCTTCATGGATGCGGTGAACTATTACCAGCGGCGTATCCCGGCGGGCGATACACCCATTGAAGTCGAGCCGATCCGCGTCGGCGTGATCGAACGCAATGTCGATTTCGATGCGCCCGACTTCGCCGATTACCTCGGCGCCTGCCCCGACAGCAAGCCGCGTACCTGCGTCTATGCGAGGGACGCCGACGAGCCGGACAACCATGGCAGCACCGTGGCCGGCATCCTCGCCGCGCACTGGGACAAGGGCGGCAACACCGGTTTCCTGCGCGGGCTGGACAAGGCCAGCCAGGGTTTCGAAGTCATCGTCGAGCGCAACTCGGACGCCGGCATCACCGCCAACATCGCTGCCTCGGTGAACCTGGTGGAAGATGGCGTACGCGTACTCAACTGGAGCTGGGGCATCCACCGCGTCGGCACACGCAATGTCGAAGGCGACGAGATCGATTCGCTGGTGCGCTCCGGCATCGCCATGAGCGGCTACGAAGAGCTGCTGGAGGAGTTCTTTCTCTGGTTGCGCGAGGAGCACCCGGACGTGTTGGTGATCAACTCCGCCGGCAACGGTTCGTCCTACTCCGGCAGAGACGAGTACCGCCTGCCCTCCTCCTTCATCACCGAGCAACTGCTGGTGGTCGGCGGGCATCAGCGCAGCACGGAAAAAGACGCCGAGATCGACGACCCGGGCTACGTCGTCAAGCGCGACTCGTCGAACGTCGACATGCGCGTCGACATCACCGCCGCTGCCTGTGCTCGCGCCTCGACACGCGAGAGCGATGCCACCGGCGACGTGCATTGCGGCACCTCCTACGCCACGCCACTGGTCACCGGCGTGGTCGCCGCCATGCTGTCGATCAATCCGCGCCTAGAACCGGAACAGGTGCGCATGCTGCTACGCCGCAGCGCCATGACCATCGGCGGCGATTACGACTTCGAACCGATGGACGCCGAAGACCTGACCGCGCCGATCCTGCCATCGGAGCGCAACTACAAGATGAGCGACAAAGACGTGGGCCGCTCGGCGCGGCTGGATATGCAGAAGGCGTTGGACCTGGCGGTACAGAGTCGTGATCGGGTGCGTTGAGCCGGAGCGTTTCAACGCAGCAGAGCAGGCACCTTGCGCTGCAACAGGCTGACCAACTCCGGCTGCATATAGGCGTAGTCATCGGGAATATCCAGACAGATCACTCGCTTGCCCGCCAGGACTTGCCGGTACTGGCGCGTCAGCTTGCTGCGCTGATTTTTCTCCATCACGAAAATCAGCGTTGCCCAGTCGAGCTGTTCTGCCGAAACACGAACCTCGGCGTCAGGGGCGAGCCCGGCTGAGTCGGTCTCGACACCTGGCCACTGCGCGAATACCCGCTCGGCTGTCGGGCTGCGCAAACGGTTGCGACTGCAGATGAACAGAGCGCGGATCACTCGCCGGAAACCCGCTCGTAGAGTTCGACCGGTTCCAGCTTGCCCTGGCAACCACACTGGCTGTGGCCCAGGCCCAGATGGCGGAACCCGGCCTTGAACAGCACACGGCCGGATTGCGGATTGCGCGCCAGATGGCTGGCGTGCAGGCGACGCAGGCGCAGTTGCTGGAAGGCAAAGTCCACCAGGGCATTGCAGGCTTCGCTGGCGTAGCCACGGCTCCAATAGGGCACGCCGATCCAGTAGCCCACCTCGGCCTCGCCCCGGCCAATATCCATGAGTGCCATGCTGCCGACCAGCTTGCCGCTGCCGGACTCGGTGATGATGAAGTTGGCCGCCGCACCGCTGGCCCAATCCTGCGCGCAGCGTTCGATCCACTGCTGCGCCAGCGCGGGCGGATAGGGATGGGGAATGCTGCGGGTGACATCGGCGATGCGAAAATCACCGGCCAGGCGCTGTATCTCGTCGGCATCCTGCGGCTGCGGCGGGCGCAGCGTCAGGCGTTCGGTTTCGATGCGATGCTCATCCATTTGCGTCTCCTGTCACTACCGTAGGGTGCGCCGCGCGCACCAGCGCCACTTGCGCATCGCCCCTTCAGGCCGGAGAAGGCCCAATGGGATAGAACGCCCCTGCACTCCACACACCCAACCAGGGTTCTCCGTCGACCTCGCGCTCCACTGCCAGTTCCACCATTTGATAGAACACGTTGCGGTGAATCAGCGCTTCGAGGTTACGCCGCACCAGAATGTAGGGCGAGGGTTCGAGTGTCGCAGGATCGATCTCCACACGGATCGGGTGCTCGAGGCCAGCCACGACTTCGTCCTCGACATTGGTGGTGAAGTGCAGCACCTGCGCCTCGCCCTCACCTTCCACCTGCAGGGTCACGGCAACGAAGGGGGCGTCCTCGACCTGGATACCGACCTTCTCCACCGGGGTGATCAGAAAATAGTCGTCACCGTCACGGCGAATGATGGTGGAAAACAGTCGCACCATGGGTTTTCGGCCGATGGGCGTGCCTTGGTAATACCAGGTGCCATCGCGGGCGATACGCATATCGATATCGCCACAGAAATCGGGGTTCCACAGGTGCACGGGGGGCAGGCCCTTGCCTTCGCCCTTGGGGATCTGCGCCAGCAGGTCGCCGGCTTTGCCTGGATCGCTCATGCTCTCTCCTCGTCCGTTACCCGGCACGCCGGGTCAGACGAACGAGGATACACCAGCTGACAGGTGATCCATGTGCAGCAGCCCCGTCCCAGGATTGCGTCACGGCGCCCATAGCCGACGGGCTGACCCAAGACCAACGCACGAAAATCAGTCAATCGTGGTCACTGCCCTGCACGCCGGTCACTGGGGAATCGGCAACTCTATGGCCTGCATGTCCAGTTGCAGGCTTTCATCGGTTTCCTTGATGGCCAACGGCAAAGTGAAGTTCGGGAAAGCAAGTGCCAGCACAGCACCCTCATTCAGACTTGCTCGAATAGGTTTCGGCAAAGGTTCAGAGAATGTGGCGCAACCGTTTTTGTCGACACGTCCTTCGATGGAAAGGTACTCAGGCCGCTCCAGCGAGCGGTGAACCTGCAATCGCCAAGACGTATTGATGCCAAGATTGTAAGTACTGCCATATAGCTGGTTCAGATCCAGGCCACAGGCTTGTAGGTACAAAGGTTTTTCTGGCAAGGCCTTGGCCTGCTCGCGCTGACGCTGCAGAAAGCGCCCCCACTCCAGGCGGGAAGTTAGTGAGCGAGTCCGGTAGCCATCACCCTCGGGGCCCTGTAACAAGGCCAACCGGCTGACGCCATCCTCGAGAGTGGCCAGGTCAGTCTCGGTGCGAAGCAACTCCACTAGATGATCGATGGCTGGCCGGGCGGCCGCCTTCAGGCCCAACAAGGCCGCTTGCTCGTAGTGATACGCCGCTGCCTGCCGGTCAACAGCAGGCAGCCCCGAGCCGTTGGCGGCCATACGTGCCAGATGATAGTGAGCTGCAGCGACCTTGCGATCAGCGCCTTGTTGCAAAGCCTGACGGGCACCGTTGAAATCCCCCTCTTCCAGCAACATCACTCCGTAGTTGGTCCATGACTGCTCGTTATCGCGAGCCTTGCCTTTGTCCAGCCACTCCACTGCCTTGGCTCGCAGCCGGGTGCGGTCGTCTTCTGTCGAGGTGCTGAAGTAGTTGTTACGCAGCGCCAGATAAGCCTGCAGATAATTGCGCGAGGCCTCCGTCAGCCACGCGATGTCTGGTTCCTGTTCATAAGCCTGGGCAAAGTAGTCACCCGACTGCTCCGCTCTGACAATCCCACCATGCAGTTGGATCTGATAGTCGAGATCGGAAGGACTGTAGGCCCGGCCAAGGTTGATCAGCGTCGGCATCAGCAGGCCGCGCTGCAAGGCCTCCTCAAACAAGGGAATCGCATCGTTGGGCCGTTTTTCACTCATCAGCATAGAGCCAAGATTGTGGCTGGCTCGAGCCGAACCGCCTGCGCGAGCCTTCTCGTAATAGCTTCTGGCGAGCGCTTCGCTCTCGTCCACGCCCTGCCCAAGGTGATAAGCCTTGCCAAGCAAGAACAAGGCTAGCGTATCGCCTTTCGCCGCTGCGCTTTCGGCCTTTGGCAGAAACTCGCTGTAACGCTGCTCATTGAACAGTGCTTCAAGATCGGCAGCATAAGCAGCCTGCGTGAGACACAGGCTGAGGGACAGGGCAATGAACAGTCGCGACATGGCATCAATCTCGGTGTGGATAAGGAACACAAACCGAATGCCAGGTACGACTCATTGACCGTAAACCGGTCAGGCGGGAATTTGGGCCAAGGGGAAAACTAAGGTAGCAGCAGTCAACCCTTCCTTGGCGCGTATGAGTCTTCCCTGACATTAAACTTGAGCATGATACCTGCGTTTCCCACAGCGTAAGCACCCAGGGGGAAGATCTCTCGACGCTGTCTCAGTTTCCTGGGTGCTCTCATGAGCGCCTGAGTGTTTTTCGTAAACCCGACTCAGCGCGCTACGCCAAGCAGGCTGCGCGCATAGTCATGCAGCGGCGGGCCGATCAGGTCCTGCGGCTGGGCGTCGTAGAACGTCAGGAATCCGCCACGGCTGCGAATCCGCGCAGTGTCCACCAGAAAGCGGGTATTGGTTTCGATCAGCATCAGCTGGATCGATGCCCGGTCAGTGCCGAGACGATCAAGCGCTTCCTGATCCTCCCACTCTTCCTCGGTGCCGATACGGTCGTCGCTGTAGGCGAAGCGGGCATACAGCAGATAATGCGCGCCAGCGCTGCGCGCCTCGGCCATGGCTTCATCCAGGCCTGCCGGCTGACGTGCGCGGCGCACCAGCGGGAAGTATTCGACGAAGCCCTTGAAGGCTTCTTCGGCCACCACGTTGGGGCGCGGGTAACCGTGGCCCGGCGGCACGAAGTGGCCCTGGGCGATGTAGATGAAGGAGTCCTGCTGCAGGCGCCGCGAGGCCATGCGCTCGGTGCGGCCGTGATCGAGAAACCCGGCATCGCGCAGGTGGTACTCGGCGCCGCTGGCCAGATCGCTGACCTTCATACACCCGGTCAGGCCCAGCAGCGCCACCAGTAGAAGCAGGTTACGCATGAATCGATCCTCCTCGTGCCGGTGACGGAAAACCGGCGGATAGTGCATGGATGCAGATTCTGCGCCAGCCTTATTCAAGCCCATCTTGCCGCACCTAAAGCGCAGGCCTGAAAGCCTCCCCTGCGAACGGCTGGTCAGGCCTGCCGTGCGGCATCGTGGTGTCTGGGCAAGGCGATGGAAATCAGCGCGGCAGCCAGTACGAACGCGCTGGACACCCACAGGCAGGCTTCCAGCCCATAAGCCTGGAAGACCCAGCCCGAGAGCAAGGTGCCGATCAGCCGCCCCAGTGCGTTGGACATGTAGTAGAAGCCCACGTCCAGCGATACGCCGTCTTCCTTGGCGTAGCTGACGATCAGGTAGCTGTGCAACGAGGAATTCACCGCGAACAACACGCCGAACAGCATCAACCCACCGAGCAAGACCACCTGCGCCGACCAGCCAGTGCCCAGCCCCAAGGCGATCAGCCCTGGCAGACCGGCCAACAGCACAGCCCAAACGAAAGCCGCGCGGCCGTCCGGCACTTGCCCGCTTTGCTTGCCAGTAATGCGTGGAGCCAATGACTGCACGATGCCGTAGCCAATCACCCAAGTGGCGAGAAAACCGCCGACCAGCCAGAAGTCCCAGCCGAACACCGTGCTCAGGTACACCGGCAGCGCCACCACGAACCAGACATCGCGCGCACCGAACAGGAACAACCGGGCAGCCGAGAGAATGTTGATCGCCCGACTCTTGGACAGCATGTCGCGGAATTTCGGCTTGGCCTTGGCCTTGCCCAGATCTTTCTTCAGCATCACCAGGCTGGCCAGCCAGATCAGCGCCAGCGCGGCGGCCATGGCCAGCACCGCGCCGGTGAAACCGAGCACGGCGAGTAGCGCGCCACCCAGGAAAAAGCCGACGCCCTTGAGCGCGTTCTTCGAGCCGGTGAGGATCGCCACCCACTTGTACAGCGTGCCCTGCTGGCTGTCCGGCACCAGGAGCTTGATCGAGCTCTTGGCGCTCATCTTGTTCAGATCCTTGGCGATACCGGACAGCGCCTGGGCGCCCATGACCCAGGGCACGGTCAACCAGGCGGCCGGCACGGTGAGCATCAACAGCGCCAGCAACTGCAGGCCGAGGCCGATGTTCATGGTGCGGTTGAGCCCCAGGCGCGCGCCCAGGTAGCCGCCCACCAGGTTGGTGACTACACCGAAGATTTCGTAGAACAGAAACAGCGCAGCAATCTGCAGCGGCGTGTAGCCCAGGCTGTGAAAATGCAGTACCACCAGCATGCGCAACGCGCCGTCGGTGAGGGTAAAGGCCCAGTAGTTGCCGGTGACCAGCAGGTACTGGCGCACTTCGGGGGCCAGGCGGGATAAGGCATGCATAACAAATCCTGTGTAACCCGTGGGAGGGGCTTTAGCCGCGACAGCAGACTGTAGGGTGGATGACGCCTTTTTCATCCACCTTGGTTATCTGGTGGATGGATAAAGCGTCATCCACCCTACGGATCAATTGACTGCCCCGACCAGCCTGGCCAGCTCCACCGCGCGGTTGGCATAGCCCCATTCGTTGTCGTACCAGGCGTAGATCTTCACCTGAGTGCCGGCCACCACCATGGTCGACAGCGCATCGACGATGGACGAGCGCGGATCGGTGCGGTAGTCGATGGACACCAGCGGGCGCTCCTCGTAACCCAGGATGTTCTTCAGCGGGCCATCAGCAGCCGCCTTGAGCAGCGCGTTGACCTCCTCTGCCGTGGTGGCGCGCGCGACCTCGAACACGCAGTCGGTCAGCGAGGCGTTGGCCAGCGGCACCCGCACGGCATGGCCGTTCAACTTGCCACGCAGCTCGGGGAAGATCTCGGCAATCGCCGTGGCAGAACCGGTGGTGGTCGGAATCAGGCTCATACCCGAGGCGCGGGCGCGGCGCAGATCCTTGTGCGGCTGGTCGAGGATGCTCTGGGTGTTGGTCAGGTCGTGAATGGTGGTGATCGAGCCGTGACGAATGCCCAGCGCCTCGTGGATCACCTTGACCACCGGTGCCAGACAATTGGTGGTGCAGGATGCCGCGGTGACGATGCGGTGCTGCGCAGGGTCGAACAAATGCTGGTTGACGCCCATCACCACGTTCAGCGCGCCCTGCTCCTTGACCGGCGCGCAGACCACCACGCGCCCCACGCCCTGGTCCAGATAACCCTGCAGCACGGCGACCGTCTTCATCTTGCCGCTGGCCTCGAGCACCAGGTCGCAGCCACTCCAGTCGGTGTCGGCGATGGCCTTGTTGGCGGTCACCTTGATGCGCTTGCCATCGATCACCACGCAATCGCCATCGCTGCCCGCCTCATGCTGCCAGCGGCCATGCACCGAGTCGAAGTTGAGCAGGTGCGCGTGGGTGGCGGCGTCACCTGCCGGGTCGTTGATCTGCACGAACTCCAGTTCGGGCCAGTTCCAGGCAGCGCGCAGGGTCAGACGGCCGATGCGGCCAAAACCGTTGATGCCTACTTTGATGCTCATGTCGATGCCTCTGTCAGTGGGTCGCGTCGAACTGGTTGATCCAGTTGACGTGCGCGGGATGCTGGATGGCCTTGGGCCGCAGTGCCTGCACCAGGGCGATGGCCTCATCGCGCGCAATGCCCGCTTCGATGAGGATGCGGGCGGCGATCAGGCCGGTGCGCCCGGAGCCGCCCTTGCAGTGGATGGCCAGCGAGCGGCCGCCACGCAGGTGCTCGATGATCGCCTGGCGGGACATCCGCCAGCCTTCGCCGAAGTCCTCCAGTGGCACCTGCTCGTCAGCCACTGGCAGGTGATACCAGGCCAGATCCAATGAATGGCACTGCTGGGCGATCTGCTCGGCGCCGTTGGCGGCAAGCTCGCTGTGGGGCATCAGCGTGATCACGCCCGCTGCCCCAGCCTGCTTCAGCGCCAACAGCGCTGCTGCGAGCATGGTTTCACGGGTACCTGGGCACGGTGTGAAGATCAGCGCGCCGGCCAGGCCGGGCACGCGCAAGATATTGTAGGGATGAGTCATGGCGGGCTGCTCCTTCGCTCAGATGGCACGCTGATTGACGCGTTTGGACAGCTCTTCGGCCGACTCCTTGCGCTCGGAATAGCGATCGACCAGGTAGTCGGAGCGATCGCGCAGCAGCAGGGTGAACTTGACCAGTTCCTCCATCACGTCCACCAGGCGGTCGTAGAACGAGGACGGCTTCATCCGGCCCTCAGCGTCGAACTCCATGAAGGCCTTGGGCACCGAGGACTGGTTGGGGATGGTGAACATACGCATCCAGCGCCCCAACACGCGCAGTTGATTGACCACGTTGAACGATTGCGAGCCACCGCAGACCTGCATCACCGCCAGGGTCTTGCCCTGGGTCGGACGGACCGCGCCCATGGCCAGCGGCACCCAATCGATCTGCGCCTTGAACACGGCGCTCATCGCACCGTGGCGCTCGGGGGAGCACCACACCTGGCCTTCCGACCACTGCATCAGCTCGCGCAGCTCCTGCACCTTGGGATGGCTTTCCGGCGCATCGTCCGGCAGCGGCAGGCCGCGCGGGTCGAAGATGCGCGTCTCGGCGCCGAAGTGCTGCAACAGGCGCGCGGCTTCCTCGGTCATCAGGCGGCTGAACGACTTCTCGCGAGTGGAACCGTACAGCAGCAGGATACGCGGCGCGTGGGTCGAGGCCGATTCGACGGTGAGCTTGTCCACAGTCAGCAGATCGAGCAGTTGCATGTCGGCATTGGGCAGATCGTCTTGCACGGTATCGCTCCAGAAATGGGTCAAAACAGGGTCTTCACGAGGCTCGCCGCTCAGTCACAGGCTGGCTTGCGGCCAGGGCGGTCACGCATCTGCCACAGGCGCTGCACATCCGGGCGCAGCCACTCGGCATTGCTGTCCAGGGTGCGCTTGAGCACATCCCTGACCCACTCGGGCAACTGCGGATGCAGGCGGTAGTAAACCCATTGGCCATTGCGGCGATCCTCAAGCAAGCCGCAGCTGCGCAGTAGCGCCAGGTGCCGGGAAATCTTCGGCTGGGCCTCTTCCAGCGCCGAGGTCAGTTCACAGACGCACAGCTCCTGCTCCAGGGTGACGAGCATGGCGATACGCGCTCGCGTCTCGTCGGCCAGGCACTTGAACAGTTCGGTGGGCGTCATGCCATCGCTGGCAACACTGGCAGGCTTGCTCTTGATCAAGACGAACATCTTTATCCGTTCGTGGATCTCGTGCAGGGTCTTGCGATAGGCGTCCTTCTGCGAGCTGGTCGCCGGGTCCTCGAAATTCCAGGCGATGTATTCGCCCGTACCAGGCAGCGCCAGGCACTCCAGCGCAGACTTGTCACACAGGGTGATCACATAGTCGAACGGCTCGCCCGCTACCTGCTCCACGGACTTGCTGAACAGCCCTGCGGTCGAGACACCCAGATGCTCGAGCACATCGCGGGTACGCGGGTCTATCTCGGTGGGTGCGCTGCCCGCACTGAAAGCCTCGAAGTGTTCTGAGTCGGTGTGGCGCAGCAGCGCTTCGGCCATCTGCGAGCGCGACGAATTGGCCACGCAGAGGAACAGGACACGCTTTTTCTGGCTCATGTTGATTTCCATCAAGGATGCACACGAGCGAATATATTATTTTGCGAATATTCAGTAAAGCGAATATGTTTGAGCCATTCACCCTGACGAGGACAGGAATCAAAGATGACAAATGCATGCGACACCGCCCTGAAGCAATCCGCGGGCGCGCCCCTGGGGTTCTTCGAGCGTTACCTGACCCTGTGGGTGTTCCTCTGTATTGCGGCCGGTACGGCACTCGGCCTGGTCGCTCCGCAGGCCGCCCAGACGGTGGGCGCCATGGAGATTGCCCAGGTGAACATCCCGGTCGGTCTGCTGATCTGGGTGATGATCATCCCCATGCTGATGAAGATCGATTTCGGCTCGCTGCATGAAGTGCGCGGACAGAAAGCCAGCATCGGCGTCACCCTGTTCATCAACTGGGTGGTCAAACCCTTCTCCATGGCTCTGATTGGCTGGCTGTTCATCAAGATCCTGTTCGCCGACTGGCTGCCGGCCGACCAGCTCGACAGCTACATGGCCGGGCTGATCCTGCTCGGCGCCGCGCCTTGTACGGCGATGGTCTTCGTCTGGAGCAACCTGTGTAACGGCAACGCCAATTTCACCATCAGCCAGGTGGCGCTCAACGATCTGGTGATGGTGTTCGCCTTCGCACCCATCGTCGCCCTGCTGCTCGGTGTATCGTCGATCCCGGTACCCTGGGACACCCTGCTGCTGTCTGTGGTGATGTACATCGTCATCCCCCTGGCTATCGCCCAGGCCGTGCGCGCCCAACTGCTCAGGCGCGGCAAACCCGCCCTCGAAGCCGCGCTGGAAAAAATCTCCCCTTTCTCGATCCTCGCCCTGCTGGCCACCCTGGTATTGCTGTTCTCCTTTCAGGGCCAGGCCATCGTCGAACAGCCGCTGGTGATCGGCATTCTGGCCATGCCAATCCTGCTGCAGACACTGTTTATCGCCGCGCTCGGCTACTGGCTCAACCGCTCACTCAAGGTACGCCATGACGTGGCCGGTCCCTCGACCATGATCGGCGCGTCCAATTTCTTCGAGCTGGCCGTGGCGGTAGCCATCGTGCTCTATGGCTTCGACTCCGGCGCGGCGCTGGCCACCGTGGTCGGCGTACTGATCGAGGTGCCGGTGATGCTCTGGCTAGTACGCATGGTCAACAAGAGTCGCAACTGGTACGAGCGCGGCTTGCACCGATAACCAGGGAATTTTACATCTGGCTACACGTATATGCGGATAATGTAATAAGTAAGTCACATAGCCTGCGCTAGGGTGTGCCTACCCAAAACACCCTAGGATGCACAACGATGAAAAAGATCGCCCTGACCGCCCTGATGCTCTCCAGCCTCTTCGCCGGCACTGCGCTGGCCAGCCAGTACGACCGACCTGGCTTCGTCACCGAAATCGAGGACGGCCGTCTGTGGGTATTTCGCGAGAACTCTCAGGAACTGAAGGACTTCAAGGCCACTGGCGAGCCTGCCAAGCAGTTCACCGACATCGGCAGCGGCCCGGAGGGCATGACGGTCAAATCAGCTGATGAGCAGACCCTCAAGGATTACCTGCAGGCAGTGAAGAAGTAATTCATGAGACAAGCGTCGGGCGTCCGGAAAAACGATGCGCCTGACGCTCGCAGCCGCCTTCGGGCGGCTTTCTTTTGCGCTGGACCGAAAGCCTGATGAAGAACACCACGGCGCTTTCTTTTTCAGAGAGCAGCCGGCAATCGCCGAGAAAGGATTGCGTAGCTAAGCCGTTCCGGAACAGCCAACCCGGCATCAGCCGCCGATGATCTTCATCACGGTGACACCGCCGGAGAAGGCCAGATCCTGCTTGTCACCCAGCGCCTTGACCAACAGCCGCTGCAGCGCCGGCAAGGCCTGGTGACGAGGTTTGTCCAGCAGGTCGCCAACGAAGTGGCGATTGCTCGACGACAGGCAGCCGTGCAACCAACCGGTAGACGACAGGCGCAGGCGCGAGCAGGTACGGCAGAACGGCACGCTTTCGTTGGCGATCACGCCGAAATGGCCAGCGCCGGGAATGGCGTAGCGCATCGCGGTAGCGTCCACCGGCGCGCTGGCCTGAACGTACTGGTGACGACTGCCGATCAGCTCCAGCAACTCGGGCAGACCAATGAATTGCTGGTTGAAGGCATTGGGATCACGCGCCAGGTGACCCATGCGCATCAGTTCGATGAAGCGCAGCTCGAAACCACGCTCCAGGCAGTACTCCAGCAGTGGCAGCACCTGGTCGAGGTTCTGCCCACGCAGCGGCACCATGTTGACCTTGATCTTCATCCCAGCTTCGCGCGCCGCTTCCATCCCGGCCAGCACGCTGGCCAGGTCGCCACCACGGGCGATGCTGCGGAAGGCGTCGGCGTCGAGGGTATCGAGGGAAACATTCAGGCGACGGATGCCGCACTCGACCAGCAGCGGCAACTTGCGCTCGAGCAACTGGCCGTTGGTGGTCAGGCTGATGTCGTCGAGACCGAGCTGGCTGACCTGACGCAGGAAAGGCTCCAGGCGCGTGCTGACCAGCGGCTCACCACCGGTGATACGCAGGCGCTCGATGCCGGCTGCTTCGATCAGATAAGCCACGCCACGTGCCATGGCGTCAGCGGAGAGTTCGTCCTGAGCGGCGACCAGACGCTTGCCGTTCGGCACACAGTAGGTGCAGGCGTAGTTGCAGGCGGCGGTCAGACTGACGCGAAGGTTGCGAAAGCGTCTGCCCTGGCGGTCGACGATCATTGAAAGCTCCAATTCGTTAAGAACCGGAGTATATCGCTATGTCGGCCACGGCACAGTCCCGTGGCCGACATGCCAGGCATCAGGCGTCGCGCTTGCGCTTGTTGCCCATGCGCACGCCGATGTCCATGAGGAACTGGAAGAAGCCTTCCTGATCCTCGAGCACATTGCTCCAGAACGGCGAGTGGTACAGTGCCACGGCGCCATGCACCAGGGCCCAGGCGGCGCAGTAGTGGAAGTACGGCGGCACGTCTTCCAGCTTGCCCTCGGCGATGCGCCCCTTGATCAGTTGGGTCAGACGCTCGAAGTTGGAAGCCCGGATCTTGTGCAGCTGCTCGACCATTTCCGGCACCTGATTGCCCTTGACCACCTTCTCTTCCAGGCGGTCGAACAGGCGATAGCGCTGCGGATCGCGCATGCGGAATTCGAAGTACGCACGCGACAGCGCTTCCTTGTCACGATCCACGTCGGCCGAATGCAGCAGCTCGTTGAGATCGCGCTCGTAGTCGAGCATCAGGCGCAGGTAGATCTCCGCCTTGGACTTGAAGTGCTTGTAGATAGTGCCTTTGCCGATACCGACCGCATCAGCGATCATCTCGACGGTCACGCTGTCTTCTCCTTGTTCGAGGAAGAGTTTCAGCGCGGTATCGAGAATTTCTTGCTCGCGGCGACGGAATTCGCGGACCTTACGGGGTTCTTTCTGCATAAAGGGACTACGGGGTCAAAAATCGAAGCCGCCTATTATGCCCAAATGCGGCCAAATTGCACGGATCATCCGACCATGTACGTGTTTCATGATGAGTTCCCCCTGGAAAATGGACTGCGCTATCTGAATCATGCGGCAGTCGCCCCCTGGCCAAAACGCAGTGCTGAAGCGGTGCGGCGGTTCTCGGAAGCGAACGTGGCCAGCGGTGCGCGTGACTATCCCGACTGGCTGAAGCTGGAGCGTAGCCTGCGCGAACGTCTTGTGCGCCTGATGAACGCACCAAGCACCGGTGATATCGCACTGGTCAAGAACACGTCCGAGGCACTGTCCTTCGTGGCCTTCGGCCTGGACTGGCGAGCCGGCGACCAGGTGATCATCAGTGACGAGGAATTCCCCTCCAACCGTATCGTCTGGCTGGCACTGGCTGCCCAGGGCGTGGAAGTGATCGAAGTGAGCCTGCAGGGCAACGATCCAGAGGCGTCACTGCTCGCTGCCTTCACCCCGCGAACACGCCTGTTGTCGGTCAGCGCCGTGCAGTTCGCCAGCGGCCTGCGCCTGGATCTGCCGCGCCTCGGCCAGGGCTGCCGCCAGCATGGTGTGCTGTTCTGCATCGACGCCATCCAGCAACTGGGCGCCCTGCCCTTCGATGTCCAGGCCTACGACTGCGACTTCGCCATGGCCGACGGCCACAAGTGGATGCTCGGCCCGGAAGGCCTTGGGGTGTTCTATTGCCGCAGCGCAGTGCGCGATCAACTGAGGCTGCATGAGTACGGCTGGCACATGCTGGAGCATGCCGGCGATTACACTCGCCAGGATTGGCAACCGGCCCGCAGTGCACGGCGCTTCGAATGCGGCAGCCCGAACATGCTCGGTGCCTTCGCCCTGGAGGCGAGTTTGTCGTTGCTCGAAGAGGTGGGCATGGAGCGGGTCGGTACATTCCTGGAAGATCGTGTGCAGCGCCTGGATGAGGGTATTCGCGCACTACCCGGCGCAGTGATCCATAGCCCGCTCACCCCGGCGCGCCGCGCCGGCATCCTCAACTTCAGCCTGGCAGGCTGGGACAACCCAGCGCTGTACCAACGCCTGCGCGAGGACCAGGTAATCTGCGTGCAGCGCGGGCCTGGAGTACGCCTGTCGCCGCATTTCTACACCAGCGAGCAGGTGATCGAGGAGACTCTGGGTCTGCTAACCCAGCTGGCAAAAGGGTGAGGACTCAGCAGCGGCCGCGGTATTCCAAATCCGTTTAAAAAACTCAGGCTTTGGCCTGGACGCTCGCTGATCATGACCAATACTGGAATTTACTGGTGTGCGGCATCTCCCCCCAAGTGCCCCGCCAGCCAAGGTACCGTGGACCGCGTACCTTGATTTACTCCTAATGGTCTTAACCCGGATTCATCCCCCAGAATCCGGGTTTTTTTTGCCTGGCCTGATGCCAGAAACGCGAAGCGTGGCCCGGATGCAATCCGGGAGGTATCTACCGACGGCCCCGGATTGCATCCGGGCTACGCCATAGTTAGCCGCCTGTCACGGTTACTGGTTTCACCGGATCTGGGTGCGGCGTAACCCACCATCGATTCAATGTCTTACATCGCTTGGTGCGCGCGGCGCACCCTACGGGCTCAGAAGCGCGGACCGTAGCCCGGATGCAATCCGGGGAATATCCACCGACAGCCTCGGATTGCATCCAGGCTACATCATCATGGTTTCAGGCCACGCCAGCCAACGGAAACAGACGCTTGAAGTTGCTCGAGGTCTGCTCGGCCAAGGTCTCGTAGCTGACGCCACGCAGCACCGCCAGGTACTCGGCCACTTCACGCACGTATTGCGGCAGATTGGGCTTGCCACGATGCGGCACGGGCGCCAGGTAAGGTGAGTCGGTTTCCACCAGCAGGCGGTCGACCGGCACCTGGCGCGCCACATCGCGCAACGCCTCGGCATTGCGGAAGGTGACGATACCGGACAGGGAAATATAGAAACCGATGTCCAGCGCGGCCTTGGCCATCTCCCAGTCTTCGGTAAAGCAGTGCAGCACGCCGGCCTGCGGCAGCGCCGCTTCGCGCAACAGCGCCAGGGTGTCGGCGCGAGCCTCGCGGGTATGCACGATTACCGGCTTGCCAGTGACGCGCGCCGCCTCCAGATGCAGACGGAAGGAGGCCTGCTGCAGCGCCGCGGATTCCGGCTCGTAGTGATAATCCAGGCCGGTTTCACCGATGGCCACCACCTTCGGATGCGCCAGCTCACCGAGCAGCCAGTCCAGTGCAGGTTCTGCGCCTGGTTCCAGATCCAGTGGATGCACGCCAACCGAGCAATCGACATCGTCATAACGCTCGGCCAGGCTCTTGACCGTGGCGGCGTTGTCAGCGCTGACGCCAATACACAGGAAATGCCCGACGCCGGCTGCGCGCGCTGCATCAAGAGCAGCATCCAGCGAACCGCCATGGGCAGCGAGGTCGAGACGATCAAGGTGGCAATGGGAGTCGATCAGCACAGCGGGAGAACTCGGGCAAATGGAAAGCCCGAATTGTAATCGAAAGTGGCAGACGCCTGGACGCTCTGGGGGAGATGCTTCGGCCGCGAAGACAGTAAACTCGCGGCCAGCGGGTTACATGGTGTGAGTCGGACGGTCGGACTTCAGCGCGCCAGCGAGGTAGGTTTCGATCTTGTTGCGGGCGGTGTTATCGCCGTCGTTGAATTGCACGCCGACACCGGCGGCACGGTTGCCCTGAGCGCCTTTAGGGGTGATCCACACCACCTTGCCGGCCACCGGAATCTTCTCCGGCTCGTCCATCAGGTTGAGCAGCATGAACACTTCGTCACCGAGCTTGTAGCTCTTGTTGGTAGGTATGAAGAGACCGCCATTCTTGATGAAAGGCATGTAGGCCGCGTAGAGCACGGACTTGTCCTTGATGGTCAGGGACAAGATTCCGTTACGGGGACCCAGATTGGGTGGCAGGCTCATCAGCGCATTCCTGGCGTTTATTGCTTAATGGCTGATTCTAGGGCTTGTTCATGCCCATGCGCAAACAACCGGGTGGCAGGCAACCAGCAGAATGTGACGCCCTGCCGAATCCGGCTCTCGCGCTGGTCAGCCGCGATCCAGCCCTGGCAAGGCGGCCCACTGTACCAGCAGGGCTTCCAATAGCAGCACACGATTGAGATTGGCCTTGCCCATCACCTTCTGCCTTTGCGCGAGCAGCCATTCCTGAATTGCCAACACCTTGGCCTGCGCGCTCTTGTCCGCCAGGTACTGCACCACCTTGCGCATATCGGCCTGGCCCAGGCCTTGCTCGTCCTTGGTCAGTTGGTAGCGCAACATCAGTTGCGCCCAGTCGCAGAACCAGTCGAACAGCAGATTCAGCGGCAGTGAATTCCAGCTTTCCGCCAGTTGGCTCGGGGAGACCTGCTGCTTGAGCAGCTTCTTCACACCTTCCACGGCCAGGGCACGCTGCTCGCGCACGCCCTGTGCCTGCAAGCGCGCAGCCTCCAGTGGCGAACCCGCTGCCAGGGTCAGCAAATCAGTGCGCTCATCGTCACCCAGCTCCGGCAGTGCCTGGGCCAGCCAGGCCAGGCTCATCGCCTCGCTCGGCAATGGACAGCCCTGCTGTACGCAGCGGCTCTTGATGGTTGGCAGCAGACGACTGGGCTGGTGACTGATGAGCAGCAGCACGGTATTGCCGGATGGCTCTTCCAGGCTCTTGAGCAGCGCGTTGGCGGCATTGAGGTTCATTGCCTCGGCCGGCTCCAGCAGCACCACCTTGCGCCCACCGAGCTGAGCGGTCTGAACCACGAAGTCGACCAGCTCACGCACCTGATCGACCTTGATCGGCTTGTCCGCTTCTTCGGGCTCCAGCACGTAGTTGTCCGGATGAGTACCAGCAGCCAACAGGTGACAGGATTTGCAGTTGCCACAAGCGTCCAACCCATTCGGCCTCTGGCACAGCAGCCGCGCCATCAGGCGCTCGGCCAGCGCACGCTTGCCGATACCGGCCGGGCCATGCAACAGATAGGCATGGGCGTGCTGGCTGCGCCCGGCCAGTTGCTGCCAGAGCGATTGTTGCCAGGGATAGACATCAGCCACGGCAAGCCTCCAGCAGGCTCGGCAGCAAGGCATCGATATCGGCCTGCACCTGGGCCAGGGTCTGCCCGGCGTCCAGCACGCGATAGCGTTGCGGCGCCTGCTCGGCGCGCTGCAGATAGGCCTGGCGCACGGCCTCGAAGAAGCCACGGCCTTCCTGCTCAAAACGATCCAGACGACCACGAGCCGCTGCGCGAGCCAGGCCGATCTCGATGGGCAGATCGAAGATCAAGGTCAGATCCGGGCGCAACTCGCCCTGAACGAACTGCTCCAGCTGCGCGATGCGCTCGATGGAAAGACCGCGACCACCGCCCTGGTAGGCGTAGGTGGCATCGGTGAAACGGTCGCACAGCACGACGCTGCCCCTGGCCAGAGCCGGACGAATGACCTGCTGCAGGTGCTGGGCACGGGCAGCGAATACCAGCAGCAACTCGGCATCGGCAGCCATCGGCTCCTCGCTCGGATCGAGCAGCAATTCACGGATACGCTCGGCCAGCGGCGTACCGCCGGGCTCGCGGGTCAGCAGCACATCGATGCCCTGCTCGCGCAGGCGCTCTGCCAGATACTCGCGATTGGTGCTTTTGCCGGCGCCTTCCGGGCCTTCCAGGGTAATAAACAGACCGGTCACGGATTGCCCTTATTCGGTTTCGGCCGCCGCGCGTGGCGCGGGGCTGGAGCGGTAGTCGGCGCGACGTTTGAGCTGGTATTCGCGCACCGCGCGGTTGTGCTCGGCCAGGGTGTTGGAGAACACATGGCTACCGTCGCCTCGCGCGACAAAATACAGGGTGGTGCCATCGAGCGGATTGAGCGCCGCGTGAATCGCCTCACGGCCGACCATGGCGATCGGCGTCGGCGGCATGCCGTCGATGGTGTAGGTGTTGTAAGGCGTTGGCGTACGCAGGTCGGCGCGTGTGATGCGGCCGTTGTAGCGTTCGCCCATACCGTAGATGACAGTGGGGTCGGTCTGCAGGCGCATGCCGATACGCAGACGACGGACAAACACGCCAGCGATCTCGCCACGCTCTTCGGGTACACCGGTTTCCTTCTCGATCATCGAGGCCATGATCAGCGCATCGTAAGGCTCACGATAAGGCAAACCTTCGGCACGCTTGTGCCACTCCTCGGCCAATACGCTCTCAAGACGAGCATTGGCCTGCTTGAGCAGGTCCTCGTCACTCATGCCGCTTACGTAGCGATAGGTATCGGGAAAGAAACGCCCTTCCGGGTTCTGCCCGGCCAGCCCCAGGCGTTCCATCAACTGGGCATCGGTGAGATCGGCCAGACGCTGTTCCAGGCGCTCCTCACGGCCCAGAGCCGCGCGGACCTGGCGGAAGTTCCAGCCCTCGACCAGGGTCAGGCTGTACTGCACCACCTCACCGCGTTGCCACAGGCCGAGCATGTCTCGCGCAGTTTGCTGCGGCAGCAGGCGGTATTCGCCGCTGTGCATGGCCGGAGCGCGCAGGTTGAAGCGCCAGTAAAGGCGCAGCCAGAACGCGTTGTCGATCACGCCCTCCGCCTCCAGGCGATTGAGCAGGCCGCTCGGCGTGGCGCCGGACGGCACCTCCAGGAGCATTTCCTCAGTCAGATGCAGAGGCTGCTCCAGCGCTCTCTGCTGCTGCCAGGCGGCCCCTACGACGAGCAGCGCAGCCAGTAGCACGCCGCACTCAAGCAGCACCAGGATCTTGCGTAGCACCAGTTATTTACTCAGTAGGTCGCAGACGATGGCCTGCAGTTTACGGGTGAGCGGCCCGACCGACCAGTGTCGCTCTTGCAATGCCCGCACAGGCCAGATGCCGTAAAGGCTGTTGCAGAGAAAGACTTCATCGGCATCCAGCAGTTCGTCGAAGGAAACATCGCGTAACTCGACAGACAGCCCGCGCAACTGCGCCTGCTGCAGGATCTCCGCACGCATCACGCCGGCCACGCCACAGCGCGACAGATCGGCCGTCACCAGCCCGCCGTCGATGACCAGGAACAGGTTGCTGTACACGCCCTCGATAACCCGGCCACTGCTGTCGCGCATCAGGCCCTCGGCGTGCTCGGCGTCCTGCCATTCGGCGCGCGCCAGTATCTGCTCCAGGCGGTTGAGATGCTTGAGCCCGGCCAGCAAGGGCTGCTCGGCCAGACGCGTCACACAAGGGAAGAGACGAACACCCTGCTCGGCATGGACGGCAGGGTACTGCGGCAACGGCGCCGCCTGCAGGATGCGCAGCGGCTGGCAAGGTTGCGGCGGCGCGTAGCCGCGCTGACCTTCGCCACGGGTGACAATCAGCTTGGCCACACCGTCGCCCAATTGCCTGGCGAAAGCCTGCAACTCGCTGTTCATCAGCATCAGATCGAGGGGAATGGACAAACGCCGACAGCCCTCAGCCAGGCGCGCCATATGCCGCGCCAGCAGCGGGATGCGTCCGCCACGAACGGCGATGGTCTCGAACAGACCATCGCCGTAAGCCAGGCCACGGTCACGAACCGACAACTGCTCGCCGGGCGCGCCGTTGACCCAGCTCAGCATCAGCCGTTGAACCGACGGAACAGCAGCGAGCCGTTGGTGCCGCCGAAGCCGAAGGAGTTCGACAGAGCGATTTCGATCGGCATGGCTTTGGCCTGGTGCGGCACGAAGTCCAGGTCGCAACCTTCGTCGGGCTCATCCAGGTTGATGGTGGGCGGTGCCACCTGATCACGGATCGCCAGAATACTGAAGATCGCCTCCACCGCGCCCGCTGCACCGAGCAGGTGACCGGTCATGGACTTGGTCGAGCTGACCGACAGCTTGTAGGCATACTCACCGAACACGCTCTTCACTGCCGCGGCTTCGGCCAGGTCGCCTGCCATGGTCGAGGTGCCATGGGCGTTGATGTACTGCACCTGATCGGCATTGATACCGGCATCACGCAGGGCAGCCGCCATGCAGCGCGCCGCACCTGCGCCATCCTCGGGTGGTGAGGTCATGTGGAAGGCGTCTCCGCTCATGCCGAAGCCGATCAGCTCGGCATAGATGGTGGCACCACGCGCCTTGGCGTGCTCCAGCTCTTCCAGCACCAGGGCACCGGAGCCGTCGGACAGGACGAAGCCATCACGGCCCTTGTCCCACGGACGGCTGGCCTTGGTCGGCTCGTCGTTGCGCGTCGACAGCGCGCGCGCCGCACCGAAGCCGCCCATGCCCAGGCCGCAGGCCGCCATCTCGGCGCCACCGGCGACCATCACGTCAGCTTCGCCATAGGCGATGTTGCGTGCGGCCATGCCGATGCAGTGAGTACCGGTGGTACACGCCGTGGCGATGGCGTAGTTAGGCCCCTGCAGACCCAGGTGGATCGACAGGAAACCGGAAATCATGTTGATGATCGAGCCAGGCACGAAGAACGGCGAAATGCGCCGTGGCCCCTGCTCGTGCAACGATTTGCAGTTGTTCTCGATGTTGGTCAGGCCGCCGATGCCGGAGCCCATGGCCACACCGATACGCTCACGATTGGCGTCAGTGATGTCCAGGCCGGAATCACGCACGGCCTGAAAGCAGGCAGCGAGACCGTACTGGATGAATAGGTCGAGCTTGCGCGCCTCCTTGGCGGAGAGATATTCCTCGACGTTGAAGCCCTTTAGCGACCCGCCAAAACGGGTGGAGTAGGCCGACAGGTCCATGTGCTCGATCAGACCGATGCCACTGCGCCCGGCCAAAATGCCCTGCCAGCTGCTCGGCACATCGTTACCCAGCGGCGACAGCATGCCCATACCGGTAACCACGACGCGTCTACGCGACACAGCAATCTCCTCTTGTTCTACTCAGGCGCCACATGCGCCTTGCACGTAAAGAAAAACCGCACGCCTGATTAGGGCAGTGCGGCTTTTCTCGATCAGAAAGCTGACTGTGACTTATTGCGCGTGGGCAGTCACGTAGTCGATAGCTTCTTGAACGGTGGTGATTTTCTCAGCTTGCTCGTCCGGGATCTCGGTCTCGAATTCTTCCTCGAGAGCCATCACCAGCTCAACGGTGTCAAGAGAGTCGGCACCCAGGTCTTCAACGAAGGAAGCGCTGTTGGTTACTTCCTCTTCCTTGACGCCAAGTTGCTCAGCAACGATTTTCTTGACGCGTTCTTCGATGGTGCTCATACCTTGTTTTCACTCCTATTGGACAAATCCAGGCAGCTGGTAGCGGCCAAGTGTATAGAAAGGGTTTTTAGCATTTCAAGCTGAATGCCGGGGAGCCCCCAGGAACACTTCAACGATCTGTCTATAAACCTGTTGCAGCTTTATAACGGATTTTAGACAGCGACTATGACAGTTTTCTGATGGCTCGCGTCACATTCGAGAGCCTCCGGACATTCGGAGGCGCCCTTTTTAGCTCATGTACATACCGCCATTCACCGGGATAGTAGCCCCAGTGACGTATCCTGCGCCATCAGAAGCCAGGAAACCGACCACCTTGGCGATCTCTTCGGCCTGACCCAGACGACCCAGCGGAATCTGCGTCAGCAGCGCGTCGCGCTGGCCTTCCGGCAGCTCACGGGTCATATCGGTGTCGATGAAACCTGGAGCCACCGAGTTGACCGTGATACCACGCGAACCAACCTCACGCGCCAGCGCGCGGCTGAAACCTTCCAGACCAGCCTTGGCTGCAGCGTAGTTGACCTGACCGGCATTGCCCATCGCACCGACCACGGAGCCGATGTTGATGATGCGCCCGAAACGCGCCTTGGTCATGCCACGCAGCACAGCCTTGGACAGACGGTAGAGGCTGTTCAGGTTGGTATTGATGACATCATGCCATTCGTCGTCCTTCATCCGCAGCATCAGGTTATCGCGGGTGATGCCGGCGTTGTTGACCAGGATCAGCGGCTGACCAAGATGTTGCTGAATATGTTCAAGGGTGGTGGCAACCGATTCGTCATTGCTTACGTCGAGCACCAGGCCGGCGCCTTCGACGCCATTGGCCTTGAGGGTTTCAGCGATGCGCTCGGCACCCGAGGCGCTGGTGGCAGTGCCGATGACGATGGCACCCTGACGACCCAGTTCCAGGGCGATTGCCTGACCGATGCCACGGCTGGCGCCGGTGACCAGCGCGACCTTACCTTGCAGACTCATATTCGTTCTCCTTTCTCAAGCCAACGCAGCGCGAGCGGCGGCGAAAGCTTCGGGGGTATCCAGATTGTAAGTGTTGATGCCTTTGACACAGCGCTTGTTCAGGCCGCCCAGCACCTTGCCAGGACCGCACTCGACCAGATCGGTCACACCCTGCTCTGACAGCCGCACCATCGACTCGACCCAGCGTACCGGGCTGTAGAGCTGCGCCAGCAGATCAGCCTTGAGAGTGGCCAGATCGGACACCACGGCGGCACTGACGTTCTGCACCAGCGGGATCTGCGGCGCCTGCCAGTTCAGCGCCTCGACCGACTCGGCGAAACGCTCGGCGGCCGGCTTCATCAGGGCGCAGTGCGACGGCACACTGACCGGCAGCGCCATGGCGCGCTTGGCACCACGAGCCTTGCACGCCTCGATGGCACGCTCGACGGCAGCCGCGCTGCCGGCGATAACCACCTGGCCAGGGGCGTTGAAGTTGACCGCGCTGACTACATCGCCCTGCGCGGCTTCGGCACAGGCGGCCAGTACGTCGGCGTCTTCCAGACCGAGGATGGCGGCCATGCCGCCCTGCCCGGCCGGCACGGCCTGTTGCATCAGTTGACCACGACGCTCTACCAGCTTCACCGCATCGGCAAAGGCGATGCTGCCTGCGGCGACCAGCGCGGAGTATTCACCCAGGCTATGACCGGCAACGAAAGCCGGCTTGGCACCGCCATCGGCCTGCCACAGACGCCACAGGGCGATGGAAGCAGTGAGGATGGCCGGCTGGGTCTTGTCGGTCTGGTTCAGTTGCTCTTCCGGACCTTGCTGGGTCAGTGCCCAGAGGTCGTAGCCGAGCGCTTCGGACGCCTCGCCGAAAGTATCGAGCACCAGCTTCTGCTGGGCGCCGTGGTCGGCAAGCATGGCCAGGGCTTGCGAGCCTTGGCCGGGGAAGACGAATGCGAGGGATGCAGACATGAATAAGTCCCTTGAGTCGAAAAACCAACGCCAGGCGAGCCTGGCGCAGCAAACTGACAGTTGGATGACAGGCTGCGTGCCGCGGTCACATCAGGCCGCCAGTCACGCCCCGAAAAACGTGACGAGTTTACAGCAACAAGTCCTCGAGGCGACCATGCAGTCGCTGCGGCAAATTTTCCTGCACCTCGCGCAGCGCACAGCGAATGGCGCTCTGAAAGCTTTCCTGGCCTGCCGCACCGTGGCTCTTGACCACGATGCCCTGCAGACCGAGAAAGCTCGCACCATTGTGCCTGGCTGGCGCCAGATCAGCCTTGAGGCGGCGCAGCAGCGGCATCGCCAGGGCACCAATCGCCTGGGCGAACAACCCCTCGCTGAACAGCGTCTCGACCCGCCCGGTGATCATCCTGGCCAGGCCTTCGCTGGATTTGAGCAGGATATTGCCAACGAAACCGTCGCACACCACGACATCGGCTTCGCCGCGATACATGCCGTCGCCCTCTATGTAGCCGATGAAGTTCAGTCCATGCGCCTGCTGCAGCATATTGGCCGCCAGCTTGACCTGCTGATTACCCTTGATGTCTTCGGTACCGACATTGAGCAAGGCAACCCGCGGCCGGGACACGCCCAGCGTCTCTGCCGCCACGGCACCCATGATCGCGAACTGATAGAGATGCTCGGCGCTGCAATCGACATTGGCACCCAGATCCAGCAGGTAGCAGTGACCGCGCTCAGTGGGAATCGGGCTGACCATCGCTGGCCGGTCGATACCCGGCAGCGTCTTGAGCACATAACGCGACAGCGCCATCAAAGCACCGGTATTGCCAGCACTGACGCAGGCATGCGCCTTATGCTGCCGCACCAACTCCAGCGCCACGCGCATCGAGGCGTCGGGCTTGCCACGCAGAGCCTGGGCCGGACGTTCGTCCATGGCGATCACTTCGCTGGCATGATGAACCTGCAGGCGCGAGCGATCCACGCCGGACTGGCGAGCGAGCTGTTCTTCGATGAGGGGAGCTTGACCAACGACGGTCAGGTGCAGCGAGGGGAATTCGGCCAACGCAGAAATGCAGGCCGGAACAATGCAGTGGGGACCGAAGTCCCCACCCATTGCATCAATCGCGATGATCGAGGCAGACAAGGATTACTCGTCAGCGCCCTTGTCGATCACTTTACGACCGCGGTACACGCCTTCCGGAGAAACGTGGTGGCGCAGGTGAACTTCACCGGTGCTCTTCTCTACGGACAGGGTGCTGGCCTCGAGGGCGTCGTGCGAACGACGCATGTCGCGGGCGGAACGGGATTTTTTGTTCTGCTGAACAGCCATAATTCATTAACTCCTAAACGTTTGGGTCACGCTTTAACTGCGCCAATACACTGAACGGGTTGGACCGCGATACCTCGTCCTCGCCTGGCTCGGGCTCATCGAGACCGTCCGGCTGCTGGCAATCACCTGGGGCATGAGCAGGAACGATGGGCAAGGCGAGAAGCAACTCTTCCTCGACCAGACCAAGCAGCTCCAGCGGCTCTTCGCCCACTTCCAGCACGTCGTAGCCCTTAGGCAAGGACTGAGTGTTCGCTCCAACCCGAACCACTGCGTATTCACATTCGCTGCGGATGGGTAGCGCGACCAGCTCCAGACAACGCTGGCAGACCATTTTGACCTCAACCTCGAGCTCACTGCGGATAACCACAGTTTTCTGCTCGTCACGGGCGAAATGAAACTTCGCCTGCACCGCGCCAACCGTATCGGAAAGCGGGTCGCAGAGACGCGGCAGGCTGGCCAGTTCGAGCTGCCCCTCTAGGGTAGCTTCGCGGTCGGCGAGCTTGCGCGGATCAACGTGAGGTGGAATCGGCCCATTCAACATAGGCGCAGCATTCTAGGGATGCACCCCGCCCATGTCAAAGGAAATTCAGCCCGTCTTCAGGGGCACCTCTAAAAACTACCTGCGTTGCCATCGCGGCGTTAAAAACAGACTCACAGCAGAAGGCTGAACGCGCTTTAGCGCGACCCCAAAGGGGTGAGCGAAGCGAATCAAGCGCTCATTTACAGCGCGTAAAGTCGGGCGCGACCCCGGTCGTTTTCGCCTGCTTTTGTGGGGCCGCCATCGGTATTGCGCTGACTGCCTCGGCTCGGGCTTCCTGCTTCGCTCTACCTCCTGCATCCTTACAGTCGTCGCCTACGTTTTTAGAGGCGCCCACAAGTAGCGGCAATCAGTAGAATTTCCCACCCGCCTATATAAAGGAAGAGAACATGCCCGCGCTGCTGCTCGCCTCCAGCTCACCCTACCGTCGCGAGCTGCTCGACCGCCTGCAACTACCCTTTGCCTGGCAATCGCCGAGCATCGACGAAACCCGCCTGCCCGGTGAAGCAGCCATCGACCTAGTCAAGCGCCTGGCCGAAGAAAAGGCCCGCGCCCTCGCCGCCAACCATTCTGAGCATCTGATCATCGGCTCGGACCAGGTCGCCGTACTCGGCGATGGACAAATACTCGGCAAACCCCACGATCTGCCGAGAGCCCAGCAACAGCTGCGCGCCGCCAGCGGCAGCAGCGTCACCTTCCTCACCGGCCTGGCGCTGCTCAACACCAGCAGCGGCAGGTGCCAGGTGGACTGCGTGCCTTTCACCGTGCACTTCCGTCAACTTAGCGACGAGCAAATCTTGCGCTATCTGCAACGCGAGCAACCATTCGACTGCGCCGGCAGCTTCAAATCGGAAGGCCTGGGCATCAGCCTGTTTCGCAGCACCGAAGGCGAAGACGCCACCAGCCTGATCGGCCTGCCGCTGATTCGCCTGGTGGACATGCTGCTGAACGAAGGCGTCGAGATTCCTTGAGAGGGTGTCTACAAAATGGCTGCACTTGGCAATACTGCGTTGAAAACGATCTCGAAATGCTCATTTACAGCACGTAAACTCCGCTTTTTCGATCATTTTCGCCTTGTCTTGCCTTCGTTCGCCTATCTTGTAAACACCCTCTGAGCCCTCAATGAAGAAGGCCCGCTACGCGGGCCTTCTTCATATACATCAGCGTAGTGTCGGCCCCTGAAAGCCCATCCACAGCGCGATGCGATCCGCCACACTGGTACCCAGGCGCTTGGCGAAGCGATCGAATGGCGTATCACGCTGAGTGAAGTCGACCATCTCTTTCTGGCCAATCACCTCACGCGCTACATAGCTGGCACTGCCCAGCGCATCGACCAAACCCAACTGCAGCGCCTGCTCACCGGACCAGACCAACCCCGAGAACAGCTCGGGATGCTCGTCAGCCTTGAGACGCTCACCGCGCCCCTGCTTCACGCTTTCGATGAATTGGCGATGAGTCGTGTCCAGCACCCCTTTCCAGAAGCGGGTTTCCTCTTCCTTCTGCGGCTGGAACGGATCGAGGAACGCCTTGTGCTCGCCCGACGTGTAAACACGGCGCTCCACGCCAAGCTTCTGCATGGTTTCAACAAAGCCGAAACTGGCCGCCGTGACACCAATGGAGCCGACCAGACTGGCCTTGTCGGCGTAGATCTCATCGGCCGCACTGGCGATGTAGTAGGCACCGGAGGCCCCCAGATCACTGATCACCGCATAGACCTTGGTCTGCGGATATTCGCCGCGCAAACGACGGATCTCGTCATAGATGTAGCCGGACTGCACCGGGCTGCCGCCTGGGCTGTTGATGCGCAGGATCACACCCTTGGTATTGGTGTCCTCGAAGGCGGCGCGCAGGCTGCCCACCACCTTGTCGGCACTGGCTTCTTCACGATCAGCGATCATGCCGCGAATTTCGATCAGCGCGGTATGCGCCTCGGTGGTCGAGGCTTTTTTCAGATCAAGCGCAGGCAGCACCAGCGCCAGCGCACCGAACAGATAGATAAAGGTCAGCAGTTTGAAAAAGATACCCCAGCGACGCGAACGACGCTGCTCCTGAACACTGGAAAGCAGTGCCTTTTCCAGCAACTTCCAGCTCTTGGCATCCTCGCCCGACGAAGACGATGATTTCCACTCATCCGACATTCTCACTCACCTCTGCAGGACGCTGCGCATGACGGCCTTCCAGCCATGTACGCAGCTCATTGAATTCATTGATCGCCAAACGCGGCGAGCACTCGCGCAGCACCGACAACGGCTGCGCACCGAAACCTACCGCCACGGCATCCATCCCGGCATTGCGCGCCATCAGCAGGTCGAAGGTCGAGTCCCCCACCATCAGCGCGCGCTCGGGCTGCACCCGGCAATGCGCAAGAATCTCATGCAGCATCAGCGGATCGGGCTTGCTCGCCGTCTCGTCAGCGCAACGGGTGATATCGAAGTAATCCAGCCAACCCTTGTCAGCCAGCACCCGATGCAACCCCTTGCGCCCCTTGCCCGTGGCCACGGCGAGACGATAACCCTGATCACGAAAGACTTCGAGCGACTCGCGCACGCCTTCGAACAGCGGCGACGGCTCGGTTTCCAGCACCAGATACTGCTCGCTGTAGGCGCGCCGGATGGTTTCGATTCGCAGCGGCTCATCGAGTTCCGGGTAAAGCGTGCGAATCGCCACACCCAGCTCCAGACCAATGATGCCGCGTACCGCGACATCGGTGCAGCGCGGCACGCCCGCCACATCGGCAGCACGGTGCATGGCCTCGACGATACGACCGATGGAGTCCACCAGCGTGCCATCCCAATCGAAAATCAGTAGCTGATAATCAGGCACTCAGACGCTCCAGGGTCTTGGCCCACACCTCATCCACCGGCGCCTCGAGCTTCAGCACGCCACCATCGGGCAGCGGCACGTGCAACTCATAGGCATGCAGGAACAGGCGTTTACCGCCCAGCTCGCGAATCTCGCGGGAGAAGTCGTCGTCGCCGTATTTGCTGTCGCCGGCGATACCATGACCCGCATATTGGGCGTGCACACGAATCTGATGGGTACGACCAGTAATCGGCCTTGCTTCGACCAACGTGGCGAACTCACCGAAACGGCGCAGCACGCGAAATACCGTGAGCGCCTCCTTGCCTTCGGGATTCACCTCGACCATACGCTCGCCGGAGCGCAGGTTGCTTTTCAGCAGCGGGGCGGCGATCTGCTTCTTGGCGGTCGCCCAGTGGCCACGCACCAACGCCATATAGCGCTTGTCTACGCCATCGCCGCGCAGCGCTTCGTGCAGGTGGCGCAGCATGCTGCGCTTCTTGGCGATCATCAGCAGGCCGGACGTATCGCGATCGAGGCGGTGCACCAGTTCCAGATCCTTGGCATCGGGACGCAACTGGCGAAACGCCTCGATCACACCGTAATTCAAGCCGCTGCCACCATGCACGGCGATACCGGCCGGCTTGTTCAGCACGATCAGCGCCTTGTCCTCATAAACGATGGCGGCTTCGAGGCGCTGCAGCAGCCCCTGTGCCAGCGGCTCGGGCTCATCGCGCTCGGCCAGGCGCAGCGGCGGCACGCGCACCACGTCACCCGCCTGGAGCTTGTACTCGGGTTTGATCCGCCCCTTGTTAACCCGCACTTCGCCCTTGCGCAGAATGCGGTAAATGAGGGTCTTGGGCACGCCCTTGAGCTGTGTCCTGAGGAAGTTGTCGATGCGTTGGCCGGCGAGTTCCGGTGCAACCTCGATCAGCTGAACGCCGGAGGTTGGAGAGGCAGGAGTAGTCATCGCGCAATCATAACAATTTTTTATGGAATTGAAGCACTTAATCATTGCTGCTATAGTCGCGAACGCCGCCAAAAGCGGCCTGGCTTGCGGATGAATGCCAAACTTGCCATCCCCTGCCCGCGCAAACGTATTTGGACGTGAGGCCGTCCGACGGATTCTTCAGGTTAGAAAGGCCGCTAAAGGCCACGAAGACTTCGGAAATAAAGCCTTGAGTATGATGCGCGATTCGCCCACCGGGCGGTCGCGGTAACTGACAACCGCTGCGGAATCCGCGCGCGGCACCCGATTTTCAGCGATACGTGTAGGGTGGAGATGTACAACTGTCGGACTGCGTAGCTTATCGCTTGATCAAAGACGCCTCATCTCGTCCGCTACCGCCAGTTGATTCCTCTTCCTGACTGAGTGCTTTCTGTCACCACAGCAAGCAGGAGACGTCCGTCGCGACCGCGGCCTGATAATGGCTGACCGTCGCTAGACAGTGGAACGATTTACGACCGTTTCTGACGCGCCTGACACCGACCCTGAGAGTCGTGTGTGCCTAACGTGGCTTCCGCTAGCCCCGGAACCCATTGGTACCACATGAAAAGAATGCTAATTAACGCGACTCAGCCTGAAGAGTTGCGTGTTGCCCTGGTAGATGGCCAAAAACTCTACGATCTGGACATCGAGTCCGGTGCCCGCGAACAGAAAAAGGCCAACATCTACAAAGGCCGCATCACCCGCGTTGAACCCAGCCTCGAAGCCGCTTTCGTCGACTTCGGCTCAGAGCGTCACGGTTTCCTCCCCCTCAAAGAAATTTCCCGCGAATACTTCTCCAAAGCCCCTGAAGGCGGCCGCGTCAACATCAAGGACGTGCTCAAGGAAGGCCAGGAAGTCATCGTCCAGGTCGAGAAGGAAGAACGCGGCAACAAGGGCGCAGCCCTGACTACATTCATCAGCCTGGCCGGTCGTTACCTGGTGCTGATGCCGAACAACCCGCGTGCCGGCGGCATCTCCCGCCGCATCGAAGGTGAAGAGCGCAACGAACTGCGCGAGGCACTCAATGGCCTCAACGCTCCGGCCGACATGGGCCTGATCGTGCGCACCGCCGGCCTGGGTCGCTCCAGCGAAGAAATGCAGTGGGACCTCGATTACCTGCTGCAACTGTGGAGCGCCATCAAGGAAGCCTCCACCAGTCGCCCTGCCCCGTTCCTGATCTATCAGGAATCCAATGTCATCATCCGCGCCATCCGCGACTACCTGCGCCAGGACATAGGTGAAGTGCTGGTCGACAGCGTCGAAGCCCAGGAAGAAGCCCTGTCCTTCATCCAGCAGGTGATGCCGCAATACGCCAGCAAGATCAAGCTGTACGAAGACAGCGTGCCGCTGTTCAACCGCTTCCAGATCGAAAGCCAGATCGAAACCGCCTTCCAACGTGAAGTGAAGCTGCCGTCCGGTGGTTCCATCGTCATCGACCCGACCGAAGCCCTGGTGTCCATCGACATCAACTCGGCGCGCGCCACCAAAGGCAGCGACATCGAGGAAACCGCACTGCAGACCAACCTGGAAGCGGCCGAAGAAATCGCCCGCCAACTGCGTCTGCGTGACATCGGCGGCCTGATCGTCATCGACTTCATCGACATGACCCCGGCCAAGAACCAGCGCGCCGTCGAAGAAAAGGTGCGTGAAGCCCTGGAAGCCGACCGCGCCCGCGTTCAGGTCGGCCGTATCTCGCGCTTCGGTCTGCTGGAAATGTCCCGTCAGCGCCTGCGTCCGTCCCTGGGTGAAACCAGCGGCATCGTCTGCCCACGCTGCAACGGTCAAGGCATCATCCGCGACGTTGAATCCCTGTCGCTGGCCATCCTGCGCCTGATCGAAGAAGAAGCACTGAAGGATCGCACTGCCGAAGTCCGCGCCCAGGTACCAATCCCGGTTGCCGCCTTCCTGCTCAACGAAAAGCGCAACTCGATCACCAAGATCGAACTGCGTACCCGTGCGCGCATCGTGATCCTGCCGAACGACCACCTGGAAACGCCGCACTTCGAAGTGCAACGCCTGCGTGACGATAGCCCGGAAGCCCTGAGCGGCCAGACCAGCTACGAAATCGCCGCCACTGCGGAAACCGAAGAAACCGCTGCCCAGCCAGCCGCCGCCACGCGCACTCTGGTTCGCCAGGAAGCCGCAATCAAGGCTGCGCCGCGCAGCAGTGCCCCAGCCGCTGTCGAGCCGCAGGCACCGCTGGCTCCGACCAAGGCGCCTGAGCCCAGCCTGTTCAAAGGTCTGGTGAAGTCCCTGGTCAGCCTCTTCGCCGGCAAGGAAGAAGAAGCCCAGCCTGCAGTAGTCGAGAAGAAGAGCAACGAGCGTCCGCCACGCGAAGAGCGTCGTAACGGTCGTCAGCAGAGCCGCAACCGTGGCGGTCGCCGCGATGAAGAGCGCAAACCTCGCGAAGAGCGCGCCCCACGTGAAGAGCGTCCGGCCCGTGAACCGCGCGAAGAGCGCCAACCTCGCGAAGAGCGTGCCCCGCGTGAAGAACGCGCTCCGCGCGAGCCACGCGAAGGACAGGAAAATCGCCGTGAGCGCAAGCCGCGCGAAGAACGTGCTCCGCGTGAAGAGCGTGTACGTGAACTGCGTGAACCACTCGATGCCGATGCTGGTAACGAGCAACGCGAAGAGCGTGCCGAGCGCCCGCCGCGTGGTGAACGTCAGGAGCGTCAGCGTCAACCGCGTGAAGAGCGTCAGCCGCGTGCCGAGCAAACCGAGGCCCTGCAGGACGAAGCACTGCCGAACGAAGAGCAGATGCAGGACGACGAACAGGACAGCAACGATGGCGAGCGCCCGCGTCGCCGCTCCCGCGGTCAACGTCGTCGCAGCAATCGTCGCGAACGTCAGCGTGATGCCGATGGCAACCTGATCGAAAGCGCCGAAAACAGCGAAGCGGCCGGTAACGAAGCTCAGGCAGTCACCCCGGTCGCAGTAGCTACTGCCGCCGCAGCGGTTGCAGAAAGCGTCGACAGCAGCGACACCGTGGCCAGCGAGGCTCCGGCCATTGAAGCTCCAGCGGTACAGGTTGAAGCCGCCCCAGCCGCTCAACCCGTCGAGGCGCAAGCCGAGGCTGTAGTGAGCGAAGTGGTCGAAACCGCTCCGGTCGCAGAGAAAGCAGTTGAGGCAGAACCGGCCGTAGTCGAAACACCTGCTGTCGTTGAAGCGCCAGTTGCCGAGCCGCTCGTTCAAGCTGAGCCAGTTGCAGAAGCCGCACAGGAGCCGCTGCCCGCCGTAGAAGCCCCTGTCGCCGAAACCCCTGCCGCAGTGCCGGCCAACGCTACCGGCCGTGCGCCGAACGACCCGCGCGAAGTGCGTCGTCGTCAGCGTGAAGCAGAGCGCCTGGCGCGCGAAGCTGCGCAGGCCGCCGCTGCAGCCCCGGTTGTAGAAGCTGCCCCGGTAGCCGAAGCCGCTCCGATCACTGAAGCAAGCGCTCCGGACGAAGCCGTCGTCGTCGAAACCGCTCCTGCGGTCGAGCCGGTCGCCGAAGCCGAAGCCGAAGCCGAAGCCACCTCGATCGTCAGCGAGCAGAGCGTGAGCGAGACCTTAGAGCAAGCGCAGCCGGAAGAAGAAACACAAGCCGACAAGGAGGAGATCAAGCCTCAGGCTTGATCCTTCTGCAGTAACCAAAAAGGGGATGCCTAGGCATCCCCTTTTTTCATGCACGTGTCCCTGTCACTTCAAACGCGTAGCCCGGATGACATCCGGGAGTGGCAATCCCCGGATTTCATCCGGGTCACACCTCAAAGCACGTTGGGTTCGATTTCCAGCTCTACCCCAAACCTCTCCAGGATATCGCCCTGGATACGCTGAGCCAGGTGCAGCAGTTGCGCCCCCGTGGCGCTGCCATAGTTGACCAGCACCAGCGCCTGCAAACGATGCACACCGGCATCACCCTCACGCACGCCCTTCCACCCTGCCCGCTCGATCAACCAACCCGCGGCCAGCTTGGCCAAACCAGCGCCAGCCGGATAGCTGACCAGATCGGCATGCTCGTCACGAATGCGCTCGGCCAGTTCGAATGGCACCAGCGGATTTTTGAAGAAGCTGCCGGCGTTACCCAGCTCGGCGGGATCCGGCAGTTTTTCGCTGCGAATGGCGCAGATTGCCCGGCTGACGTCGCTCGCGGTGGGCGCTTCCACGCCCATCTCAGCGAGACGTTGGCGCACCGGACCGTAATCCAGACGCAGCGAAGCCAGACGGCTCAGACGAAAGCGCACGCGCAGGATCAGCCAGCGCCCAGCTTCGCGCTTGAACAGGCTGTCGCGGTAGGCGAAGGCGCATTCATCAAGCGCGAAGTCACGCAGCTCGCCGGTCTGCCTATCCAGCGCGGTCAGGCCAGCGAACAGATCCTTGATCTCCACGCCGTAGGCACCGATGTTCTGCATCGGCGCAGCGCCGACGGTGCCGGGAATCAGGCTCAGGTTTTCCAGGCCGTTCAGTCCCTGCGCCAGGCTCCACTGCACGAAAGGATGCCAGGGCTCGCCGGCTTCGGCCTCCACCAGCACCTGCTCGCCGTCGTCCTCGAGGATACGAATGCCACGGCTGGCCATACGCAGCACCAACGCCTCGACATCACGGGTGAGCAGCAGATTGCTGCCACCGCCGATCACCAGCAGCTGCAAGCCATGCTGACTCGCCAGGCTCAACGCCTCGCGTACATCGTCATCATCGTGCGCTTCGGCGAAGTGCCGTGCATGCACATCGACACCGAAGCTGTTGAAGGCTTTGAGCGACATGTCGCTCTGCATATTCAGGCTCACAGGCGCCCCTTGATCTCGATCAGCAACGCGTCACTGGCCTGTTCGATCAGGTCCAGCACCTGTTCGAAGCCATCCTCGCCACCGTAGTAAGGATCAGGTACCTCATCCAGCGCCAGTTCGTAGCGGCGCAAGTACAGATCCAGATCAGCACGGGCATCGACAGGGCGCAATGCCTCGAGGTTGCGCAGGTTGCTCTGGTCCATGGCCAGGATCAGGTCGAAACGCTGGAAATCGGCAGCTTCGACCTGACGCGCACGCTGCGCGGACAGGTCATAACCACGGCGCAGGGCTGCCTGACGCGTGCGACTGTCCGGCGCCTTGCCGACATGCCAGTCGCCGGTTCCGGCGGAGTCCACCTGGACCCGATGGTCCAGACCAGCCGCGCGCAGCTTGTGGCGAAAAACGCCCTCGGCCGTGGGCGAACGGCAGATGTTGCCCAGACAGACAAAAAGAACCTTCATCAGGCCCCCAGCAGGTTGCGCACCCGCTCCAGGTCTTCGGCGGTGTCCACGCCGGCCGCCGGTGCTTCAAGGGCATCAGCGACATGAATACGTACGCCGTTGTACAACGCGCGCAGTTGCTCTAGGCACTCGGTGTCCTCCAGCCAGCACGGGCCCCAGGCGACGAAGTCATGCAGGAAGCCGGCGCGGTAGGCGTAGATGCCGATATGGCGTCGATATGGCACGCCGGCCGGCAGCACGTCGCGACTCCTGGCAAATGCATCGCGCGCCCAGGCCAGCGGAGCCCGGCTGAAGGTCAGGGCCAGGCCATTTTTGTCCGCGACCACCTTGACCACATTGGGGTTGAACAACGCGGTGACGTCCTCGATGGGCTCAGCCAGGGTGGCGATACCGGCCTGCGGGTTGGCCGCCAGGTTGGCCGCCACCTGATCGATGATCACAGGCGGAATCAGCGGCTCATCGCCTTGCACGTTGACCACGATGGCATCGGCAGGCAGGCCAAGCTGGGTGGCCACTTCGGCCAGGCGGTCGGTGCCGGAATTGTGATCCTCGCGGGTCAGCAGCACCTCGGCGCCGAAGGCCTGGCAGGCTTCGACGATGCGTGCATCGTCGGTAGCGACCACCACACGATTGGCAGAGCTTTTCTTCGCCTGCTCCCAGACGTGCTGCACCATGGGCTTACCGGCGATGTCCTGTAGCGGCTTGCCGGGTAGGCGGGTGGAGGCGTAACGGGCAGGGATGACGACGGTGAAGGCTGCGCTCATTTACTTGTCCAGACGCTCGTCGGTGTTCAGGGTGCGGGCTTCGCTTTCCAGCATCACCGGAATGCCGTCGCGAATCGGGTAGGCCACGCCGGCGCCCTTGCTGATCAGTTCGGTCTTGTCTTCGGAAAGCTGCAGCGGGCCTTTGCAGATCGGGCAGGCGAGGATGTCGAGCAGTTTGAGGTCCATGGCGCAGTCCTTGATGGGGTCATCAAGACCCCGGTATGAGGCGGGCCAACTCTTTATCCAGCCAGTCGACGAAAGCCGGTGTGGGCACGGCGTCGACGGCCAGGTACCACCAGTCGGCGGCAGCGAAGGCCCGGCATTTCACCGCATCCTTCTCGGTCATCAGCAGTGGCAGCGGCGGCTCGAAGCTGAGCTGCGCGGCGTCGTACTGGGCATGGTCGGCGAAGGGATGCGGAACCGGGCGCCAGTTTAGCGCTTCGAGGGTATTGAAGAAACGTTGCGGGTTGCCGATACCGGCTACCGCATGCACGGCCTGGCCGGGTGGGAAGTGCTCGAGGCCGAGGCGCTCACCGCTGACCAGATTGACCAGTGCGGTCGGCTGCAAGCGAAAGGCGTAGCCATCGGCGCGGTCCGCCTCAGCACCGTTGAACAGCACAGCATCCACCTCATCCAGACGCTCGGCCGGCTCGCGCAGTGGCCCGGCTGGCAGGCAGCGGCGATTGCCCAGGCCACGCGCGGCGTCGATCAATACCAGCTCCAGATCGCGCGCCAGGCGGTAGTGCTGCAGGCCATCGTCGCAGAGGATCAGATCCAGTGGCTCCTCGGCCAACAGCGCACGCACGGCGCGGCTGCGATCCGGGTCGATCATCAAGGGCACACCCGTACGCTGGACCATCAGCAGCGGTTCGTCACCCGCCTGCGCCGCCGACTGCTCGGCGCGTACCCGCCACGGCAGACTGGGTGGCGTGGCGCCGTAGCCACGGCTGACCACGCCGACCTTGAGGCCACGGGCGCGACAGTGCTCGATCAGAAAGAGAATGAGCGGCGTCTTGCCGGTGCCACCAACCGTGATGTTGCCCACCACCAGCACGGGCACCGGGGCACGGTAGATATCGCCCTCGCCAGCCAGGAAACGCGCGCGCTTGCCCTGCACCACGCGGCGATACAGCCACTCCAGCGGACGCAGCAGCGTCAGCGCCGGGTGGCCGCGATACCAGGCTTGGAGCAAGCGATCGGCAGCGCTCACTCAGGGGGCTTCCTGTGCTTCCACCGTGGTGATGCGCAGGTGCGAGAAGCCCAGCTTGCCGGCCGCATCCATCGCAGTGATCACCGACTGGTGCGGAGTCTTGCCGTCGGCACTGATGATCAGCGGCAGGCTGTTGTCGCCATCGGATTCCTTCTGCAGAGCCGCCATGAGATTGCTCAGGTTGCTCTCCAGCAGTGCCTTGCCATTGACCGAAAACGCGCCGTCGGCGCCAATCAGCACCTCGACCTGCTTGAGCTCGGTCTGCTCGGGCGGCGTGCCACTGGCCGCCTCGGGCAGGTCGACCTTGAGCTGGGTCTCGCGGGTGAAGGTGGTGGTGACCACGAAGAACAGCAGCAGGATGAATACCACGTCGATCAACGAGGCCAGGTTGATCTCGACGTTCTCCCGCGGTTTGCGCCGGAATTTCACGCCTTGCCCTCACCCAGGTCGACGTCGCGATCTCCCTGCACCATTTCCACCAGCTTGATCGCTTCCTGCTCCATGCCGACCACCAGCTCGTCGACGCGACGCTGCAGGTAGCGATGGAAGAACAGCGCCGGGATCGCCACCATCAGGCCGGCTGCAGTGGTGATCAGCGCCTTGGAGATACCACCAGCGAGCATCGGCGCGTTGGCCATGCCCGAGCCCATGAAGGAGCTGAAGATCTCGATCATGCCCAGCACGGTACCGAGCAGACCGAGCAGCGGCGCGATGCCGGCAATGGTGCCGAGGGCATTGAGGTAGCGTTCCAGGTCATGGATGACGCGGGCGGCGGCCTCCTCGATGCACTCCTTCATGATCTCGCGACCATGCTTGGAGTTGGCCAGGCCGGCGGCGAGAATCTGCCCCAGCGGCGAATCCTCGCGCAGCTCCTTGAGCTTCTGGTTGTTGAGTTTCTTGTCCTTGATCCAGCGCCAGACCTGAGCCAGCAGGTTGGCCGGAGTGACGCGGGCGGGCCGCAGGGTCCACAGGCGCTCGGCGACGATGCCGGCAGCAGCGATGGAACAGAGAATGATCGGCAGCATCATCCAGCCGCCAGCTTTGACCAGTTCCCACACGGTAGAGAATCCCCCTCGAAAAAGTGGCGCCACTCTAGCATAGGGTGCCGCCCTCGCCGACCGTCGCTGTTCTCATTTTTCCCGCCAGAAACGTGGTTCGCGTCGCAACCCATGCGGTGCAGCATGCTCACCCAGACGCAAATGCAGGGCGCCATCCAACGCAGTGTCATGGACCTCGACACCGGCTGCCCGATAACGCTCCAGTACCTGCGGGTGAGGATGCCCAAAGGCATTGTGGCGACCGCGGGTGATCAGCGCATGCTGCGGCGCGACAGCATCGATGAAGGCTCGGCTGGATGATGTGCGACTGCCGTGATGAGGCGCCAGCAGCCACTGAGAGGCCAGGGGAAAGTCGGCCTGCATCAGCGCGCGTTCGGCCAGGATGTCGATGTCACCGGTCAACAGCAGGCGCTCGCCACCGGCCTCCACCTGTAGCACGCAGGAGCGCTGATTACCGGAGCTGGCCCGCTGCCACTGCCACAGCCTGAAAGTCACGTCATTCCATTGCCAGCTTTGCCCCGACTGACAAGCCTCAGCGCCAAGCGCCCTGGCCACCCGCATCGGCTCGCCACTGATGACCCGCGCCACCGGCATCCCGGCCTTGATCGCAGCGGCGCCACCGACATGATCATTGTCGGCATGACTGAGCAGCATCAGATCGAGACGCCTGAGGTTCATCGCACGCAAGGAAGGCAGGACAATGCGCTCACCGGTATCGAAATCGCCGAAGCGTGGCCCGGCGTCGTACAGCAGGCTGTGGTCTCGGGTGCGTACCAGCACCGCCAGCCCCTGTCCCACATCCAGCACCCAGACATCGGCACGGCCATCGTCCAGTTGCTGAGTGGGCAACAACAAGGCAGGCAACAACAGCGCAAGGCCGGGTAGACGCAGCGGCACCCCGGCAGGCATCAGGAACAACAAGGCACCTGCGGCTGCCAGTAGCCAGGCCCAGAGCGGCAGGTTGCTGGGCAGCCAGGCAGGTAGCCAACCCGCGACGACACCGAGCAATTCGAATAACAGATGCAGCGCCCCACCGGCCAGCCACAACAACCCCTCCCCAATCACGGGAACGGGCAGCAGCAGAGTGCCCAGCAAGGCCAGGGGCACGACGACCAGCCCCACCCAGGGCACGGCCACCAGGTTGGCCAGTGGCCCGCTGCTGCTGACTGGCAAACCGAGGATCAGCATCATCGGCAACAGACCGATGGCCATGGTCCACTGCGCCCGTGTCAGCCCACGCCACCAACCCCAGGCGCCAAGCCGGCCACCGAATACCAACGCGAGAATCGCCACCGCCGAGAACGACAGCCAGAACCCCGCTTGCAAGGACGCCAGTGGCTCGAGCAGCAGCACTACGTTCAGCGCCAGTAACAATGGCCACCAGGCGCCCAGGTGACGAAAGCGCATGCGCCAGAGCAGCACCAGCGCAACCATCACGCAGGCCCTGCGCACTGGCACCTGAAAGCCCGCCAACATTCCATAGACCAGGGCCCCGCTCACGGCCAGCGCGCAGGCACAGGGCAGCCAGGGCCAGCGCCTTGGCCAGGCACCGACTCTCGCCAACAACGCCACCAGTGCGTAAAGAAAGCCGGCCAGCAGCGCGATATGCTGGCCGGAGATGACCATCAGGTGCACCGTGCCCGTATGCTGCAACAGGCGCCAGTCGCCCGCGCTCAGACCGGATCCATCACCCAGGACCAGAGCGGCAATGGCGCCCTCTCGCTGGAATGCCGGCACAGCCAGCAAATGCTGACGCAGGCTGTCGCGCCAGCTACCCAAACCTGTCGCGGGGGATAACCGCTCGCCAGACTTGATCGTGCCCGTCGCGCCAATGCGCTGGGCCAGCAGCCAGGCCTCGTGATCGAAACTCTGCGGATTGACCAACCCATGCGGGCGCTTCAGGTTGACCACCACCCGCCAGCGCTCGCCGCCCTGCACCGGCGGCCCGCCATGCCAGGCCAGACGCATTTTTTTCGGCAACTCGGCACGCCGTGAGCGCGCTTCCTCGAACTGGAAGCGCACCACACCATCGGACACCTCCGGCAGACCGACCACTCGGCCTTCCAGCCACAGGGTACGGCCATCGAGCTGCGGATCGAGGCGGTCATCCAGTGCCGATTGCGCCGAGCCGCAGGCCCAGGCCAGCCCCAACAAAAAGAACCCCAACGGATAAAAGCGTGAGAACAACAGCGCCAGGCCGACGCAGACCGCCACCAGCAACAACCAGCCCGGCGGCAGGCTGGGCAGAAAGCGCAGCGTCAATAGCCCCAAGGCTAGTGCCAACATCCCTGTTCGCATGGTTTCTCCTTGCTCATCGAGCCAAGGTGCGCGCGTCCAGCGCTCACCTCCAGTCACAATATGGAAACGCTGGCCAGGCTGAATCCGTGCATAATACCGGCGCTTTTGCCTGCCCAGAGACTCTTCATGCCGCGTCGTTTATTCAAGCGCTACATGCCCAACCCCGACAGCATCAAGGGTAACAAGTCCCTGCGCTTTCTCGGCAAACTCATTCATGACCCCAATCTCTGGCATCTCAACCGCCATTCGGTAGCCCGTGGCATGGCCATCGGTCTGTTCTGGGCAATGATCCCCATGCCCATGCAGATGCTGGCCGCCGCCGCCGTCGCTATTCCGATGCGCGCCAACCTGCCGATTTCCATCGGCCTGGTTTGGCTGACCAACCCCATCACCATGCCGCCGGTTTTCTACTGCACCTACAAGCTGGGCGCGTGGATCATGCAGACGCCTCCGGTGCGCATGCCGACGACCCTGAGCCTGGAATGGATCACGGCTGAGGTGGCAGTGCTGTGGAAACCCCTGTATCTGGGCTCCTTCGTCGCAGGGATCATTCTCGCGGCGGCAGGCTATGTACTGACCATGCTCTACTGGCGCTGGTGGGTCCAGCGCAGTTGGCGCAAGCGTCAGGAAAAACGCCGACTGGAACGCCACTGAAAAGAAAAAGCCGTCAAAGTTGACGGCTTTTTCGTTCTTACTCGTAGCGCAGAGCTTCGGCCGGCTGCACCTGCGCCGCCCGCCATGAAGGGTAGAGCGTGGCGAGGAAACTCAGGATCAATGCCGCCGAACAGATCAGCACCACATCCAGCCACTGCAGGTCCGATGGCAGGCTGCTGATGAAGTACACATCGGAGCTCATTACCTGCTGCCCGGCGAGCGACTCCAGCCAGGCCACCAGCGCGCTGACATTGAGCGCCGCCAGCACACCCAGCACCGTGCCGATCAGCGTACCGACCAGGCCGATTACCGAGCCCTGCACCATGAAAATCGCCATGATCTGCCGCGGCGTGGCACCCAGGGTGCGCAGGATGGCGATATCGCCGCCCTTGTCAGCCACTACCATGATCAGCGTAGCGATGATGTTGAACGCCGCCACGGCAACGATCAGCAAAAGCAGCAGACCGATCATGGTCTTCTCCATTTTCATCGCGCTGAACAGGCTGCCCTGGGTATGAGTCCAGTCATCGGCGCGATAACCCGTCCCCAGCTCGTCGACCAATGCCTTGGACACCTGCGGAGCCTGGTAGAGGTCTTTCAGCGCCAGGCGAATGCCCGGCACCGTGCCTTCCGGCAGGCGCTGCATGGCAGCGGCATCGGCGACGTTGATCAGTGCCAGCGAGCTGTCCAGCTCGGCGCCCACCTTGAACACCGCCGCCACGTTCAGGCGCTGCATGCGCGGTGTGACGCCGCCGGGCGCGCTGCTCAGCTCGGGAATGATCAAGGTCAGCTTGTCGCCCACCTGCAGGCCGAAACGGCGCGCGGTGATATCGCCGATCACTACGCCGAATTCGCCGGGCTGCAGATTGTTCAGGCTGCCCTGGCGGATGTGCTCGGGCAGGATCGATACCTTACCCTCCTGCGCCGGGTCGATGCCGTGGATCTGAATCGGCTGCATCAGCCCACGATGCGAGAGCATGCCCTCCAACTCGGCATAAGGCGCTACGGCCTGCACCTGTGGATTGGCCATGGCCTTGTCCGCCAGGGCACGCCAGTCGGCGACCGGCTCGGCGCCGTAGAGCATGGCGTGCGGCACCATGCCGAGAATGCGCGAGCTCATTTCCTTCTGGAAGCCGTTCATCACCGACAACACCACGATCATCGCCAGCACGCCCAGCGCCAGGCCGATCATCGAAGTCAGCGAAATGAAGGAGATGAAATGGTTGCGGCGCTTGGCCCGTGTGTAGCGAGCGCCGATGAAGATACTCAGCGGACGAAACATCAGAGGGTCACCAGCTTGCCGTCCTGCAGGCTGAGCACGCGATCCATCTGGCGTGCCAGCTGCATGTCGTGGGTCACCACCAGGAACGCAGTGTTGGAGTCGCGGCTGAGCTCGCGCATCAGCTCCTGAATGCCTTCGGCAGTGTGCTGATCGAGGTTGCCGGTGGGCTCATCGAGCAGCACCAGCCCCGGGCGGTTGACCAGGGCACGGGCAATCGCCACACGCTGGCGCTCACCACCGGAGAGTTCAGACGGTTTGTGATTGAGGCGATGGGCAAGACCTACGCGCTCGAGCAGCCTGGTGGCACGCTCGCGCGCCTCGCTGATCGACGTCTTGCCGATCAACAGCGGCATGCAGACGTTCTCCAGTGCGGTGAACTCGGCCAGCAGGTGGTGAAACTGGTAGACGAAGCCCAGCGCACAGTTGCGCAGCAGGCCACGAGCGGTCTCGCTCAGCGCCGACAGCTGCTCGCCAGCAAGCCAGACACTGCCGTCGCTGGGCGTATCCAGGCCACCGAGCATGTTCAGCAGGGTGCTCTTGCCGGAACCGGAGCTGCCGACGATGGCCACGCGCTCGCCGGGCAGCAGCTCAAGCTCCAGACCATCGAGCACCACCACCGACTCGGGGCCCTCGTCGTAACGCTTGCTCAGGTTGCGGCAGCTGAGCACGGCATTGTGCTGTTTCATGGCGTTCTGGTTCATGGACTCACTCATAGCGCAGGGCCTCGGCCGGCTGGGTACGCGCAGCGCGCCAGGCTGGATACAGGGTGGCGAAGAAGCTCAGCAGCAACGCCGCGGTACAGACCATCACCACGTCGGCGCTCTGCAGTTGCGAAGGCAGGTAATCGATGAAGTAGACATCGGCATTGAGAAACTTGATGCCCAGCAGACGCTCGATGCCGGCGATCAGACTGCTGACGTTCAGTGCTGCGAGAATCCCCAGCACGGCGCCGATGAAGGTGCCGACCACCCCGATCACCGTACCTTGCACCATGAAGATGGCCATGATCTGCCGCGGCGTGGCGCCGAGGGTACGCAGGATGGCGATGTCGCCCTTCTTGTCGGTCACCACCATCACCAGCGTGGAAATGATGTTGAACGCGGCCACCGCGACGATCAGCAGCAGGAGCAGGCCGATCATGGTCTTCTCCATGCGAATGGCCTGGTACAGGTTGCCGTGGGTGCGGGTCCAGTCGCGGGCGTAGAAATCACCGTCGAGGGTCTGGGCGATCTCCCAGGCGCTGCGCGGCGCCTGGAACAGATCATCGAACTTCAGTCGCAGGCCCTGTACCTGATCCGGTTTCCAGCGCTGCAGGCGCGCCAGGTCGCTGATGTTGGCCAGCGCCAGTGCACCGTCGATCTCGCCAGCGCCGACGTGGAAGATGCCGGTGACGGTAAAGCGCTTCAGGCGCGGGAACATGCCGGCGGGGGTCACGGTGACCTCGGGCGCGACGAAGGTGACCTTGTCTCCCAGTTTCAGGCCCAGCTTGGCCGCTGCCTTGTCGCCGATGACCATGGCGAAATCGCCGGGTTTCAGGCTGTCGAGACTGCCCTGCTGGAAGAAGCCGTCGATGATCGACACCTTGCGTTCCTGCTCAGGGTCGATGGCATTGATCAGCACCTTCTGCACCTTGCCATCGTGCGTCAGCAGACCCTGCATCTGGGTGAAGGGCGCCAGCGCCTCGACACGCGGGTGGCGCTCGACCTGACGCGCCAATGCCGGCCAGTCGCTGACCGGCGTGGGCGATTCCACCGTGGCATGAGGAATCATCCCCAGCACGCGGGTGCGCATTTCGTGGTCGAAACCATTCATCACCGACAGTACCAGGATCATCACCATCACCCCGAGGGTGAGGCCGAGCATGGACGTCAGGGAAATGAAGGAGACGAAGTGGTTGCGACGCTTGGCCCGCGTGTAGCGCGTACCGATGAATACGAACAGAGGTCTGAACATGTCGGAGAGATTCGAGGGAAAGAAAAACGTCCTTGTGGCAGGGCCAGGTCAGCAGCCTTACACTCAGAAGCAACTCAAAGTCTGCTGCGTATCGGGCATGCTGCGTTAAAGACACTTGGAAAGCCGCTTATGGCTAGCGCACTTCAGTGTGGCCCCGAAGGGGCGAGCGAAGCGAGCAATGCTCGTTTACCATTCGTAACCGAGGCTTGTTCGGCGACGCTTGCCTGGCACGCATCCAGTTCGCGAGACTTTCAACAGGGTCTTCGACCACCACCGCTTTCATGGGTTCGCCATGTCGACTAACGATGTAGATGATCGCCGCGAATACTATCGTATCGACGATACGATCGCACTGGAATTCAGCCTGCTGTCGGGGGCCGAAGCCCATGCCAGCGACGCGCTTCACGATCCATCGCCGCTGTTCAACCTGCTCAGCGACCTGCACCTGACGGACTTCGAATCCCAGCATCTGCTGCGCCATATCACCGAACGCGACCGTACCCTGGCCAACTACCTGAAGGTGATCAACAAGCGCATCGACCTGCTCGGCCAGGCCGTGGCGCAGAGCCTGCTGCGCGACATCGGCGCGCCACGCCAGGTCTCGCTGTCCGAAGGCGGCATCAGCTTCAATAACGCCCAGGCCGTGGCGCCGGGTAGCCATCTGGCGATCAAGATGGTGCTGATGCCACAGGCCCTCGGCCTCTTGCTGCGTGGCCAGGTGGTGCACTGCAGTCAACGCGCGGACGGTCAATTCGAGATCGGCACCGAGTTCGAAGCGTTGACCGACGCACAGCGCCAGTTGCTGGCTCGGCATATCCTGCAGAAGCAGGCTCTGGAGCGTCGCCAAGCCCGCGAATGACAGCCGCCAAGGAACCGCCATGTATCGTCTCGCTCTGCTTTTCACCCTGCTCGCCCCTACTGCTCTATTCGCTGACACCCTGACCATTCCTCTGGGCAACCAGGGCGCCGAACTCGACCCCCGCACCCTGCCGCACAAAGGCCAGTCCAAGCGTTCGGTGCTGGAGCGTTTCGGCCTGGCCGATGAAGAGCACAAGCCTGTCGGCCAGCCACCGATCACGCGCTGGGACTACCGCGAATTCAGCGTCTATTTCGAATACGATCACGTGATCAACAGCGTGCGCCATCACCAGCCGCGCCACCTCGACACCGTCAAGGAGTAACAGTGACTCACATCTACGGCCATCGCGGCGCCAAGGGCGAAGCCCCGGAAAATACCCTGGCCAGTTTCCAGCGCTGCCTGGAACACGGCGTCGACCGCTGCGAACTGGATCTGCATCTGTCGCGCGACGGCGAACTGATGGTGATCCACGACCCGACGCTCAAGCGCACCACCGGCCTGCGCGGCAAGGTGGTCGAGCACGACGCCGCCGAGCTGGTGAAGTACGACGCACGCAAGGGTGGCCCCGGCTGGGTACGTCCCTGCACCATTCCGCGCCTGGAAGAATTGTTCGAGCAGTGCAAATTCGCGCATTGGCAATTGGAGGTGAAAAGCGCCTCGAAAGTGCGCGCCGCGCGCACCGTGCTGGCCATTGCCGAACTCGTCGAGCGCTTCGGCCTGCGCGAGCAGATCACCATCACCTCCAGCTCGCGGGAAGTACTCAAGGCCGCGCGCGAACTGACCCCGCAGCTGCAGCTGGGTCTGGTTGCCGAGTACGCCTGGCTCGACCCACTGAAAGTGGCGGCGCACTACGACTGTCACCTGCTGGCATTGAACTGGACCCTGTGCACCCCGGAGCGCCTGCTCAAGGCGCAGAAGCAAGGGCTGCACGTGTCGGTATGGACGGTCAACGAGCCGGCGCTGATGCGCCGCCTGGCTGACTTCGGCGCCGACAGCATCATCACCGACTTTCCCGGCCTGGCGGTGCAGACGCTGCGCGGCTAGTCGCGCAGGACAGGAGAGCAAAGTCTCTTGTCCTGCAAGGCCCCCTGCACGGGCATTACCTCAAAGACCATAGGTCCCGTGCCTGCCTTGCCTTCAGGAAATGCAAGTGCCACTTAATGCAACCTGAACAGCATTCAATCAGTAGATTGCCAAGCGCTGGATGGGGAACTACGATTGCGCCCGTCTAATTTCTGGAGTTCTTGCTGTGGAAGGTTCCAGTAGTCGATCCAGCATCGACGAACCACAGGCAAGGTAATCGCGGGATCTTCTTCTCGCCACTGCCTTGCCGAACTGGCGGGTAGTGGTATCAAACGACCTTACTTCGGTCGCGCCTTACTACTTCCTATGTAAATCCGGTCTGTTGCCATAAACATTGGCGGCTTTTCAGCGCCTGTGGACTTGCCTGCGCCGGCTGGGAAGACCTTTGCGTTTCTATTTTTCAGCACCAGTTTTTTCCTGCGACGGAAGGCTGTTGCCTGGAATTCTGGCATTGAACCGTAACGTGCTCTGGGTGTTTGAGCCCCTTGTCACTTCATCAACCTACTGGAGGCCGTCATGGACCCTGACCCTGGTCGATCTTGCCGTTTGAACCTCAATTACTTCACCCCGTTATCGGCCTGTGGCTGTCGGGGCGTGCCCATGGTCTGACAGATCAGGCATGTCCGCGGCCGCCTGAAAGGCCCGAAAGGAGCATGCCCATGAATCGCGAAGACCTGCTGTTTTCCGTTCGCACCCTGGCTCACTCGCTCGATGCTGCGAGCTTTGCCAGCCTTGCAACGCACACTCATTCTTCCGACCTGGTAGAGGCACTCGATGTCCTCAACACGGCGGAAACAGTCTCTCTACTGCTGATCCTGGCTCCACTCGCCCGCGCAGAACTCTTCGCCCACATCCCGGAGAAACGCCAGGACACCCTGCTCCGTGCGATGCCGCGCGAGGCTGTGGTAGAGCTGTTTGAACGCATGCCGTCGGATGACCGAGCCGACCTCTATAACCGCCTGAGCGAGAGGGCCAAGCAGAAGCTTCTGCCCGCGCTAGCCAAGGTCGAGCGCGATGACATCATCAAGCTGGCTGCCTATCCGGATGGAACCGTCGGATCAGTGACGACTTCGGATTACGTCCGCGTTTCACCCGAAATGGCAGTGGCCTGTGCGCTGGAGCATATCCGCGCGACCGCCCCCGACAAGGAGACTATCTATGTCATCTATGTACTGGACCAGGAGCAGCGACTCAGTGGCACCGTATCACTACGTGATCTGGTACTGGCGGATGCGAACGCCACCATCGGCGAGATCATGCGCAGCAGTCCAGTTTTTGCACGCGCTCAATGGCCTCGTGAGCAGGCTGCAGAACTGATTCGCCATTACGATCTGCTGGCACTACCGGTGATCAACGGTGGTGAGCGCATGATCGGTATCGTCACGGTCGATGACGCCATGGATATCGAGAAGGAGCAGGACGCTACTCAGCTCGCCCGTTTCGGCGGTACTGCCGTATTGGGCGGCCCCGACCTGGATGTGATCGCGTCCCCGTTCAAGCAGATGTTCAGCGTACGCGTGTTCTGGCTGGTGATCCTGACGTTCTTCGGCATCCTGACCAGCACCTTCGTGGCAGCGCAGGAGGAAATTCTGACTCAGGCCATCGTACTGGCTGCGTTCATCGCACCGATCGTGGACATGGGCGGTAATACAGGTAGCCAGTCGGCCACCCTGGTCATTCGGGCGATGACCCTCGGAGAACTCAGGCTCACATGGCGTGATGTATGGCTGATCATCAAGCGTGAGTTACCCGTAGCGGCAGCACTGGGGGGCGTGATCGCGTTGCTCGAAGTCATCCTGGCGTTCTTCGCCAAGGGCGTCGGCTTCGATGTGCTGATGGTAGTCGGCTTTAGCATGCTGATATGCACTGTGCTCGGCGGCGTCATCGGTGCGCTGCTGCCGTTCCTCGCTCGACGCATCGGCACCGATCCAGCCACGCTGTCCTCGCCGCTCATCACCTCGATCATGGACCTGCTGGGCGTGTTCATCTACTTCGGCTTTGCCTACGCCTTCCTGGGCGACCTGCTGACCCAGGCAGCTGGCTGACTGCGCAATCGTGCCATGGGGCCCGGCTCGGCTGGGCCTCATTATTTAAGGGGGTAGCATGTATATCGCTCAACATATGGATCTGACCGCGTCACTCAATACCCTGGCGAGTCTGCTGACTGCGTTCCTGCTGGGTGCTGTGATTGGCCTGGAGCGTCAATATCGTCAGCGCACGGCCGGCTTGCGAACCAACGTACTGGTCGCAGTCGGTGCCGCACTGTTCGTCGATATTGCCATGCGCTTTCACGCCATCTACGGCGGCAGCCCAAGCCCTTTGCACGTGCTGGCCTATGTGGTCTCAGGCGTAGGTTTCCTGGGAGCCGGCGTGATCATGCGTGAGGAAGGCAATATTCGGGGAATCAACACAGCTGCGACACTGTGGGGCTCCGCCGCAGTGGGTGTCGCTGCGGGTACCGGTATGCTGGTAGAAGCCGTGCTGGGGACCCTGTTTGTGCTGTCGGCCAACACCTTGCTACGCCCAATAGTCAATGCGATCAATCGCCAACCCCTCGATGTGGAGTCGGTAGAAGTAACCAATACGGTCTGTGTGATCGCCGACAAGGAACGTCAGCAGGTAATCATGAAGGCGCTGGAGGCTTCCCTTGAGAGTGGTCGCTTCCCTGTACGCGATCTGGAAGTCAACGCCTTCGGCGAGGACGCCGTAGAGATCGAAGCCACTCTCACCGTAACGTCGATCGATGGCGATGAGCTCGATGCTCTGATGCGCAAGTTGACGTCATTACTGGGTGTAAGACAGGCATTCTGGAGTCCAAGCACAACCGGTTGAGATCCCCCGCAAGCTGATATCCGTGCTGCCAGTGAGATGCGCAGTGTCACGAAAGCGTCCTGGCATTACGACAATGGACGACTTCGTAGCGTGTAGATTCTGCGGACGGTGGTGCACTCGACAAGCCTGAAAACTCACTTGCCAGCGTCGCCCCCAGACTCTCCTGAGCAGCACGATAGAAGGCTCAGGACGCACGCAGGAAGGAAACGCGCATAAAAAATCCGACACCTGAAAACAGGTATCGGATTCTGCTTGCAACGCCCGCATGCACCAAGGTCGAGACTTGTCAGACTTGCATGAGCCACATGGCCGCTTTCAACATTCTGCCGCCTGAGACGCTAGAAGCTCTCCCGATTCGGCCAGCGCCACTCGGAAGCCACTACCCAGCCTGTCTCCCCGACCGGCTCAGGCCGCCGGCCGGAGCCGCTCAAAAAAGCCGGTTGAGACCGTCGAACGCAGCAACCCGATAGGCCTCGGCCATGGTCGGGTAGTTGAAGGTGGTGTTGATAAAGTACTTGATGCTGTTGGCTTCACCCTTCTGGTTCATGATCGCCTGGCCGATGTGGACGATCTCCGAGGCCTGATAGCCGAAGCAGTGCACGCCCAGCACTTCCAGTGTTTCACGGTGGAAGAGGATCTTCAGCATACCCACCGGCTCGACCGAGATCTGCGCCCGCGCCATGCCCTTGAAGAAGGCCTTGCCCACTTCGTAAGGCACCTTGGCCTGAGTCAGTTCCCGCTCGGTCTTGCCGATCGAGCTGATCTCCGGAATGGTGTAAATGCCGGTCGGTACGTCATCGACGAAACGCCAGCTGCCGTTGTCGACGATGCTGCCGGCAGCGGAACGCCCCTGGTCGGCAGCGGCGCTGGCCAGGCTCGGCCAGCCGATCACATCACCGGCAGCGTAGATGTTGCTGACCTCGGTGCGGTAATGCTCGTCGACCTGGATCTGACCACGGCTGTTGACCGCAATGCCGATGTTCTCCAGCCCCAGTTGATCGGTATTGCCGGTGCGGCCGTTACACCACAGCAGTGCGTCGGCCTTGATCTTCTTGCCTGACTTCAGGTGCAGGACCACGCCGTTTTCCACACCCTCGATGCGCTCGTACTCTTCGTTGTGACGAATCAGCACGTTGTTGTTGCGCAGGTGATAGCTCAGGGCATCGGAGATTTCCGAGTCGAGGAAGCTGAGCAGTTGATCGCGGTTGTCGATCAGATCGACCAGCACGCCCAGACCACTGAAGATCGAGGCGTACTCGCAGCCAATGACCCCGGCGCCGTAGATGATCAGGCGGCGCGGCGTGTGACCGAGGCTGAGGATGGTGTCGCTGTCGTAGATACGCGGGTGACGGAAATCGACATCGGCCGGGCGATAAGGACGCGAGCCGGTCGCGATGACGATCTGCTTGGCCACCAGCTTTTCCACCACGCCGTTGATGCAGACCACTTCCACCGTCTGCTCGTCGGCAAAGCTGGCAGTACCGAAATAGGTATCGATACGGTTACGGGCGTAGTAGCCCGTGCGGGAGGTGACCTGCTTGGCGATCACCTTCTCGGCGCTTTTCAGCACGTCAGGAAAGGAGAACCAGCGCGGCTCGCCAATCTGGCGGAACATCGGATTGGTATTGAACTGCATGATCTGCCGCACCGAGTGGCGCAGCGCCTTGGAGGGAATGGTCCCCAGGTGAGTACAGTTGCCACCGACCAGCGGACGATTGTCGACCACGGCCACCTTGCGCCCGGCCTTGGCCGCGTTCATCGCCGCGCCTTCGCCCGCAGGGCCGGAGCCCAGCACCACCACATCGTAGTTGTAGACCGCCATGTTTACTCCTTCAGATCAGGCCGGAGCGCTTGTGGCGCACCCTCGGCGGGGCCGGCAGCGGATTGCGACTACCGGCTGTCAAACCATACCGCCAGCTCAGCGCTTGCTCGCGTCGTAAGCCAGGTCGGTGTTCGGCGCTTCGCTCTGCTCGCGATTGACCTCTTCGCACTTCTCGCGGCTACCACCGCAGATCGAGCACTCCTTCTCGATACCCAGGTTGGCGATGCCACCGCAGGAACCGGCGATAGGTTTGCGCCCCATGATCACACCAACGGCCATCATGCCGACGACCAGAATCATGGCCAGAAATACAACCAGAAAAGTCATTGCTCATCTCCTGCAGCGAATAGCTGCTCGAATGCGGTCGTGCCCTGTGTGACGAATCCCTCGCCCTCACGCGTCACGAAAAACGCCGCGATACCGTTACGCTCGGCGAAGGCCATCCCGGCTTCCGGCCCGAGCACCATCAATAGGGTAGACAAGCCATCGGCGCGCAAGGTCGATGGATCTGCCACCGTCACCGCCGCCAGCTTGTGGTTGACCGGCTTGCCGCTCAGCGGATCGAGCGTGTGCGAGTAGCGCTGGCCGTTCTCTTCGAAGTAGTTGCGGTAGTCACCCGAGGTGGAGATACCGTAGCCATCGAGTTGCAGAATACGCTGAGCGACCCGCTGATCGTCGCGTGGGGCTTCCAGGCCGATACGCCAGTGGCTGCCATCGGGCTTGAAGCCTGCAGCCTTGAGCTCGCCGGTGGCCTCGACCAGATAACTGGTGACACCCAACTCGCCCAGACGCGCCACGATCAGATCGACAGCGTAACCGGCAGCGATGCTGTTGAAGTCGACCTCCACGTCAACGTCCTTGCACAGTTGCTCGCCTTCGATTCTCAGGTGCTGTTGACCAACCCGCTGACGCACTTCGGCCAGGCGCTCGGCATCCGGCACCGCCACGCCCTGCCCCTTGGGCCCGAAGCCCCAGAGGTCGAGCAGGGGCTCCAGCGTCAGGTCGAAATAGCCCTGACTCTCCTGGTGCAGGCGATCGCCGGCGCGAACCAGGTCCAGCACGCCTTTGGGCATGGTCTGGCAGGTACCCGCTGGCGCCCGGTTGAACTGCTCGATCAGCGAATCATCGCGATAGGTGGACATCTGCAGATCGATCTCGGCGAGGATCGCCTCGGTCGCGGCCTTGAGTTCGGCTTGCGGCGCGACACCTTCACTGCGGACGTATTTGATCGAATAGGTGCTGCCCATGGTCGGGCCACCGAACTCTTCGATCCGTTCAGAATACAAGCAGCCCGTTAGGGCTGCCGCCAGGGCGACAGCGATAACGGGCTGGAGTACAGCAGACCTCATGCTTAGCCGCCGAAGTCGTCGAGGAGGATGTTCTCCGGCTCGACACCCAGGTCGGTCAGCATCTTGATCACGGCGGCGTTCATCATGGGTGGGCCGCACATGTAGAACTCGCAATCCTCCGGAGCCGGATGGTCCTTCAGGTAGTTCTCGTACAGCACGTTGTGGATGAAGCCCTTGAGACCAGTCCAGTTGTCTTCCGGCTGCGGGTCGGACAGCGCCAGGTGCCACTGGAAGTTCGGGTTCTCGGCGGCCAGTTGATCGTACTCTTCGTTGTAGAACGATTCACGCATGGAGCGCGCACCGTACCAGAAGCTGATCTTGCGCGTGGACTTCAGGCGCTTGAGCTGGTCGAAGATGTGCGAGCGCATCGGCGCCATACCTGCACCACCACCGATGAAGACCATTTCGGCGTCGGTGTCCTTGGCGAAGAACTCACCGAACGGCCCGTACACGGTGATCTTGTCGCCCGGCTTGAGGCTGAACACGTAGGAAGACATCTTGCCCGGTGGCAGATCGTCCTTGCCAGGGGGCGGCGAGGCGATACGGATGTTGAACTTCACCAGACCGCGTTCTTCCGGGTAGTTGGCCATGGAATAGGCACGGATCACAGTCTCCTCGACCTTGGACACGTACTTCCACTGGTTGAACTTGTCCCAGTCGCCGCGATACTCCTCCTGGATGTCGAAGTCCTTGTAGTACACGGTGTGCGGCGGGCACTCCAGCTGCACATAACCACCGGCGCGGAAGTCGACGTTTTCGCCTTCCGGCAGCTTCAGCGTCAGCTCCTTGATGAAGGTAGCGACGTTGGGGTTGGACTCGACGGTGCATTCCCACTTCTTGACGCCGAAGACCTCTTCCGGGACTTCGATCTTCATGTCCTGCTTGACCGGGGTCTGGCAGGAAAGACGCCAACCCTCACGGGCCTCGCGCCTGGTGAAGTGCGACTCCTCGGTGGACAGCATCTCGCCGCCGCCAGATTCGACGACACACTTGCACTGCGCGCAGGTGCCGCCGCCGCCGCAGGCGGAGGACAGGAAGATGTTGTTGTCGGCCAGGGTCTGCAACAGCTTGCCGCCAGCCGGTACCACGATGGTTTTTTCGCCGTTGATCTCGATGCTCACGTCACCGCTGGAGACCAGCTTGGCGCGCGCGGCGAGGATGATCAGCACCAGCGCGAGAACGATGGCGGTGAACATGCCGATGGCGAGGAAAATTTCGTAATTCATCTGTTCATCCTTTCCTTACAGCTGCACGCCGGAGAAGGACATGAAGCCCAGCGACATCAGACCGATGGTGATGAAGGTGATGCCCAGACCCTGCAGGCCAGCCGGTACATCGCTGTACTTGAGCTTCTCGCGGATACCGGCCAGCGCGGCGATGGCCAGTGCCCAGGACACGCCCGCACCGACACCGTAGACGGTGCTCTCGGCCAGGTTGTAGTCACGCTCGACCATGAACAGCGAGCCACCCATGATGGCGCAGTTCACGGTAATCAGCGGCAGGAACACGCCGAGGGCGTTGTACAGCGAGGGCACGTACTTATCCAGGGTCATTTCCAGGATTTGCACGATGGCCGCGATCACGCCGATGAAGGTCAGCAGACCGAGGAAGGACAGGTCCACCTCAGGCATGCCGGCCCAGGCCAAGGCACCATCCTTGAGGATGTTGGTATAGATCAGGTTGTTCACCGGCATGGTGATACCCAGCACCACGACCACGGCGATACCCAGGCCGATGGCGGTTTCCACCTTCTTGGAGATGGCGATGAAGGTACACATGCCGAGGAAGAACGCCAGTGCCATGTTCTCGACGAACACCGCACGGACGAACAGGCTGATGTAATGTTCCATTAATAGGCCTCCTTGCTGGATACCTGAGGCGCCATCTTGTAAGCGTTGGCCTCGATTTGATCCTTCTTCCAGCTACGAATGGCCCAGATGAACAGACCGATCAGGAAGAACGCCGAAGGCGGCAGCAGCAGCATACCGTTGGGCTGGTACCAACCACCGTCGTTGACCACCGACAGAATCTCGTAGCCCATCAGCTTGCCGGCGCCAAACAGTTCACGAATAACGCCCAGGGCAATCAACATGGCGCTGTAGCCCAGACCATTACCAATACCGTCGAAGAACGACAGCACAGGCGGGTTCTGCATGGCGAAGGCCTCGGCACGACCCATCACGATGCAGTTGGTGATGATCAGACCAACGAACACCGACAGCTGTTTGGACAGGCTGAAGGCATACGCCTTGAGCACCTGGTCCACCACGATCACCAGCGAGGCGATGATCACCATCTGCACGATCATGCGGATCGAGCCCGGAATCTGACTGCGGATCATTGAGATGAACAGGTTGGAGAAACCGGTCACCAGCGTCAGCGCGGCGGACATCACCAGCGCGGTCTGCAGGTTCGAGGTCACCGCCAACGCCGAGCAAATGCCCAGAATCTGCAGGCCGATTGGATTGTTGTTGAAGATCGGGTTGAGCAGGACTTCTTTAATAGTCGGCTGCGACATGATCAAGCCTCCCCTGCACGCAGGTTAGCGATAAACGGACCGAAGCCGTTCTGGCCGAGCCAGAACTTCAGCAGGTTGTCCACACCGACGCTAGTCAGGGTGGCGCCCGCCAGGCCATCGACCTGGTGGGTAGCGTTCGGGCTTTGCGGATCGACACCGCCCTTGACCACCTGTACGGCCAACTTGTCGTTGTCGTCGAACAGGGTCTTGCCCGGCCACTGGCCCTTCCATTTCGGGTTGTCCACCTCGCCGCCAAGACCCGGGGTCTCGCCGTGCTGGTAGAAGCCCATGCCGACCACGGTATTGAGGTCGCCCTTGACGGCGATGAAACCGTGCAGGGTCGACCACAGACCATAGCCGCGAACCGGCAGGATCAGGGTTTCGACTTCGCCATCCTTCTCCACCATGTAAACGGTGGTGTAACGCTCCTGGCGCTTGATCCCGGCAATATCCTCGCTGCCTTTCAGAGCCTCGGAGGTTTTCGGGTCCTTGGCAGCCTTGAGCGGATCGAAGGTGATCGGATCGAAAGCATCGGAGAACGTGCCGCTCTCAAGATCCACCAGCTTGGCGGTGATGGTGCTGTCAAACAGCTCCTTGACCTTGGCGCCGGACATACCCGCTTCGCCCAGGCCTGCAATGGCCAGGATGCTGCGCTGCTTGTCCAGCAGGCGGTTTTCAACCTGAGTCGGCTTCAGTGCGATGGCGGCGCCGGCGACGAACACCGAGCACACCAGACACACCAGCACCGCCACCGTCAGCGTGCGGACGGTGGATTCTTTTTGACTAGACATTGCGTGCCAGCCTCCGCTTGATATTGGCTTGAACGACGAAGTGGTCGATCAGCGGTGCAAACAGGTTGGCGAACAGGATCGCCAGCATCATGCCCTCGGGGAAGGCCGGATTGACCACACGGATCAGAACGACCATCACGCCGATCAGGGCGCCGAAGATCCACTTGCCGGTATTGGTCATGGAGGCAGACACCGGGTCGGTGGCCATGAAGAACATGCCAAAGGCGAAGCCGCCGACAACCAGATGCCAGTACCACGGCATGGCGAACATCGGGTTGGTGGTGGAGCCGATCAGGTTGAGCAGCATGCTCAGACCGATCATGCCCAGCATCACGCCAGCGACGATGCGCCAAGCGGCGATCTTGGTGATCAGCAGGACCAGGCCGCCGATGGCAATCGCCAGGGTGCTGGTTTCGCCGAGCGAACCGTGAATGGTGCCGACGAAAGCATCCATCCAGGTGATGCCGTTATTGATCACGTTCTCGATGCCGCCGGAGGCTGCCAGGCTCAGCGAAGTAGCACCAGCGAAACCGTCGACTGCAGTCCACACCGCATCACCCGACATCTGCGCCGGATAGGCGAAGAACAGGAAAGCACGGCCGGTCAGTGCCGGGTTGAGGAAGTTCTTGCCAGTACCACCGAACACTTCCTTGCCAATCACCACGCCGAAGCTGATGCCCAGGGCCACCTGCCAAAGCGGAATGCTCGGCGGCAGAATCAGGGCGAACAGCACGGAAGTGACGAAGAAACCTTCGTTGACTTCATGCTTGCGGATCGAAGCGAACAGCACTTCCCAGAAGCCGCCGACGATGAAAGTCACCGCGTATACCGGCAGGAAATAAGCCGCGCCCTGGATGAAGTTATCCCACAGGCTGTTCGCATCGAAACCGGCCAACGAGCCGATCAGCGCGAAGCGCCAGCCTTCCTGGCTCGCCAGCAGCTCGGGGCTCTGGGCGAAGATCAGGTTGGCCTGGTAGCCGGTGTTCCACATGCCGAAGAACATGGCCGGGAAGGTGCACAGCCATACGGTGATCATCATGCGCTTGAGGTCGATGCCGTCACGCACGTGAGCCGTGGTCTTGGTCACGCTGCCAGGACGATAGAAGAAGGTGTCGATCGCCTCGTACAAGGCATACCACTTCTCGTACTTGCCGCCCTTCTCGAAGTTGTGCTCGATTTTATCGAGCAATGCACGAATACCCATGAGTTAACCCTCCTTCTCGATGCGGGTGAGGTTATCCCGCAGGATCGGGCCATATTCATACTTGCCGGCACACACGTAGGTGCACAGCGCCAGGTCTTCTTCGTCGAGTTCCAGGCAACCCAGTTTCTGGGCCATCTCGGTGTCACCGACGATCAGGTAGCGCAACAGTTGAGTCGGCAGGATATCCAGTGGCATCACTGCTTCGTAGTTGCCCACCGGCACCATGGCGCGCGGGCTGCCGTTGGTGGTGGTGGTGAAGTTGAACAGCTTGGCACCCTCCAGCTTGGAGACGAAAATGTTCAGTACCGAGTGCTTGTTAACGCCGGCACGCAGGTAATGCATCATCTCGCGATCGTTACCCTCGCCCAGGCAAGACACCTGATTGTGGTAGCGCCCGAGGAACGCGAACGCGCCCTGAGCGGTGCGACCGCCAAATACCGAGCCGGAAATCACGCGATTGAAGCCCGGTTTCAGCTCACCGGCGGTGAGCTCTTCCAGGCTGGCGCCCAGGCGGGTACGCAGCAGACGCGGCTGCTCGGCAACCGGGCCACCCAACGCAACCACGCGCTCGACGAACAGCTGACCGGTGGTGAACAGCTTGCCCACCGCGATCACGTCCTGATAACCGATTTGCCAGACACTCTTGCGGGTACTGACCGGGTCGAGGAAGTGAATATGGGTACCTGGCAGACCCGCCGGGTGCGGGCCGGCAAAGGTTTCGCTCTGCACCTTGGCCAGCTTCTCGCCCGGCAGGCTGACGCCATCGGCCTTGCACAGGAAAATCTTGCCCAGATTACCGAGAACCTTGAGGCCATTTTCGAAATCAGCGGCATGTTCACCGATGATCACTGCAGGATCGGCGGCAAGCGGGTGCGTATCGACGGCAGTCACGAAGATCGAGCTGGGCACGGCATCGAGCGCCGGCACCTTGCTGAACGGGCGCGTGCGCAGAGCGGTCCACAGGCCGGACTGTTGCAGATTCTCGCGAACCTGCTCGTCACTGAGCGCTTCAAGCTGGTCGGCCGCGTACTGAGCGAAGGTTTCCTGATCGTCGCCATCGATGTCGATGACCACGGACTGCAGAACACGTTTCTCGCCACGGTGAATGGCGCTGATCACGCCTGCAGCGGGGGCGGTGTAGCGCACGCCGGGTGTCTTCTTGTCGGTAAACAGCAATTGACCGAGTTTGACCCGGTCACCGACCTGCACTTCCATCGTCGGCTTCATCCCGTGATAGTCGAAGCCGATGACGGCGACACTGCGTACGGGCCTGGCGGCCTCGATACGCTGTGCCGGCGCACCCGTTATGGGCAAATCAAGCCCATGCTTTAGTTTGATCATAGGTTTGCCTAACCACTGATTTAGAAAGCTTTTTATAGGACAGGCGGCGCTAGCGAAGGTCTAATAGACCCAACCACGCCAATGCGATATGGGCGTGGAGGAAGGCGCCAAACCTGGGTAAAAAATCCGCTTGATTATAAAGACGCCCCCCCTCACTGACCACCCAAGCGCTTGCTTTTTTTGGCTTTTCGGTAACAGGGCGCAACAAGTTCGATGCTGACCCATATCAACGCGCCAACCTCCGCCAGGTCATTTTCTGCACATAAAAAAACGGGAGCCGAAGCTCCCGTTTTTCATGCGCCCCCGGCGCTTAGCGCGGGAAGGCCGGCGGGTTGACCCCAGCCATGTCTTCCATCACGCGAACCACCTGGCAGCTGTAACCGAACTCGTTGTCGTACCAGACGTAGAGCACGACACGGTTGTCGTTGGCGATGGTGGCTTCGGCATCGACCACGCCAGCATGGCGCGAACCGACGAAGTCGGTCGAGACCACTTCCTGCGAGCTGACGAAGTCGATCTGCTTCTGCAGATCCGAGTGCATGGCCATCTGGCGCAGGTACTCGTTGATTTCTTCACGGCTGGTGGCCTTCTCGAGGTTCAGATTGAGAATGGCCATCGACACGTTCGGCGTCGGCACACGAATGGCGTTGCCGGTCAGCTTGCCTTTCAGCACTGGCAGCGCCTTGGCTGCAGCGGTTGCGGCGCCAGTTTCAGTGATGACCATGTTCAGCGCGGCACTACGACCACGACGACTGCCTTTGTGGAAGTTGTCGATCAGGTTCTGGTCGTTGGTGTACGAGTGAACGGTCTCGACGTGACCGTTGATGATGCCGTACTGATCATTGACCGCCTTGAGCACCGGCACGATGGCGTTGGTGGTGCAGGAAGCGGCAGAGATGATCTTGTCATCAGCGGTGATTTCGCTGTGGTTGATGCCATGCACGATGTTCTTCAGCGCGCCCTTGCCAGGCGCGGTGAGGACAACGCGATCGACGCCCGGGCAAGCCAGGTGCTGACCCAGGCCCTCGGCATCGCGCCACACACCGGTATTGTCCACCAGCAGCGCGTTCTTGATGCCGTACTGGGTGTAATCGACTTCCTTCGGCTCCTTGGCATAGATCACCTGGATCAGGTTGCCGTTGGCCGTCAGGGTGTTGTTCTCTTCATCGATGGTGATGGTGCCGTTGAACTTGCCGTGTACCGAGTCACGACGCAGCAGGCTGGCGCGCTTGACCAGATCATTGCTGGCACCCTTGCGCACGACGATGGCGCGCAGACGCAGGCCGTCGCCACCACCGGTCTTCTCGATCAGGATGCGCGCCAGCAGACGGCCGATACGACCGAAGCCGTAGAGAACCACGTCGGTGCCTTCACGCGCCGAACCGTTCTGCTTGCCCACTACGTCGGCCAGCTCGTCCTTGACGAACTGCTCGACGCCGCGACCAGCGCCTTCGGCCTTGAACTTGGCGACCAGCTTGCCCAGGTCCACGGAAGCGGCACCCAGCTTGAGCTCGCTCATGGCCTTGAGCATGGGGAAGGTGTCGTGCACCGACAGCTCGGTCTCATCGGCAAGGCGATGACGAGCGAAACGGTGAGCCTTGAGGATGTCGATGACCGAACGATTGATCAGGCCACGGCCATAAATCGAGGTCACCACATTGTTGTTGCGGTAGAGCTGACCAATCAGCGGAATCATCGCTTCCGCGAGGGCTTCACGATCGATCCATTCACCGAGACACTGGTCGGGCTTCTGAGTCACGGGCAGTACCTTCCACATGTAGGGGCTGAAAAAAGGGGCTACATTATGACGGCGCGCGCGGGCATGAGCAATGCGCGCCTGTCGCGACTGACATTGACCACCAAGCCCCGCTACAATTCCCGGCCTTTCGTCACGACCGTGAGCCGCCCGTGTCCGTACTGCGTCTTCCGTCTCTACCGGCCAGCGCCGGCAAACAACAGTGGGGCAACCTGCCTGGCGCCGCCCTGTCCCTGACCATCGCCGAAGCGGCCAGCGGTGCTGGACGCTTCACGTTGGTGCTCACCGAAGGCAGCCAGAGCGCCGAGCGGCTGCAGGAAGAACTGGCGTTCTTCGCCCCCGATCTGCCAGTGCTGCACTTTCCCGACTGGGAAACCCTGCCCTACGACGTCTTCTCGCCGCACCAGGACATCATCTCGCAACGCATCGCGGCGCTCTATCGCCTGCCGCAACTGAGCCGTGGCATCCTCGTAGTGCCGATCACCACCGCCCTACACCGCCTGGCCCCCAAGCGCTTCCTGCTGGGTGGCAGCCTGGCGCTGGATGTCGGCCAGAAACTCGATGTGGAGCAGATGCGCACGCGCCTGGAGGCCGCCGGCTACCGTTGCGTCGATACGGTGTACGAGCATGGCGAGTTCGCCGTGCGCGGCGCATTGATCGATCTATTCCCGATGGGCAGTGAAACGCCCTACCGCATCGACCTGTTCGACGACGAAATCGAAACCCTGCGCACCTTCGACCCCGAGACCCAGCGCTCGGTGGACAAGGTCGAGTCGATCCGCCTGCTTCCGGCGCGTGAATTTCCGCTGGAAAAGAAAGCCGTCACCGAYTTTCGTGGGCGTTTCCGCGAGCGCTTCGACGTGGATTTCCGTCGCTGCCCGATCTATCAGGACCTTTCCACCGGCATCACCCCAGCCGGCATCGAATACTACCTGCCGCTGTTCTTCGAAGAGACGGGCACCCTGTTCGACTACCTGCCAGGCGACACCCAGGTGTTCTCTCTACCCGGCATCGAGAAGGCCGCCGAACACTTCTGGACCGATGCGCGCAACCGTTATGAGGATCGCCGGGTCGATCCGGAACGCCCGCTGCTGCCACCTGCCGACATTTTCCTGCCGGTCGAGGACTGCTTCGCCCGCCTGAAGAGCTGGCCGCGAGTGGTGGTCAACCAGGACGACATCGAGCCCGGCGTCGGCCAGACACGCTTCGACGCACGCGCCCTGCCCGACCTGGCGATTCAGGCCAAGGCTGGCGAGCCGCTGGCGGCGCTGCGCCGCTTTATCGAAGAATATCCGGGCCGCGTGCTGTTCTGCGCCGAATCGGCCGGTCGCCGCGAAGTGCTGCTGGAGCTGCTCGCCCGTCTCAAGCTCAAGCCCAGGGAAGTCGAAGGCTGGCCGGCTTTCGTCGCAAGCCCTGAACGTCTCAACATCTGCATCGCGCCCCTGGATGAGGGTCTGCTGCTCGACGACCTGGCGCTGATCGCCGAGAGCCCGCTGTTCGGCCAGCGCGTCATGCAGCGTCGCCGCCGCGAAAAAGGCCGTGAAGGCGGCGATAACGTGATCAAGAACCTCACCGAGCTGCGCGAAGGCGCGCCGGTGGTGCATATCGATCACGGCGTCGGCCGCTACCTTGGCTTGGTGACCATGGAGTTCGACGGCCAGGCCGCCGAATTCCTCGCCCTGCAGTACGCCGACGAAGCCAAACTTTATGTGCCGGTGGCCAGCCTGCACCTGATCGCTCGCTACACCGGCAGCGACGATGCCCTGGCACCGCTGCACCGCCTTGGCTCGGAGGTTTGGCAGAAGGCCAAGCGCAAGGCAGCCGAGCAAGTGCGCGATGTTGCCGCCGAACTGCTCGACATCTACGCCCGTCGCGCCGCCCGCGAAGGCTTCGCCTTCCAGGACCCGGCGCTGGACTACGCCACCTTCAGCGCCGGCTTCCCCTTCGAGGAAACCCCGGATCAGCAGACCGCCATCGATGCAGTGCGCGCCGACATGCTCGCCGGTAAACCCATGGATCGCCTGGTCTGCGGCGACGTCGGCTTCGGCAAGACTGAAGTGGCCATGCGTGCGGCCTTCATCGCCGTGCATAGCGGCAAGCAGGTCGCCGTGCTGGTGCCCACGACCCTGCTCGCCCAGCAGCACTACAACAGCTTCCGCGACCGCTTCGCCGACTGGCCGGTGAAGGTCGAGGTGATGAGCCGCTTCAAGAGTGCCAGGGAAGTCGACGAGGCCGTGCAGCAACTGGCCGAAGGCAAGGTGGATATCGTCATCGGCACGCACAAGTTGCTGCAGGATGACGTCAAGTTCCACAACCTCGGCCTGGCCATCATCGACGAGGAACACCGCTTCGGCGTACGCCAGAAAGAACAGCTCAAGGCGCTGCGCAGTGAGGTGGACATCCTCACCCTGACCGCCACGCCGATCCCGCGCACGCTGAACATGGCTGTAGCCGGTATGCGCGACCTGTCGATCATCGCCACGCCGCCGGCACGCCGCCTCTCGGTGCGCACCTTCGTCATGGAAAGCAACAAGCCGACCATCAAGGAAGCGCTGCTGCGCGAGCTGCTGCGCGGTGGCCAGGTGTACTACCTGCACAACGATGTAAAGACCATCGAAAAATGCGCCGCCGATCTGGCCGAACTGGTGCCCGAGGCGCGTATCGGCATCGGTCACGGGCAGATGCGCGAACGCGATCTCGAGCAGGTGATGAGTGACTTCTACCACAAGCGCTTCAACGTGCTGGTGGCCTCGACCATCATCGAAACCGGCATCGATGTGCCCAGTGCCAACACCATCATCATCGACCGCGCCGACAAGTTCGGCCTGGCCCAGCTGCACCAGTTGCGCGGCCGTGTCGGTCGCAGCCACCACCAGGCATACGCCTACCTGCTCACCCCGCCGCGCAAGCAGATGACCCCGGATGCGGAAAAACGCCTGGAGGCCATCGCCAACGCCCAGGACCTGGGCGCCGGCTTCGTCCTGGCCACCCATGATCTGGAAATTCGCGGCGCCGGCGAACTGCTTGGCGACGGCCAAAGCGGCCAGATTCAGGCCGTCGGCTTCACCCTCTACATGGAAATGCTCGAGCGTGCGGTCAAGGCCATTCAGAAAGGCGAACAACCGAACCTCGACCAGCCACTGGGCGGCGGCCCGGAGATCAACCTACGTGTACCGGCGCTGATCCCCGAGGACTACCTGCCCGACGTGCACAGCCGCCTGATCCTCTACAAACGCATCGCCAACGCCAGCGACGAGGACGGCCTCAAGGAGCTGCAGGTGGAAATGATCGACCGCTTCGGCCTGCTACCGGAGCCGACCAAGAACCTGATGCGCCTGACCCTCCTCAAGCTGCAGGCCGACAAGCTGGGTATCACCAAGGTGGATGCAGGACCGCAAGGAGGACGCATCGAGTTCGCCGCGGAAACCTGCGTCGACCCGCTGACGCTGATCAAGCTGATCCAGGCTCAGCCAAAACGCTACAAATTCGAAGGCGCCACCGTCTTCAAGATCCAGGTACCGATGGAGCGGACGGAAGAGCGCTTCAACACCCTGGAAGCCCTGCTCGAGCGCCTCGCGCCCACCACCTGAAGGACTCACATACATGCGCCCACTGCACTTGATCGCCCTGCTGCTCTGCCTGCTGGCACCGAGCGCCTTTGCCGAACGCCTTTATCAGGTCGAATTGCTGGTATTCCGCCAGGCCGGCGAACCTGTCGTCGCGCCCAAAGTGGCACCGGACGACTGGGCGGGCACGGCATTGCCGATCACCGGTAACGAACGCCCGACAACGCTCGATGGCGAGGCGGCCAAGCTCAATCCGGGCAGTGGCTATCAGGTATTGCTGCACAAGGCCTGGAGCCAAACCATCGGCAGCTCGCCGAGCCGAATGGCCGTCAGCAGCGGTGAAGAGCGCTTCGGCCATCACGTGGTCGAAGGCACCCTGAGCTTTACTCAGGAGCGCTTTGCCGACCTGGACCTGGAGCTGTGGATCAACCAATTCAGCGTCGACGGCCTGCTCGAGAGCAGCGAGCACATGAAAGTGGCCCAGCGCCTGAAGGACAACAGCCTGACCTACCTGGACCATGGCAGCCTGGGCGCACTGGTACGCATTAGCCCGCTCTGAGCGGAAATCTGATGCCACCAGGCCTTCCGCAGGAGCCCCAGGACGAAGTTTTTCAAGTGCGCGCCGCCCTGATTCGCGGCGAGGCGCCGTGCCTGCAGATTCGGCGCGTCGACGCCTGACTAACGGGCATTGGCCGCTGTCTCTATAGAGCTAGTTACTCAGCACACGCGCCAGCACCGCCTTGACCGTTCCCATGCCCTGCTCGATCACTCGCTCGATCTCGGCCATGGTGATCAAGGCACTGGATTTCCCCGCCGCCGGATTCACCACCAGCGCCAGGCAGGCATAGGGCAGCGCCAATTCGCGCGCCAATACCGCTTCGGGCATGCCGGTCATGCCTACCAGGTCGCAGCCATCGCGCTCCATGCGGGCGATTTCCGCCGCCGTTTCCAGTCGCGGCCCCTGAGTGCAGCCATAGATTCCGTGATCGCTGAATGCCGCATTTTCGGCCCGCAGCGCCGCCACCAACGCCTCGCGTAGTTGCTTGTCGTACGGCTGACTGAAATCGACGTGGGTCACGTGCTCCAGATCGCCTTCGTAAAAGGTGTGCGCACGCCCGGAGGTGTAATCGATGATCTGATGTGGCACGCAGAAATGCCCAGCGCCCATGGCAGCATGAATCCCCCCCACCGCATTGACCGCGACAATGGCCTTGGCGCCGGCCTGCTTGAGCGCCCAGAGGTTGGCCCGGTAGTTCACCTGATGCGGCGCAATCCGGTGCGGTTGGCCATGACGGGCGAGAAACAGCACTTCGCGCCCGGCGTAACTGCCGCGCAGGATATCGGCCGAGGGCGCCCCGTAAGGGGTATCCAGCGGAAGCGCTTCGTGAATCGTCAAGCCCTCCAACTGGGTCAAGCCGGTACCACCGATAATGGCGTAGACAGTCATTGGCAGATCCTCAGTCAAGCAACTGGGCGGCTCTCAGGGCCGCCACAGCGGTAAGCCAGCGTGGGGCCTGGCGGTATTCGGTAGTGGCATGAGCACGGCCACGCATGCGTTCGAGGCGCGCAGGCGGCGTCACCCGCAGACGCTGCAACGCACTGAGCGCCAGCTCGGCCGAAGCGCGGTCATTGCACACCAGGCCCATATCGCAACCCGCAGCGAGCGCCGCCTCGATACGCTTGCCGGCATCACCGACCACGTGGGCACCCGCCATGGACAGGTCATCGCTGAAGATCACACCCTCGAAGCCCAGCTCGCCACGCAAGATGTCCTGCAACCAGCGACGGGAGAAGCCAGCCGGTTGTTCGTCAACCTGAGAATAGATGACATGCGCCGGCATCACGGCATCGAGCTCGTGCACCAGACGCTTGAACGGCTGCATGTCGCAAGCGCGGATTTCATCGAGACTGCGCTCGTCGAGCGGGATGGCGACATGAGAGTCAGCCTCGGCCCAGCCGTGCCCGGGGAAGTGTTTGCCGGTAGCTGCCATCCCCGCCTGATGCATGCCACGAATGAAAGCGGCTGCCAGCGTGGTGGCCCGTTGCGGATCCCCCTCGAAGGCACGACTGCCCACCACCGCACTGCGCTGGTGGTCGAGATCCAGTACCGGCGCAAAACTCAGGTCCAGGCCAACCGCCAACACCTCGGTCGCCATCAACCAGCCGCAGTGCTCGGCCAGCACCTCGGCATTGTCGTTGTCGGCGATGGCGCGCATCGCCGGCAAGCGCACAAAGCCCTGGCGCAGACGCTGCACCCGTCCACCTTCCTGGTCCACCGCCAGCAGCAGGTCCGGGCGCACCGCACGGATGCTCTGGCACAGCTCGCGCACCTGACGCGGCGATTCGATGTTGCGGGCAAAAATGATCAGACCACCCACTTCGGGCTGGCGCAGAATCTGGCGATCCTCAGCGGTCAACCAGGTGCCGGCGATGTCCATCATCAAAGAGCCTTGCATGAGTCTATTTCCTCAGGTGAAGTCTTGGTCTGCAGCCCACTGCGGGCACGGCGCCTCATCGATACGCACTTTGCAATGCAGCGGTACGCACTCGAAAAGCGCCAGCATGTCGGCGTTACGCAAACGAATGCAGCCATGGGACAACGGCGTCCCCATAGGTTCCGTATCCGGCGTGCCATGCAGATAGATATAACGGCGAAAGGTGTCGACCTCGCCCAGGCGATTGCGCCCCGACTCAAGACCGCTCAGCCAGAGAATACGGGTGAGAATCCAGTCGCGGCCAGGAAACTGCTCGTGCAGCTCAGGTGACCACACTTCCCCCGTCCAGCGACGACTGCGCAATACGGCCGCCAGAGGCAAACCAGCGCCGATTTTCGCGCGCACCTGATGCAGCCCGCGCGGCGTACAACCTGAGCCGTTAAGCTCACCCGCCCCAACGAGCGCCGTGGAGACAGGCAAGCTCAGCAGCAGCCGCCCGGCACTGAAGCCGTAGAGCGCCTGATCGGCAATGGAGATATGGAGTAGATCTAGATCGGACATGGGCCGCTAGCTTAGCCGAAGGGCGAAGCCAAGCCCACCTGCCGCCAGGTCAAACCTTGGGCGCGGCGCTGGGTGTCTTGCTGCGCGGCTTGAGTTGCGCGCCGGCCAACGCCGGATCGGCGATACCCGTTTCCGAACGCATGCCGGCAGCCAGAAACGGCACCATCATGCGCATCACCTGCTCGATCGAGGTGTTGACGCCGAAATCGGTCTCGGCCATCGCGCGCAAAGCCTTGATACCGGACATGCTGAACGCCGCGGCACCGAGCATGAAGTGCACGCGCCAGAACAGCTCCAGTGGTGGAATACGCGGCGCAGCCTCATGCACCAGCAGCATGTAGCGACGGAACACCTTGCCGTAGACCTCTTCCAGATACTTGCGCAAGTGACCCTGGCTCTGGCTGAAGGCCAAACCGAGCAGACGCATGAAAATGGACAGGTCGTTACCGCTGCGCGGCTTCACAGCCAGGGCCTGTTCGACCAGGAGTTCGAGCAACTCCTCCAGGGAAACCTGGGTTTCGGACTTGGCCTGACGGCGATCGAGTTCCTTTTCCAGGCTGGCACAGAAGGGCCCGAGGAAACGCGAGAAAACCGCCTGAATCAGCGCCTTCTTCGAACCGAAGTGGTAGTTGACGGCAGCCAGGTTGACCCCAGCCTTGCTGGTGATCAGGCGTAGCGAGGTCTCGGCGAAGCCTTTTTCCGCGAACAGCTGCTCCGCAGCATCGAGAATGCGTTCAACGGTTTCCGACTGAGCCATGAGCTATCACCTGACAAACACTTGTTTGAAACATACGTTTCATCCCACTGAATTGTCAAGCCGCATGAGCCGTCTTTTGGCCGGTGGGTCACAGCTTACAACAAGCAGAGACGCAGATGACCCGGCATGGGTAACAAGCCGGGCGACAGGCCTTCGCAAAATGGGCGTTGCCAAGCTCCGATTACTGTATATAATTCCAGTCACTGTATAAAAAGACAGAGCCCAGCCATGCTGAAACTGACGCCACGCCAAGCCGAGATCCTCGCCTTCATCAAACGCTGCCTGGAAGACAACGGCTACCCACCTACCCGCGCGGAAATCGCTCAGGAACTGGGGTTCAAATCGCCCAATGCCGCAGAAGAGCACCTCAAGGCCCTCGCACGCAAGGGGGCCATCGAGATGACGCCAGGCGCTTCACGCGGCATCCGCATTCCCGGCTTCGAGGCAGGTGCCGCGAATGAGGATACGGGCCTCCCGGTAATCGGCCGTGTCGCCGCCGGCGCACCGATCCTTGCACAGCAACATGTCGAGGAATCCTGCCAGATCAACCCGGCGTTCTTTCAGCCCAAAGCCGATTACCTGCTGCGCGTACGCGGTATGAGCATGAAAGACATCGGCATCTTCGATGGTGATCTGCTCGCCGTGCACACCACCCGGGAAGCCCGCAATGGCCAGATCGTCGTCGCCCGTATCGACGATGAAGTGACGGTCAAACGCTTCAAGCGCGAGGGCAACAAGGTCTGGCTGATTGCCGAGAACCCTGAATTCGCACCGATCGAAGTGGACCTGGAACACCAGGATCTGGTCATCGAAGGTTTGAGCGTCGGTGTAATCCGCCGCTGAGGAGACACCATGCACGTGCAGCAGTCGTTCGAGCGTCCACAACTTCCCCTTTTCGACGCCTTTCTCGCCAGAACGTCGAGTGAGCCACGGTTAGCGACCGGTGATATCTCTCGCAACGAGGATGATCAGGCGTTCAGCGAACTGGCTCTACGTGGCGCTGCCGGCCACTGCCTGCACTTGCTGGCCCCGATTCTGCGCGAGCTGAGCGAGAACCAGGATGCGCGCTGGCTGACCCTGGTAGCACCACCAGCCAGCCTTACGCAAAGCTGGCTGCGCGAGGCAGGCCTGAACCGTGAGCGCATTCTCCTGCTGCATCCACGGCAGGGGCAGAATGCCATGGCATTGGCGGAAGAAGCCCTGAAGCTCGGCCGCAGCCATACCGTGATCAGTTGGCTGCATCCGGTCGAGAGCAGCACTCGCCAGCGCCTTGCACGGGCCGCCAATGCAGGTGGCGCGCAGAGCCTGAATATCAGCCTGGGTTGAACTCGCTACAATTTCATCTGCGTAAATGAAAACGGGGCTCCATTGGAGCCCCGTTTTCGTCGAACCGTGGCGACTCAGTGGAGAACACGTGCGCCTTCTTCTTCACCACTGAAATCACCCTCAGCCATTCGACCGGCCATCTGCACGCCAACATTGAGCATGGCCTTGGCCACCTCGATATGCTGACCCTGCAGGAAAGCCTTGGCATCAGCAGAGAAGTCCAGAGTCACCAGAGCCTCTTCATCCTCTGCGCGACGCAGGGCAATACGCCCATCGGGCAGTTCGACGATTTCCAGGAAGGATGTAGGCATGGCTCAGTCTCTGTGCAAAAACACGACATTGTAACAGTCAGCCGGGGTCATCCCCAGCCCACTGGTCCAGTTAAACCCAATCAGCACTCGCTGAGGCCTTCGCGAAAGCGCAGCACCAGAGCCTTGAGCTGCTGACGCCAGGCATCGACATCATCAATGCTCAGCTCAGCCGGCTCTTCTCCAACGCTGATGGCTGTGATCAAGGGCAGGGATGGATCGACCTTGGCCTTGCGCTCCTCACGCGGCGGCTGGAACAGCGCAGCGTAGGCAGCCAGCAACTCGGCCAGCCAGGTTTCGCGCTGCTGCGCCAATTCGACCAACTCAGCCAGCTCTGGGCTGGGCGAGCCGTCGAGCACCGCCTGCTGCACGAAGGCCTCGACACGCGAAGGCGTCGCGTCGCTCATGCGGTAATAGCCGGCGATTTCATGACACAGCCCGAGCAGCCCGCCATAGAGGTGAAACAGCACTGCCTCGCGCTCGGCCTGCGCCAGCGCCTGCACATTGAATGCGGATGAGGCTTCAGCCTTGCGCCAGTTATCCAGGGCAATACCGGCGAAGAAAATCTTCTGGTTGGTACGGGTATAGATTTCTTTGGCCATTACGGCGACCTCCACAGCAGATCGGGTCATGATACGCGCGTCTGCCCTGCCTGACGCGCATCTCATCAGGCACTCAGGGCGTCGCTGTTACGACGCCAGGCCGACGCGCGGCAGATCGTGACCAAACGCTAGCGCTTGTCCTCGACCTTCCATTTGCCACCATCGAAGAACGCACGCCAGCCGGTCGGCTTGCCATCTACCTCGGACTGCACGTACTGCTCCTTGGTCTTGCGGCTGTAGCGAATCACCGCCGGGCGGCCATCCGGGTCCTTCTGCGGGGCATCGCAGAGGAAGTGGTACTTGGGGTCGATCTCGTGCTTGTGCGGGACGATCTCAAGCACCAGCGGCGCACGCGTCTCGCGGTTCTTGGGGAACTGGCTGGCTGCGAGGAACAGGCCCGACGCGCCGTCGCGCAGCACGTAGGTGTCGTCCACCTTCTCGCACTTGAGCTCCGGCATATCCACCTTGTCCATCTTCGGCGGCGCCGCTTCACCGTTCTTGAGCAACTTGCGGGTGTTCTTGCAGCTGGCATTGGTGCAACCGAAGAACTTGCCGAAACGGCCGGTCTTGAGCTGCATCTGGCTACCGCACTTGTCGCACTCCAGGCTCGGACCTTCGTAGCCTTTGATGCGGTATTGGCCCTGCTCGATCTCGTAGCCGCTGCAATCGGGATTGTTGCCGCAGATGTGCAACTTGCGGGTTTCATCCAGCAGATAGGCATCCATGGCCGTGGCGCAGATCGGGCAGCGATGCTTGCCGAGCAGCACCAGGGACTCGGACTCGCCCTCATCATCGGCAGCGATCTCATCGCCCGGTACCAGGTTGATGGTGGCCTTGCAGCGCTCCTTCGGTGGCAGCGCATAGCCCGAGCAACCGAGGAACACGCCAGTGGAGGCGGTGCGGATCATCATCGGCCGGCCGCACTCGCGGCATGGAATATCGGTCAGCGTCGGCTGGTTGGCACGCATGCCGCCCTCACCCGCCTCGGCAACTTCGAGCTTCTTCTTGAAATCACCGTAGAACTCGTCGAGCAGGTGCTTCCACTCGCGCTCGCCCTGGGCCACATCGTCGAGATGCTCTTCCATGGTGGCGGTAAAGCTGTAATCCATCAGGTTGGCGAAGCTCTCGTCGAGACGCTCGGTGACGATGTCACCCATCTTCTCAGCGTAGAAGCGACGGTTGTGCACCGTAACGTAGCCACGATCCTGAATGGTGGAAATGATCGCCGCATAAGTGGACGGACGACCAATCCCGCGCTTTTCCAGCTCCTTGACCAGGCTCGCTTCGGAATAACGCGCAGGCGGCTTGGTGAAGTGCTGGCTGGGGTCAAGCTGGATCAGCTTGAGACCCTCGCCTTCCTTCATTTCCGGCAGGACGTCGTCCTCGCCCGGTTTGCTCTGCTGCGGCAGCACGCGTGTGTAACCATCGAACTTGAGGATGCGACCCTTGGCGCGCAGCTCGAAATTGCCAGCAGCAACTGTGACGCTGGTGGACAAGTACTCGGCCGGCGGCATCTGGCAGGCGACGAACTGACGCCAGATCAGGTCATACAGACGCTCGGCATCACGCTCCATGCCAGACAGCTGGGTCGGGCGCAGGTTGACGTCGGACGGACGAATCGCTTCGTGCGCCTCCTGAGCGCCCTCCTTGCTCGAGTACAGGATCGGCTTGCCCGGCAGGTACTTGTCGCCGTACTCGCTACCGATGAAGCCACGCACCATCTCCACGGCGTCGTTCGACAGGTTGGTCGAGTCGGTACGCATATAGGTGATGTAGCCAGCTTCGTACAAACGCTGAGCCATCATCATGGTCTTCTTCACCCCGAAGCCCAGGCGGTTGCTCGCAGCCTGCTGCAGGGTGGAGGTAATGAAGGGTGCCGACGGCTTGCTGCTGGTCGGGCGGTCTTCGCGCTTGACCACGCTATAGCTGGAAGCCTTGAGCTTCTCCAGCGCGGCCATGGCCTGCGCTTCATTGACTGGTTTGAAGGCTGCGCCACTTTCGCGCACCACCTCGAAACGCACCTTGGCGTTCTTCGCGGTGCCGAGGTCGGCATGCACTTCCCAGTACTCTTCCGGGACGAAGGCGCGAATCTCTTTCTCGCGCGCAACGACCAGCTTCACGGCCACCGACTGCACACGACCGGCAGACAGGCCACGTGCGATCTTGGCCCACAGCAGCGGCGAGACCATGTAGCCCACCACGCGGTCGAGGAAGCGCCGCGCCTGCTGGGCATTGACGCGGTTGATGTCCAGCTCGCCCGGTTTGGAGAAGGCTTCCTGAATCGCCTTCTTGGTGATCTCGTTGAACACCACGCGCTTGTAGCGGCTGTCATCACCACCGATGGATTCGCGCAGGTGCCAGGCAATGGCTTCCCCTTCGCGATCCAAGTCGGTTGCGAGATAGATGGTGTCGGCATCCTTGGCCAGGCGGCGCAGTTCTTCGATCACCTTTTCCTTGCCGGGGAGGATCTCGTACTTGGCCTTCCAGCCGTGCTCGGGGTCGACCCCCATACGGCTGAACAGCTGGCGTTTGGCCTTTTCCTTGGGCGACAGCGCAGGCGCTTCACCAGCAGCAGCCTTGCCGCGCTTGGCAGGCTCCTTGGTGGCGCTTGCCGAGCCGCTGGTAGGCAGGTCACGGATGTGGCCGATGCTCGACTTCACCACGTACTGGCTGCCCAGGTACTTGTTGATGGTCTTGGCCTTGGCCGGGGATTCCACGATGACCAGCGATTTGCCCATGGATCAGAAGATTCCTGAATTGCGAAATATAGAAGGCACGAAGCCGAGGGTTTTTACAAAGCAGCGAGCGAAGGTCAGGCAAGGCGAAAACAGTCGAAAAAGCGCAGTGTACGAACTGTACATGAGCATTTTGAGGCTGGTTTCAACGCAGCATGGCCGAGAGCAGCAATTTGTAGACGCCCTCTAAGGCCCCGCTATATATAGTGGTGACCAAGCGAAGGTCAAGCGCAGGGGCTGCGCAGTCAGACTTGCGAAGCGCCGATGGGGCTGACTTCGGCCTGAATCAAAGCAAAGCGTGGAACGCGCTCGCCGTCCACTTCGATCTCTTCACAGAACATGCTCAGCGGCCTTACCCACAAGCCAAACTCGCCATACAGCGCTTGGTAGACCACCACCTCTTCCTCGTTCTCGGAATGGCGGGCCACCCCGAATACGCGGTACTGCGGACCTTTGTAGTGGCGATAGAGTCCTGGCTGCAACTGCATGAGCGGTTCCCAATATAAAAAGCCGTAAAAAGCAAAACCGGGGCACTGGGCCCCGGTTTCTGTCCGCTGACGCTTAAACGCGCTCGAAGACGGTGGTGATGCCTTGGCCAAGGCCCACGCACATGGTGGAGACACCCAAGGTGCCGCCGTTCTGTTTCATGACGTTGAGCAGGGTACCGGAGATACGGGCACCGGAACAACCGAAGGGGTGACCCAGGGCGATCGCGCCGCCGTGCAGGTTGACCTTCTCTTCCATCTTGTCGAGCAGCTTCAGGTCCTTCAGCACAGGCAGGGCCTGGGCGGCGAAGGCTTCGTTGAGCTCCACGAAATCGATGTCAGCCATGCTCAGACCGGCGCGCTTGAGCGCCTTCTGGGTGGACGGCACCGGACCATAACCCATGATCGCAGGATCGACACCGGCAACGGCCATTGCGCGAACCACGGCCATCGGGGTGATACCCAGGTCCTGGGCACGCTGGGCGCTCATGACGATCATGCAGGAAGCACCGTCGGTGATCTGCGAGGAAGTACCTGCAGTCACGGTACCGCCTTTCGGGTTGAAGGCAGGTTTCAGGGCAGCCAGGCTCTCGAGGGTGGTTTCCGGACGAATGGTTTCGTCGAAGTCGTACACCTTCAGGAAACCGTTCTCGTCGTAGCCTTGCATCGGGATGATTTCATCCTTGAACTTGCCTTCGACGGTGGCCTTGTGCGCGAGACGGTGCGAGCGCTCACCGAAGGCGTCCTGCGCCTCACGGCTGATGCCATGCATCTTGCCCAGCATTTCTGCGGTCAGGCCCATCATGCCGGACGCCTTGGCGGCGTACAGCGACAGGTGCGGGTTCGGGTCGACGCCATGCATCATGCCAACGTGGCCCATGTGCTCCACACCGCCGACGACAAACACGTCGCCGTTGCCGGTCTGGATCGCCTGCACGGCAGTGTGCAGGGCGCTCATGGACGAACCGCACAGGCGGCTGACGGTCTGGCCGGCACTGGTGTGCGGGATCTGGGTCATCAGCGATGCCATGCGTGCGATGTTCCAGCCCTGCTCCAGGGTCTGGTTGACGCAGCCCCAGATCACGTCCTCGACTTCAGCCGGGTCGATCTTGGCGTTGCGCTCCAGCACTTTGCTGATCAGGTGCGCGGACATGGTCTCGGCGCGGGTGTTACGGTGCATGCCGCCCTTGGAACGACCCATCGGGGTACGACCGAAGTCGACGATCACTGCATCTCTAGGATTCAGGCTCATATTTCTACTCTCGCTCTGTTCGCTGCACGATTAACCGAAGAACTTCTGGCCATTGGCGGCCATTTCGCGAAGTTTTGCGGTCGGGTGGTACAGGGCGCCCAGCTCGGCATACTTGTCAGCCAGGGCGACGAATTCAGCAACACCGATGGAATCGATGTAGCGCAGCGCACCGCCACGGAAGGGAGGGAAGCCGATACCGTAGATCAGGCCCATGTCGGCCTCGGCTGCGGTGTCGACGATGCCGTCTTCCAGGCAACGAACGGTTTCCATGCACAGCGGGATCATCATGAAGTTGATGATGTCCTCGTCGGTGACTTCACGCTCTTCGACCACGATGGACTTGAGCAGCTCGTAAGCAGCCGGGTCGGTGACCTTCTTCGGCTTGCCGCGCTTGTCGGTCTCGTAGGCATAGAAGCCCTTGCCGTTCTTCTGACCCAGGCGATTGGCGTCGTACATCACGTCGACGGCAGTCTTGCCTTCGACAGCCATACGGTCCGGGAAGCCTTCAGCCATGACGTCACGGCCGTGGTGGCCGGTGTCGATGCCGACCACGTCAGAGAGGTAAGCCGGGCCCATGGGCCAGCCGAACTTCTCCATCACCTTGTCGATACGCACGAAGTCGACGCCGAAGCCCAGCAGCTTGGAGAAGCCGCCGAAGTACGGGAACAGCACGCGGTTGACCAAAAAGCCCGGGCAGTCGTTGACCACGATCGGGTTCTTGCCCATTTTCTTGGCGTAGGCAACGGTGGTGGCCACGGCCACTTCGCTGGACTTCTCGCCACGGATCACTTCCACCAGCGGCATCATGTGCACCGGGTTGAAGAAGTGCATGCCGACGAAGTTTTCCGGACGCTTGAGTGCCTGGGCCAGCAGGGAGATGGAGATGGTCGAGGTGTTGGAGGCCAGGATGGCGTCTTCACGCACCACGCCTTCCACTTCGGCCAGCACGATCTGCTTGACCTTGGGGTTCTCGACCACGGCTTCGACGACGATGTCGACGTTGCCGAAATCGCCGTAGGACATGGTCGGACGGATGGCGTTGAGGGCTTCGGCCATCTTCGCCGGAGTCATGCGGCCTTTCTCGACGCGCTTGCCGAGCAGCTTGGAAGCCTCGTTCAAGCCCATCTGGATACCCTCTTCACGGATATCCTTCATCAGGATCGGGGTGCCCTTGGAGGCCGACTGATAGGCGATGCCGCCACCCATGATGCCGGCGCCGAGTACGGCAGCCAGTTTCACGTCGCGAGCGATCTCGTCGTGGTGCTTGGCTTTCTTCTTCAATTCCTGATCATTGAGGAACAGACCGATCAGGCTCTCGGCAACCGAGGTCTTGGCCAGCTTGACGAAGCCGGTGGCCTCGACTTCCAGCGCCTTGTCACGGCCGAAGTTGGCGGCTTTCTGAATGGTCTTGATCGCCTCGACCGGAGCCGGGTAGTTCGGGCCGGCCTGGCCAGCAACGAAGCCCTTGGCGGTCTCGAAGCACATCATCTGCTCGATGGCGTTGAGCTTGAGCTTTTCCAGCTTGGGCTGACGCTTGGCCTTGTAGTCCAGCTCGCCGGAGATGGCGCGCTTGACCAGATCGAGAGCGGCGGCCTGCAGCTTGTCTGCACTGACCACGGCATCGACGGCGCCCACTTTCAGGGCGTCTTCGGCACGGTTTTCCTTGCCCGAAGCGATCCACTCCACGGCGTTATCGGTACCGATCACGCGCGGCAGGCGCACGGTGCCGCCGAAGCCCGGGTAGATGCCCAGTTTGACTTCCGGCAGGCCGATCTTGGCACTGGCGCTCATTACGCGATAGTCAGCGGCCAGGCACATCTCGAAACCGCCACCCAGGGCGATGCCGTTAATGGCGACGACGGTCGGCACGGCGAGGTCTTCGAAATCACTGAAGATCTTGTTGGCTTCCAGGTTGCCAGCCACCAGCTCTGCGTCGGGCAGTTTGAAGTTGTCGACGAACTCGGTGATATCGGCGCCGACGATGAACACGTCCTTGCCACTGGTGACAATCACGCCCTTGATCGAACCGTCAGCCTTGATCGCGTCGACGGAGGCGCGCAGCTCGTTGAGGGTAAGACGGTTGAATTTGTTGACGGACTCACCCTTGAGGTCGAACTTCAATTCGACGATGCCGCTCTCAAGAGCCTTAACCGTGATGGCTTTACCTTCGTAAATCATCAACTGATCTCCACGGTATGGAAGCTGAACAGTACACATCGGAGCCAACCGGCAGGCCAGCCCGCGGCAGCGCCGCACGAGCATAGCCCCAATCGGTACGACACACCCACCGACGCGATATTCGGGCTGCATATGGCGCGCCTAACAAGGCAAACGCTCAATTCATACGCCCGTTTGATTTGGGTGTGCACACCTTCAGGGAAAAGCCTGCACTTGTCAATTGGCCTCTTTTCGTCGATTTCCCGACGTTTTCTGCAGGCCCGGTCATTCGTGGCTTCCAGCCGTTTTCGATAAACAGCGTCAATAACGCACCATTGCGAGCGGTTTCCTGCTTGGTCCAGACACGCCGAGGCGCCTAGCCAAATCGTCCCGCTGCGGGTACAGTCGTCTCACTTTCAGCTGGCACAGCGCCACCTGAGGGCAACACAAAAACAAATCGAGCCCCACGATGGGCCATACGGAGTCACCAATGTCGAGCCGCCGTTCGCTTGCATTTCCCCTGAGCGCCCTGCTCCTTTTCGTCTTCATGTCGCTCTCCTCCACCTTGCTCAGCGCCGCGCCAGCCAATGATCTGCTGCGTCTGCACCAGCTGCGCCTGGCAACCCAGAAAAGTCTGGGCGATTTCTACATGTATAACGGCATGGAAGGCGACCAGCGCTACGCACGGATGATTGGCGAGTCCCTGCAGGAAGGCCAATCTCACTTGAACGATCTGGGCGAAATGCCCGGCGATGCGAGCAAGGCGCTACGCGCGCAGCTGCAAACCAATTGGCAAAGTTATCGCAGCGGGCTCCAGGCACTGATGGACGCCATGCGCGCCCAGGGTTTCACCGACCTGCAACCCGTCGCCGATCTGGCCGAGAACAACCAACGCATCATGGCCATCAGTCAGGAGCTGTATCAGAAGATTCAGCAGGAAAGCGGTTTCAGCGTACCGCAACTGACTCAGAAGAGCCGTGAGCAGAGCCTGCTGATGCAGAACATCGCCCTGGACTATGCTTCACGCAGTGCCTCGGTCGGCGCCAGCTTCTTCGGCGGCGGCGAAGAACGCGCCATTGACGAGCTTGCTGGCGAATTCGCCAGCAAGCTGGACAACCTCAGCGCCGCCCAGCAGAACACCCCGGAGATCAATGCGGCCCTGAACTCCATCGGCACCAAATGGCGTTACATCGAGAAATCCCTGCGCAACTACAACGAGAACACCGTACCTTTCCTGATCAGCAAGTATTCCGACAGCATCATCGAAGGACTGGAAGCCGTTGCCGCCCAGTACGCCACCAGCCAACACTGATGCTCCATGTTTCCGGCCTGCCTGGCCCAACTCTTGCCCGGTGCTAGCACCGGGCTTTTCTTTGCCTCTTTCACGACCAGTCGCCCTATCCCACACAATGGGGCCATACTTGAGACAGAGCCATTTGCCCCCTTGAGGAGGAGTTCACCATGCCCTACCAGCACATTCTGGTCGCCGTCGACCTGACCGAGGAATGCGACCCTGTCGTGACACGTGCGCAGAAGCTGGCGAAGGCCAGTGGCGCCAAGATGTCTCTGGTGCATATCGTCGAACCGATGGCCATGGCCTTCGGTGGTGACGTGCCGATGGATCTGTCCATGCTGCAACAACAGCAGTTCGAACAGGCCCGCGAGCGCCTGGACAGCTTCACTGGCAAATATCCCGAGCTGACCGCGGATCAGCGTCATCTGGCTTATGGCCAACCACGCCAGGAGATCCACCGCCTGGCCGAAGAGCAGGGTTGCGACCTGATCGTGGTCGGCAGCCATGGCCGCCACGGCCTGGCGCTGTTGCTGGGCTCGACCGCCAATGACGTACTGCATGGCGCGCCCTGCGATGTGCTCGCGGTGCGCCTGAAGAAAGGCGAAAAAGGCGCTTGAGATCGCGTCGCGGCTGAAGCCCCTCCCACAGTAGCCGCATTGGCTCTGCCCGTGGGAAGCGCTTCAGCGGCGAGCTTTTGGCTTCGGCCCTACTCGAACGAATCGCCCGCGCTCATGACCAGCGGGCGAATCTTCTGCAGCTGGGTTTCCAGCGACACCGTCATGCTCGATGACATCGAGAAGAAGGTGAGGAAGGCCTTGAGGTTGGAGTCACCTTCACAGGTGTCGTGAATGCGCTGCCAGAAAGCCTGATTGACCAGCTTCAGTTGCTGGAACAGGCGCACCAGCCCTTTCAGCTCCCAATCGGCCAGACGCCCCTCGCGCATGTTGAAATATTGCCGCGTCAGGTACAGCGATACCGCGCGCAGGATGAATTCCTGATTGTTGGCAAAGGGCAGATGGTGCTGCGCCATGGGTTTCAGGCGCGCCAGCACCGGACAGGCGCTAGTGGCCATGATGACCCCGAGCAGCGCACGCAGGCCCTCCTCCAGGCCGACCTGCTTGGTGTACTCACGCTCCGGTGTGCGCACCCAGACGCTGGCCTTCTTGAAAGCTGGCAGGCCACGAAAATCCTCGATCACCCGATGCAGATCGACCGCTGCCGGACAATGGCTGAACTGCTCGCGACTCAGCGGACAATTGCTGCATTGCTGATGCTCAAGGCGCGTCCAGGCGGGGGCCTGTTGCGCCTGGACGGGGTCATATTCGCGGTTCAGCTCGATCCGGTAGCTGAACTGATGATTGTCGTCGAGAGTAATGCGGTACTCGATGGCCATTGCCCGTTCGTTCCTTCGTCAGCCTTCCAGCTCTGCCCAGCGCTCGAGCAACTCGTCCATTTCCTTCTGCAAGCCCTCGAGACGCGCCAATACTTCCGTGGTGACCTGCACCGGCTGCTGGTAGAAGGCAGGATCGGATACCTGCTCCTGTACCGCGGCCATTTCCTGCTCCAGGGCATCGATCTGCCCAGGAATCGCTTCCAGCTCGCGCTGTAGCTTGTAGCTTAGTTTCTTCTTCGCCGGCTCGACGCTCTCTTGCACGGCAGTCACTGCGGCCGCGGCCGGCGCTTCGACGATGGCCGTGGCCAGTTCGGCCTTGCCGGACTTGCTTTCACCCACTCCGAGCAGGCGCGGCGAACCGCCCTGGCGCAGCCAATCCTGATAGCCGCCGACGTACTCGCGCACCTTGCCTTCCCCCTCGAAAACCAGGGTGCTGGTCACGACGTTGTCAAGGAAGGCACGGTCGTGGCTGACCATCAGCACGGTGCCAGGGAAATTGAGCAGTACTTCTTCGAGCAGTTCCAGGGTTTCTACGTCCAGGTCGTTGGTCGGTTCGTCGAGCACCAGCAGGTTGGCCGGCTTGCTGAACAACTTGGCGAGCAACAGTCGTGCCCGTTCGCCACCCGACAGCGCTTTGACGGGCGTACGAGCGCGTTGCGGACTGAATAGGAAGTCGCCCAGGTAGCTCAGCACATGGCGGTTCTGGCCGTCGATAGTGATGAAGTCGCGGCCTTCGGCGACGTTGTCGATTACCGTCTTCTCTGGCTCGAGCTGGTGACGTAATTGGTCGAAATACGCCACTTCCAGTTTGGTGCCGACCTCGATCTTGCCGCTGCTCGGTTGCAGGTCGCTGAGCAAAAGCTTGAGCAGGGTGGTCTTGCCGGTACCGTTGGCGCCAAGCAGGCCGATGCGGTCGCCGCGCTGCAGGACCATGGAGAAATCCTTGACCAGGAACGGGCCGCCGGCGTGAGCGAAACTGACGTTCTCTGCCACCATCACCTGTTTGCCGGACTTGTCCGCGGTATCGAGCTGGATATTCGCCTTGCCCTGGCGCTCGCGCCGCTCGCTACGCTCCGCACGCATTGCCTTGAGCGCACGTACACGCCCTTCGTTACGGGTGCGACGGGCCTTGATGCCCTGACGAATCCACACTTCCTCCTGAGCCAGGCGCTTGTCGAACAGCGCATTGGCGGTTTCCTCGGCAGCCAGTTGCTGCTCTTTGTGTACCAGGAAGCTGGCGTAGTCGCCGTTCCAGTCGATCAGGCCGCCACGATCCAGTTCGAGGATGCGCGTAGCCAGGTTCTGCAGGAAGGAGCGGTCGTGGGTAATGAACAGCACGGCGCCGCCAAAGTCTTTCAGCGCCTCTTCCAGCCAGGCGATGGCGCCGATATCCAGGTGGTTGGTTGGCTCATCGAGCAAAAGCAGATCCGGCTCGGACACCAGTGCCTGCGCCAGCAGCACGCGACGCCGCCAGCCCCCGGAGAGCTCGGCCAGCGTCTTGTCGGCCGGCAACTGCAGGCGGCTCAGGGTGCTGTCGACCAGTTGCTGCAGACGCCAGCCGTCTTTGGCTTCCAGCTCCTGCTGCACGTGCATCAACTGCTCGAGGTCGTCATCCCCGTGGATGTTCTGCGCCAGGTGGTGATAACGCGCCAACAGCTCGCCAACGCCAGCCAGGCCTTCGGCGACCACGTCGAACACCGTGCGCTCGTCGGCGCGCGGCAGCTCCTGCGGCAGCTCGCCGATCTTCAGCCCCGGGGCGCGCCAGATCTCGCCGTCATCGGGCATCTGGTCGCCCTTGACCAAGCGCAGCATGCTCGATTTACCGGTGCCGTTGCGGCCGATGATGCACACCCGCTCACCCCGCGCAATCTGCCAGGACACTCCGTCGAGCAGGGGCATGGCGCCATAGGCGAGGGATACGTCGGCAAACTTGAGCAGGGTCATGGGCATCTCCAGAAACAGGCGGCGCATTCTACCCGAGTTGCCAGCCGGCTGTTGCCGTTTCCACAGACGCAACAGATGTCGCCCCTGCTCATCATCTGGCGCAGGCAAAGCGCATCTTTGCTACATGTGTCCATCTGGCCCGACGGCATTCACCGCACCCCGATGAAGCGCTAAGCTAGAGCTATGCAACGACACGGATCGTGTTGCCCCATACCTCTGCTTCTCCTGGAAATGCCATGCGCAGTCGCTTTCTCTCTGTAGTTTCCTGTCTGATTATTACCGCCACCGCTGTCGCCAGTGTCGAAGCTGCCAGCCTCACCCAGCAGCGCCAGTACTATGATGAGGCCAAGCGGGCCCTGGCCAAGGGCGACAGTGGCCCTTATCGCCAGTACGCCAGCGCGCTACGCGATTACCCACTGACGCCTTATCTGGCCTATGACGAGCTGACCAACCGGCTCAAGTCGGCCAGCAATGCCGAGATCGAGAAGTTTCTCGCCGAACACGGGGACCTGCCCCAGGCAAGCTGGATGAAACTGCGCTGGTTGCGCTGGCTGGCCGAGCGTGGCGACTGGAAGCCCTTCCTCGATCACTACGACGCCAAACTCAACTTCACCGAGCTGGACTGCCTCTACGGCCAGTACCAGCTCAGCCACGGTCTGACGGCCGAAGGCAACGCCACTGCCGAGAAGCTCTGGCTGGTGGGAAAATCCCAGCCCAACGCCTGTGACCCGCTGTTCGAACGCTGGGCCGCCAATGGCCAGCTCACCGAGCAACGCCGCTGGCAGCGCACCAAGCTGGCGGTGGAAAGCGGCAACTACGGCCTGGCCAACTTCCTGATCAAGGGCATGCCAACGCTCGGTGAGCGCGGCAAGCTGATGGTCGAAGTGGCGCAAAAGCCACAACTGCTGAAGAACACCGCGCGCTTCGCCCCCGCTGATGACGCCATGAGCGACGTGGTCGGCCTCGGCTTGCGTCGCCTGGCTCGGCAGAGCCCGGAAGATGCCCTGGCCCTGCTCGACGGCTACGCCCAGCGCATGAAGTTCTCCGCCGACGAACAGGTCGCCATCGCCCGGCAGATCGGCCTGCGCCTGGCGCAACGCTTCGACCTGCGCGGCCTGCAGGTAATGGCCAAGTACGACCCGCAACTGCGTGACAACACCGTCAGCGAATGGCGTGCGCGCCTACTGCTGCGTCACGGCCGCTGGGAAGAGGCCTATCAGCTGACCCAGAACATGCCGTCCGATCTGGCCAGCAGCAACCGCTGGCGTTACTGGAATGCGCGCAGCCTGCAACTGGCGCAACCCAACAGCCAGCAGCCGGCTGTGCTGTTCCAGGCGCTGGCCAAGGAACGCGACTTCTATGGCTTCATGGCGGCGGATCAGGTCAAGGCGCCTTACGCGTTGAACAACCAGCCGCTGGCCCTCGATCCCAAGGTGGTGCAGAAAGTGCGCAACACTGCCGGCATCAAGCGCGCGATGGAATTCCATGAACGCGGGCAGATCGTCGATGGCCGCCGCGAGTGGTATCACGTCAGCCGCCTGTTCAGCCGCGATGAACTGGTGGCCCAGGCGCGCCTGGCCTACGAAATGGAGTGGTATTTCCCGGCCATCCGCACCATCAGCCAGGCCCAGTACTGGGACGACCTGGAAGTACGCTTCCCCATGGCCCATCGTAACGAGCTGGTACGCGAAGCCAAGCGCCGTGACCTGCATTCGAGCTGGGTGTTCGCCATCACCCGCCAGGAAAGTGCCTTCATGGCCGACGCCCGCTCCCACGCAGGCGCCATGGGCCTGATGCAGCTGATGCCGGCCACCGCCAAGGAAACCGCACGCAAGTTCGGCATCCCCCTGGCTTCGCCGCAACTGGCACTCAACCCGGACACCAACATCCAGCTGGGCGCGGCTTATCTCAGCCAGGTATACGGTCAGTTCAACGGCAACCGCGTACTCGCCTCGGCTGCCTACAACGCCGGTCCAGGTCGCGTGCGCCAGTGGCTGCGTGGCGCCCATCACCTCAGTTACGACGTCTGGGTCGAGAACATTCCGTTCGACGAAACCCGCCAGTACGTGCAGAACGTGCTGTCCTACTCGGTGATCTACGGCCAGAAGCTGGGCGCCCCCCACCCGCTGGTGGCATGGAACGAGCGTTTCTTCGACGATCAGTAAAACGAAAGCCCCGATCAGGCAGGTGTCTGATCGGGGCTCGCCATTCCATACGCCACGCCGGGCCCCGAATGGTCTGGCAGTTTCTGGATCACCCGGTGCGCATCGCACACCCTACTCCAGGACTTCGACCGGCATTCCTACCTGCAGCTCACCGATGCCACGCGGCAGCAGGTTCTGCCCGAAATACACGTCGCCATCGCGTTCCCGATAGGTCTTGAGCGTGGCCAGTGGCTCACGCTGGGCGTTGCGCTCGCCGGTCTGCGGGTCGACGGTGGTGAGGATGCAGCGCGAGCAGCCCTTGGCTACCTCGAACTCCACCTCGCCGATGCGGATGCGCTTCCAGCTGTCTTCCGCGTAGGGTTCGCTGCCGGTGACGACCAGATTGGGGCGAAAACGCAGCATCGACAGTGGCTGCCCGACTCGCTGGGAGAGATCGTCCAACGAGGCCTGGCCAATCAGCAGCAGCGGGAAACCATCGGCGAAGGCCACGCGATCCCCCGGCTGCGCATAGGCAGTATCGACCTGGCGGGTACGTTCTTCCGGCACCTGCACCAGGCGGCAAGGCTTGCCCAGCAAGCCGCTGAGCCACGCGGCCGCTTCATCACCGGCATCCGGCACGCGAAGGCTGTCACGCCAGACGATGACGCCACGCAGATCCTGCTCAGGGTCGGGCAGCGCCACGGACAGATCGTCACGACCTGGCGCACTCAGGGTCAGGCCACCGCGCGCGTCGTACAGGGCGCTCAACTGGCTTATCTGCGGCAGCAGGCGCTGGGTGATGAAGCGGCCGTTGTCGGCGTCGACCAGCATCCAGCGCCGATCACCCTGCAGGCCGAGACCGTCGACCGCGCTGCGCTGCAGCACTTCGCCGCGGCCGGACTTGAGCGGATAACGGTACAGCCCCGAAAGACTCGGCATGGGTCAGCTTCCTAGTTGGCAAAATGCCGTTATACGAGCTGACAGCGATGCTCACAAGCACTGCGAGGCATCAAGGACTTAGCGAGGTTCGTCCAGCTCGAGACGTTGACGAATTACATCCACCAGTTTGTCCGGCTGGAACTTGGAGAGGAAATTGTCGCAGCCGACCTTCTTCACCATCGCCTCGTTGAAGCTGCCCGACAGCGACGTGTGCAGCACCACGTAGAGATCCTTGAGACGCGGGTCATTGCGAATTTCGCTGGTGAGGCGATAGCCGTCCATTTCCGGCATCTCGGCATCGGTGAAGATCATCAGCAGCTTGTCGGTCATCACCTCACCGGTGTCGGCCCACTTCTTGAGCAGGTTGAGGGCCTTGAGGCCATCGCTGGCCATGTGCAGGCGAAGACCCAACTGCGTCAGGGTATCGCGCAGCTGGCTCAGCGCCACGCTGGAATCGTCCACCAGCAGCACTTCGCGCCCGCGCGCCTTCTCCAGCAGAGGGTCGGCGAGCTTTTCCGCGGAAACCTTGGTGCTCATCGGTACGATCTCGGCGAGCACCTTCTCCACATCGATGACCTCGACGATCTGGTCCTCGACCTTGGTGATGGCGGTCAGGTAGTGCTGACGTCCGGCGCCACCCGGGGGCGGCAGAATCGACTCCCAGTTGAGGTTGAGAATGCGATCCACACTGCCAACCAGGAAAGCCTGCACCGAGCGGTTGTACTCGGTGACGATGATGGTGCTGCGCTCATCCGGCACTAGTGGACGCATGCCGATGGCCTGGGACAGATCGATCACCGGCAGGGTCTGACCGCGCAGGTTGACCACGCCGCAGACGAAGCGATGACGCTGTGGCATCAGCGTCAGCTTGGGCATCTGCAGGACTTCCTGCACCTTGAACACGTTGATGGCGAACAACTGCCGGCCAGCCAGGCGGAACATGAGAATTTCCAGACGGTTCTCGCCGACCAGTTGCGTGCGTTGATCTACTGAATCGAGGATGCCGGCCATCATGTGCTCCGAGGTATATAGGGTGATTCTAGTCTGCCGTTTCGGGTTATCGGCGGACTGCCGGCAGACTGAAGCATTGCTGGCGCGCAGCCATCATGCCTCAGCGCTGTGTACCTGGCCAGCGAGCAGCGAAGAATGCTCAGGTAGATGCAGACGCAGGGCGCCAGGTTCTGCACGAAAGCGCAAACCTTTACTTTCCATCGGCTCGCCGTCGAGATTCAGATCCAACCCCTCCAGCGCTTCCACCTCCAGCCAGGGCAGCCGCGCGCTGACCGCAACGCTCTGCAAGCCAAGAACGCCCCCGGACAATAACGTGCCCAAGGTGCCGACGACATCCTGCGCCGCCGGCACGATGCAGATATCGAGCAGGCCATCGTTGATGCTCGCCTCCGGACAAAGCAGATGCCCGCCACCGGCCTGTCGCCCGTTACCGATGCCCAGGGCCAGGAACTCGCCCTGCCATTGGAAATCCGGCCCATGAAAACGACCGGCGGCAGCGCGCACTTCGGAAAATCGACTGAGTCCCGTGAGCAGATAGGCGGCGCCGCCCAGGACCTTCTTGAGTTCTTCAGGCGTATTGGCCGTCACGTTGGAGCCGAAACCACCAGTGGCCATGTTCAGGAAGGCCCGCTCGCCCGCCATGCCCACATCCACCGCCACCGGCTCGAACTCGAGCAGGGCCAACGCCGCAGCAGGCGTCAGCGGAATACCGGCTGCGTGGGCAAAATCATTGGCCGTGCCCAGCGGCAGCAGCGCCAGGCTCGCTTCGCTCCGCGCCTTGACCAGCGCCTCGACCACATCACGCAGGGTGCCGTCACCACCGCCGGCGATCAGCGTTGAATAACCAGCGGCCAATCCCTCCTCGACCAGCCGCTCGGCGTCGCCACCTTCCCAGGTCAGGCGTACGGCCAGATCCCAACCACGCTCGCGCAGGCCGTTCACCGCCGCCCTCACCTCTGCGTTCAACGCTTGCTTGCCATGCAGGATCAACCAGGCCTTACGTTCGCGCATGGCGCGTCCTCCTTGAAAGAATCAGCGAAAGCCTAATGCTTGGCCCTCATGAAAATTAATCAAATTAATCGATATCAATTCTGTAAAAATTGCGCTTTTAAATCGATCAATCCAAATGGATCATTCGCCATCAACGCGGCACGGGACTGAACTCGTGCATGACTGGAGGATTGACCATGATCGATGTACGTCCGTTCGAACAACTCGGTGGTGCTCACCACGGCTGGCTCAACGCCCGTCACCATTTTTCCTTCGCCGAATACTATGACGCCGAGCGTATGAACTGGGGCCGTCTGCGCGTCTGGAACGACGACGAGATCGCACCGCACTCGGGCTTCCCGCCGCACCCGCATCGCGACATGGAGATCATCACCTACGTTCGCGAAGGTGCGATCAGCCACGAGGACAACCTGGGCAACAAAGGCCGTACCGAGGCAGGCGATGTACAGGTGATGAGCGCCGGCACCGGTATCGCCCACAGCGAGTACAACCTGGAGGATGAAACCACCAAGATCTTCCAGATCTGGATTCAGCCAAACCAGGCCGGCCTGCCGCCCTCCTGGGGTGCCAAGCCGTTCCCCAAAGGTGACCGTTCGGGAGCATTCGTCACCCTGGCCAGCGGTTACGAGGAGGATGTCGACGCCCTGCGCATCCGTACCGACGCGCGCCTGGTGGCCGCCACGGTCAAGGCCGGAGAGAGCGCCGAGTACAGCCTGCAACCAGGCCGCAAGGCCTATCTGGTGGGCGCCACCGGTGCGTTCAGTGTCAACGGCGTAGCCGTCAAGGCACGTGATGGCGTGGCCATAGCCGATGAAACGCTGATCCGCATCGAAGCGCAGGAAGACAGCGAGATCGTGCTGGTGGATGTCGCCTGATGCACAAACCATCGCCCTCCATTCCGGAGGGCGATTGGTTTCTGTAGTGATGTAGGGCGGACTCAGGAGCGAAGCGAACAGTCCGCCGTTCCTCGGTGCTACACAAGTCCTACGTCCACACGCCTACCGCATGCCCTACGCCGGATAACCGGTGATCTTGCGAATGCTCTGGTACAGCGGCTTGAGCTGGCGGTACATGCGCTGATAGACCTGCCCGTAGAGCTGCTGGTAAACGCGCTGGGCCTCCGGGTTCGGCTGGAACACCTGACCAACACGCGTCATGGCGGCGATGGCGCTCGGGTAATCGGTGTGCAAGCCCAGACCTACCGCGCAGTTGATCGCCGCGCCCAGGCCGCTGGTTTCATAAAGGTGCGGCCGTTCGGCTGGCAGGCCAAAAATGTCGGCGGTCAGCTGCATCGCCGCATCGCTCTGCGAACCGCCACCGGAGACGCGCAGGCGCTCGATGCGGGTGCCTGATCGTTTTTCGATGCGCTCCTTGCCCTGGCGCAGGGCATAGGCCAATCCCTCCAGAATCGCCCGATACAGATGCGCGCGGGTGTGTACGTCACCAAAACCGATGATCGAACCCTTGGCCTCCAGGCCCGGCTCGCGGATGCCGGGCGTCCAGTACGGCTGCAGCATCAGGCCCATGGAGCCAGGCGGCACGGCGTTGACCAATTCATCGAACAGCGCCTCGGGCGACACACCCAGCGCTTCGGCGCGCTGCATCTCGCGCAGGCCGAACTCGCGTTTGAACCAGCTGACCATCCAGAACCCCCGATAGATCATCACCTCGGTGTTGAAGTGATCCGGCAGCGCTGCCGGATACGGTGGTATCAGCGCGATGGTTTCCAGATAGCGACTGCGCGTGGTGTTGATGGTGGCCGTGGTGCCGTAGGAGAGGCAGGCAGTGGTCGCCTCCAGCGCGCCCGAACCGAGGATCTCGCAGGCCTTGTCGGCTCCGGCGGCGATCAGTGGCAGCCCCACGGGAATACCGGTATGGCGGCTCGCGGAGGCCGTGATGCTGCCCAGGCGCTCACCCGGCTTGAACAAATCAGGCAGTTGCTCAGGACGCACCGAAAGCGCCTGCCACTTCCAGTCACCGGGCGCGGCCCAGCACAGGCGCTTGTAATCGAACGGCAGGTAGGCCACGCAACTGCTGGTCGAATCGACGAAGCGACCACACAGGCGATGGGTGAGAAAGCCCGAGAGCAACAGCACCTTGTGCGCGCGAGCGGCGATGTCCGGCTGATGCTGGGCGACCCAGTTGACCTCGGCCTGGCCACGAAAATGATTCACAGCCTCCTCGGCGCGCACCAGTTTGAACAGCCAGCCCCACAGGCCCTTGATCCGCCCCGCGACCTCGGCACGTCGCTGGTCGAGCCAGAGAATCGCCGGGCGCAACGGCGCGCCCTGCTCATCGACGTGAATGATGCTACCGCGCTGGGTGGTGACGGCGACGCCCCTGATCAGACTGCGGTCGATATCCACCTGCTGCCAAAGCAGGCGACAGGCCTCGCCGAGGCTGGACCAGTAGTATTCCGGGTCCTGCTCGGCCCAGCCCGGCTGGCTGGAGAAGTAGGGATCGAGTTCGACCTTGCCCTTGGCCAGCAGATTGCCTTTCGTATCGAACAGCAGCGCGCGCACGCTCTGGGTGCCGTTATCGATGCTCAGCAGGTAGCTTGGTTCGCTCAAGGTGTGATCCTTCTTGTTGTACCTATGCCCATGCGTAGCCCGGATGAAATCCGGGAGCGGCATCTTCGTTCAGTCCCGGATTTCATCCGGGCTACAACTGGCAGACCTGAGTATCAATGGATTGTTGGTGCGCGCGGCGCACCCTACGGGGAGTGCGATCCGAGTCACGGCAGGCTGTAACAGCGTTTCCACAGAGCCAGGTAATCGCTCTCTTCCTGCTGCCAGCGCGCATCGCTCCAGCCTAGGCGCGGCTGGCAAAGCACGCGGATACGCGGCAGCTCGGCGCGGCCGCCTTCTGCCAGCAGCAGGCCAAGGCGCGTGCGGCGCAGCAGCAGATCGTCCAGGTGCAGCACCAGCTCGCCCTCAGCGGCCCAGGCCAGTTCGGCCCACAGGGTGGCGGTACCCGCAACGCAATCGTCGCCAACCTCGTCGATCAGGCGCAGCACCTCACCCAGCTGGCGACCGTGGCGACCCGCCAGACGGCGTTGCTGCGCCGGGCTCAGATGGGCCATGGCCACCTGCGGACAGTCGCGGAACACTGCGCCGCCCTGATCGTCCACCGCTTTGCCGACGAAACCCGCGCAGGCGCGCAGCACCTGAAGCGCCAGCAAGCGGAAGGTGGTCAGCTTGCCGCCAGCCAGGGTCACACTGCCCGGCTCGATCCATAGCGCATGTTCACGCTTCTCGTCCGAGGGTTTCAGCCCGGCGCTGCCATCGCCCACCACCGGGCGCACGCCAGCCCAGGTAGACAGCACATCGGCACGCCCCACCTGCGCATGAGGAAACTGCTGAGCGCAAGCGGCGAGCAGGTAATCGACCTCCTCGGCACTGATGGCGGCCTCACGATCCAGCTCGTCAGCATGATCCAGATCAGTGGTGCCGATCACCGTCGCGCCTTCCCAGGGGAAGACGAAGACCGGCCGGCCATCACTCTCGTGCATGAAGCTGAAGGCATGCGCCACCGGCAGGCGCCAGCTCGGTAGCAGCAGGTGGCTGCCGCGCAGCGGGCGGATGCGACCATTGCCAGGCTGGCGCAGGCGATCGGCCCAGGCACCGGTGGCCTGTGCCACAGCGCGGCTGCGCAGGTGATAGCGGTTGCCCGTTTCTACGTCCTCGGCGAGCACACCGATAACCCGCCCCGCCTCACGCAGCAGCTCGACCACGCGCATGCCATTGAGCGCCTCGCCGCCTTCTGCACGCGCCTCGCCCAGCACGCGTTGCACCAGGCGGGCATCGTCAGTCACAGCATCGAAAAAGCGCGTGCCACCGAGCAGGCCGTCCTCACGGATGCCTGGCGCCAGGTAGCGCAGTTGCTGCAGCGGATAGAACAGGTGATTGCGCTTGCCGGCCAGGGCGTCGTACAGGCTGAGCAGGCCACCGAAGACCTTCGGCCCGGGAAAACCACCACGGTAGTGCGGCATGACAAAGCTCAGCGGCTCCACCAGCCCCGGCGCCTCGCCAAGCAGGCGCTGGCGCTCGCGCACCGAGTCGCGGGTCAACCCCAGCTGGCCCTTGGCGACGTAGCGCAGCCCGCCATGCACCATCTTCGACGAGCGGCTGGAGGTGCCCCAGGCGAAGTCGCGCTGCTCCAGCAACAGGCAGCGCCAGCCACGCCGCGCCGCCTCACGGAGGATGCCGGCGCCGCAAATGCCGCCGCCGATCACCAGCAGATCCCAGTCGCGCGCCGCCAGTTCAGGCAGCGCGCGCTCGCGCCAGGTGGCGTTCCACGGTTCCATGCTCAGTCCTGCAGCAACACGCCAGGCACCAGGCGCTGGTCAGGGTCGAAATGCGTGGCCAGGCTGCGCAGCGTGGCCATGCCCAGCTCGCCCTTCTCTGCTGCCAGATAGGGCGCGTGGTCGCGGCCGACGCCATGCTGGTGGCTGATGGTGCCGCGATTCTCGGCAATGGTGCGGCTGGCCGCCGCCTTGAGCCGCTGCCAGCGCGCCATGGCCGCGGCGTAGTCGCTGCCGGGGCGGAACACGTAAGTGGTGTAGATGCTCGAACCTTCGCCATAAACGTGCGACAGGTGAGTGAAGACGTGCACCCGCTCGCCATCACCGGCCAGCTCGTCACGCAGACTGGCCTCGACCTTGTTCAGCAGGTTGTCGACGTTCGACCAGTCGGTGGCAGTTTCCAGGGTGTCCACCAGGTAGCCGCGCTCCCACAGACCATGACGCAGGTAGGGGAAGCGGAAGCGGTTCTGCTCCCATTTCTTGCCCAGCAGGGTGCCGGTGAACACGCCGCCGAAGCCTTTCAGCAGGCGCCGTGCCTGTTTCAGCGAAGCGGCATTCTGCATGCGGCTGCCGGTGACGCCGAAGGTCAGCATGCATTTGCCGTCACGTGCACCGCGCAGGGCCAGGTACTTCTCCAGCAGGGCGATCTGCTGCGGGTGACCGGCCAACGCCAGTTGGGTACGGGTTTCAATGGCGTTTGACAGGCGCAGCATGGACAGCGGCACCCGCGCCTGAGCCAGGCTGCGAATGGCACTCAGCGCCTGCTGCCAGTTGGGCAGAAACACCGCATAGAAGCGCTCCTGCTCGGCCAGGCGGCTGATGCGCACACGCACCTCGGAAATCACCCCGAAGCGCCCTTCCGAGCCCATCACCAGCTCGCGCAAATCGGGCCCAGCTGCCGAAGCCGGGAAGGTCGGAATCTCCAAGGTGCCGGCGAAAGTTTCCAGCTTGCCGCCGGCGAACAGTTGCTCGATGCGTCCATAGCGCAGCGACTGCTGGCCGCTGGAACGGCTGGCGACCCAGCCGCCGAGGGTCGACAGCTCCCAGGACTGCGGGAAATGCCCCAGGGTGTAGCCGCGTGCGCGCAGCTGGCTTTCCACCTGTGGACCATTGGCACCGGGGCCGAAGGTAGCGATCAGGCTGTCCTCGTCGATATCCAGCAGGCGCGTCATGCGCTCCAGCGACAGGGTAAGCACCGGGCGCTGGCCGGCCTGCGGGTTGATGTGCCCGGCCACCGAGGTACCACCGCCGTAGGGAATCAGGGTGACATCATGCTTCTGCGCCCAGGCCAGCAGCTCGCGGATCTGCTCGGTGCTTTCCGGGCAGGCGACGCCATCGGGAAACAGGCCAAAGTCACCGGAACGCATCGCCAGCCAGTCCGGCAGGCTCTGGCCACGGGCGTGACGCACGCGCACCTCGGCATCAACACAGATCAGAGGATGCGGCGCCAGGCGCGACGCCGGCACACGCGCCAGCACATCCTGCAGGCTGGCATCGGCCAGACGCTGGCCCGGCCCGATCAGCTCGGCGAGAAAGGCCTCGCCGTGGGCCGGCAGCTCCACTTCGGTCGCCTCGTCACCCCATCCGTTCCAGCGTCGCATCGCATCCCCCATTCCGATCAGCACTTATGGCTGCCTATACTAGCCAGCCGCCGCCGGCCGTCACTGTCGGATTGTGACAGGCGATATCGCCAATCAAGACAGGCATTGCGCGCCGCGCGCCGGCGCAACCGGTGCGCGCTACCAGGGCGGCCCCGCGACACTGCAAAGGCATCCGTGCCAGGCACCAAGGCTTGTCTGATCCACGTCACTTCACCAGAACAAGAAGAATCCATGGAAAACCTCGGCTATACCTCGGTTCCCGCCCTGCTCAAATACCTGCGCCAGGCCGAACAGCTCGGCCTGGACATCGACCTTGCCCTGGCCGCGGCCGGCATTGGCGCGCAGGACTTGACCGACAATGGCAAGCGCATGCCCAGCGAGGTGCATGAGCGCCTGCTGGCACATCTGCTGGAGGTTTCCGGCGACAGGTTGTTCGGCCTGCATGCGGCGCGTTTCGTGCAGCCCGGCTCGTGGAGCGTGCTCGGCTACATCGCCATGAACTGCGCCACATTGGGCGAAGCCATGGGGCGCATCGTGCCCTACGAGAAGCTGGTGGGTGACATGGGCACCAGCCGTATCGAGGCGGCCGAGGATCACGTGCGGCTGATCTGGAGTTGCCGTCATCAGGCGCCGGACGTGCGTCGCCACATGGTGGAGAACGTGCTTGCCTCCTGGCTGCTGTACGCCCGCTGGATCGCCGACTCCGAACATTCGCCGCGCGAGGTGTGGTTCGAGCACGCGCAACCAGCCGCCACCGACCTGGCCGAGTACCAACAGCTGTTCGGCTGTCCGGTGCTGTTCGAACAACCCTGCAATGCCCTGCTGGTGCCGCTGGACTACCTCGGTGTGCCGTTGCGCCAGGCCGACGCCAACCTGCTGCGCACACTGGAAGAGCATGCACTGACCCTGATGGCCGGGCTGGATGACGACGAGCCACTGCCTCGCCGAGTGAAAAACGCGCTGCGCCTGCTGCTCAAGGACGGCCTGCCGCGCAAGGAACGGGTGGCAGAGAAGTTCAACATGACCGTGCGCACCCTGCAGCGCCATCTGCAGCAGGCCGGTACCAGCTACCAGCAGATCCTCGACGAGCTGCGCCAGGAGCTGGCCGAGCACTACCTGCTGCGCAGCGACCTGGCGATCCAGGACATCGCCTGCTACCTGGGCTTCACCGAATCACGCTCGTTCCACCGCAGTTTCAAGAGCTGGACCGGGCAGACGCCGGGCGAGTTTCGCGAAAGCCGGCGCCGGGACAATCCACTGGGCTAGCGCGAGGCTCGGAAACGTCGCGCGAGCCAGTAGTCGAGGCTCAGCCAGCGTCCCGCGCCACTGAAGAACAGTGCCACCAGCATCACCAGGTAGGTGGCGGCGAACTCGATGCCATTGTTCAGCACCACGAACTTGCCACTGCCGGTCAGCCAATCGTAATTGCCATGCTCACGCAGGATGCTCCGCGCCCGTTCGAGCTTCTCCGCCGCCGCCAACACACGTTCGTTGGCAAAGGGTGCCGATGGGTCGGCAATCGCCTGCCAGCCATAGGGCCAGTGCACGGCGAAGATTGCCACCAGCATGGTGACGATCAGTGGAATGCTCACCCAGCGAACGGCCAAGCCGAACAGCAACAGGATGGCACCACCAGCCTCGGTCAGCGCCGCCGCCCAGGCCAGCAGTTCGGGAAACGGCAGGCCAAGACCCCAATCCGGGTTGCCGAACCAGGCAGCGGTGGCCTCGATATCCGATAGTTTCCGCGTGCCGGCCATCCAGAACACCGGCACCAGATACAGGCGCAGCAACAGCGGGCCGAGAAAATCCAGACGCCGGCAGGCATCCAGCGCGTCCTGAAGACGATTGAGCAGCGTGATCATGATGGTGACTCCTCGGAATACGCAAACCAGATATCGCGCGCCTGCCAGTCATCCAGCAGCGCGCGGGCGTTATCGAAATAGCTGCGATCAGCGGCCAGGCCATGCGCCGTGGCCAACTCCAGCTGCGCCTGCACAGGCGGTTCGCCAGCCTGTAGGCGCAGCGCCAACTGGTAGGCGAAAGGTGCCAGTTGCATGAAGCGCACCTGATCCTGTCGATCACGCCAGACCAGCAGGCAGGTCGGCTCGGCAGGCGGCTGCGTGGGGTGGTGATCGGCGCCGATCATCTGCACCGGCCAGCGATACGCCAGCGGCCACGCCAGTGGCGACCAGCCTCGCTCGGGCAACCGCGCGTCGCTGACATCCAGCGCCAGTTCGACCCACTCGTAATGTGCCAGCTCCAGCATGAACGCAGGATCATCAGGCTCGGCGCGATAGCCCTCCTGCAACCAGGCGATGAACTCCTGGCTGATCTCCAGAAAGTACGGCGTGCTCGCCCGGTGCTCGGCGAAAAAGGTGCGTAGCAGCCGCTGCCAGCGCTCGGTGCCAAGAATGCCACGCAGCACCGGAAAGGCCCCTCCAACCAGGCTGGCGACGTTGTTGAAGAACAGCTCTTCGTAGACCGCCATGCGCTCGGCCGTGATGCCCGGCAACAAAGACTGCGCCTCAGGCTGGCGGATCCGTGCAGCGAAGTCGCGCTGCTGCTCGATACCGCTCATGTGCCATACCTGCTCAGCGGTTGTGCGGCCTGCTGCAGGCTGCGGATATGCGCCAGCTCGGCATACAGCTCGGCCAGTGGCGGGAAGTTGAAGTCACGCTCCAGCAGCGTCGGGCGTACGCCATGCTGCGCATAAGCGCTGCTGAGCAGCGTCCACACTGGATCGATCACCGGCGCACCGTGAGTGTCGATCTTCAGGTCTGCCGCCTGGCCGTAATGACCGGCGACATGCAGATAGGCGATGCGCTCGCTGGGCATCGCGGCGATGTAGGCATCGGCATCGAAGCCGAAATTCAGGCTGTTGACGTAGACGTTGTTGACGTCCAGCAACAGCTGGCAGTCGGCACGTTCCAGCACCGCGCGGACGAAGCCTGCCTCGTCCAGCTCGCCGGGCAGGCGAGCGTAGGCCGAGACGTTCTCGATGATCAGCGGCCGCTCCAGCACGTCCTGAACGATGCGCACGCGCTCGGCGATGCGCTGCACCGACTCTTCGGAAAACGGTAGCGGCATCAGGTCATACAGCTGACCGTCGTCGGCACAGGCCGAAAGATGCTCGCTGTAGGCCAGCACGCCATGCGCGTCGAGAAAACCCTTGATGGCGTGCAGCAGTTCCAGGTTCAGCGGCGCGAAGCCGCCGAGGTTGAGGGACAGACCATGGCACAACAGCGGCCGGCGCTCGCTCAGGGCACGCAGTTGCTTGCCCAGGCGGCCACCGACACCGATCCAGTTCTCCGGCGCCACTTCGAGAAAGTCGGCGCCGCTGGCGTCATCACCGGTCAGCTCGGCAAGTAGTCCGCGACGCAGGCCGAGGCCGGCGCCGGTGAGGTTTGCGAGTCGCATGATCCGTCCTCTCCTCTGCCTTTACTCGCTTTTCTCGCCGCCGCATTTGCCTTCGCCGCACTTACCCTCGGCGTCGGCTTTCATCTCGCCACCACACTTGCCCTCGCCGCACTTGCCCTCTGCGTCGCCTTTCATCTCACCGCCGCATTTGCCTTCGCCACAGGCGCCTTCCTGTGCTTTCTCGGCAGCAGCCAGGCTGTAGCCGCTGGTCAGCTCCTGAGCGGCGAACGGGTTGCTCGCGGCATGGGCGGTGAACGCCATGGAAGTCAGCAGCGCAGCGCCCAGGGTGGCAGTCAGGGTATTGAGTTGTTTCATGGCATCTCTCCATCTGTTTCGAATACGGGGCCGGATTGGCCCTCTCGCAGCAATGGACGAGGCAGGAATGCGGGCGTTACAGCGAGGCTGGAATTTTTCGTAGCCCGGATGAAATCCGGGGGCGCTTTGCCCGCTACCAGTCGCGGCTACGACTGTATGGATGCAGGAGGTAGAGCGAAGCAGGATGCCAGAGCCGAAAGCCCTCCCACAGGCACAGGGACATCCACCGCACCGTGGGAGGCGCTTCAGCGGCGAGGCTTTGAGGAAGAGCACATGCGAGAAGGAAAAAGAAAACCCGGATCTCTCCGGTTTTTTTCAATCATTGTGACGGCGCGCCTGCGCCAGGCGCTCGGCCAGGGCATCGAGTTCGGGCAATTCATCCTCGGGCATCTGCCGGATCACCGCCTGGGTCAGCTTCATCTGGCGGATGAAACGTCGGCAGTTGCCGCACATGGCCAGGTGCGCGCGTACGGCCAGGCGCTGGCGTAGCGTCATTTGGCCGTCGAGATAATCGCTGGAATGAGCGACCAATTCCTTGCAGGTCAGCATTGGCCTGTCTCCTCGAAATGTTCCAGGGTGGCGAAGACTTTCAGGCGTGCTCGGTGCAGCAGCACACGGGCATTGGAGAGCGAGATGTCGAGAAGATTACAGATCGCCTCCAATTCCAGGCCCTGTCGCTCGCGCAGCACCAGTACGCTGGCCTGCAACTCCGAAAGGCTGGCCAATGTGTGCTCCAGGCACTCGCGCAATTCGTCCTCGGTGAGCAGGGCTTCGGGGCTGTCCTGGTGCCAGGCATGCGGCGCCAGCAGCCAGTGACCATCATCGGAGAAGCGCTCGTCACCCACCGTGCCGTGCGGCGCGGCCAAGTCATCGAGCAGCACCTCGCGGCGGTTGTGCTTGAGACGAGTCTTGGCGGTATTGGCGGTGATGGTCAGCAGCCAGGTCTTGAGGCTGGAGCGCCCCTGAAAGCCGCTGAGGCTGCGCACCACGGCGAGCCAGGCATCCTGCACCACCTCATCGGCGTTGCGGCTGCCGACGATGGCATAAGCCACCGCGCGCATCGCCCCCTGATAGCGAGCGACCAGCTCGCGGTAGGCCTTCTGCTCACCGGCGAGCAGACGATCCAACAGATCGGTATCGGACATAGAACTCCCATGTATAGGGCCTTGCGCGCACGATCAGGCTCTGTGTGCACGCCAGGCATTCCTACAGAGAGTTCAACGCTTGCGCAAAATTACACTGCCGATCGAATAACCGGCACCGAAGGAGCTTAGAACACCCAGGCTACCAGCAGGCAGATCGTCCTGATTCTTGTGCAGGGCGATCACCGAGCCGGCCGAACTGGTGTTGGCATAGGTGTCGAGAATCACCGGCGCCTCGTGCGGCTCGGCATCGCGACCGAGCAGCTTGCGCGCGATCAGCAGGTTCATGTTGAGGTTGGCCTGATGCAGCCAGAAGCGCTTGACGTCGCTGACGTTGAGCTGGTTTTCCGCCAGGTGCGCGGCAATCAGCTCGGCGACCATCGGGCAGACGTCCTTGAACACCTTGCGGCCTTCCTGCACGAACAGTTTGTCGCGCGCGCCCACGCCCTCTTCCGCCGCGCGGTTGAGGAAACCGAAGTTGTTGCGGATGTTGTTAGAGAACTGGGTCAGCAGCTTGGTGCCGACCACATCGAACTGGTGCCTTGAGGTCGCCAGGTCGGCACGTTCGATGATCACCGCAGTGGCGGCGTCGCCGAAGATGAAGTGGCTGTCGCGGTCACGGAAGTTGAGGTGGCCGGTGCAGATTTCCGGGTTGACCATGAGGATGGCGCGGGCCTGGCCGGTCTGGATGGCAGTGGTCGCAGCCTGGATGCCGAAGGTGGCCGAGGAGCAGGCCACGTTCATGTCGTAGCCCCAGCCATCGATGCCGAGGGCGGCCTGCACTTCGATGGCCACCGCCGGGTAGGCACGCTGCAGGTTGGAGCACGCGACGATCACCCCGTCGATGTCTGCGACGGTCTTGCCGGCGCGCTGCAGCGCTTCCTTGGCGGCGCCCACGGCCATTTCGCAGAGAATGCCCCAGTCGTCGTTGGAGCGCTCGGGAATGCGCGGCACCATGCGCTGCGGATCGAGGATACCGTCCTTGTCGATGACGAAACGGCTCTTGATGCCCGACGCCTTCTCGATGAAGCCGCTGCTGGACTCGCTCAGCGCCTCCACTTCGCCACGGGAGATGGCCTCGGAGTTATCGGCGTTGAACTGCTGCACATAGGCATTGAAGGATGCCACCAGCTCGTCGTTGGAAATGCTGTTGGCCGGGGTGTAGAGGCCGGTACCACTGATCACGACGTTATGCACGCTCATTCCTCTTATCGGCCGCTGGCGGCCTCAGGCAGTTGGCCGGCGACAATGGCGCAGGCCGAAAATCGGGAGACTTGGGCCAAGCTCTTGCGACGGTTGGCTCCGGGCCACTGAGTGTGCCACAGGGCGATGGGGTTCGTCCTCAGCCCTTGAGAGTGTCTAGGTGGACAGAACATGACCCAATATAGCCGTTTGGTCTAAAGTCTTATCTCGATCCGCGCTTCTGGAGCTTGCATGAACCTCTCCCTGCTCAGCCGCTACGCATTCTTCGCCTTCTGCGTGCTGTTCACCCTGGCCAGCCTGCCTTTCCTTGGCCATGAATGGATGTGGCCCTTCACCCTGCTCAGCGCCGTACTCAGCCTGATCGGGATCGGCGATCTGCTACAGACGCGCCATGCGGTACGGCGCAACTACCCAATCCTGGGCAATATCCGCTACCTGGTCGAAGGCATCCGCCCGGAGATTCGCCAGTACCTGCTCGAAGGCGACGCCGAGCAACTGCCATTCTCCCGCGCCCAGCGCTCGCTGGTCTATTCCCGCGCCAAGAACGAAGGCGCCGACAAACCCTTCGGCACCCTGAGCGATGTGTACCAGAACGGCTTCGAGTTCATCAGCCACTCGATGCGCCCGGCGCCGCTGACCGACCCGTGTAGCTTTCGCGTGGAGATCGGCGGGCCGCAGTGCAGCCAACCGTACTCGGCCTCCTTGTTCAATATCTCGGCAATGAGCTTCGGTTCACTCAGCGCCAACGCCATTCGCGCGCTCAACGAAGGGGCAAAACTCGGCGAGTTCTACCACGACACCGGCGAAGGCAGCATCAGCCCCTACCACCGCGAGCACGGCGGCGATCTGGTCTGGGAGCTGGGCAGCGGCTATTTCGGCTGCCGTGCTTCCGACGGGCGCTTCGACCCAGAGCGTTTCGCCGCTCAGGCCAGCAGCCCGCAGGTGAAGATGATCGAGATCAAGCTCAGCCAGGGCGCCAAACCGGGCCATGGCGGCATCCTGCCCAAGCACAAGGTCACCGAGGAAATCGCCAGCACCCGCGGCGTACCGATGGGTGAAGATTGCATCTCGCCGTCGCGCCACAGCGCCTTCTCCACCCCCATCGAGCTGCTGCAGTTCATTGCGCAACTGCGCGAGCTGTCGGGTGGTAAACCGGTCGGTTTCAAGTTCTGCCTGGGCCACCCCTGGGAGTTCATGGGTATCGTCAAGGCGATGCTGGAGACGGGCATCCTGCCCGACTTCATCGTCGTCGATGGCAAGGAAGGCGGCACCGGCGCGGCGCCGCTGGAGTTCACCGATCACCTGGGCGTGCCGCTGCGCGAAGGGCTGCTGTTCGTGCACAACACCCTGGTCGGCAGCAACCTGCGCGACAAGATCAAGCTCGGTGCCAGCGGCAAGATCGTCAGCGCCTTCGATATCGCCCGCGTGCTGGCCATCGGTGCCGACTGGGCCAACTCGGCGCGCGGCTTCATGTTCGCTATAGGCTGCATCCAGTCGCAGTCCTGCCACACCAACAAGTGCCCGACCGGCGTGGCGACCCAGGACCCACTGCGCCAGCGCGCTCTGGTCGTCGAGGACAAGGCCCAGCGCGTCTACAACTTCCACCACAACACGCTCAAGGCACTGGCCGAGATGCTCGCCGCCGCCGGCCTCGATCACCCGGCACAGATCGATGCCAAGCACCTGGTACAGCGTATGTCGGCTACCGAGATCAAGCTGTTCGCCCAGCAGCACGTGTTTCTCGCGCCGGGCGAGTTGCTCAGCGGCCAGATCGCAGGGGAGTTCTACGAGCGCATGTGGCGCATGGCGCGTGCCGACAGCTTCGAGCCGGCGCCGGCTTGAGCGGCCGTCGTCTGGTTTGTTACGGCCAAGCTCGGCGCGGCACCGCTTAACGTCTTGAACCGGTAACCGCATGCGCCTTTCACTTTCCGCCCTGCTGCTTCTGCTCTGCCTCGCAGCCTCGGCCCAGGAGCAGCGCGCGCTGCGCTTCTCGGTGTCCGAGAGCTGGGCCATGCCGATGATAAAGATCGTCGATGGCCAGGCTACGGGCGGGATTCTCTACGATCTGCAAATGCGCCTGGCGCAGAAGGTCGGCCGCCGTGCAGAGATGCTGGTGCTGCCGCGCCTGCGCGTTCAACGTTTGCTGGTCAGCGGCGGAATCGACGTGCGCTGCTACGTCAATCCAGACTGGCTCGTCGAATCCCATCATCAGTACATCTGGAGCCTGCCTTTCATGGTGCAGCGCGACCTGATCGTCGCGCGCAAAGCCGACCCTGACTTCAAGCTGGAGCAGTTGCGAAATGAGCGCCTGGGTACGGTGCTGGGCTTCAGCTATCCAAACCTGGAGCCGCTGCTGGCCAGTGGTGCAATACACCGCGAAGACGCTCGCACCCAGGAACTGGTCCTGGAGAAACTCGAGGCCGGCCGTTACCGCTATGCCATCAGCAATCACCTGGCGTTGGCCTGGTTCAATCGCGACCTGCCGCCTAACCAACGCCTGCATGTGCTCGGTGAAATCAGCGCCGACCTGATCGCCTGCATCGTCCGCGACGAGCCGGACGTACCGACCCAGGCGCTGCTGCGTGCTCTGGTGCAGATGAGACAGGATGGCGAATTCGAGGCCATTCTCTCCCGCTATCGTTGATAGCGTACGGCGAGCGTGGCTAGCCGCTCAGATACCGCAACACCTGCTCAACTCGCTGCAACAACGAACCGCTCAAACAGGTGAACGCCCAGCCACGCCGATCCAGCTCCTGTTCGTACCAGCGGTTTTGTCGGCGGCGAAAGGCCTCGCCCTGGCGCGTGCCGTCCTGCACGAAGGGGAAGTCATCGGCGCACAGAAACAGGTGGTGATAGTGCCGCTCGGCCAACTGCTCCAGCTCAGCCTCGGCACGACCGAACAGTTCGCGGCAGTAGAACAGCGTGGTCAACGGCGTGGTGTCGCACACCAGGTAGCGCTGGCATTGCCCGGCCAGCGCCTGCTCACGGGCGACCTGGGAGCGGCCGATGCGCAGCAGATCGTCATAGGCGAGTACACCGCCCTGCTCTTCCCACAACTCACGGCCGTACTCGGCGGCGTGACGCGTACCCAGGGCTTCGGCCAGCGCCTGGGCGAGGCTGCTCTTGCCGCTGGACTCGCCACCTAGCAAGGCGATGCGCTCGACGAAATCGCCGTAGACCTGCGCCGCCAGGTAGTGGCGCAAGCCATGAATATCGGCGCGCAGACGCGTACCGGAAACCGGTACCTGAATGCGCGCACGATCGATCTCGACATGCTGCACTGGCCGGCCGAAACATCCGCTCAGGTGCGCGGCAAAACCGTCGCCGTAGGCCTCGCTGGTGAATACCGCGTCGACCGGGTGACCGAGCACTACCAGACAGAAATCGGCAACGAACTGGCGCTGCGCGGCATCGGCTGCGGATTCGTGGGGAAGGTCCGGCAGCAACAGGCCTCGTGCGCGCTGCCGGGCAACCCACTCGGGCGTCACCACCCAGCTGCGCAGTTCGGGAAAACGCACCTGCAACCAGTTAGCCCGCCGTTCAGGCTCGCAACCGGTAAGCTCCGGGCGGGCCCAGCTGAGCAGCACCAACTGCTCGCACTGCTCTTGCGCCTGACGGATCAACCACTCATGCCCGAGGTGCAGCGGTGCGAACTTGCCGACCACCAGCCCAATGGAAAATCGCTTGCTCATCTCAGACCGTCTGCGCGTTCAGTTCACGGCGCCAGCGATACAGGCCGTACCAGGCGTTACACCAGAACAGCAGGTAGATGAACGCCGTCAGATACAACTCGCGCGACGCGAACAGCGGCACCGCGAGGGTGTTCACCAGCAGCCAGCCGTACCAGGTTTCCAGCTTGCGGCGCATCAGCAGCAATTGCGCCAACACGCTCAACGTCAGCACCATCGAATCGATGAAGGGCGCGTAGGCATCGGTGAAATGATGCAGCAAGGCGCCGTATGCGCTGGCCACGGCCACCGCGAGCAGCAGCGCCAGGCCAAGCCCGGCTCCGCGCGAACGACTGAGCGGCAGCGCCTCGCCCTGGCGACCGTGCAACCAGCTCCACCAACCCAGCAGGCTGGTGGCGATGAAGAACGCCTGCAAGGTGACATCGGCATACAGCTGCACGCTGAAGAACAGCCAACCGAACAGCACACAACCGACCAGGCCAACGGCCCAGGTGTGCACCGAGTTGCGCGCCGCCAGCACGACCGAGATCAGATAGAAGAGGTTGGCGAAGATCTCCAGCGACGACGGCATGCACGCATCCTTATGAACATGGAATCAGCCGCGCAGCCTAGCACGTGACGTAGGCCACAGCCGTGCATGCGTCACCTGACAACAGGGCCGATCCATGCTCTGATAGGCCTCCCCTCGCACTCCAAAGGACTGGATCGCCCCATGCCTCTGCTCGCCCTGCTGGTCATCGCCTGCCAAGTCACCTGCGGCCTTCACGTGGTTCGCAGTGGCCAGGAACGCTACTGGCTGTACCTGATCATCGCCCTGCCCGGCCTCGGCTGCCTGATCTACTTCCTCGGCATCATGCTGCCGGATCTGCTCGGCAGCCGACGCGGCCGCCGCACGCTCAACCGCCTGCACGACAGCATCGACCCGCAGCGCCACCTGCGCGCCCTGCGCGATGAACTGGATATTCGCGACACCCGCGATACCCGCGTCAACCTGGCCGATGAACTGCTGCGTATGGGCCAGGCCGAGGAAGCGGCCACGCACTATCAGATGGCATTACGCGGTATTCACAGCGACGCACCCGACATCCTCCTCGGCCTGGCCAGAGCACGTTTCGCTCTGGGCGACTTCGCCGGCTGTCAGGCAAGCCTCGACCAACTGATCACCAACAATCCGGACTTCCGCTCCAGCGACGGCCACCTGCTGTACGCCCGCGCTCTGGAAGGCCAGGGCAACGACCTCAAGGCCGAAGAGGAATACCGCGCTCTCGGCAGCTACAGCGCCAGCCCTGAAGCCAACTACCGCTACGCCCTGCTGCTGCAGCGACTGGGACGTCAGCGCGAGGCCATCGAACTGCTGCAACAGATCCAGACCCACGCCCGCCGCTCCGCACGGCACTATCGAGTGCTACACAAGGAGTGGCTGGATCTGAGTCAGAAGGCGCTGCTCGAACTGCAGCGCAACTAAGCGGCCGGCCAGCAGGCTACTCCCAGGCCTCGCGCTCACCCTTCCAGGCATGCAACTCGCGTTTCTGCGCCCCGGACCACAGCCAGCCGCCGCGTGCACCAACCAGGGTGCTGACCGCATGCTGGCGGCCGAAGCGATTGTGCCGAGCGAGCATCAGAGCGATATCGCGCAGCACGGCCAGGGTGCTGCTGTTGGACTGGAACAGCGGCGTCAGCAGGCGGCTGGCCTGGCGGTAGTAGCGCAGGTGATCACGACGGGCATCACCGTAGCGGGTGAAGATGGCCTGCCAGTCGAGCGCGTGCTGGTGCTGGTCACCGGCATTGCCGAGAGCATCGGCCAGTGCAACAGCATCGACCAGCGCCATATTGGCGCCCTGCCCCAGTTGCGGGCTCATGGCGTGGGCGCAATCACCGATGGCCAGGACGCGACCATCGTTCCAGCGTTGCATGCGCACGTCCGCATAGGCCGCCAGGGTCAGTTGCGCGGGATCATCGATCTGCTGCAGATAGGCCTCCGCAGCCTCGCCAGCAAGGCTGCGCACGCGGGTTTTCCAGGCCTCCAGCCCGCTGCTGCGCCAGCTCTCATGCTCGTTCAGTGGCAGGCTCCAGAACAGGCTGGTCAGCGACTTCTCACGGGCTTGGTGGGTGCAGCCGGTCGGCATCAGCCCGAACATCTCGCGGCAGCCGCGATACCACTGGCGCAACTCGCCAGACTCGGTCGCAGGCGAAGTCGGCAACATGCTCCACAGGGCGCCCCAGGGATAAGGCCGCGACCACTGCCGTACCTGCATCTGCGTACGCAGGGTCGAACGCGTGCCATCGGCCAGGATCAGTGCGGCGAAGTCTCCCAGGGGTTGCTCATCGCCCGCTTCGCTCTCACGCAGCAAGCGCACATGGCCGCTCGACTGCTCGAAGCGGCTCACCGTAACGCCGGTTTCCACCTGCACGCCCGCACGCTGAGCAGCATTGAGCAATGCCGTCATCAACACGCCGCGATGAATGCCAAGGCCGAAACTACCCGGCTGCCAGTCGTGATAACGGGTGTCGAGGATCACCCGGCCCTGGCAGCTGGTGCCATACAGGCGGCTGACCGGCGCACCCAACGCGGTGCATTCGGCCAGCAGACCAAGACGCTGCAGAACGGCCAGGCCGGAAGGCTGCAAGAGGATGCCGGCGCCCACCGGCTGCAGGCGTTCGACCCGCTCCAACAGGCGCACTGCGTAGCCCTGACGGGCAAGGAATATGGCGCTGGCCAGGCCAGCGGTACCCGCCCCTACGATGGCTATCGGCAATCCATTCACATTCATGCTCCCTGTTTTGATGCAGGGAATATTAACCGCCTGGCGTCACGCTAGATATGAACGCTCGCACAGCGGCAAAGCGATCAGGGCTTGTCCGGGCGGATATCGAAGCCACCCTTGTTCTGGCTGACGATGCGCAAGTGCTGGGTTTCCCCGCTTTTCACCGGCACAGCTACCTCGCGCAGCAGACGGCCCATGCCGCACAGGGTGTCGTCCATACGATCCGGCGTGATGCCGACCACGCGCGTGCCTGGCGGCACCTGGAAGGTCGCGACTTCGCCGACGCCGATGCGGGCTGCGACCTTGCGATCCACCTCGATGGCCACGAAGCAGCCCCCTCCCATCATCCCGAAGTCGCGATTGACCACGATCTGCGCACTGTTCGCCTGCGCCTCCTGAAATGCCAGCAGGCGATCTTCCGGCACCGGTTCTACATGCTCGGGGTCGCCCCGAAACGACGAACAACCGGCCAACAGCAACAGAGGTAGAGCGATGAAGATCGAGCGCATGAAGCCCTCCATGGGCAGGTGAATGCCGCCTGAGTATTGGGCTTGGCGAGCCTGCGGGCAAGATATCGATGGCAACGATTTTCGCTAGCACAAGCATCGATTTCTGCAATGAAGGGCGCGGTGTTTTCATTGCTCCCGAACCCAGCGCCACCTGAGTCGGCGCAACTGATCGGAGATTACCCGGATGAAATTCGCAGCCCTCAACGCCACCCTCCTCGCCGCTTTCGCCCCCATGGCCTTCGCCAGCGAGAAAGCACCTGCCAGCACCCAAGTGGATGTGCAGGAATACCAGTACGGCATGCAGCTGGACATCGACCAGGTTCTGCAGCGCACCGACAACAGCCGCAAGAGCGGTGTAGTGCCCAGCGTCCTGGTCTACCGCGACAGCCAGGGCGAAGTGCACGCCGTGCGTTTCGTGGAGTGGGGCGGGCTGAGCAACCAGAACGGCTAACCCACAGATTGCCTGAAGCCCCGGCCGAGTCACTCGTCCGGGGCAATACCGCTTCAGCCCTGCAGGCGTTTGACCAGACGAGCCTGCAGCGCTTCCAGCTCGGCCGGGTCGGCCTTGGTGGCCGCATGAATACCCAGCCCCTCGCCCTCGAAGCGCGGGATCACGTGCATGTGGATATGGAACACCGTCTGCCCGGCAGGCGCGCCGTTGAACTGCGCGACCTGCACACCAGCCGGTTGCAGTTCGTCGACGACCGCCTGGGTGACCTTCTTCACCACGGCCATGACCTTGGCCAGGCTGGCGTCGTCGATTTCCAGGATATTGCGCGCGGCGGCGCGCTTGGGGATCACCAGGCTGTGGCCCCTGGATTGCGGAAACAGATCGAGGAAGGCCAGTACATCGTCGTCCTCGTAGAGTTTGTAGCAGGGCAAGTCGCCACGAATGATCAAGGCGAAGATGTTCTGGGAGTCGTAAGTACCGTGCAGGCTCATGCCGATGGGTTCCGTGCCGGGTGGATGAAAAACCCACCATACCGCCTCGCTCGCGTGCAGGGAACCAGGCAGGATTGCTCGAGTCGATGACTACTAGCAGCTGGATCGATTTCCTTCGCTCTGACCACTCGTGTTCTGATCGCCTCTTTCGTAGAGGCTGTTCAGGATCTCGCGAGCTAGAGCGATACAAGGCAAAAACAAGCGAGGAACGCTCGGAGTCGCGCTCGACTTTACGAATGGTAAATGAGCATTCCGAGCTTGTTTTTAACGCAGTAGCGCCGACGCGCAGCAGATCATGAACAGGCTCTTAGGCCCATTCGACATGGAACCCCACATGACCGACCTCAGCCCCTTCCACATCACCCGCAAATGGCCCGCCCAGCATCCCGAGCGTCTGCAGTTGTACTCGCTGCCCACGCCCAACGGGGTCAAGGCCTCGATCATGCTGGAGGAGATCGGCCTGCCCTACGAGCCGCACCTGGTCAGCTTCGATAGCAACGACCAGTTCAGCCCCGAGTTTCTCTCGCTGGCGCCGAACAACAAGATTCCCGCCATCCTCGATCCCGACGGCCCCAATGGCCATCCGCTGCCGCTGTTCGAGTCCGGGGCGATTCTGATCTACCTCGCGGAGAAGACCGGCAAGCTGCTGCCGCAGGACGCCGCTGCCCGCTACGAGACAATTCAATGGCTGATGTGGCAGATGGGCGGCCTCGGCCCGATGTTCGGCCAGCTCGGTTTCTTCCACAAATTCGCTGGTGCCGAGTACGAGGACAAACGCCCGCGTGATCGCTACGTCGCAGAGTCCGCGCGCCTGCTCGGCGTTCTCGATCAGCGCCTGCAAGGCCGCGACTGGATCATGGGCGAGTACAGCATTGCCGATATCGCCGTGCTGCCCTGGGTGCGCTGCCTGGTGGACTTCTACAAGGCCGGCGATCTGGTGCAGTTCGAACGTTTCGCCAACGTGCGCCGCGTACTCGATGCCTTCCTCGCCCGCCCGGCAGTTCAGCGCGGCCTGAACATTCCCGCGCGCGGCTGATGATAGTGCGGGAGTCGGCAGCCGACTCCCGTATCGCTGCAACGGCAGCGTTGCGCTGAGCTAACGGGTCGCCACCAATTGCTGCTCGACACTGCGCTGATCGGCCTGGCCGCCCAGGTACCAGCCGAGCAATCCCCACAGCGCCGCACAGGCAGCGCCCACCAACGCCACCAGCCAGGCGCCCTGGGCCAGCATGTCGAGCAGGCTCTTGAGCCAGCCACTCATGGCATCGCCCGCGCGATAGACCACGGTGTCGATGAAGTTCTTCGCCTTGTACTTGCTCTCGGCATCCAGCGGCGCGAAGAGCATTTCCCGTCCTGGCCGCACGAAGGCGTATTCACCGATACGCCGGACGATCATCAGCGCCGCCAGCATGGCGAAGGTCGGCATCAAGGCCAGGCCGATGAAGCCGACGCACACCAGCAGCGGCACGCAGGCCAGCAACACCCGCACGCCCAGGCGCCTGGCGATACGCCCGGTGATGAACAGCTGGGCAAACAGCGCCCCGGCCTGCACCACGAAATCGATGGCCCCGAACACCCGCACCTGATCGGCGCGCTGCGGGAACAGCTCGGCCACCAGGCGGGCCTGCTCGAAGTAGAGAAAGGTACTGGCCGTGGCGAGCAGGATCACGAAACCGGCGATGCCGAACAGGTAGGGCGAAGACAGCACGCGCATCAGGCCGCTGAACGGGTTGCCCGGCACCGGGCGCCGCGGGCTTTCCGCCCGCACGGCACCGGCACGCCCTGCGCCACCCAGCTCGCGCCAGCGCATCAGCACCTGCTTGAGCGACAGCGCCACGGCCAGCAGCACAGCGGCCAGCAGAATCAACCCACTCTGCCCCAGCGTGTTCACCAGCAAGGCACTCAGTGCCGGGCCGACCAGACCGCCAACACTGGCACCGGCGGCGATGAAGGCGAACAGTCGCTTGGCCTGTTCGCTGTCGAACACGTCGGCCATGAGGCTCCAGGCCACCGAGACGACGAACAGGTTATAGACCGAAATCCACACGTAGAAGCTGCGCGCCAGCCACACGCTCTCCTCGGCACTGAAGAACAACAGGGCGAACAACGCCAGATTGAGGGTGAAGAAGCCATACACCCAGTCGATGAAGTGAATTCGCGGCACCCGCGAACTCAGCCAGGCGAACAACGGCACCGCGATCAGCATCACCACGAAGGTGGCGGTGAACAGCCATTGCAGGTTCTCCACACCCGAGACGATGCCCATCGCCTCGCGGATCGGCCGCAGCATGAAGTAGCCCGAGAACAGGCAGAAGAACAGGGTAAAACCGGCCAGCGCCGGCCACAACTCGTTGCGCTGCGCGTTGATGGCCACGGCCACACGCTGCGCCATCGTTGACGATGACATGCGAAATTCCTCGAAAGGGCGCGCCGGTACAGCGCGCCGGCATGACTCAGCCGTACCTGACGCCCGTCAGACGCTCGGCCACCGACCACAGGCGGGCCGCATCATCGGCGTCCGCCGCAGCCTCCGGCACCTTGGCCAGGCCCAATGGGCCGCGTTTTTCCTCTGCGCCGGTCGGTCCGTAGTAGCGACCGCCCTCGGCCTCGGCAGCCGTCGCCGCGAACAGCGACGACAGCGCGCCCTGCGCCGCCGAGTGATAGACATCGCGGTCCTTGGCCCACTGCTGAGCGAACTCGCTTTCAAGCCCTGGCCCGCGCTCGACCAGTTCGGTCACGGCCACACCAGGATGCGCGGCGACGCTGCGAATACCCCAGTCATTGGCCAGGCTGCGCCGCTGCAGCTCGAAGGCCATCATCAGGCAGGCCAGCTTCGACTGGGCGTAGGCGACGTAAGGGTTGTAGTCGCGCTCGGACTGCAGGTCATCGAAGTTGATACGGCCACGATTCACGGCAATGCTCGCCAGCATCACCACGCGCGGATCGGACGACTGGCGCAGCGACGGCAGGAGCAAGCCAGTGAGCGCGAAATGGCCAAGGAAGTTGGTCGCCAGTTGCATTTCGAAGCCATCGCGGGATACGCCGCGCTGAGGCGGCGCCATGATCGCGGCGTTGTTGATCAGCACGTCCAGCACCTCGCCCTCGGCATTCAGACGCTGGGCCAGGCTGCGCACCGAAGCCAGGTCGGCCAGATCCAACTGCTCGAAACGCACGCGTGCATCCGGCACCTGGGCACGAATACGTTCGATGCTTTCCGCGCCGCGCTGTCCATTGCGCGCGGCGATGATCACCTGCGCGCCGGCCCCGCTCAGGGCCAGGGCATCCTCGAAGCCCATGCCGCTGGTGCCGCCGGTGACCAGCATGCGCTTGCCAGTCAGCGCCAGCATGTCGCTTGCCTGCCATCCCAGTGAGGTATTGGCCCAGGCGAATGTCGGTACACCGCCCAACACCCCGTGCAAGGCCAGGCTGCCGCCTACCATGCCGAACAGTTTCAGGGCATCACGACGCGAATGGCCTCGCCCCACAGCATGCTTCTTGTCCATCGACTGATTCCTCGTGTCCGTTGACTCGATGCGCCAGAGCAGGCGCAGTTACAGGACATAGGGTGCGGGCAGACGGCGCGTACGATAAGCCGTCCAAAGCCGAACAGCGCATACGGTCAGGCGGACAGTTACCCGATGTTTCGCGGACGCGAAGCGTAGCCCGGATGCAATCCGGGGCCGTTGGTATGCATTCCCGGATTTCATCCGGGCTACATCCCAGCAGACGCTCCTCAGGATTGGCAAAGCGGCCGCTGCGCCGCATTATCAATCCCTTCGTCATCATACAGCCGACGCCCATGCGCCAACCCAACCTGTCCGATATCGCCCTGTTCGCTGCCGTGGTCGAGGCCGGTGGTTTTCGCGTCGCGGCGCAACGCCGTGGCATGTCGGCCTCGTCGCTGAGCGATTGCGTGCGCCGCCTGGAAAAGGAGCTGGGCGTGCGCCTGCTCAACCGCACCACACGCGGCCTGACGCCGACGGAAATCGGCGCACGCTTGCTTGAACGTCTGCGCCCAGCGCTGGACGAGATCAACGCGGCGCTCAACGATCTGCAGGAAGATCCGCAACACCCGGTCGGTTCGCTGCGCCTGCATGTGCCCGGCGTGATCGCGCGGCACATCCTGCCGCAACTGCTGGACGGCTTTCTCGCTCGCTACCCTGGCATCGCGCTGGAGGTGAACATGGACAACACCTTCATCGACGTGATCGGCGCTGGTTACGACGCTGGCATTCGCTACGAGGAAAGCCTGGCCAAGGACATGATCGCCCTCCCCATCGGGCCACGTCGCCAGTGTTTCATGGCGGTCGCTGCGCCCGGCTACCTGCAGCGCCATGGCACGCCGCAACACCCCAGCGAACTGAGCGAACATCGCCTGCTCGGCTACCGCTTCGCCAGCGGCAAGCTCGGCGTGTGGGAGTTCGAGCAGGATGGACGCACCCTGCGCATCGCTCCCGAAGGCCGGCTGGTGAGCTCGTCGCAGGACCTGCTGATCGCAGCGGCCTGCGCCGGCCACGGCATTCTCTACACCTTCGAGGAATACATCGCGACGCACCTCGCCAGCGGTCAGCTGCAGCCCTTCCTGCATGACTGGTGGCAGCATTTCGACGGACCCTACCTGTACTACCACAGCAGACTTCACGTACCGGCGCCGCTGCGTGCCTTCGTTGACTACGTGAAGACCCTCAACGCCTCCGACCACTCGTCTCCAGGCCCGAAATAGAGCGGCCGCCAATACCCAAGCAAGGCGCTGGGAGATTATAATCGCGCGCTTGCTTCTCCCCCTTCCAGGTCAGTCATGAACAGTTCTGCATCCGACGCCGCGACGAGTCTGTCGCCGGGCGCGATCCTTCTCATTCAACTCGCCCTCGCTCTCGGCGGCTTCGCCATCGGCACCGGCGAATTCGCCATCATGGGCCTGATGCCCAACGTCGCTGCCGATCTCGGCGTCAGCGAGCCGCAGGTCGGCCACGTGATCAGCGCCTATGCCCTTGGCGTGGTGGTCGGCGCACCGGTGCTGGCCTTGCTTGGTGCACGCCTGCCGAGGCGCATCCTGCTTCTGCTGCTGATGGGCTGCTTCGCCCTCGGCAACTTCGCCAGCGCCCTGGCACCGAGCTACGAGCCACTGCTGATCTTCCGCTTCATCGCCGGTCTGCCGCACGGCGCCTACTTCGGCATCGCCATGCTGGTGGCCGCCTCGATGGCGCCGCCGCACAAGCGCGCCAAGGCGGTAAGCCGGGTATTGGCCGGCCTGACCGTGGCGATCCTGATCGGCAACCCGCTGGCCACCTGGCTCGGCCAGTTCATGAGCTGGCGCTACGCTTTCGCCCTGGTCGGGGTGATCGCCATCACCACCATCGCCATGGTGGCGATCTTTCTCCCCGCCGACCCGCACGAGCAGCGCAGCAGCCCGTCGGGCGAACTGCGTGCTTTCAACCGCGCGCCGATCTGGCTGGCCCTGGGCATCGGCTCCATCGGTTTTGCCGGGATGTTCTGTGTGTTCAGCTACATGGCGCCGACCCTGCTTCATGTCACTCAGGTCGGGCCCGGCTGGATTCCCCTGGCCATGGGCGTGTTCGGCGCCGGCTGCATCGTCGGCAACAGTGCCGGCGGCTGGCTGTTCGACCGTCTACGCCTGCGCGCCGTAGCCTGGATTCTGGCCTGGAGCACGCTGGTGTTGCTGGCCTTCCCGTTCGCCGCACACAGCCTGTGGACCCTCCTGCCGGCGATCTTCGCCCTGGGCACCATGATTGCCCTCGGCCCGGCCCTGCAGACCCACCTGATGGACGTTGCCACTGGCGCGCAGACACTCGCTGCCGCGTCCAATCACGCCGCGTTCAACGTCGCCAACGCGCTCGGCCCCTGGCTCGGCGGCCTGGCCATCAGCGCCGGCATGGGCTGGACCGTGACCGGCTACATCGGCGCGGCCACGGCCATCGGCGGCCTGCTGCTGTTCGCCTGGGCGTGGAAGGTGCAGCGCGAGAACGCAGCAATCTGACAGGTGCGAGAGCGTGCGCCGGCAGGTATCGTCTACGTCCCGAGCCACTATCGCGTAACCCGCCCGATGATTGCCCAGCGTTTACGATTCGCCCTGATCGGCACTGCTCTGTTCACCGCCCTGACTGCCCACGCCCAGGTGGAGGTCGAGGCCAATGCCGGCCTGCTGGCGGCGAAGATTTCCGAAGAGATAGTTCCCGGCGACTACGAGAAACTGCTGGCTGGCTTGCGCGCCAACCCGGGCAAGCACACGCGCAAGGTCGTGCTGCTCGACAGCATCGGCGGCAGCGCGCCGGAGGCCATCCGCATGGGTCGCCTGCTGCGCGAAACCGGCTTCGAGGCGCTGGTGCCTTCTGGCGGCCTGTGCCAGGGCAGTTGCATCTATCTGCTGGCTGCCGGCAGTAAGCGCACCGTCAACGGCCACGTTGCCCTGCGCCGACCACCCTTCCCCGCTGGTGACTCGGCGCTGGCACAGGCCGCCCATGGCAGCCAGCCGTTCAGCCCGGCCAGGTACTTTCGCGACATGGGCGTCGACGTAAGCCTGGCGGAAGACATCTATCAGGTCGCGCCAGGGCGCTTGCGTCTGCTGAGCCAGGATGAGCTGGTGCGCTATCGGTTGAAATAGCGATACGGACTTGCAGGGATAAAGCCCCTGCATCACTCGATGCCGGTTGTTTTTCAGGTTCTTCGCATTCTCGCGGGGAGGATACGCTTGATACCGGGCTGGTAATTAAGTGTTAGCTGCCAGTGCTGGCACTATCCGTTAGCGCGTCGTCTGATCTGATGGGTTTCGCCCCTTACGGGCGACTCACTTTCTTTGCTTGTGCAAAGAAAGTAAGCAAAGAAACACACCCCTACATACGAGCTAGGCGCCCCCGCCCTGCTGCGCCGGGGTTCCCTCGTTCCATCACCACTCCAGGGGCCCGCCACGAAGGGCCATCCCTGGCCCATCGTGGCTCTCGCGACATCCATGTCGCTCAACCCCTTACGTGGCGATTCCACTCGGCCTCCTGAAGGGGACTTGGGCGTCGTCTGTAACATCGCAGTTGAAGAGCAAAGGCAAGGCGCAGACGCCGCCAATTTCTATTTCGCGAAGATTATGCAAGCTCGCGACTCGGTCCCCTTCAGGAGGCCGAGTGGAGGTGTTGCGTAGGGGAGCGAGCCGCATGGATGCGGCGAGATACCGATGGCGGCCCCGCTTAATGGGCCAGGGATGGCCCATGTAAGCCGGCCCCCGGAGCAGCGCCGGAAAGAGGGAAGTTTCGCGCAGCGAAACCCGGATGTCGGGGTGCCCTTCTTTGGCACACCTTTCTTGGGCAAGCAAGAAAGGTGTGGCGCCCGTAAGGGGCGCAACCCAAACGTTCAGCGCACGCAGTAACGGATAGTGCTAAGCCCGTGAGCAAGACGCACACAAACTTGCCAGTCCGGTATCAACTGGCACTTTCCCCAAACTATGCGAAGAACTTTTCTCATCAGAACAGGAAAGTCAGCGCCAGGTTGAACAGCATCGCGGCGACGAAGCCGATGGGCGCGGCGCGCAGCAGCAGTTGCGAGAACAAGGTCGAGCGCACCTTGTCGTCCGTGCAGGAGCCCAGCAACAGGCTGCCGCCGGAGGAGAACGGCGAAATCGAGGTGGCCTGGGCACCTACGACGATGGCGATGAAGATGATCATCGGATCGATCGACATCGACGCTGCCAGCGGCAGCACCATCGGGAACAGCGCCGGCGTCACCACACCGAGCGTACTGGCGAAAATCGACATCAATGCAGCCACCACGCCGAAGGCCACCGGAATCATCAACGGCGGGATATTGCCGCCGATCCAGGACGCCAGGGCATCGATGGTGCCAGCCTTGATCGCAACGGTAATCAGCATGCCGACGCCGCAGATCATGATCAGCGTGGCCCAGGGCACGGACGCGATGGCCTTGCGCTCGTCACCCAGCTTGAGCAGCAGTGCGATCACCGAGAACACGCTGGCAATCAGGCCGATATCCACCTTGCTGTTGATGAACCTGACCGTGGCGTTGTCCGGAAAGGCCAGCAGTGCCAGGGGCGCGGCAAGCACCAACACCATCATCAGCAGAGTCAGCAGCAGGGTCAGCTTCTGTTCACGATTGAAGGCCTCCGGCAGATCGGCGGCGAGCACCGCATTCTTCAGGTTGCGGCCATGACCACCGAGGAAGACGAAGGCGGAAATCACCAGCACCGGGATAATCGCCGTGCTGGCGAAGATCGCCAGGGCGTTGACGAAGGCTTCGCTCTCGGGCATGCCCGCGCCGGTCATCAGGCCACGGAAGATGATGCCACTCTGACTGGAAACGAAGTTGGCTCCGGCCAGTGCCCCATAGTTCACCGCCATGCCGCCGAGAATCAGGCTCATGCCGGTACGCTGGCACAGCAGCAGAGTCAGCGGTGCCATGAAGGCCAGCACGGTGTAGTAACCGGCCCCCATGGCAGCGATCACCCCCGAGGTCAGCAAAATGGCATAGGGCAGCAGGTGCGGCACGCCACGGCAGCGATACAGCAGATGCCCGGCGAGTTTTTCCAGAGTGCCGTTGACGGTGGCGAAGCTGTAGAACAGGCAGACCGAGAAGATCACGAAGAAGATCTTCAGCGGCCACATGTTGATGATGTCGCCCGGGCTCATGCCCATGCCGAAGCAGCCCAGCAGGTAGGCGAAGGCAATGGCGAACAGGCCGATGTTGATCTTGGTGGTGTACCCCAGCGCGACGGCGAGGACGATCGCGGCGACGACGAGCAGGCTCATCATGATTTGATTCCTTTTGTTGTTCTGATGTGAGCGACGGTTACGCCGAGGCGAAACCGAACAGGGTTGCGGGGTTATCCACCAGAACGCGACGGCGCTCCTCGGGGTTGGGCAGCAGGGCCTCGAGCAGCGCGAACTGCTGATCGTAGCGGGTCTGCGACTCGAACTGGGTGTTGGGCCAATCGCTGCCCCAGAGGAATCGCCCGACTCCACCGCAGGCTTCACGCAGGCGCGCTTCGATGGCCTGGGCGCGGGCCAGATCAGACTGGCTGCGATAGGCCGCCGACAGCTTGATCCACACCGGCGCCTGGCCGAGCAGATCGAAGAAGGCGTGATGCTGCGCAGCATCCAATTGCACGCTCGGCGCCGGCAGGCCGAAATGATCGATCACCAGGGTGACGCCGGACTCGAGAATCGCCGGCACGATCAGCGCCAGATCGTCGAAACCACGCTGGATCTCCACCTGCCAGCCGCGTCGCGCCAGGCGGCGGAACAGGCCGTTCCAGGCCGGCCCCGTGTAGTCCTCCAGCACCTTGCCGATCAGGTTCAGGCGTATGCCCACCACACCCGCGGCGGCCAATTCGTCCAGCTCGGCATCGCTGACCTGCGCGTCGACCACCGCAACGCCACGCAAACGCTCCGGGAAACGCTGCAGCGCCTCGACCATGTAGTGGTTGTCGGTGCCGAGAAAGCTGGGCTGGATCAGTACCCCGTGGGACAGCCCGCAAGCGTCCAGGTGGGCCAGGTACTGCTCCACGGTGGCGTCATAACTGGGGCTGTAGCGGCGGCCGGAAACCATGGGCAGGTCCTGGCGAAAGATGTGCGCGTGGGTGTCGATGCCGGTGATTGCGGCATAAGGCATGGGCGTCACGAAGCGATACCTCTGTCATTTTTTGTACGAGCCGCCGGTACGAGCGACTCCTTCTTGTAAAACATATATTCATATATATGATTAGATGACTGTATCTACAGAGATCAAGTGCTGTCAATCTGCAGGCCAGTGGTAAAGTGACGGCCGGTCGACTTTCGGATTTGAGGTTTATGAGCACCACGGCTCTGGGACAGGACGAACGCCTGCCGCTGTATCAGCGGTTACGCGACGAGATGCTGGGCAAGATCGCCGCTGGCGAATGGCTGCCGGGTGAGGCCATTCCTACCGAAGCGGAGTTGACCCGACAGTACGGTGTGGCCGTGGGAACGGTGCGCAAGGCGGTGGAAACCCTGGTTGCCGAAGGCCTGCTGCTGCGTGCCCAGGGTCGCGGCACCTTCGTGCGGCGGCCGAACTTCGACGGTTCGCTGTTCCGCTTCTTCCGTCAGGTCAACGCCAGCGGCCAGTCTCAGGTGCCGCAAAGCCGTATCCTCGACTGCCGCCAGGTGCCGGCCGACGCGGCCGCCAGCCAGGCGCTGAAGCTGAGCGAAGGCGCCCCCTGCATATTCCTCCAACGCCTGCGCCTGATCGACGGTCGCCCGCTGTTCCATGAACGTATCTGGCTGCCGGCGTCGCGCTTCGGCGCTTTGTTGAACATCGCCGCCGACGACTTCCCGCAGTTGCTCTACCCCTTCTACGAGCAACACTGCGGCCAGCGCATTGCCTCGGCCCAGGAGACCCTCACCGTCTCTGCGGCCGATGCCGAGCTCGCTGCCGCCCTGGATGTAGCCGAGGCCAGCCCGAGTGTGGTCATCGAACGCACCGCATTGGGCTACGACCGCACGCCGCTGGAATATCGCCTGTCGCGCGCGGCGGCGGAGAACTTCCGTTATCAGGTGGAAATCAGCTAACAGGCCGTTGTCCTGACAGCAAAACGCCCGGGCAAGCCCGGGCGTTGGATGCACTGCTGAACGTCCCTGGTCTAGAACAACCCAAGCGCCCAGGCCGCACCGAACAGCACCAGCGAGAAGCCCCACATCCACCACAACGAGTAGCGGATGTGCCGGCCCAGATCCAGTCCGGCCAGACCCAGCGCCAGCCACAACGCCGGCGAGAACGGGCTGATGAAGGTGCCGATGATGTTGCCGATGGTCAGCGCATAAACCACGCTGGCTGGCTCGACACCCTGGGCGCCGACCACTTCCAGCGTTACCGGCAGCAGCCCAAAGTAGTAGGCGTCGGTGCTCAGCATCAGCTCCATCGGCAGGCCGAACAGACCCAGCACGATGTGCATCTGCCCCACCAGCGGCGCCGGCAGTACCTGCGCCAGGTCCTGGGCGATGGACGTGAGCATGCCGGTGCCGGTGAAGATACCCAGCATCGAGCCAGCGGCCAGGATGATCATACCCATGCTCAGCGCAGCCGGAGCGTGCGCGGAGATACGCTGCATCTGCGCCTTGCCGCCGGGGTAGTTGATCAGCAGCGCCAGGCACAGGCCGATCATGAAGATATAGCCGGCCGGCAGCACGCCAGAGAACAGCGAGACCAGCACCGCCAGGAACAACGCGGAGTTGGCCCAGAGCAGGCGCGGGCGTTCCAGCTCGCGCTCCTCGGCGCTCGGCTCATGCAGGTCAGTGCTGGTTTCCACCAGTACACCTTCGTCCCCGGTCGTGCCGGCCGCGATACGCCGCTGTTCACGCCAGCCCAGCAGCGCCGCCAGAGCAACCAATAGCACTACGCCAATACCCTGCACCGCGATCAACGGACGCCACAGCTCGGTGACCTCGATACCGGTCACTGCCGAGGCACGCCCCAGCGGCCCGGCCCAGGGCAGCATGTTGAAGATGCCGGCACCAATCGCCAACAGCAGCAGCATCAGGTACGGGCTCATGCGCAACTGCTTGTACAGCGGCAGCAAGGCAGGAACGGTGAGCAGGAAGGTGGTGGCACCCGCGCCGTCGAGGTGCGCCAGCATGCCGATCACCGCCGTGGCGACGGTCACCGCGATCACGTTGCCGCGGGTCAGGCGCACCATGCCATTGATCAGGGGCCTGAACAGACCTGTGTCCTGCAGCACGCCGAAAAAGGTGATGGCAAAAACGAACATGGTGGCAATCGCCGTCACGCGGCCGATGCCATCGGTGAAGAAACCGGAAATCGCCTCCGGGCCAAAGCCTGCGGCCAGAGCGCCCAGCAACGGCACCACAATCAATGGCAGAACAGGCGACATGCGCCCGATAAGCAACAGCACAACCAGGCTGCAGATGGTCAACAGGCCAATCAAGGTCAACAAACCGCTTTCTCCTCTTTTTCTTGTAAGGCACGCGAAAGGCGCGTGCGGAGGCTAAGAGGCGAACCTTTCAACAACCTTTAAGCGGCGAACATGCGTCACGCCAAATGTCAGTGGATATGTCGCAGAGTCGGGGCGGCAGCCCTGCCGCCCCGGCTTGGTTCATTGCAGGGTGTAGCCCTTGTCCACCACCCAATCCTGACCATGAACGCCACGCGCACCATGGCTCAGCTGAAACAGCACCACCTCGGCAATCGCCTGCGGATCGAGGAACTCGCCGTCGACCAGGCGCCTGCCGACTTCACTGGCGACGCCCGCCAAGGCATCCTCGGCCAGGCCCGGGCTGCTCCAGATCGGTGTCGCCGTCGGCCCTGGCGAAACCAGATTGAGCCGCAAGCCTTCAGCGGCATGCTCGAGCGCCAGGCTGCGCACCAGCGCCGAGAGTGCGGCCTTGCTGGCGATGTAACCGCCAAGCCCGGCGAAGCCGAGTTGACGCAGGAAGGTGCTGATGAATACCACCGATGCAGGCCGCGCCAGATGAGGCTTGAGCACCTGAAAGGTATTGATTGCACCGGCGCCGTTGACCCGCCACTGCTGCTCGAACGCCTGCATGTCGCAGCCCGATGCCAAGCGTGCGATCCCGGCGTTGGGTACCAGGTAGTCGACGGCACCGAGCCGCCCCGCCCGCTCGGCCAGCCCATGCAGCGCATCGATATCGGTGACGTCGCCCGCACACCAATGCAGCTGTTCGGGATGTAACGCCTGCAGCGCCTCCAGCGCGCCCAGACGCCGTGAGAAAGCCAGCACGCGCGCGCCGCGCTGCAGCAACAGATCACACACCGCCAGGCCGATACCCGAGCTGGCCCCGGTGACGACAGCCAGACGACCCTGAAAATTCGTATTCATGACGTTCCTCGAAGCGAAAAGAGAGTGAGTGCCGCGACTCGCGCGAGCCGCGCTGAAATCGGCTTACTGCGCCTGCAGGCGGATGCCATTCATCTCCACCTGCTGACCCAGCGCGAAGCGCTCCCTGGGCGAGCGCACCCACTGCTCACGACCGCCTTCATGGCGCACCACATAGGCGGTTCCACTATTGCCAGTGGCAGCCTGAACCTGCGCACCGGTCCAGAACCCGGCGGCACCACCGACCAACGCACCGACAGGGCCACCCGCGGCGGCGCCCAGCATCAGGCCGGACAAACCTCCGAAACCGGCACCCACCGAGTTTTCTTCACGTTCGGCCACTACTTCGGCAGCCTGCAGAACATTGGCGGCCGCAAGGCCGAGGGAAAGGGCAAGCAAGGCAATGGATTTCATCTGATTTCTCCTGTAATGGGCATTGCACCCGGAGAGAATCAGATTCTGTGCCATGTATTTTCTCTATCAAAAACAGATAGATAAGAAAAAACAGGTACTAACGACAACAAGGAAAGCGAGTCACAATGACAGCTTTAAAGTCATTGTGACCCCAACCCAGGATCGACAGGAAGTGTTCAGCTAAACGTTTTGATCCGCTCCAGCCACGCCACGTCGAGCCGCGTCTGCTCGATGTCCAGCCCCTGCTGCTCCATCGCCTCGCGATGGCTGTCGATCTCGCCCACCATCTGGCTCAGCTCGCTGGAGTTGCCATCGAGTTGATGCATCTGGCTCACCCCCAGGTGGTAGAAGCGCAGCAGCTTCATCGCGCTGTCATCGCCCTGCGCTACGCCCGCCTTGACGTGATGCATGACGTTGGTGACACGCATCAGGCTGCGCTTGAGTCGCCAGCCGTAAACGGCCGGTGCCATGAACGGCCGCGACCAGAGTCGCTGGCGCACCAGCGCAATGGTCAGGCCGAGCCCCGCCAGCACACCGAGCATGTTCCACTTGAAGTTGTCGCCACCGGGCGTGCCGAACGCCTGCGTGCTCAGCGTGGCGCAGAGCATGGCCAGCGCCAAGAAGATGAGCGCGATCACCACGGTGCTGCGGCGGGTCTGCTGGCGGTAGTAGGCGGGGTCGATGGGCTGGATTTCGAACATGCGCGAAGGCTCGTGGCGGGGTCAGTCGGCGATGGTACGACAGCTTGCCACGATGCACGAACCCGTCACGCCTCTGTACGGTCCTGAAGATAAGGACCGATCGCCGCCATCGCCCCCGCCAGGTACTGCGCCTTCTCACCCACCGGCGCCACGTAGTGCAGCGCCTGGCGCGCCTCGTCGAGGCCGAGCAGACGGGCGATGACCCAGGCGGCGAGATAGGTCGACGCCAGGCAACCGCCCGCCGTTGCGACATTGCCACGGGCGAACAGCGGCTGATCGAGCACCCGCACACCTGCCTCCTGCACCCAGGGCTTGCTGGTCAGGTCGGTGCAGGCGGCGACGCCGTCGAGCAAGCCGAGCTTGGCCAGTAGCAACGTGCCGGAGCACTGCGCCGCCAGCAGTTGGCGCGCCGGGTCGAGGCGCAGTTGCGCCATCAGCGCTTCATCCGCCACCACCTCGCGGGTGCGCATGCCACTGCCGACGATCACCGCATCCGCCGCGCAGGCCTGCTGCAGGTCGATCTGGCTATCGATCACCAGCCCGTTCATGGACGTCACGCGCGCATCAGGGCTGGCGATGCTGACGCGCCAGTCGGGCCGGCGTATGCGGTTGAGAATGGCGTAAGCAATCAGCGAGTCGAGTTCGTTGAACCCTTCGAAGGTCAGAATGGCGATGTGCATGGCGGCTCCTGTCATGAAACGGGTTGCCACGCAGCTTCGAGGCAATGATCATGACAATCAAATAATTGTCATGGATACAACCCATGCCCCGCGCGCGCTACAAGCAACTGGTCGATCAGTTGGCCGCCGACATCCGCTGTGGCGCGCTCGCGCCTGGCACACGCCTGCCCACACACCGCGAACTGGCCACACAGCACGGCATCGCCCTGGTCACCGCATCACGGGTCTACACCGAGCTGCACGCCATGGGCCTGGTGAGTGGCGAAACCGGGCGCGGCACCTTCGTGCGCGAGACCAGCCTGGCGCCCGGTCACGGTATCGACCAGCCGGCGACCGAAGGCGGCATGCTCGACCTCAACTTCAACTACCCCACGCTGCCGGGGCAGGCCGACCTGCTGCGCCAGGCCCTGCGCCAGCTGGCATTGTCCGGGGATCTGGAAGCGCTGCTGCGCTATCAGCCGCATGCCGGGCGCCCCCATGAGCGGGCATTGCTGGCCAGGCACCTGACGGATCAGGGACTCCCGGTCACGGCGCAACAGGTGCTGATCGTCAACGGCGCCCAACACGGCCTGGCGCTGACCCTGCAGACTCTGCTCAAGCCCGGTGACGTGGTCGCGGTCGACGCCCTCACCTACCCCGGTTTCAAGGCGGCCGCCGCCGCGCGCGGCGTGGAATTGCTGGCGCTGCCCTGCGACGCCAGCGGCCCCGATTTCGATGCCCTGGCGGCACTGTGCAGAACGCGCCGGGTACGGGCGATCTACAGCATGCCGACCCTGCACAACCCACTGGGCTGGGTACTCGACCAGCTACAGCGCGAGCGCCTGATCGACATCGCCCGCCAGCACGACCTGCTGATCATCGAGGATGCCGCCTACGCCTTCCTGGCCAGCTCGGCACCAGCGCCACTGGCCGCCCTGGCGCCCGAACGCACGGTGCATGTGTCCGGCTTCTCGAAGAACATCGCCACCGGCTTGCGGGTCGGCTACCTGACAGCGCCTGAGGCCTGGGTCGCCGCACTGGAGCGCAGCATCCGCGCCAGCACCTGGAACACTCCGGGCATCATGACGGCGCTGGTCTGCGCCTGGATCGAAGACGGCACACTGGCCCGCCTGCAAGCGCAGAAGCGCGACGACGCCCGCTGTCGGCAAGCACTGGCTCGGCGCGTGCTGGCCGGCCTGCAACCGATCGGCCATGAGGCCGGCTATTTCCTCTGGCTGCCGTTACCAGCCGAGGTGCGCGCCGATCAGGTCGTGGCGCGCCTGCTGCACGAGCAGGTGGCAGTCTCCACCGCTGAGCCGTTCAGCACCTCGGAGCAGGTGCCCCATGCGCTGCGCCTGGCCCTTGGCTCGGTTACCCTGGCGCAACTGGAAGACGCGCTGGACAAGGTCAGGCATACCATCGCCCACTTTGCCTATTGAGCGACCTGACGCAGCCACTCGCTGGGACTCGCCCCCACCTTGCGGCGAAAGGCGCGGGCCAGGGCCGAGGGGCTTTCATAGCCGACCTCGTCGGCGATCAGCGCCATGGGCCGGCCCTCGCGTAGACGCTTCTGCGCCAGGCTTACACGCCAGCCCACCAGGTAATCGGCCGGCGTAGCACCGACCACGTCGTGGAAATGCGCAGCGAAACTGGCGCGCGACATGCCGGCCAGCGCCGCCAACTCGGCCACCGACCAGCCATGCTGCGGCTTCTCGTGCAAGTGATTGAGTGCCCGTGCCAAGCGTGGCTCTGCCAGGCCCGCCATCATCCCCGAGGCCAGCTCGCGGCTGTTCATCAAATGCCGCAGCAGCTGAATCACCATCAACTCGAACAAGCGGTTGAGCACCAGCTCACGCCCACAATCCTCCCCTGTCGCTTCGGCGAACAGCCAGTCGAGGCAACCGCTCAGACTCGGCAACTCGCGCAGCGGTTTGACGATGGCACCTGGCAACGACCGCGACAACGGATTGTCGATACCCCCGTCGAAGACCAAGGTGGCGCAGACCAGTTCGGCGCCATCGGCCTCGCTGGCGCTCATCTGGTGCAGGCGCGGCCTGGCCACCAGCATCAGGCTCGGCTCTTCCAGGCGCAGCTCGCGGCCATCGCCCTCGCGAAAACTCATGCGCCCGGCACGCAGCAGGTGAATGTAGCCATGCGGCTCATGCTCGCCATGGCTGCTGGTGCCACAGAAGCCGCCCCGGTGAAAGGTGCTGGCGTGCAGGTTGAAGTGATGCAGCAGGTTGGACAGGCGATCCATGGTCATCTCGCACTTTTGGACGATCTGTCGCACAACATCGACGATCTGAATCCGAAAAGCCAGTTCGACTCACTAGCATGGCTCCAGGCTTGAACAACAGGCCCTTACCCAAGACTGGAGAATCACCATGACGCGCATCACCGCACTGCCCTTCGAACAAACCGCTACCAGCGCCCAGGCGCAACTGGAAGGCATCCGCAAGGGCCTCGGTTTCATCCCCAACACATTCGCCACCCTGGCCCACGCCCCGGCCGCGCTAAGCGGCTACCTGGCACTGTCCCAGGCGCTCGGCAAAGGCACACTGAACGCCAAGGCGCGCGAAGTGGTGGCACTGGCCAGCTCGCAGGTCAACGGTTGCGAATACTGCCTGGCTGCGCACACCCTGTTCGCCGACAAGGCAGGCCTGAGCGCAGCGGATATCCGCAGCGCTCGTGATGGCGAGTTCGATGCCGTGGCGCGCCTGACCCGGCAGATCATCGACAGCCGCGGCCGCCTCAGCGATGCGCAACTGCAAGCCGCGCGCGATGCCGGGCTGAGTGACGCCTCCATCGTCGAAGTAGTGGCCAACGTCGCCCTGATGACGCTGACCAACTACCTCAACAACCTGGCCGAAACCGTTGTCGACTTTCCACCCGTAGCCGTCTGACAAGACAGGAGGTGCGCCATGCAAGCCGTCACTCTTTACACCACCGGCCACTGCCCCTACTGCGTCAATGCCAAGACCCTGCTGACGCGCAAGGGCGTGACCTACGAGGAAATCGACGTGGGCAGTTCGCCGCAGCGTCTGGCGGAGATGCTACAGCGCAGCAACCGCCGCAGCGTGCCGCAGATCTTCATCGGCGAACGCCACGTCGGCGGCTTCGATGACCTCGCCGCACTGGAACGTGGCGGCGAACTGGATGCGTTGCTGCAAGCCTGAACCCTGATGGCCGACCTTGCTGGCGGCCATCACCCTTTCTGAGCCGGCAGCTGCGCCGGCCTACTCCTTTTCGTCAAAGCGCTCGTCTTTGCCCTCATGCACCTGGCCATCGCTGCCGATACAAGAGCGGCAACATCGGCCCGATAGGCTGAGCGTCGCCCTGCGCCCTATCTCGAAATGGAGTCTCCCCATGCGTCTCGACGCCCTCTCTTTGAAAACCCGCCTGATCATCGCGGTGGCGATTCCCTGCATCGCCCTGCTGCTGGTGGCGCTGACCAGCCTGAGCAGCATGTCGAGCATGCATCGCGACACCGAGGTGCTCTATCTCAATACGGCCGCGCCGATGCGCGCCATGGCCGAGGTCGCCTCGCGCATCCCGCGCATGCGCGTCGGGCTCGACATGATGCTGCTGCAGGAAACCCCGCTGCGCGACGAGCGCGGTGTGAAATCCCGCGTGCAGGACGCCCGCAACGAGGACGTGCCCGGCATGCGCGAGGCGATGCGTCAGGCCGTGACCGCCCAGGTCAATCCGGAGCGCAAGGCCCAGGCGCAGCAATTGCTCGATCAGTTCGAAGCCATGGTCAGCAACGAACTGAACCCGATGCTCGCCGCCTTCGACGCTGGCGACATGGCCAAGGCGCAGCAGATTTACCGCGATCAGTACGCCAAGACCTACGGGGTGATGCGCCAGGGCGCCAACGACCTGCTCGACGCGCTGCTCGAGCAGGCCGAGCAGCAAAACCTGCACAGCGCGCAAAGCTATGACGATGGCCTGACCCGCCAGATCGCCATCATCGCCACCGGCCTGCTGGTGTCGATCATCATGTCCTGGCTGATCGTGGTACAGCTACGTCGCCGTGTGGCGGTGTTGCAGAGCAGCCTGGGCCAGGCCGCCGACAACCTGGCCCTGGACACCCGCATCGAATTGCACGGCCAGGACGAACTGAGCGAAATCGCCCGCAGCTTCAACCAGTTCATCGACAAAGTGCACGGCGCCATGCGCCAGCTCGCCGACAACTCGCGCCAGCTCTCGGGCATGGCGCGCGATGTGGCCGAACGCGCACGCCTTACGCAAAGCAACTGCACCGCACAAAGCGACCGCACGGTACAGGTGGCCACCGCCATCAACGAGCTGGGCTCGACCGTCAACGAGATCGCGCGCAACGCCGAGAACGCCGCAGAAGTTGCCCGCGAAGCCACCCAGCATGCCAGCGACGGCAGCGCTGTGGTCAGTCAGGCGCATCGTCAGGTCGACGCCCTCAACGGCGAACTGGAGCAGGCCGCCAAGGTGATCGAGGCACTGGCCGCGCAGACCAACGCCATCAGCACCACGCTCAACACCATTCGCAGCATTTCCGAGCAGACCAACCTGCTCGCCCTCAACGCCGCCATCGAAGCGGCGCGCGCCGGCGAACAGGGTCGTGGCTTTGCCGTGGTGGCCGACGAGGTGCGCACCCTGGCCAGCCGTTCCGGCGCCTCCACCGAGGAAATCCAGCAAGTCATCGACCGCCTGCAGAACGAATCACGCTCGGCCGTCGAGGCCATGGCCAAGGGGCAACGGCAGAGCGCGCTGGTGGTGGAGTACGCGAGCAAGGCGTCGGTGGCGCTGGAGCAGATCAACAGCCATATCGGCCAGATCAGCGACCAGAACATCCAGGTCGCCACCGCTACCGAGGAACAGTCCAGCGTGGTGGAAGACATCAACCGCAACATCGTCGACATCAACGAGCTGACCGTCGGCACCACCCATATCGCCGATCAGCTCAACCAGGCCAGCAGCGATTTGCAGGCGCTGTCGACCCAGCTCGATGGCCTGGTCGGACGTTTCCGGTTGTAACCCCTCAAACCACTCGGTGCGCACGGCGCACCCTACGGTCGGACGCCGTGCGCACCGAGCCATCTACAAGTCTTCGTCGATGCGCTCGCGCAAATAGGCGTAGAAGGGGTTGGACGTCATACGCTGCAAACTATCGAGCCCCACCACCAACACGCCGTGCTCACCGCGCGGTGCCAGCGTGCCAAGGGCCACGCCGTAGAACTCCTCGGCGGTCGGTTCGCTGCCATACAGCGGATCGTCAGGCGGGAACGGCAATGCGACGTGCGACAGCGAGAACAGCTGGCTCGGGTACTCGACATTCAATGGCGTCGCCACCGCCTCACGCTCGCCAGCTGCAATTCGCCGTGCCTCGACCTGACGACCACCGTTCTGCGCAACGCCGACCACGGTCAGGTCGTAATCACGCTCCGCCGGCGGCAGCAGTTGCTCCAGCAGGCCACTCATGTCCGGGCGCAGCAACGAGCCGATGGCCTGCGAGCGGTTGATGTCGAAGATCACCAGCTCGCTGCCGTTGGCCGGCAGACGCTCGAACAGGTCATGCACCACGGCCGGCGTGCTCACCGTGCTGTCGGCCAACGACTGGAAGGCCAGCACCGGCGGCAATCGTGACAGGCGGCCATCGGCCTCGGCAGCATCGAAGGCGTCTTGCACCTCGCTGGTCAGCTCATAGGTCTGCCGCGCTGCATGCACCGGAAAGGAGTTGTACTTGAACGGGTTGAACTCCGGCAGCACATTCATCCAGGCCGACTTGGCGAAAGCAGGCAGTAACGCAGGCAGGGCCGCCAGTCCGGCGTAACGGGCGTAGCTGGTGACGCCAATCATCGGCGAGATCAGCACCAGACGCTGTGGCATGGCCAGGCTCTGGTCCTCCAGCGCAGCCAGGCTGTAGCGCAACGCCAGCGCCCCGCCATTGGAATAGCCGAGCAGATACAGCGGCCCATCAGGCACCTGGCGCCGCGCTTCGCGAACGGCCAAGCGCGTGGCAGCCAGCCATTGCTCCCAGTGCGCAGCGGTGAGTGCCGCCGGCACCGTGCCGTGGCCAGGCATGCGCGGCACCACGGCGAGCAGGCCCTGCTCACTCAGGTGCCGGGCGATATGGCGCAGGCTGTAGGGCGAGTCGGTCAGACCATGCAGCAACACCACCACGCCACGCGCCGGGCCTGGCGGCTGCAGGATGAAGGAGCGGTTCCAGTCGCGCGGCAGATTGCCGGGATAGACCGGGCTATCGCTGGAATAGCGGCTGTATGCGGTGCTGCCGGCGGCCGTGACCGGCTCGATCAGTTCACGCTGCAAGTGCTCGAACAGGGCCGCCTCGGCAGCCAGGTAGGCCTGCCAGTCGCCCGTATCCAGCTCGTCGACCTCAAGCTCCTGCGGCACCAGGCGATGCCAGGGCTGCAGCTCGGGCAAAGCCGACAGCCCGGCGATACGAATGCCGAGCAAGACCACCACGATCAACAACAGCACCACCAGCGTCCAGGCCATCACGTTGCGCATGCGCGGTAAACGCATCAAGCGCCTCCCTCGAAATATCTGGCCGGGAAAATCCGTCCCGGCGACCGGCTCAGGGACCTTAGTGCAAAGCTGCTGCTGGCCACCACTGGGATTGCTTTGGTGCAGCGAGCCAACCAGCACGACACCTGAAGCGATGTAGGCGCTTGCGCGGCGAAAATCGCGGCCGCGACTGCCTGGATGCAGGAGGTAGAGCGAAAGCCGCTCCCACGCAGTGGAGCGGCAGCCTGATCAGCCAGCCGCTGAGTAGAGCGGCGAGGCAGCCAAGTACAGCATGACCAGCACAGCGACCAGCGTCAGTGCGTTGAGTTGAATCCGCCGGACCTTGCCGAGGCCGGCAAACTCCTTGGCAACACTCAACACGAAGACAGCCCCGACCACCAGCATTGCCGGCATGGAAACCAAGGTATCGGCAAGCCAACTGTTCATCAGTCGCTCGCTGCCCGGGTAGAGCTCCTGGCTGATCGCCATATAGCTTGGCCTGGCGCTGACCATGCCCCAGTACGCAGCCAGGGTGATCAGTTGCAATAGCAGTAGAAGCAGATTGCACAGGGTCTTCAAACGCGGGAAACGACCTGCATCGCGATCAGCCACAGAGCATGCTCCCGCTCTGGGTCTGCCCCATCATGTCCTTGATCACGCCGCGTACCTTGGTATCGGCCAACTGTCCGCCGTTCGACTCGACCTGCACCCGGCTAAGGGAAAAATGGGCCTCGTTATTGGCGTCGTAAATGGTGAAGGCGACGTCCACGCTGCCACTGAACAGCAACGTACCCTTGAGCTCGATTTCCCCCAACTTGCCGACCAGCGATGAACGACTGCACAACCAGGCATGCTTGCTGACGTCGATTTTCATCCAGGCAGTTTCGATATGACCGGCGATCAGCGTGCCGCTGTTACCGCCGATCTCAGGCCCGGTAGCGATACCGAACACCTGCGGCTTCTCGGCACTCGAGCGTCTGAGTTGTATGAAGACGCCACTGAACAGATTGAACCCAATGCTGGTCTTGGGGATGGCCGCGCCGACGCCGCTGGCCAGGATCTTCATTTCCATTACATGTTCCCTATGTATAGGTGGATCAGCTGCAAAGCATGAATCAATGTGACCTGCTTTGCCATGAACGAGTACACAAACGGGCGCTCATGAGCCGCTCAGCGCTTCTGACCATCCGAGTCGGTATTGGTGCGGTGCGATCAGCAGACTGCGTTATCTGGGAGCCGCTCGATGCGCCAGATCAACTGAGCAGGCAGCCGACGAGCACCGCTGCTAGGCTGCGCGCATGAATTTCGCCGCTCAACTACAGACACTCATTGTCACCGACCTACAGCGCCTGCGTATCCTGCAGCAGGTGCGCGAGCTCGACCTGCCCGACTGCTGGGTGGCCGCCGGTTTCGTGCGCAGCGCGGTGTGGGATCACTTGCACCAACGCACGCCATCTCCGCTGCCGGAAGACATCGACGTGATCTGGTTCGACTGCGTCCATACCTCTCAGGAACGCGATGCAGAACTGGAAGCGACTCTGCGCGGCGGCAACGGTGACTTGCAGTGGTCGGTGAAGAATCAGGCGCGCATGCATCTACGCAATGGCGATGCGCCTTACGCCTCGGCGACCGAAGCGATGCGGCATTGGCCGGAAACCGCGACGGCGCTGGCCGTAAGGCTCAATGAAAACGACAGGGTCGAGGTTGCCGCACCACTCGGTCTGGAGGATCTGTTCGGCCTTATCGTGCGCCCGGCCGGACGCTTTCAGAACGAGAAACGGCGGATCTACCAGCAGCGGCTACATGACAAGAACTGGCTGGCAACCTGGCCGAAGTTGAAGGTGCTCCCGTAGGGTGGATCACGCTTCATCGATCCACCGTGTAGTGGATCTAAAGAGCGACCTCCACCCTACGATAGAAACACCGTGGTAGGGGCTTGCGCGGCGACGATCGCGGCTAAAGCCCCTACCACAACACCTGTCAGATACCGGCGACCACCGCGCAGAAGCCCGGCGCGCTGGCGGCGAACTGGCTGCACAGGTGATTGATGGAGGTCACCAGTACCTGCTCGGGCGAGGAGATGAAATCCACCGACATCATCACGCTGAGCATGGTGATGGTGACGATGGAGAAAGTGAACAGCTTGCGCGCCCACACCCGATCATCGACCGCCTTGTAGCCCGACACGCCCATCCATAGCCAGTAGGCACCGCTCAGTGCGGCGACCACGAAGTAGCTGTAGCCGGCGTAGCCACTGAGCGTCAGCATCAGGGTCGCAACCACGAAGGCGGCGATGTACAGCACGATCTGCCGCTTGGCAGCCGAGATCCCCTTGATGACCGGCAGCACCGGGATGTTCGCGGCCTGGTAGTCATTGAAACGGAAGATGGCGATGGCATAGGAATGCGGCATCTGCCACAGGCTGAAGATCAACAACAGGATGGCGGCGCCAGCATCGAACTCGTTGCTCACCGCGCAGTAGCCGACCACGGGCGGTGCCGCCCCGGACAGGCTGCCGACCAGGGTGCCGTACACCGAGCCGCGCTTGAGCCACAGGCTGTAGAGGCCGACGTAGACCACGAAGCCCATCAGCACCAGCATCACCGCCAGCGTGTTGGTGGCGGCGTACAGCAAGGCCACCCCCGCCACTCCGAGCACGCAGGCATAGACGATGGCGTGCGCAGGCGATACCAGCCCCTGCGCCAGAACCCGGTTACGGGTGCGCTCCATCTTCTGGTCGATGTCCCGATCGATGTAGTTGTTGAACACGCAGCCTGAGGCGATCACCAGCGAAACCCCCAGTGCTGTCGCGAAAAACAGCGCCAGGTCGGCATCGCCACGCGAAGCCAGGAAGAAACCGCCCGTGACGGAAATCAGATTCCCGAAGACGATGCCCGGCTTGGCGAGGTTGAGGTACTGCTTCAGGAGCGCCAGCATCAGTTGATCATCATGTGATAGTGCATGCTCCACATGATCCAGACCGACAGGCCGACCACGAACGCGATGATCAGCACGGTGAAGATCATCGAAACGACGTTCCAGCGCCCCTCCTCATCGGTCTTCATGTGCAGGAAGTACACGAGGTGGACGAGCACCTGCACCAGGCCGAAGAGCACCACGGTGATCAGCGTCGCGCCACGGCTCAGGCCCAGCACGTCAGGATGCATGACCAGCATGAAAGGGATCACGGTGAGGATCACCGACAGGATGAAACCGGTCAGGTAATCCTTGAAGCCCACGGCGTGAGCGGCGTGATTGTCTTGATGAGCCATTACAGCACCCCCATCAGGTAGACGACGGTAAACACGCAGATCCACACCACGTCGAGGAAGTGCCAGAACAGGCTGAGCAGCCCGACGCGGGTCTTGTTGGTGTCGGTCAGGCCACGGCTGCCAACCTGGAACATCAGCACCAGCATCCACAGCAAACCGGCACTGACGTGCAGGCCGTGGGTGCCGACCAGGGTGAAGAACGCCGACCAGTAGGCGCTGACCTGTGGCCCGGCACCTTCATGGATCAGATGACGGAACTCGTACAGCTCGATGCTGATGAAGGCCACACCGAACAGGAAGGTGATGCCCAGCCAGCGCAGCACCGCGCGCTTGTCGCCACGGTAGGTGGCGAGCATGGCCATGCCGTAAGTGATACTGGAGAACAGCAGGGCGAAGGTTTCCACCAGCACCAGGTGCAGGCCCGGCCTGAGCATTTCCTTGGCGGTGGGGCCACCGGCGAAGGAATTGCTGAGTACCGCGAAGGTGGCGAACACCGTGGCGAAGATCAGCAGGTCGGTCATCAGGTAAACCCAGAAGCCGAACAGCTTGATGCCACTGCTGTAGTGGTGGTGCTCATGGCCGTGGCCATGAGCGTCGTTTGGATAGTGGGGTTCGTAAGCGGTCATGATCAGGCCTGTACGACTGCGTTGGCTTTGGTTTGGTGGTGCGCCTGCTCGATCCGCGCGATCTCTTCGGGCTGCACGTAGTAGTCGATGTCCTCGTCGTAGGAACGCACGATGAAGCTGACCACGGCGCCGACCAGACCCACGATGGCGAGCCACCAGATGTGCCAGATCATGGCGAAGCCAAAGGCGATGACGAACGCCGACACGATCAGGCCGTTACCGGTGTTCTTCGGCATGTGGATCGGCTCGTAGTGCTCCGGCGCGGGCATCAGCTCGACACCGTTCTTCTTCGCCTCATGGAAGGCGTCGATCTTGTCCGCCGTCGGGATGACCGCGAAGTTGTAGAACGGTGGCGGCGAGGACGTCGCCCACTCCAGGGTGCGGCCATCCCACGGATCGCCGCTCACGTCGACGTTTTCCTTGCGCTTGATGTAGCTGGTGACGAACTGCACCACGGTAAAGACGATGCCGATACCGATCAGAACGGCGCCGACCACGGCCACCTGCACCCACGGTACCCAGGCCGGGTTGTCGAAGTGGTTGAGGCGACGAGTCATGCCCATGAAGCCCAGCACGTACAGCGGCATGAAGGCGAAGTAGAAGCCGATCAGCCAGCACCAGAAGGAGTAGCGGCCGAAGCGGTCGAGCAACGTGAAGCCGAAGGCTTTCGGGAACCAGTAGATGATGCCGGCCAGGTAGCCGAACACCGCACCACCGATGATCACGTTGTGGAAGTGGGCGATCAAAAACAGGCTGTTGTGCAGCACGAAGTCCGCCGCCGGCACCGCCATCAGCACGCCGGTCATGCCGCCGATGGAGAAGGTCACCAGAAAGCCCAGGGTCATCCAGGTCATGGCATTGAGTTGCAGACGGCCACGGAAAATGGTGAACAGCCAGGTGAAGATCTTCACCCCGGTGGGGATGGCGATGATCGAGGTCATGATGCCGAAGAAGGCGTTGACGCTGGCCCCCGAGCCCATGGTGAAGAAGTGGTGCAGCCACACCACGAACGACAGCACGCCGATGGCCGCAGTCGCCCAGACCATCGAGGCATAGCCGAACAGGGTCTTGCGCGAGAAGGTCGCCACCACTTCGGAAAACACGCCGAACGCTGGCAGGATCAGGATGTACACCTCCGGGTGTCCCCAGATCCAGAACAGGTTGGCGTACATCATCGGGTTGCCGCCCAGTTCATTGGTGAAGAAGTGGAAATCCAGGTAGCGGTCCAGCGACAGCATCGCCAGGGTCGCGGTCAGCGGCGGGAAGGCGCCGCAGATCAGCACGCAGGTAACGAGGATGGTCCAGGTGAAGATCGGCATCTTCATCAGGCTCATGCCCGGTGCACGCATCTTGAGGATGGTGGCGATGAAGTTGACCCCCGTCAGCGTCGTCCCCAAGCCCGACAGCTGCATGCTCCAGATGTAGTAGTCCATCCCCACGCCGGGGCTGTACTGGATGCCTGACAACGGCGGATAAGCCACCCAGCCGGTCTTGGCGAACTCGCCCAGACCCAGCGACAGGTTGATCAGCAGCGCGCCGCCGACGAACAGCCAGAAGCTCAGCGAGTTCAAGTAGGGGAAGGCCACGTCACGTGCGCCGATCTGCAGCGGCACGACGATGTTCATCAGGCCGGTGACCAGTGGCATGGCCACGAAGATCAGCATGATGATGCCGTGCGCGGTGAAGATCTGGTCGTAGTGTTCCGGCGGCAGGTAGCCCTGCCCGTCACCGTGGGCCATCGCCAGGTGGGTGCGCATCATGATCGCGTCGGCGAAGCCACGCACGAGCATGACCAGCGCGACGAGGATGTACATCACGCCGATTTTCTTGTGGTCCACCGAGGTGAGCCACTCGCTCCACAGGTAGCCCCACTTCTTGAAGTAGGTCACCGCCGCGAACAGCCCCAGACCGCCCAGCGCCACCATGGCGAGGGTGATCATGATGATGGGCTCGTGGTACGGAATCGCGTCCAGAGTCAGTTTTCCAAACATATTCACTCCTGCACCTGCGCTGCTTCGTGCATGGCCGTGCTGTGGGAATCTTTCAGGGTCACGTACTGCCCGATCACCGTGTTGAACAGGTTCGCCTCGACCTGGCCGAAGTAGCGGACCGGGTAGATCGGATAGCGGTGGTTGACCATCTCGCCGGGCTCGCCCACCTCTTTGAAGGTGGCGAAGTCCATGACCTCGGGCGACTGCTTGACCTTGTCGACCCACTGCGCGAACGCATCGTCGCTGACCGAGTGAGTGCTGAAGCGCATGGCCGAGAAGCCTTCGCCGCTGAAGTTGCCGGACTGGCCGAAGAACTCGCCCTGCTCGTTGGCGATCAGGTTGAGCTGGGTGCGCTGGCCGCCCATGGCATAGATCATCCCGCCGAGTTGCGGGATCGACAGCGCGTTCATCACCGTGTCGGAGGTGATGTGGAAGGTCACCGGGGTCTTCTCTGGAATCACCAACTCATTAACCACGGCCACGCCCTGATCCGGGTAGATGAACAGCCATTTCCAGTCGAGTGAGACGACTTCGATGTTCAGCGCCGGCTTGTCCGATTCGATCGGGCGATAGGGGTCGAGCGAATGCGAGGTTTCCCAGATGATGACCGCCAGCACCGCGACGATGATCAGCGGGACACCCCAGACGACCAGTTCGATCTTGTGCGAATGTGCCCAGTCGGGCATGTAGGTGGCCTTCTCGTTCGACTCGCGATAACGCCAGCCAAACCAGAAAGTCATGACGATCACGGGAATGACCACGATCAGCATGAGACCAATGGAGATCAGGATGAGGTTGCCCTGCTCGACACCGATCTGCCCTTTCGAGTTGAACAGTGCCCAGTCACATCCACCGAGCGCTGAGAAGGCAATCGCCATCAGCAACCAGCGCGCACAACGATGGTATTTCTCTTCTTTCATGTCACGACCTTCAACTGAGTGATGCCCACAGTCGGCTTCGGTTGCCGTGCGGCCCATCGAGCAAAAGGCCGGCAGCGAAAACTCAGAGCTTGAGCATCCGTGCAAGCGAAGCGGTAAAACCGTGGGAATCGACGATGTTGCAGGCTATCGAGGCCTCGCACAATTCATTAGCAGCCTACTTATGAGCAAACTGACGGCCTCTCTGCGACATATTTCGCAACATTTACGCAAAGATTTGAAACACTTTGCAGCAAGAAGTCGGCAAAGAATCGAAGGGGTGCGACAAATGATCACAGGCCCGTTTTAGAGCTATTTGTCAGCGAATTGACAGGAATCAATGACACGAAAGATGCTGTTCGCCGGCAGCTCGCCAGGTATTGACATTTAGGAGGTTTCGAGAGTCTTGAATGCGTAGGTGAGGAGCGTCAGCCCTGCGAAAGGCTGAGCGCAAAGCAGCGCCAAGTAGACGACGGGGACGGCTGCTGTTGTAGCCCGGATGTAATCCGGGGCAATTGAGAGCGGCCAAAAGCATCGCGGCTGAAGCCCCTCCCACGGGACTGCTGAACCTCTGCAGGCGCCATGCACCTGTAGGAGCGGCTTCAGCCGCGATAGCTCTGCCTGCTTCGCCCACTTGCAAACTAGGACGATCCCATACCGGCCCCGAATTACATCCGAGCTACGCAATTGCAGCCGACAACRGCTTTTGTGGGAGGGGCTTYAGCCGCGACAAGCATCGCGGCTGAAGCGGAAGCCTCCCCGCCGCTCCTACAGACATTCACCTATCTCGTAGGAGCGGCTTCAGCCGCGATAGCTTCACCTAACCCACATACAACCCGGAACGATTCGATGTGCCCCGGATTGCATCCGGGCTACGCAATTGCAGCCGACAACRGCTTTTGTGGGAGGGGCTTTAGCCGCGACAAGCATCGCGGCTAAAGCCCCTCCCACAGGCACAGGCACAGGCACAGGCAACCCTACCCTGCTCCCAACCCGACAACCACCCCACCTCAATACTTCCACGCGCAATAACACCCCACCGCCAGACCACTGGCCAGGGACACATGGCGCCCCTGGGTCAGTGCATCGAGCACCGGCTCGACGAAGCTGTTGCTGGAGTTGCACACCAGCCCTTCGCTGTAAGGGCCGGCATAGGCCAGCTTGCCGTCACGATCCCAGATCGCCAGGGCCGGGCTGGCCGGCAGCGATTCCATGCCCTCGATGCCCGGCAAGGGCGTCATCCGCCCACGCAGGAACGGCGCTATCTCGCCCGTGCTGCCCGGCTTCTGCACGCTGTAGAACGCGACATCGGCATTGCGGTGCAGGCCGATCAGGTAGCGCAGGTGCGCGTCGGTTTCCGCGTTGCAGGGGCAGTCCGGGTCCCAGAAGTGCACCACCCGGATCGGGCCGGGGCCGGCCAGTTCAGCCGGCAGCTGCAACTCGCCCTGACCGAAGATCACCGTCTGCTCGGCATAAGGCCGCAGATAGGCCGCGCCGCTGAGCCACCAGATCAGCACCACCAGGCCAAGCGCCAACGCGCAGAAACCCACCACCAGATGCTTGAAGCTCAAGCGCTTAAGCAGGTTCATGGCTGATGGCCGAACTTGCGCAGGAACTGCTTCTCCATTTCCCGGCAACTTTCCTCGGTGAAACTGCGCTCGGTGGCCTGCGCGCTTTGCCAGCAGGCGTCGATGGCCGCGCGCTCGGCCGCCTCGATCTCGCCATCCTGGGGGCGGGTCATGATGTAGATGAGGCCGGCAAAAATCAGCACCACGAACATCACGCCAGCCACAAACAGGCCCAGGCAGCCACGGCGCCCCAGCCCGGCGTTTTCATCATTTACACTCATCGTTCTTCAGTTTCCGCATTCATCAGTGGATGGCGCGCCCCAACGCCGGGGCGAGCGCCGATCATCAACCTTCAACCAGCGTCCACTGCTTGCTCAGGCGCTTGTCCGATACCGCCATCCTGGTGCCCAGTTGCTGGGCGAACAGCGACACGCGGTACTCCTCCAGCATCCAGCGATACAGCGTGAGCTGCGCATCGCGCTTGCCTTCCTGGGCATGTTTGGCAGCACGCGCCTTGTACTGTTCCCAGTAGCCTGTGATTTCGCCCGTCCACACGCGGTCACGCTGCACCTGCGAGCCCACCTTGTCCAGGCGCTGCTCGATGGCCTTGAGGTAACGCGGGATTTCCTTGAGCCACTCGCCCGGCGTTTCACGCACGAAGCCGGCATAGACCAGATTGGCCAACTGCTGCTTGATGTCGTTGAGCGCCATGGCCTGGGCCAGGTCGATCTTGCCCTTGAAGCGCTTCTGCAGGCCGTGGTTGAGCTTGAGAATCTCCAACACCAGGCGGGCGATGCGCTCGGCGTGCGCCGTCCAGTCGCCGCGCTTGCGTTCGGCCAGTTGCGCCAGGGCCACGCCATCGCGCGGCAGCGTGGCTTCGCCGTCGAGGATGCAGGCATCCAGGCTGGCCAGCAGAATATCCTCGACCAGCGCCTCGACGCGGCCGATGTCGCGGTACAGCAGGCCCAACTCGGTCAGCCCCGGCAACTTGCCACGCAGGAATTTCGCCTGTTCGGCCAGTTGCTGCAGAAGCAGGCGTTGCAGGGCGCGGCGGTGCTGGAAGTCGGCTTCGGCCTGGGTCGGGAAGCGCCCTTCCTTGACCACACCGGCCTCCTCCACCAGCGCCGGATAGACCGTCATGGAGAGGCCGGCGATCTTCTGCTGAGTCTTTTCCGCCACCTCGGCGAAGGCCTTGGCCTCCACCGTTTTCGGCTTGTCGCTCTGCTGCGGGATGGCCAGCGCAGCCTGGCTGGCTTCGGCGAAACGCGCGGTCAGCTCGGCCAGGTCGCGGCCTTCGCCAAGGAACTTGCCCCGCGCATCCACCACCTCGATGTTCATCTTCAGGTGGCTTTCGATGCTTTCAGCCGCTTCCGCCCAGGCCTCGTCGGACACCCGTGCGCCGGTCATGCGTAGCAGCTCATGCCCCAGCGCCTGCGGCAGCGAGCCCTGGCCGAACACCAGCTTGTCCAGCGCTGCGCCGACGAAATCCGGCACCGGCACGAAGTTCTTGCGCAGCGCCTTGGGCAGGCCGCGCACCAGGGCGACGCACTTGGCCTCCAGCAGCCCCGGCACAAGCCATTCGAGGCGCTCGGGCTGCAGTTGCGGCAACAGCGGCGCTGGCACGCGCAGGGTCACGCCGTCACGCGGATGATTAGGCTCGAAGTGATAGCTCAGCGGCAGTTGCAGCTCACCGATGTGCAAGGTGTCCGGGTACTGCGCGGCGGTGACTTCCTTGGCATCGCGGGCCAGGGCGTCTTCCTCGCGCATGATCAGAAGCTGCGCGTCGGTAGCGCTGCCCTTCTTGTACCAGCTCTCGAAACTCGCAGCCTGGTAGATGTCCTGCGGGATGCGCGCGTCGTAGTAGCCGAACAGGGTTTCCTCGTCGGCGAGAATGTCGCGGCGGCGCGACTTGGCCTCCAGCTCATCGAGGCGTTCGAGCAACTGGCGGTTGGCGGTCAGGCAGCGCACGCGGCTGTTGATCTCGCCGCGTACCAGGCCCTCGCGAATGAACATCTCGCGCGAAACCGGCGGGTCGATGGGGCCGTAATGCACCGGGCGCCGACCGACGATGATCATGCCGTACAGGGTGACCTGCTCGAACGCCACGACCTGGCCGCGCTTCTTCTCCCAGTGCGGTTCCAGATGGTTCTTCTTCACCAGATGCGCCGCCAGCGGCTCGATCCAGTCCGGCTCGATCTTGGCCACCATACGGGCGAACAACTTGGTGGTTTCCACCAGCTCAGCGGCCATGATCCAGTTGGGCTTCTTGCGCCCGATCACGCTGGAGGGGTGAATCCAGAAACGTCGCTGGCGTGCGCCGAGGTAGTCGCCCTCCTCGGTCTTCTGACCGATCTGGCTGAGCAGGCCGGCAAGAATCGCCTTGTGCACGGCGGCGTAGTTCTTCGCCCGCACCGCTGCCTCACTGGCCTCGGCCTGCTGGCGGGCAATGGCGTTGACGCGGGTGTCCTTGGTCGGCGCGACGGGTTCGTTGTAGGAGCTGGCTTGCCGGCGATCCGCATGACCATCATCGCCCGCAAGCGGGCTCCTACGGGAAGCATTGCCGCTCAACTGCAGATCACGGGCGATCAGCACCAGTTGCCGATGCGCATCGCGCCATTCGCGCAGGCGCATATAGTTGAGGAAGTTCTTCTTGCACCAGGTGCGCAGCGGGTTGCTGCCCAGCTCCTGGCGTTTTTCCTCGAAGCCGCGCCACAGGTTGATCAGCGCAGCGAAGTCCGAATCGACATCCTTCCACTGCGCGTGCGCCTGGTCGGCGGCCTGCTGGCGATCCATCGGTCGCTCGCGCGGGTCCTGCACCGACAGCGCGGCGGCAACGATCAGGATCTCCTCCAGGCTGCCCTGCTTGGCACCTTCGAGCACCATGCGCCCCAGGCGCGGGTCGATGGGCAGGCGTGCCAGCTGGCGGCCAAGAGGCGTGAGCTGGCTTTCGCGGTTGACCGCCGACAGCTCCTGCAACAGGTTGAAGCCGTCGCTGATGGCCTTGCCATCTGGCGGCTCGATGAAGGGGAAGTCCTCGATGCTACCCAGGCACAGGTGCAGCATCTGCAGGATCACCGCCGCCAGGTTGGTACGCAGAATCTCCGGGTCGGTGAACGCCGGCCGACCGAGAAAATCCTCCTCGCTGTACAGGCGAATGCAGATGCCCGGCTCGACCCGCCCGCAGCGGCCCTTGCGCTGGTTGGCGCTGGCTTGCGACACCGGCTCGATGGGCAGGCGCTGCACCTTGGCGCGGTAGCTGTAACGGCTGATGCGCGCGGTGCCAGAGTCGATCACGTAACGGATGCCCGGCACCGTCAGCGAAGTTTCCGCCACGTTGGTGGCCAGCACGATCTTGCGCCCCGGCATCGGCGCGAAAATCTTCTGCTGCTCGGCCGGCGTCAGCCGTGCATACAGCGGCAGCACCTCGGTAAAACGCAGGTTGGCCTTGCGCAGCACCTCGGCGGCTTCGCGAATCTCGCGCTCGCCGGGCAGGAACACCAGCACGTCGCCGGGCCGCTGGCCCACGCTGCGCTCGTGCTCGGTGATCTCCTCCAGTGCGGCGAGAATACCCTGGTCGATGGACAAGTCATCGAGCAGGCGCTCGCCCTCCTCGTCCACCTCGGCCGCCAGCGGGCGATACCAGGTTTCCACCGGGTAGGTGCGGCCGGACACCTCGATGATCGGCGCGTCGTTGAAGTGTTTGGAAAAACGCTCCAGATCGATGGTCGCCGAAGTGATGATCAGTTTCAGATCCGGGCGGCGCGGCAGCAGGGTCTTCAGGTAGCCGAGCAAGAAGTCGATGTTGAGGCTGCGTTCGTGCGCCTCGTCGACGATGATCGTGTCGTACTTTTCCAGAAAGCGGTCGTGCTGGGTCTCGGCGAGCAGGATGCCGTCGGTCATCAGCTTGATCAGCGTGCCGTCCTTGCTCTGATCCTCGAAACGCACCTGGTAACCGACCAGCTCACCCAGCGGCGTACCGATTTCCTCGGCCACCCGAGTCGCCACGCTACGCGCCGCCAGCCGGCGCGGCTGGGTATGACCGATCAGACCATGCACGCCACGGCCAATCTCCAGGCAGATCTTCGGCAACTGCGTGGTCTTGCCCGAGCCGGTCTCACCGGCGATCACCACCACCTGACTCTTCTCCAGCGCGGCCTTGATCTCATCGCGCTTGGCGGCAATCGGCAGCGCATCGTCGTAGCGCATCGCCGGGATGCTGCTGCGCCGCGCCGCCACCTTGTCGCTGGACGCCTGAAAACGCTCCAGCCACTGCGCCAGCTTGGCCTCATCGGGCTGCTTCTGCAGCTCATGCAACTGCCGGCGCAAGCGATGACGCTCGGCGATCATGACGTGGTCGAGGTTGTTCTGCAGCGTGGCGAGGTCAGTCATCAGGATCGGGGCAATCAGGGCAAAGGCGGGATTGTCGCAGATTACGCCCTAGGGCGGGCAGGCTATACCGCAGCGGAAGAGAGTGAGGTTAAGGCGTAAGGGAACGGCGGGCTTCGGCCAGTCACGACAAATACATCTGTCCCCACTTCGTCGATAATTCGGATGACCGTGGCTAGGCCTCCAATAGCCAATCGACTAAACTTGAGTGCTAATCCGGCAGCCCATTGAAGGACAGGGACGGCGATGGCCACGGCCCAACAAATCATTGCTCTGCTGAGCAGCCACAACCAAGGAGATGAAGAGCAATTTCTCTCCATCGCCTTGCAAGTTGCCGCTGCAGAAGCACGTCGTGGCCGACTTGATGTTGCTGATGAGCTCAAAGCACTGGTTGAGACCGCTCGAAAACGCGAATTCCCGGCCAAAGGGCATTTCTCTCGGCCAAACCAGCAGGTTGCGATTCCGATCTCCAAACCACGAGGCGAGTTGGAGTCCCTGCTATCTGTCAGCTATCCAAAGTCTCAGCTGCAAGACCTGATTCTTGAAGATCTCAAGCGGGATCGGCTTATCCGCCTCATTCATCAACAACGTCAGCGAGACAAGCTACGTAGCCATGGTTTGGTTCCAAGCTCCAAACTCTTGCTTTTGGGTCCTCCAGGCTCCGGAAAAACCCTCACTGCCTCGATCTTGGCCGGAGAGTTACAACTGCCGCTTTTTACCATACGTCTCGATGCACTGATCACACGCTTCATGGGTGAGACGGCATCCAAACTACGGTTGATATTCGATCAGATTGCCTCTGTCCGCGCGGTTTACTTGTTTGACGAATTTGATGCCATTGGCGGACGACGGAATGCCGATAACGATGTCGGCGAGATGCGTCGTGTGCTCAATTCGTTCCTTCAGTTTCTTGAGGAAGCAAACAGTACAGACAGCCTCGTGCTGGCCACAACGAACCATCCCGAGCTTCTTGATCGCGCCCTCTTCAGGCGGTTCGACGACATCATCGAGTACTCTCTTCCTGATCCGAGCGGCATTAAGGAAGTGCTTAAGATGCGAATGCATACCTATTTGCCGAAGAGAGTGTCGTGGGCGAAACTCATAGCTGCTGCCCAAGGTCTCAGCCAGGCAGAAATCACTAGAGCCGCCTTTGAGATTATCAAAGATGTCATCCTACAGGGTGATAAGCACGCGACAACTGAAGCGATAGTTAAGGCGCTAAAAGAGCGCCATACCCTGAAAGAAACCATGTCAGGACTAAGCTCCGGTTAGATTATTTACTGCGCATAGCTTTGGATTAGGGAAATATCCAGTATGGCGTCGTCTTACGAGCTTCCGCATTTCAGAGTTGAGCAGTTCAGGGTGGATCACCCTTACCAGCGCCGAGATAAGGATCTGAGCAACGCGGGTAAACCACGAGAGGAAGGTCATGGTAGCCGCCTCCGAGAAAAACTATCCCTTGCGTTTACTGCGGCACGAAGCGGTCAGAACGCCTTCTTTGCAGAAAATATCAGCGACTCCCCCCAAGCGTTGTACTTGGAGGTTGAGTTTGAAGCGGGATCGCCCGTTCCAGATTTAAACTGGAAGAAACAAAATATCCGGCTTTCCGCCCTCCGCGTCCTAGAGGACGGATCAACGCTCGGAGCGCTATACGTTCCTCACGATGCTATGGACTTTCTGGAGCTTAAACTGCAGGAGTATGCAGAAGAAGAGACCAGGTCTGGAAAGCCAAAAAATGAGACTAAATTTTCAGCCATTGAAAATTTCTCCATCGGGGACATAGAGACCTTATGGACAGACTCCAGACCGTTCCCGAGCGCTTTATCTTCCGTCCTTTGGTGGGAATGCTGGTGTGCAGCATGGAAAGCTGATCATGTCCGGCGTGTCGCTAACAATCTTAAACTTCGTGTCAGCGAGAACTCACTAATATTTCCGGACACAGAAGTATTAATTATTTATGCGAACACTCTTGAAATATCTATTCTTGCAGCAAATGCGGACGGATTAGAGGAGCTCAGGAAAGCCACCGATAATCCCTATTTCTTTACCCGGCAAACACCACAGGAAAAATCAGAATGGACAGCCAATCTGGCAGTCAGACTGATTCCACCTGAGAACGAAAGCCCCGCGATTTGCGTTCTGGATCATGGAGTAAACCAAGCTCACCCCCTTATTCAGCTCGCACTTGCAGCTGATGACTGCCAAGCAGTCAGGTCAGAGTGGGGGGTGCATGACCACCACGGCCATGGAACCAATATGGCTGGTGCAGCGCTGTATGGCGACCTTACCTACGCACTGACAGATGAGAGCTTTATTGAGCTAACGGCAAAGCTGGAGTCGGTAAAGTTTCTACCTCCCCCTGGCTGGGAGAGAAATGACCCTTCGAGCTACGGATTCATTACCCAGTCTGCAGTAAGCCTTGCAGAAGTGAAGGAGCCCCTGCGAAATCGAGTTTTCTGCATGGCGGTCTCGAACCAAGACGTTTCAGGCGAGCGCCCAACTACATGGAGCTCCGCCATTGATCAGGTCTGCAGTGGCTCGATGGTTGGGGATTTCGGGGAGAACGGGGAATATGGTCCGCGTCGACTTTTCATAATTTCCGCAGGTAACATCCCAGACTCCAACAGCCCTGATGATTTGGCTGACCCCTATGACTTCCCGATTGAAGACCCCGCTCAATCATGGAACGCGTTGGCGGTCGGTGGATTCACCGACAAAGTCGACCTTCACGATCAACCAGGCTATGAGGGGTGGTCCGCAGTAGCGCAGGCCGGCGACCATAGCCCCTATAGCCGGGCATCAATCGACTGGGAACACTCCAAAACCCCAATCAAGCCAGAAGTGGTATTCGAGGCGGGCAACAAGGCGATCAGTCCTGACGGAACAGAAATAATTTCCGGTGTTCCTGCACTGTCACTCTTAACAACCGGAAAAGATGTCACTCAGCGGCCTATTGAGGAGTTCTGGGCCACCAGCTCTGCTACCGCTCAAGCAGCGGGATTGGCTGCGGCAATCATGGCTGCGCATCCACAGATGTGGCCAGAAACGGTGCGCGCATTGATTATTCACAGCGCGCAGTGGACGCCCGTCATGATGGAACGATTCAAGAAATGTAAGAGCAAGGGGCAGCGAATCGCTCTTGCCCGCCAAATTGGTTATGGCGTTCCGCAGCTATCACGCGCCTTGGCATCCGCAGAAAACGACTTGGCGCTAATTGCTGAAACTAGTATCCAACCATTTGCGAGAGATTTAAACGAAAAGAATCGTGAGGTTGGAGACCCGTATTTTAAAGAGGTGCATTACTACAATCTGCCATGGCCCAAAGCGGAGCTGGAGCGCCTCGAAAACCGAACCGTCCAACTGAAGATCACTCTTTCTTACTTCATCGAGCCTAGCCCAGGAGAAATGGCCCAAGTGATCCCTGCTAGGTATCAGTCCTTTGGGCTTCGGTTTGACCTAAAGAAAAAATCCGAGACAGAAGCAGCTTTCCGACATCGAATCAATAAGCTTGAGTCGATGGCACACAAGCCTCCACAACCAGAGCCGGATAACAGGTGGGTATTCGGCCCCAAAAGTATATCCGCAGGTTCAGTGCACAGTGACGTTTGGATCGGCCCAGCGATTGACTTAGCCTCAAGAAATAAAATTGCTATTTATCCGGTTTCCGGCTGGTGGCGATATCGACCCCATCTAGGAAAGTGCAACGCTAAAGCTCGTTATAGCCTGATTATATCTATATCCTCTGATGGCGAAGACGTGGATCTATATACAGAAATTGCGAATATTATCGCAACACCGCTAGACACTGAAGTAACCATCGGGACGAACTAGCCTCTACCACTACGCATCCTAAATCTACAGTGCATTTAACAGCACGTCTTAACTGCTCGCCGTCAAATAGCGGGCAGTTGGCCTGTCACTGCTGTGCTAAATCCTTATGTAGAATTCGTTGCCAGTTCCAATGATGTGATAGTAATGCGTGGGTGCAGTCGATGCGAGTAGAGAACGACGGGATTGAGCGGCCGCCTCTGGCCGATATGTACCACTCCACGCCTTTGATCGTTCCCACGCTCCGCGTGGGCATGCAGCCCTCGACGCTCCAGCGTTTACCACGGGCAGTTGCGTGCTGCGCTGTGACGCATGCTCCCACGCCGGGCGTAGGAGCCATCGATTCCGTTCACTGAGCTGAGCGTCCACGAGCCAATGCGCAAGGCTTCCATATAGCCAGAAACCCGAGCATCGCAACGCTCCCCAAGCTAAAGCCTGAGCGATGGACGCTGGACAGGAGATCAGCCGCTCCACACCGCACCGCATCAAAAGCCACACCGGCCCCTCCGCAAAGTGGACCGTTCATTAAGCCTTTAATTGGATCAATACCTTGATCCTCTTAGTTGTCTTAATTGAGCAGACCTTACCGACTCCCCCATCCACAAAGGGTACTGCTCTATGACTCGTCTGAATTGGTTTGAGGCTTCACCGGGTGCAGCAAAAGCACTGGGTGGGCTGCACCATTACGTCACCACCGGAACGAACCTGCCGTCTCAACTCATACATCTCGTGTTCTTGCGGGCATCGCAAATCAATGGATGCGCGCACTGCATCGATATCCATTCGCGAGATCTGATCAAGGGAGGTATGTCAGTAGATAAGCTCGTTCTGGTGCCGGTCTGGCATGAGGCCGCGCATCTGTTTTCCGACCAGGAACGTTCCGCCCTGGCCTGGACGGAAGAAGTGACCCTGGTTGGTGAAACGCATGTGTCCGATGAAGCTTATGCCGCGGCATCGTCCGCATTCACTCCGAAAGACCTGGTCGACCTCACTGCCGCTATCGCAGCCATGAACGCATTCAACCGCATGGGTGTCAGCTTTCGCTTGAGCCCTGCTGCGAAGGCGTAAACCGGAAAGGGGTGGATTCATTTAATCCGCCCCTTCCCAATTGCCGCTCTCTTAGATCGCCGCAGCCGCCACCGCCCTGGAACGCCAGGCAAACCCCAGCACCATCAGCAGCCCCAGCCCGGCCATCGCCGCACCGGCCAGCGAGATCGCCGGATAGCCCAACCCCGCGTTGATCACCGCGCCGCCCAGCGCCGCGCCGATGGCGTTGCCCAGATTGAACGCGCCGATATTCACTGCCGAGGCCAGGTTGGGCGCTTCCTTGGCGGCCTCCATCACACGCATCTGCAACGGTGGCACGATGGCGAAGCTGGCGATGCCCCAAATCAGGATGGCCACGGCCGCCGGCAGCGGCCAGCGCATCAGCACGGTGAAGGCCAACAAGACCAGGATCAGCGCACTCAACGAGACGATCAGGGTGCGATCGACGGAGCGATCCGCTGCCTTGCCGCCCCACACGTTGCCCAGCGTCAGGCCGATGCCGTACAGCACCAGCATGGCGGTGATGAAGACGGTGGACGCCTCGGTTTCGCTGCTGAGGATCGGCGCGATATAGGTGAACACGGTGAACATCGCGCTGGAGCCAATCACGGTCAGGGCCAGGGCTGCCAGCACCGGGCCACGGCCGAGCACGCGGATTTCCGCCAGCACGCCATCGCTCTTCGGCAGCGGCACGTTGGGCAGGGCGAACCACAGCGCGAGCATGGCCAATACGCCCAGACCAGTGATGCCCCAGAACGCCGTGCGCCAGCCGAGTACCTCACCGAACCAGGCCGCCAGCGGCACGCCGCCGATGGTCGCCAGGGTCAGGCCCATGAACATGGCGGCCACCGCCCCTGCGCGTTTGTCTGGCGCGACCACGCTGGCGGCGACGATGGAACCGACGCCGAAGAAGGCGCCGTGGTTCAGCGAAGTCACCACGCGGGCGATCAGCAGGCTGGTGTAATCGGTCGCCAGGGCGGACATCAGGTTGCCCAGGGTGAAGATGGCCATCAGCCCGATCAGCAGGTAGCGCCGGGGAATCTTGCCGGTGGTCAGGGTCATCAGTGGCGCGCCAAGCAGTACGCCCAGCGCGTAGGCGCTGACCAGCAGGCCGGCAGCCGGAATGGAGACACCGAGATCGCTGGCGATACCCGGCAACATGCCCATGGGGGCGAACTCGGTAACGCCGATGCCGAAGGCACCGATGGCGAGTGCAACTAGGGGTGGATTGATACGCATGGAAAGGCTCCTCATCTATGCCGCGAATGCTAGGATCCAAACCTTGACGGCGGTAGATGGCATTTCTGGCAAACACCTTTGCTTACGGAGCACAAATGGACTTCAACGGCAGGTCAGGTGAGATGGTGGTGTTCGCCACCGTGGCGGAGGAAGGCAGCCTGTCCGCTGCGGCGAGAGCGTTAGGACTGACACCCTCGGCCGTCAGCCGGATCATCGCGCGCACCGAGCAGCGCCTTGGCACCCGCCTGCTGCTGCGCACCACCCGCGCGATCACTTTCACCGCCGAGGGCGAGGCGTATCTGCGCGGCGCCCGGCGCATCCTCGCCGACATGGCGGAAGTCGAGGAAGCCATCACCGACCAGGGCGTGCCACGGGGTCGCTTGCGTGTGAGTGCCGCGCTCGGCCATGGTCGGCTGGCCATCGTGCCACTGGTGGCCGCCTTCAGTGCGCGCTACCCGAACATCACCGTCGACCTAAGCCTGGGCGACGAAGTGGTCGACATCCTCGGCGGCCAGGCTGACGTAGCCGTGCGCTTCGGCCATCTGCCGGACAGCCCGCTGACCGCCCGCAAGGTCGGCGAAACCGGCCAGGTGGTGGTGGCCTCCCCCGACTACCTGCAACGCCACGGCACGCCGCAGCAGCCGGAAGACCTGTTGCAACACAACTGCCTGCGCTTCAACTTCCGCCGCTCCGAACCCAACTGGCCCTTTGCCCGCGACGGCCAGGCGTTCTCCCTGAAGGTTTGCGGCAACATCGAATGCAGCAGCGGCGAGGCGCTGGCGCAGTTCGCCCGGGTCGGCGCCGGCATCGCACGCATCGGCGAGTTCAGCGTGGCCGAGGACCTGCAGCGCGGTGATCTGGTGCCGCTGCTGCAAACCTTCAATCCCGGTGATCGGGAACCGATTCATGCGGTGTTCGTGGGCGGTTCGGCGATGCCGGCGCGGGTGCGGGTGTTCGTGGATTTCCTGGTGGAACATCATCGGATGTGAGCCGAGCATGTGGCTGGCGCTGGACGGTTGCGCTCTGCCCCGCCCTCACGGAAGACCGCTGCCCAGGGAAAAAACCGCGCTACATCTGCATTTCCGCCAGGGCTCTGCGCAATGGTGCGTCTGATATCTGTATCGGCCCATGGAAGGGAATATCCATGTCCAGAACCAGGTATACGGAGGCGGCAATCAGCAGTGCAGACAGGGTGAACATGCCAATTACCATCGGGTTGTTCGGCGCGCGATAGCCAAAGCTGGCGTAGATCAACGTCAACCACGCGACGAGCATGCCGATGAGTGGCATCGGTATCGTCCCTTCGGACTGCTCCACGATTCGCCAGCGCTGCTCTATCAGTGAGTGGTACTGCTGACGGAGGTCGCTCAGCATGGTTTCTTGATAACGGGTTTCGGGGCTGATGGCAGCCAGGACCGCACCGATTTCATCCAGATATTGAGTGGCGGGACTCACTCGATGCTGCAGCGCTTCGTCGCCGCGATAGGGATTGGCAATGGCGTGCTCCACATAGGCGGCCAGGTGCTCGCGCGTGTCCTGCGCCTTGTCACCGTAGGTCTTCAGTGTTCGATCGAAGATGATCAGGCTGGTCGCATAGGTGTGCATGTTGGTGTCGATCGCTTCGAAGGTGTTCTTGGCCGAATTGATCATCAGGCCGAACACCAGTGAGGTCATGACCACAAAGATATTGGCGACCAGGCGCACCACCGTGTTGGTTTCTTCATCTCGGTGACGAGCCGAGAGTTTGGGGTACCCATGCATCATGAACAGGGATGCCGACAGGAGACATACGAAGACACCCGCTGCGATCCAGACCGATTCCATATGTGCGCCTTTTCGCTATACCGCCAGGAGATCGTGGCTCAAAACGCTGAGGCGTCAACTCCAGGGCTTCAACCCTCGCGGCGGCTGAGTTGATCGTTCCCACGCTCTGCGTGGGAATGCAGCCCCAGGCGCTCCAGCGTCCACCACGGGCAGTTACGCGCTGCGCTGTGACGCAGAGCGTCACAGGCTTGCTCCCACGCCGGAGCGTGGGAGCCATCAAAGGCTTCGTATCGTTCCCACGCTCTGCGTGGGAATGCAGCCCTCGACGCTCCAGCGTCCACCACGGGCAGTGCGTGCTGTGCTGTGATGCAGAGCGTCACGGGCTTGCTACCACGCCGGAGCGTGGGAGCCATCGACATCCCCCCCGCCCTTGATCGTTCCCACGCTCTGCGTGGGAATGCAGCCCCCGACGCTCCAGCGTCCACCACGGGCAGTTGCGTGCTGCGCTGTGACGCAGAGCGTCACGGGCTTGCTACCACGCCGGAGCGTGGGAGCCATCAACAAGGCGAGGGTATGCCCTCGCCTTTTCATGATCGTTCCCACGCTCTGCGTGGCAATGCAGCCCCCGACGCTCCAGCGTCCACCACGGGCAGTTGCGTGCTGCGCTGTGACGCAGAGCGTCACGGGCTTGCTACCACGCCGGAGCGTGGGAGCCATCGACATCACCCCTGCCTTTGATCGTTCCCACGCTCTGCGTGGGAATGCAGCCCCCGACGCTCCAGCGTCTACCGCGAGCAGTTGCGTGCTGTGCTGTGACGCAGAGCGTCACGGGCTTGCTACCACGCCGGAGCGTGGGAGCCATCGACACAACTACTCCCCGTCTCGCTCAGCCAACCCTGCCAACCCTGCCAACACCTTGCCATTCAATTCATGCAACGTGCGCTGCTCGTCGGCGGTCAACCCTGCGAGCACGCGCTGGAGGTTAGCCACGTGGGCCGCCAGGATGCCGTCGATCAGCTCGAAGCCGGCCGGGGTCAGCGCCACCAGTACGCCACGGCGGTCGCTGGGATGCTTGCGTCGCTCGATGAGCCCGGCCTTTTCCAGACGGTCGATGCGGCTGGTCATGCCGCCCGAGGAAATCATCGCGCTCTCGTACAACGCCGTGGGCATCAGCGCATAGGGCTCGCCCGAGCGGCGCAAGGTCGCGAGCAGGTCGAACTCACCGGCCTGCAGGCCGTGCGCGGTGAAGAACGGCAGCAGGTGATCGCGCGTGATCACCTGGCTGAGCTCACCCAGGCGGCCGATCACCGCCATGGAAAAACCATCCAGATCCGGCCGCTGTCGAAGCCACTGTTCGGCAGCCAATTGTGCACGGTCTTGCATATCGCCCTCGATTTATCTTGCCATCAAGATACTTTTCAAAAAGAATGTTTGCATCGTAACGCATTCACCCTCAGGAGGCAGCTGCATGCCCGACTCCAATTTTCGTCCTGTTCTCGCCTTGTCCTTGTTGCTGACCATAGGCGCCTTGATGGGGCTGACCAGCATCCTGGTGAAACTGGCCGGCAACGTTGGCTGGCCAGCCATGGCCTACCTGCTCTGGAGCTTGCTGGGCGGCGGTCTGCTGCTGTTGCTGTTTACCTGGATACGCGGCGAGCGCCCTGGCACCCGTCCAGAATTGCTGGGTTATTACCTGGCCTCGGGACTGCTCAGCATCGCTGTGCCGAACGGCTTGCTGTTCAGCTCGATTGGCCATGTCGGCGCCGGCTTCGCCTCGATGTGCCTGGCCTTCCCGCCCCTGATCACCTACCTGCTGGCCCTGGCCTTGCGCATGGAAGGGTTGAGCCGCATTCGTCTGCTGGGCATCTGCATCGGCCTGGCCGGCAGCCTGTTGCTGGCCCTGGGCAAGCTCAATGCCGGCGACAGCCCCTTGCTGTGGGTGCTGGCGGCGCTCTGCGTGCCGGTGTTCCTGGCGCTCGGCAACATCTACCGAGCCCGCTATTGGCCGGCGGGTGCCAGCCCACTATCCCTGGCCCCCGGCATGCTGCTGGGCGGCGCACTGCTGCTGGTGCCGCTGGGCCTGTTCGGTGTCGACCTCGCACCCCGCCTGGAAAGTCCTGCGGCAGTCGGCCTACTGGCCTTGCAGATGCTGCTTTTCGCGGCGGTCTATGCGCTGTTCTTCGTCCTGCAGAACCTGGCCGGCACGGTATTTCTCAGCCAGATCGGCTCGGTGGCAGCGATCACTGGCGCGGCCATCGCCATCGGCCTGCTCGGCGAACAGGGCAGCTTATCGATGCTGCTGGCAGCGCTGTGCATCGTCGGCGGTGTGCTGCTGGTGGCCTGGCGCGGGGCGAAGGAGGCACAGGCATGAAGCGCCAGACCTTGCTGCTCATCGCCATCGTCCTGCTCGGCCTGAATCTGCGCCCGGTGCTGGCGGCCATCGGCCCGTTGCTCGACCGCATCCAGCTCGATAGCGGCCTGGATCATATTGGAGCCAGCCTGCTGACCAGCCTGCCGGTGGTGATCATGGGTCTCGGCGCCCTGGCCGCTGGCCTGCTGCGCCAGCGCCTCGGCGAGCGCAACGGGATTCTCTTCGGCGTACTGCTGATCGCCCTCGCCTGTCTGCTGCGCGGCGTGCTGCCGGATTCCAGCACCTTGATCGCCACCGCCTTGCTGGCTGGCGCCGGGATCGCCTTCGTCCAGGCACTGCTGCCGGGTTTGATCAAGTCACGCTTCGCCGCCGACAGTGGCCGCCTGATCGGTTTCTACAGTTGCGCGATCATGGGCGGCGCGGCCTTCGGTGCGGCGCTGACGCCCTGGCTGGCGCAGTCGATAGGCTGGTCGTGGGCGCTGGCGAGCTGGGCACTGCCCGCTCTGCTCGCTGCTGCGTTCTGGCGCCGCGCAGCACCTGCGCAGGCAGTCGCAACCTCGAGCGAGCTGCCACGCCTGGATGTCTGGCGCTCGCCGAGGGCCTGGCTGTTGATGAGCTTCTTCGGCATCGGCACCGCCGGCTACACCCTGGTGCTGGCATGGCTGCCGCCCTACTACACCTCGCTGGGTTGGAGCGCGCAGGCCAGCGGCCTGTTGCTGGCTGCGCTGACGCTCTGCGAAGTAGTCGCCGGCCTGCTGGCATCGAGCCTGCTGCCACGCTATCCGGATCGGCGCGTTTTGCTGGCGGTGGTCTTGCTGGCGCTGCTGGCCGGGCTGCTCGGCCTGATGATGGCACCGCTGCAACTGGTGGTGCCGATCTGCATGTTGCTGGGCATCGGCATCGGCGCGCTGTTCCCACTGTCGTTGGTGGTGGCCCAGGATCATCTGGATGATCCGCGCCAGACCGGCGACCTGCTGGCCTTCGTGCAGGGCGGCGGCTACCTGATCGCCGCCACGGCTCCATTCCTGGCCGGCCTGCTACGCCAGTACACCGACGACCTGCGCCTGAGCTGGCTGACCATGGCTGCCGCTACCGTTGTGTTGATGGCCATGGCGGCGCGCTTCGCCCCTGGCAGTGGGCGGTTCCAAACCCGCCCTATCCTTAGCCTGTAGGCCGGTTTCACGAGCGTAGCGAGTAGCCTGCGGAACCAAGCCAGGGCTGGCACCACGACGCCCCTGAGAACCCTGACGGCGTACTGCTTCGCGACGACTGCATGGATGCAGGAGGTAGAGCGACGCAGGAAGCCAAAGCCGAGTGCGCCCTACGGCGCTGCATCGCGAATCTCAACCAGCACGTAGGGCGGACTCAGGAGCGAAGCGAACAGTCCGCCATCATGCTTCGTGACTGCCCTGCACTCTCAGCCCAAAACGCAAGAACCCCGCCGAAGCGGGGTTCTCGAACGCAGCTAGCGAATCACTTCTTGCCCAGCTTCTTCAGCTCTTCGTCGCGCAGCTCGCGGCGCAGGATCTTGCCGACGTTGGTGGTCGGCAGCACGTCGCGGAACTCCACGGCCTTGGGCACCTTGTAGCCGGTGAGGTTGGCGCGCATGTGCTCCATCACCTGCTCCTTGGTCACGCTCTCGCCCGGCTTGACCACCACGAACACCTTGATCGCTTCGCCGGATTTTTCGTCCGGAATACCGATGGCGGCGCACTGCAGCACACCGGGCAGGGTCGCCAGCACGTCTTCCAGTTCGTTCGGGTAGACGTTGAAGCCGGACACCAGAATCATGTCCTTCTTGCGGTCGACGATGCGCAGATAGCCATCTTCCTGGATCAGACCGATGTCGCCGGTCTTCAACCAGCCTTCGGCATCGAGGATTTCGTCGGTGGCGTCCTGGCGCAGCCAGTAGCCCTTCATCACCTGCGGGCCCTTCACGCACAGCTCGCCGATCTCGCCGATGGCCAGTTCCTGACCATCGTCGTTGATGATCTTGCACAGGGTCGAGGGCACCGGAATACCAATGGTGCCGAGCTGGATGGCGCTGAACGGGTTGACCGTGGCCACCGGGCTGGTCTCGGTCATGCCGAAGCCTTCGCAGATGGCGCAGCCGGTGACGTCCTTCCAACGCTCCGCGGTTGCCAGTTGCAGGGCCATACCGCCGGAAACGGTGAGCTTCAGGCTGGAGAAGTCCAGCTTGCGGAAATCCTCGTTGTTGCACAGGGCGACAAACAGGGTGTTGAGGCCGACGAAACCGGTGAAGCGGTACTTGGCCAGGTCCTTGACCACCGCTGGCAGATCGCGCGGGTTGGTCAGCAGGATGTTGTGGCCACCGATCAGCATCATTGCCATGCAGTGAAAGGTGAACGCGTAGATGTGGTAAAGCGGCAGCGGCGCGATCAGCACCTCGCAGCCTTCATCGAGGTTGGCGCCCATCAGCGCCTTGACCTGCAGCATGTTGGCCACCAGGTTGCGATGGGTGAGCATCGCGCCCTTGGCCACGCCAGTGGTGCCGCCGGTGTACTGCAGCACGGCGACATCGCCATTGTTCGGATTGGCTTCGCTGAAGCTCTGGCCACGGCCCTTGGCCAGAGCATCGTTGAGTTTGACTGCCTTGGGCAGGTTGTAGGCCGGCACCATCTTCTTCACGTGCTTGATCACGGCATTGACCAGCAGACGCTTGAAGGTCGGCAACATGTCGCCGACTTCGGTGACGATCACCGTCTTCACGCCCGTCTTGGGCACGACCTGTTCGGCCAGGTGGGCCATGTTGGCCAGGCAGATCAGCGCCTTGGCGCCGGAGTCGTTGAACTGGTGTTCCAGCTCCCGCGCGGTGTACAGCGGGTTGGTGTTGACCACCACCAGGCCGGCGCGCATGGCACCGAATACCACGATGGGGTACTGCAGCACGTTGGGCAGTTGCACGGCGATACGGTCGCCGGGCTTGAGATCGGTGTGTTTCTGCAGGTAGGCCGCGAAGTCACCGGACAGCGTGTAGATCTCGCCGTAGGTGAGCGTCTTGCCCAGGTTGCTGAAAGCAGGCTTGTCGGCGAAGCGTTGGCAGGATTCTTTCAGTACCGCGAGGATGTTCGGGTACTGATCGGGATTGATTTCGGCAGCAACCCCAACGGGATACTTGTCCTTCCAGAAGTTTTCGGTCATGGAAGCCCACTCCTAAGCAACAGCTGATCTTCACCGCGCGAGGGCGGTTGTTTGTTGTGTGTATAGCTCGCTTTCCCGCTGACCCAGGGGCCCGGAAGCGCGCCGAGAGTAGCAGCTTTGCCAGAGGCCGACTAGCACCAAACATGGGCTAAAGAGTCGCAAAAGTGACCGAAAGAGACCGCGCAGTCACAGACGATCCTTATCTTCGTGAACCTGCGAAAAGCCTCTAGCTCGCATCTTGCAGCGCGTAGAGCCTAGCTCGTCTCTGCCGCTGATGCAGCACTGGGCTGCATGAAACACGCGAGGGTAGTTACTAAATCACAACAATTGCACTGCCCGACGGCAGTTGAGGCGGGAAAGCCCCTCCCCCAACAGTGGGGAGGGGCTTTGGGTCAGGCGATGTCGCGCAGCTCGCGACGAAGGATCTTGCCGACCGGGGTCATCGGCAGTGAGTCCTTGAACACGATGTGCTTGGGCACCTTGTAGCCGGTGAAATTTTCCTTGCAGTAGGCCTTGAGCTCCTCGACGGTAACGCCGCCGTCACGCGGCACCACGAACAGCTTGACCACCTCACCCGACTTGTCGTCCGGCACGCCGATGGCCGCGCAACTGGCGACTTTCGGGTGGGCCATGACCACGTCCTCGATCTCGTTGGGGTACACGTTGAAGCCGGAGACGATGATCATGTCCTTCTTGCGGTCGACGATACGCACGAAGCCGTCGGCGTCGATCACGGCAATGTCGCCGGTCTTGAACCAGCCTTCTGCGTCGAGCACTTCGGCGGTCGCTTCCTCACGCTGCCAGTAGCCCTTCATCACCTGCGGCCCCTTGATGCACAACTCGCCGCGCTCACCCAGCGGCATCTCGTTGCCGTCGTCGTCGATCACCTTGAACGCCGTGCCCGGTACCGGAATGCCGACAGTGCCCAGACGCGCCTTGTCGCCATAGGGGTTGGTACTGGCCACCGGCGAGGTTTCGGTCAGGCCGTAACCTTCGACCACGGTGCAGCCGGTCATCTGCTGCCAGCGCTCGGCAGTCGCCTTGACCAGCGCGGTACCGCCGGAGTTGGTGACCTTGAGGTTGGAGAAGTCGAGGTTCTTGAACTCGGGGTGATCCATCAGCGCGACGAACAGGGTGTTGAGGCCCAGCAGCGCGGAGAACTTCCACTTGCCCAGCTCCTTGATGAAGCCGGGGATGTCGCGTGGATTGGTGATCAGCACGTTCTGGTTGCCGTTGACCATCATGCACATGCAATTCGCGGTGAAGGCATAGATATGGTACAGCGGCAGCGGCGCGATCATGATCTCCTGACCCTGCTTCATCAGCGGCGTGCCGTCTTCACCGAGCTGCGCCAGGCAGGCGTCCACCTGCAGCATGTTGGCCACCAGGTTGCCGTGGGTGAGCATGGCGCCCTTGGCCACGCCGGTGGTGCCGCCGGTGTATTGCAGCACGGCGATGTCGTCATGACCGACCTTGACCGGCGTCAGCGTCTGGCCGTGGCCCTGCTTGAGCACCTGCTTGAAGGCAATGGCCTGGGGCAGATGGTAGTCGGGCACCATCTTCTTGACCTTCTTCACCACGGTGTTGACCAGCCAGCCCTTGAGGCTCGGCAACATGTCGCCCATCCTGGCTTCGATCAGGTACTCGATCTCGGTATCGGGCAGCACCTCCTGAACCAGCTTGCCGAACATGTTCAGGTACACCAGCGCACGCACCCCGGCATCCTTGAACTGGTGGCGCATCTCGCGCGCGGTGTACAGCGGGTTGGTGTTGACCACGATCAGCCCGGCGCGCATGGCGCCGAACACGGCGATCGGATACTGCAGCACGTTGGGCATCTGCACCGCGATACGATCGCCTGGCTTGAGGTCGGTGTGCTTTTGCAGGTAGGCGGCGAAGGTCGCGGAGAGACGATCCAGCTCGGCATAGGTCAGCGTGACGCCGAGGTTGCTGAAGGCCGGACGGTCGGCGAAACGTTTGCATGAGCGCTCGAATACTTCGATCACCGACTTGTAGCTGGACAGGTCGATATCGTTGGGCACGCCGGGAGCGCGCTTGTCGTTCCAGAAATCAGGTTGCATTGTTCTTGTCCTCTTCCCCTGAAGTGATCTGGCCCGCGGTGCGGGACTGCCCGGAAAGTAGCAGTTCAGAGCGGCGCCGCAAATAGCTCGAAGGCGTCATTGATGGGCTGAATTTCGCAATAAATGCAGTGATTCGTAACCGATCTTTGCGGCTCGCCGGAAATTCGGCTGTGCTTTGCGTGAGGACGGCCAAGGTGCACAATGCCGCCAACTTCCGGCACAAGGATTCGCCATGCGCCACGACGCCTTCGTTATCAACGCCAGCGATGGCACGCCATTGCAGGTCARTCACTGGTACGGCGACCAGCCGCCACGCGCGGCGGTCATGCTCGCCCATGGCATGGCCGAGCACAGCCTGCGCTACGTACGCCTGGCCGAAGCCCTGGTAGCGGCGGGCTTCGCGCTCTACGCGCTGGACCAGCGCGGCCATGGTGCCACCGCAGAACGCGGCACCCTTGGCCACTACGCTGATGAAGACGGCTGGAGCAAGGTGGTCGGCGACCTGTCCACCCTCAACCATCACATTCGCCAGCAGCATCCGCATACGCCGATCTTCCTGTTCGGCCACAGCATGGGCAGCTACATCGGCATGGCCTATCTGCTGGGCCATAGCTGCAGCCTGCAGGGCGCCGTGCTGTCCGGCTCCAATTACCAGCCCGTGGCGCTGTACAAGGCCGCCAGGCTGATCGCCGGCTTCGAGCGCTGGCGCCTGGGCCCCAAGGGGCGCAGCAAGGTCATCGATTTTCTCTCCTTCGGCTCGTTCAACAAGGCTTTCAAGCCCAACCGCACGGCCTTCGACTGGCTCAGCCGCGACCCGGCGGAAGTGGACAAATACGTGACCGACCCGCTGTGCGGCTTCGTCTGCACCACGCAGTTGTGGTGCGACCTGCTCGATGGCCTGCAGCGCATCACCCCGACCAGCAACCTGGCGCAGATCGATGCCGACCTGCCGCTGCTGGTCATTGGCGGCTCGCGCGACCCGGTCAGCGACGGCAAGCGCCTGGGTGATCTGGCTGGCGCCCTGCGCGAGGCCGGCGTGCGCGACGTGCAACTGAAGATTTATCCCGAGGCCCGTCACGAGCTGCTCAACGAGAGCAATCGCAACGAGGTCACCGCCCACCTGATCGACTGGCTGCAGCAGGCGCTGAGCCAGGGTCGAAGCCCAATCAAGGAGTGCCCATGACACAGGTCACCAATATCCCTTACGAAGCCCTCAGCGTCGGCCAGCAAGCGGCCTTCGAGAAAACCGTGGAAGAGCGCGATGTGCAGCTGTTCGCCGCCGTCTCCGGCGACAACAACCCGGTACATCTGGACGCAGCCTTCGCCGCCGAGACGATGTTCAAGGAGCGCATCGCCCACGGCATGTTCACCGGCGCACTGATCAGCGCCGCCATCGCCTGCCGCCTGCCCGGCCCGGGCACCATCTACCTCGGCCAGCAGCTCAAGTTCACCCGCCCGGTGAAGCTCGGCGACACCCTGACCGTGAAGCTGGAAGTGCTGGAAAAACTGCCGAAGAACCGCGTGCGCATCGCCACCCGCGTGTACAACCAGGACGGCAAGCAAGTGGTCGACGGCGAAGCCGAGGTGCTCGCCCCGGCGAGCGAGCAGACCGTGACCATGCCGCCGATGCCGCAGGTCACCGTCAACTGATGCGCTGCAAGCTGGTGCGCGACAGCAGCGTCGCGCACCACTTTTGTTCTACACTCACAAATCTTGAGCGATCCTTCGCTTTATTAGTGCGTTTCTTTGTGCATTTCGCACAAAACCCTTTGACCACCTTGCCAAGCGGCCTGCTGCGCTGATTTCTGGCACGTCCCCTGCTTTCACCAAGGCTTCACCATCCATACCGGAGCCAGGTCCATGAGCAACGTCACCCCCGATAGCGATTACCCCCTGAGCGAGGTGCCCAACGGCGCGCGCAAGGGGCTGTTCTCCACCGCCATCCTGTTGTTCGGTTTCACCTTCTTCACCGCCACCATGTTCGCCGGCGGCAAGATCGGCATGGCCTTCGACTTCACCACCCTGCTCTGGGCTGCGGTGATCGGTAACCTGCTGCTCGGCCTGTATGCCGCCGTGCTGGGCCTGATCGCCTGCCGCAGCGGGCTGAATTCGGTGCTGATGGGGCGCTTCTGCTTTGGCGAAGTGGGCAGCAAGCTGTCCGACATGCTTCTCGGCTTCACCCAGATCGGCTGGTACGCCTGGGGCACGGCGACCATCGCCATCGTGCTGGTGAAGATTCTCGGCCTGCCCGAAAGCCTGACCATCCCACTGATGGTGCTGTTCGGCTTCGGTTTCTGCCTCACCGCCTTCGTCGGCTACAAGGGCCTCGACCTGCTCTCGCGCGTTGCCGTGCCGGCCATGCTGGTGCTGCTGGTGGCTTCGCTGTGGATCGCCACCCGTGATATCGGCGGCCTCGCCGGCCTGCTGGCGGTGGAACCGTCCGAGAGTATGAGCCTGAGCGTGGCCATTACCCTGGTGTTCGGCACCTTCGTCAGTGGCGCCACCCAGGCCACCAACTGGACACGCTTCGCCAAGAGCGGCCGCGTCGCGGTGCTGGCCAGCCTGTTCGGCTTCTTCATCGGCAATGGCCTGATGATCGTCGCCGGTGCCTATGGCGCCATCGTCTATCAACAACCGGACGTGGTCGAGGTGCTGGTGCTGCAGGGCCTGTCCATGGCTGCCGTGATCATGCTGTTCCTCAACCTGTGGACCACCCAGGACAACACCATCTACAACTTCGCCGCCGCCGGCTGCAACCTGCTGCGCACCGGCAAGCGCAAGACTGTCACCCTGGCCGGCGCGGCCATCGGCACGCTGCTGGCCATCGGCGGCATGTACGAGATGCTGATTCCCTTCCTGATCCTGCTCGGCTCGATCATCCCGCCGATTGGCGGCGTGATCATGGCCGACTTCTTCTACGGCCACCGCGCGCGCTACCCGAAACTGGCCGATGTGCGCCTGCCCGCATTCAACTGGGTCGGCCTGGGCGCCTATCTGATCGGTGCGCTGAGCGCCTACTTCTCGCCCTGGGTCGCGCCGCTGGTAGGCATCGCCGTGGCTGCCCTGGCCTACGTCGTGCTGTTCGAGGCGAACAAGGCCCTGGCCGGCCGCCAGCAGGTCGCTGGCGCGTGAGCCTGACCGTCGCCGATGTGCTCGCCCTGCCCGGCTTGGGCAGCATGCATCTGCGTGCTGGCCAGGTCGGGCGCGACAATGCCGTGCGCTGGCCCTACGTGGCCGAGAACGAAGGCATCGCCGACTGGGTGATGGGCGGCGAGCTGATCTTCGTCACCGGCATCAACCACCCGCGCGACGAGGCCAACCTGCTGCGCCTGGTGCGTGAGGGCCATGAGCGTGTGGTCGCCGGCCTGGTCATTCTTACCGGCGCCGAGTTCATCCACGCCATCCCGCCAAGCGTCATCGCAGAGGCCGAGCGCCTGAACCTGCCGCTGATCGAGCAGCCCTACGCGCTGAAGATGGTGGTCGTCACCCAGGCCATCGGCACCGCCCTGGTGCAGGCGCAGCAGCTCGGCCGCTCGCGCCAGCATGTGCTGGAACAGGTGCTCGACGGCGATTACCAATCGCTCGACGTATTGCTGCAACGCGGCGACAGCCTCGGCCTGGCGCTGCACGTACCGCGTCAGGTGGCGCTGCTGCGTCTCGACGGCAGCGAGCAACTGTTCGGCGACCTGCCCGACGAAGACGCCGAGCGCCAGCTGCAGAGCCGCCAGCAACTGCTGCAACGGCGCCTGGAACAGTGCCTCGGCGAACTCGGTGACGCGCTGCCGCTGGTCAGCCAGGGCCGTCACTGGATCGCCCTGCTACCCTGCCCCGACGGCCAGGCCGAAGCCCGCAACCGCCAGGCCATGACCGCGCTGCTCGACGAACTGCGACCGCAACTCGGCCCGCTGCGGCTGTTCCTCGGTCTGGGCAGCACCGGTTGCGAGGCGCCGCGTTTCGCCCAGGGCCTGGGGGAGGCGCGCCAGGCCCTGGCCGTGGCGCAGCGTTTCCCAGAGCGCCTGGGCCTGTGCAGTTTCAATGAGCTGGGCGTACTGGAGCTGCTCGGCGCGATTCGCGACCGCAGCCTGCTCGATCGCTTCGTCGAGCGCGTGGTCGGCCCGCTGGTCGGCGACGATTCGCGCCACCAACCCGTGCTGATGCCGACGCTGGAAGCCTGGTTCGCCGAGAACGGCAACCTGGCCCTGGCCGCACAGCGCCTGAACGTTCACCGCAATACCCTGAGCTACCGTCTACAGCGCATTGAAGCGCTGACCGGCTGCTCGTTCGAAGACCCGCACGACCGCCTGAACATCAGCGTTGCGCTGTTGATCCGGCGCCTGTCGTCGCCTGCCTGAGAGGAAACCTGATGATCATCCACAATGCCCGCCTGCGCGGCCGCGACGGCCTGCACCGCATCACTCTGGACGGCGAGCGCATCGCCGCTATCGACGTCCAACATACGCTGCACTCCATCGCCGAAGGCGATCTGGACGCTGCCGGCAATCTCGTCGTGCCGCCCTTCGTCGAGCCGCACATCCACCTCGACGCCACCCTCACTGCCGGCGAGCCGGCCTGGAACATGAGCGGCACGCTGTTCGAGGGCATCGAGCGGTGGGCCGAGCGCAAGGCGCTGGTCACCCATGAAGACACCAAGACCCGCGCCAGGAAGACCATCGACATGCTGGTCGACCACGGCATCCAGCACGTGCGCACCCACGTCGACGTCACCGACCCGACCCTGGCCGCGCTCAAGGCCATGCTCGAAGTACGCGAGGAAACCCGCCACCTGATCGACCTGCAGATCGTCGCCTTCCCGCAGGAGGGCATCGAGTCCTACGCTGGTGGCCGTGCGCTGATGGAGCAGGCCATCGAGCTGGGCGCCGACGTGGTCGGCGGCATCCCGCACTTCGAGAACACCCGCGACCAGGGCGTATCGTCGATCAAGTTTCTGATGGATCTGGCCGAACGCACCGGCTGCCTGGTGGACGTGCACTGCGACGAAACCGACGACCCGCAGTCGCGCTTTCTCGAGGTACTGGCCGAGGAAGCCCGCGTGCGTGGCATGGGCGCGCGCGTCACCGCCAGCCACACCACGGCCATGGGCTCCTATGACAACGCCTACTGCTCCAAGCTGTTCCGCCTGCTGAAGATGAGCGGCATCAGCTTCATCTCCTGCCCCACCGAGAGCATTCACCTGCAGGGCCGCTTCGACACCTACCCGAAACGCCGTGGCCTGACCCGCGTGGCCGAGATCGACCGCGCCGGGATGAACGTCTGCTTCGGCCAGGACTCCATCGTCGACCCCTGGTATCCGCTGGGCAACGGCAACATCCTGCGCATCCTCGAAGCCGGCCTGCACATCTGCCACATGCTTGGCTACGAAGACCTCAAGCGCAGCCTGGACCTGATCACCGACAACTCGGCCCGGGCGCTGGCACTCGGCGAGCGTTATGGATTGGAAGTGGGTCGACCGGCCAACCTGCTGATCCTCTCGGCGCCTGATGATTACGAGATGGTGCGCAGCCAGGGCCATGCGCTGGTGTCGGTGCGCCACGGCAAGGTGCTGATGCGCCGCACGCCGGCCAGCATCGAGCGCGCCTGATCACCTTCATTTGGTCGTAGGGTGGATGACGCTTCTTTCATCCACCATCACGTCAGTCCAAGCGGTGGACAAGCTTCGCGTTGTCCACCCTACGCACTTTACAGGTTGTCGCGGCTAAAGCCCCTCCCACAGTATCGAAAACGCGCTAGTCCACCCGCACGCTGGCGGTCATGCCGGCGCTCAGCAGCAAACCCTCGGGCACCTCGTCCAGTTTGATGCGCACCGGAATGCGCTGCGCCAGGCGCACCCAGTTGAAGGTCGGCTCGACATCGGCCAGCAACTGCCCGTCCGGGCTGGCATTGCGGTCGGTGATGCCGCGACTGATGCTCTCCACCTGGCCGCGAAGCTGCTGATCACCGCCCATCAGCCAGACCTCCACCGGCGCACCGACCTGAATGCGCGGCAGCTTGGTTTCCTCGAAATACGCCTGCACGTAGAACGATTGGGTGTCCACCAGCGCCATCACTGCCTGCCCGGCATTCACGTAGTTGCCCTGGGCCAGCACCAGGTTGGTGATCTGCCCATCGCGCGGGGCATGCACTTCGCTGCGCGCCAGATTCAGCTCGGCCACGCGCAGGTCGGCCTGCGCTTCGCGGTATTCGCTGCGCGCCATCTCGGCATTGATCTGCGCATTCTCCAGCAGTTCGGCACTGATCGCCTGGGCGCCCAGGCGGGAGCGGCGCGAAGCCTCATGCTCGCGCAGGCTCAATTGCTGGCGACGAATATCCACCACCGCCCTGGCCTTCTCCACTGCCGCCTGATAGCGGTCGCGGTCGATGCTCATCAGCAGGTCGCCCGCCTTGACCTGCTGGTTGTCACGTACCTTGAGCTCGACCACCCAGCCGGACACGTCCGGGGCGATGGTCACCACGTCGGCACGCACCCGGGCGTCGCGCGTCCAGGGCGAATACATATAGTGCTGCCAGATCCAGGAGCCGGCGAAGATCGCCGCCGCCACCATGGCCAGGGTGATGCCGACTCGTATGGTCGAACGCATGCTTTCTTCTCCTCAATGCGCCAGGACGACCATCACGGCCGCCAGCACGCAGACATACAAGGCACAATCGAACAGGGCTTCGTGCCAGATCCAGCGCGACAGCCCGATGCGCTGCAGCCCCAGGCGCAACACGCCGGTCAACAGCAGCGCCAATAGCGCGTAGGCCGCCATCGGGCTCAGCAAAACGCCGCCCAGCGACCATTCATGCAAGCCCATTAGCCCCTCCTCGTAGTTGGCACCAGTGGCGCCAGCCGCTCTGCAGCTGCAACAGCGCCGCCTCGGCCAGGCGCTTGTCGATGCTGGGCGCGCAGGCGCGCAGGGACTCCTGCAGTTCGGCCACCGCTGCATTCAGATCGTCTTCACGGCCCTGCGCGGGGCCTCGTTCCAGCGCCTCATCGAGGTGTTCCAGGAAACGCTGCTGCGACCGTGCCAGGTCGGCATCGGCGTTGGCCAGGCACTTGCGCAGGTGCAGCAACTCGTCGCCCAGATCGAGGCCAGCCACGCCATCGTCCCAGCGGCTGCGCGCTTGATCCGGCCGCGCAGGGTAATGCCGCGCCAGCTGCAACAGACGGTCGGCCATACGTCCGCCGAACCAGTTTTCGGCGCGCCCCAGATCGCGCCGGGTCAGCCGCCCAAGATCGGTCAGGATCGCCCGCATCAGGCGGCGGCCATGCCAGACCGGATTACGCAGCACCACCAGTTTGAAGGCCATCACCGCGCAGCCCACGCCTATCAGCATGCCGGGGGCTTCGTTGAGGAAGAACTCGACGTTGTAGCCGACACCCGGCGCCGGCAGGCAGAGCACGATGAAGTGCAGGCAGAACGAGGTGGAGGTGGCGGCCGTCGCCGGCTTGGCCATGCCCAGCACACCGAAGAACAGCGGCACGCCCAGCACCATGCAGAGCATCACGAAGCCATCGATCTGCGGCATCAGAATCTGCCCGACGAAGAACGCCACTGGCAGCGCGTAGAAGATGCCGCGCAGGAACATCATGCCGATCTGCGGCGCGGCCTCGAGGCGGGCAAACAGGCTGCAGACCACGCAGGCCAGCAGCAGCGCGCCGGTGGCGTGGGTCCAGCCAGTGGCCAGCCAGAACGCCGCCAGGGTCAGGAAGGTCAACGCGCTGCGCGAGCCATAGACCAGCGCGGCCTGCCAATCGTAGTGCCAGGACAAGGCGCGTGGTGCATCGGCCGGTGCCCTGCCCTCCTCGACCGCGCGCAAGGCACGACTGGCATCCTCTACACGCAGCAGCAGCACCATCAGCCGCTCCAGGCACAGCTGCTGGCCACTGCTCAGTTCTTCGTCCTGCGCTGTCTGGCGCAGTTGCTCGACCAGTTCCAGCAAGCCTGATGGCTGCTCCTGCTGCAGGCGCTCATCCACCATTTGCAGCCAGGGCGCAACGACCTGCGCTTCGGCGCTGCTCAGCTGTCGCCACTGCCGCATCACGCCACGGGCCAGACGCAACATGCCGAGCAGATCGCGACTCAGCACCCGCAGCGCCACGGCACGCTGGCGACCGCGTGCACCCTCGAACCAGGCGTGCTCCCGCTGGGCATCCACGGCGACGATGCGCGCCAGCACTTCCAGCAAGCCTTGCCGCGAGTCGGCCTCACCAGCCAGCGCCTGGCGCGACGCCGCAACGCCGGCCTGCCAGGCGTTGCGCGCCTGCTGCGCCAGTTGCCGTTCGACGCGCTGCGGCCAGAGCAAGGCGCTGCTCAGGGTCGCGCAGATGATGCCCAGGCAGATTTCCGTGCAGCGGGCGATGGCCTCATCGAACACCACATGCGGCTTGCCAATGGCCGGCAAGGCGATGATCGCCACGGTGTAGCCGGCCAGCACGAAGGCGTAGGACCAGGCGCTACGCAGCATGGTCGAGGATGCCGTACACAGCGCCAACCACAAGGCGAATGCCAGCACGAACAACAACGGCGCCTGGGCGAACAGCCCCATCATCACCACGGCCATGAAGGTACCGACCAGCGTGCCGAGCAGCCGCGCCAGGCCCTTCTGCACCACCATGCCGGATAGCGGCTGGGCGACGATGAAGGCGGTCATCAGCGCCCATTGCGGCTGTTCCAGACCGAAACGCAGCGCGCACCACAACGCCAGACCGCCGCCGAGCAGGGTCTTGATGGCGAATTGAACGGCTTGCGAGCTTGGCGCCAGAAACGCCAGCAAGGAATCACGCACGATGGCTACCTGAAAGAATCTCAGCTCTGAACATAGCTGTAGCGATTGAGTTGCGCTTCCGTGCGAAATTCAATTATTAGCTAGCTAAGCATTTATGTCCAGAAGGTGCCGCGATCTCAGGCTGGCAGCGCGCAAATAAAAAAAGGGCGACCGAAGTCGCCCGAATTGCCTTGCGTGCCCTGTGAACCGGAAGGATCAGCTCTGCTTGCGCTTGTGCGCATCCTTCCAGATGAAGTAACCAACACCCCCGAAGAACGCGACCATCAGAAGTACGGTGCCGATGCCGGCGAGAACCACTGTATCGACGAACATGGCTGCCTCCTGTTGTGCCTGTCTGTCTGGGATGGCTTCACGTTATCAGCGCTGGCGGCAGGAAAATTGACCTGGGTCAATGGCTGACGAGCAGGCGCGCCCGGGCCTGGGGGAATACTGACCCAGGTCAAGAAATCGAGGAGGTACGAGGCGCGAAGCACAGCCTGGCAGCCGTGCACAACGATTTAAAGGAGGGGATCAGCGTTTCTTGGGTTTGCTCTTGGACTTCTTTTTCGCCTTGCCAATCGGCAATACCTGCTCGAAGACCTGGCGCATCTCGTTGAGGCGCTTGTCGTTGAGGTCGTGGATACGCTTGTCGCGCTCGGCGGCGAAATCGATCAGCTTGTCGTCATGGCTCATAGCGGAAACCGAATCAGGCGAAAGGTCAGGTTCAGGCGTGGCGCGCAGGCTTGGCGCGTCTTCGCCACTTGATGTTGCCAATGATGCTGGGTCGGCCCGCGCATGACCAGTAGCGAAGCATGCTCCAGCGTCAGCGAGTGCTCGATACGCGTGCTGCCAACCCGGCGAAGATCGAAGCGCCGACTGCCACCCAGGTTGAGCGAGGCGATCAATGGATTGCGCCCCAGCTCCGGCTCGGCATCGCTGTGCCAGCCCATGGAGTCCTGGCCGTCGCGGTAATGATTGAGCAGCACCGCATTGAGCGGTTGTCCGACGGTCTTCATGACCCGTTGGCGAATATCTTCCAGCAAGGGCGTCCAGGGCAAGGGCTCGTGGATAGTCCCGGAATAGCGATAGCGCGCCTCGGGGTCGCCGTACCAGGCCGTCAGCCGTGGCGTGCGGTGATAGCGACCGTGAATGAACAACTCGGGCTGCTGCCAAGGCGTTCGCTCGACCAGCGCGTGCAGCCAGCTGTCGGCAAGAGCGGCGTCGACCCAGCCGGGTAGATAATCCAGCTCGGCATCGGCAAGTGCGGGCAAGGGGTCGGCGAACAGCATGACAACACTCCGGAGCTTAATACCTAGCAAAAGCTAAAAGTCTCGCGAGCTAGAGCCATGCAAGGCGCAACGACCAACGGAAGTAACAGCCGAAGGCTGGCCCGAAGGGTGAGCGCCAGCGAATCAAACTGGCGAGGAACGGCCGGGGTCGCGCTCGACTGTACTTTTGTACATGAGCATTACTCGCCAGCTTTTAACGCAGCAGGGCCGACGCGCAGCAGACTTTTAATCAGACTTCAACGTCTACCCACAGCCCTTGCCGGGGCAGATCACCAAGTGCCTGCTCCACCTCTTCCGGCTCGGCCTCGGCCAACTGTTCAGGGGTGTAGCCACGCCGCTGGCGGCGGCGCTGTTCTTCGCGCAGCAGCTCCTCGGTTTCCTGCGGGTGGCGCTTGTCGAGGCTCAGCGCACTTTCCTTGGCGCTGCTCTCGGCCGGGGTCACCGGAGGAATCTCGGGCTTGGGCTTGATCACGTCCTGCGTGGCAGTGACCGGCACCAGGCTATGGGGGATAGGCGGTAGCACGTTGCAGCACCTCCTTTGGTCAGGCTGTCGGCCCCGTTAGCCGCGACTTTAGCCGGCGCTCGCTACACTTTTGACTAAGCCGCACGGCAATAGTGCCACGACCGCTTTGGCCGCAGCTCGGCTTCCGTTAACATAGCCGGCTTTTTCACGCGGGAGACAGACAGGCATGGCGCAATATCAACCGGGGCAACGCTGGATCAGTGACAGCGAAGCGGAATTGGGTCTGGGAACCATCCTCGCCGAGGACGGCCGCCTGCTCACCGTGCTCTACCCGGCCACCGGCGAAACCCGCCAGTATGCTACGCGCAATGCTCCGCTGACCCGTGTGCGCTTCGCCCCGGGTGACGAGATCACCCATTTCGAAGGCTGGAAGCTCACCGTGCAGGAGGTCGAAGACGTCGACGGCCTGCTGGTCTACCACGGCCTCAATGCCCAGCATCAGCCGGTGACCATGCCGGAAACCCAGCTGTCGAACTTCATCCAGTTCCGTCTCGCCAGCGACCGCCTGTTCGCCGGCCAGATCGACCCGCTGGCCTGGTTCGCCCTGCGCTACCACAGCCTCGAACACAACAGCCGCCTGCTGCAGTCGTCCCTCTGGGGCCTGGGCGGTGCTCGCGCTCAACCGATCGCCCACCAATTGCACATCGCCCGCGAAGTGGCCGACCGCATCGCCCCGCGCGTACTGCTGGCCGACGAAGTGGGCCTGGGCAAGACCATTGAGGCAGGCCTGGTGATTCATCGCCAGCTGCTCTCCGGTCGCGCCAGCCGCGTGCTGATCCTGGTGCCGGAAAACCTGCAGCACCAGTGGCTGGTGGAAATGCGCCGTCGTTTCAACCTCGATGTCGCCCTGTTCGACGCCGAGCGCTTCATGGAAAGCGACGCCAGCAACCCCTTCGAGGATTGCCAACTGGCGCTGGTCGCCCTGGAATGGCTGAAGGACGACGAGAAGGCCCAGGACGCACTGTTCGCCGCCGGCTGGGACCTGCTGGTGGTCGACGAAGCCCACCACCTGGTCTGGCACCCGGAGCAGGCCAGCGCCGAGTACGCGCTGGTAGAGCAACTGGCCGAGGTCATCCCCGGCGTGCTGCTGCTCACCGCCACCCCGGAACAGCTCGGCCAGGACAGCCACTTCGCCCGACTGCGCCTGCTCGACCCTAACCGCTTCCATGATCTGCAAGCCTTCCGTGCCGAAAGCAGCCAGTACCGCCCGGTCGCCGAAGCGGTGCAGGAACTGCTCGACCAGGGCAAGCTCAGCGCCCAGGCCCGCGATGCCATCGGCGGCTTCCTCGGCGATGAAGGGCGCGCGCTGCTCGACGCCATCGATACTGGCGACAACGAAGCGCGCGCGCGCCTGGTACGCGAGCTGCTGGATCGCCACGGCACCGGTCGTCTGCTGTTCCGCAACACCCGCGCCGCCGTACAGGGCTTCCCCGAACGCGAACTGCACCCCTACCCGCTGCCGAGCCCCGACGAATACCTTGAGCTGCCGCTGGGCGAGCACGCCGAGCTGTACCCGGAAGTCAGCTACCAGGCGCAGGACAATGTCGACGAAGAACAGCGCTGGTGGCGCATCGACCCGCGCGTCGAATGGCTGATCGACACCCTGAAGATGCTCAAGAAATTCAAGGTGCTGGTGATCTGCGCCCACGCCGAGACCGCACTGGATCTGGAAGACGCCCTGCGCGTGCGCTCCGGCATCCCGGCCACGGTGTTCCATGAAGGCATGAGCATCCTCGAGCGCGACCGCGCCGCCGCCTACTTCGCCGACGAAGAATTCGGCGCACAGGTGCTGATCTGCTCGGAAATCGGTTCTGAAGGCCGCAACTTCCAGTTCGCCCATCACCTGGTGCTGTTCGACCTGCCAGCCCACCCGGACCTGCTCGAGCAGCGCATCGGCCGTCTCGACCGCATCGGCCAGAAGCACCGCATCCAGTTGCACGTGCCTTACCTGGAGAACAGCCCGCAGGAACGCCTGTTCCAGTGGTACCACCAGGCGCTGAACGCCTTCCTCGCCACCTGCCCCACCGGCAACGCCCTGCAGCACCAGTTCGGCCCACGCCTGCTGCCGCTGCTGGAAAACGGCGATGACGGCGAGTGGCAGCAACTGGTGGACGAAGCCACCGCCGAACGCATCCGCCTGGAAGGCGAGCTGCACAGCGGCCGCGACCGTCTGCTGGAGCTGAACTCCGGTGGCGCCGGTGAAGGCGAGGCGCTGGTAGAAGCCATCCTCGAGCAGGACGATCAGTTCACCCTGCCGATCTACATGGAGGAGCTGTTCAACGCCTTCGGCATCGACAGCGAAGACCACTCCGACAACGCCCTGATCCTGCGCCCCAGCGAAAAAATGCTGGACGCCAGCTTCCCGCTGGGCGACGACGAGGCAGTGACCGTGACCTACGATCGCGAGCAGGCCCTGGCCCGCGAGGACATGCAGTTCCTCACCTGGGAACACCCCATGGTGCAGGGCGGCATGGACCTGGTGCTGTCCGGTTCGATGGGCAACACCGCCGTCGCGCTGATCAAGAACAAGGCGCTCAAGCCTGGCACCGTGCTGCTGGAGCTGCTCTACGTCAGCGAAGTCGTTGGCCCGCGCAAGCTGCAACTGGGGCGTTTCCTGCCACCGGCGGCGCTGCGCTGCCTGTTCGACGCCAACGGCAACGACCTGGCCGCCAAGGTCGGTTTCGAAACCCTCAACGATCAGCTGGAAAGCGTGCCGCGCGCCAGCGCCAACAAGTTCGTCCAGGCCCAGCGCGACGTTCTGGCCAAGCAGATCAACGACGCCGAAGCCAAGGTTACGCCGCGTCACGTCGAGCGTGTAGCCGAAGCCAAGCGTCGCCTGATCGCCGAACTGGACGAGGAACTGGCGCGCCTGGTCGCCCTGCGTGCGGTCAACCCGAGCGTGCGTGACAGCGAGATCGACGCCCTGCGCGAGCAGCGCGAACAGAGCCTGGCGATGTTCGACAAGGCCGCCCTGCGCCTGGAAGCGATTCGCGTACTGGTGGCCGGTTAAGTGCTGCTAGCCCCTCTCCCCCTGGGAGAGGGGTTGGGGTGAGGGTGCAATGCCCGCCACCTGCTGCCTAACCTGCGCAGTAGCCCGGATGCAATCCGGGAGCATGGTGCCGACCATCCCCGGATTCCATCCGGGCTACGAACAGGTGCGTTACCCGCCCAGCTCTTCCAGCCGCTTCTGCAGAAACTGCCGATCAGGCCCCTGCTGCGCCAGTGCCAGGGCCTGGCGGTAGGCAGCAATCGCCTGCTCACGGCGGCCCAGCCTACGCAGCAGGTCGGCCCGCGCCGCATGGGCCAGGTGGTAACCGTCCAACTCGCCGGTGGCGAGCAGACGGTCGATTTCCTCCAACCCTGCCTGCTCACCGTCACGCATGGCCAGCGCCACGGCGCGGTTGAGTTCGATTACCGGCGAAGGCTGCAGCCGCAGCAACTCGTCATACAGACCGACGATCTGCACCCAATCGGTTTGCTCCAGGCTGGCCGCTTCGGCATGCACCGCAGCAATTGCCGCCTGCAGGCTGTAAGGGCCGAAACGTCGCGAATGCAGCGCCTGCAACACCAGGGCCTCGCCTTCGGCGATCAGCTCGCGATTCCATAGGCCTCGATCCTGAGCCTCCAGCAGGATCACTTCACCATCGACGCCGCTGCGCGCAGCACGACGCGACTCGTGCAGCAGCATCAGCGCCAGCAACCCCTGTACTTCCGGCTCGGGCAGCAATTCCAAGAGCAAACGGCCCAGGCGAATCGCCTCGTCGGACAGCTGGCTGCGGGTCAGCGAATCACCGGAGCTGGCGAAGTAGCCTTCGTTGAACACCAGATAGACAACGCGCAGCACCGCCTCCAGGCGCTCGGGCAGCTCGCTGCGTCCCGGCACCTCGTAAGGGATGCGCGCGTCGCGAATCTTCGCCTTGGCCCGCACGATGCGCTGGGCCAGGGTCGACGGGCTGGAGAGAAAGGCGCGGGCGATCTCCTCGGTGGTCAGGTCGCATACCTCGCGCAGGGTCAGTGCTACCTGGGCGTCACTGGCCAGCGCCGGGTGACAGCAGGTGAAGATCAGGCGCAGGCGGTCGTCTTCGAGCAGCTCGCCCCCCTCGGTGTCGCTCTCATCTGGCAGCTCGACCTGTTCATCCAACGGCTGGAAGCGACGCTGCCGACGCAGGTTGTCGATGGCCCTGAAGCGCCCGGCAGACACCAGCCAGGCACGCGGGTTGTCCGGCACTCCGCTCTGCGGCCATTGCTCGACCGCGCTGCGAAATGCCTCGTGCAGCGCCTCCTCGGCCAGGTCGAAGTCACCCAGCAGGCGGATCAGAGTAGCGAGCACGCGCCGTGACTCCTCGTGGTATAGCCGCGCGATCAGCTCGGTGACAGGTGGCGATATCGACATGCGCTTCTCCTGAACGAACGCATACGTTGCCCAATACTGCCGGTGACGTCGAGTAGCGGCACGATCCGCCCCCCGATTTGGCACCCCTCGCATTGGCATCCGTTCGGTCGCTGGGCATAGTCGCGCCATTCCAATAACGAAGGGAGTCTTGCTATGCGTTGGTTGCTGCTCGGCCTGGCGGGTGCTGCGGTATTTCTCTACGGCCGGATCACCGGCGATGCACAGCTCAGCCTGCTGACCAAGGGCATCCCGGTGATCGCCCTGCTGCTCTGGCTGCGCCAGGCGCCGGTGGGCACCTATCGCCGCTGGATCGGCATCGGCCTGGTGTTCTCCCTGGCCGGCGACATCCTGCTGGACTGGCCGGGTGATCTGTTCGTGTTCGGCCTCGGCGCCTTCCTGCTCGGCCATCTGGCCTACCTGCGCGCCTACTGCTACGACAGCCGGCAACCGGCTCTGCCCGCCCTGCTGCTTGCGCTGGTCGCCGGTGGCGCAATGTTCGCCATACTGGCCAGCAGCGGCCTGGGCGAGCTGTTGATCCCGGTGGCCTGCTATGCCACGGCAATCAGCCTGATGCTCTGGCGTGCCCTGGCTCGTATCGGCCAGCCGCAGCTGCAGCCGCGCTCCACCTGGCTCGCCGCTGGCGGCGCGACACTCTTCGTGCTGTCCGACAGCCTGATCGGCATCGACCGTTTCGTCGCCAGCTTCGACGCCGCACCGTACGCCATCATCCTTACCTACTGGCTCGGCCAGTGGGGCATTGCCGCCTCGGCGTTCGAGCGCCAGAACGCCTGAGGCAGCCAGCGAAGGTTTCCACTTGCGGCCAGGACAATCGCTCCTACAAAAGCACGCTTTCCCCCGAGGAGGCAAAAGGATTGTCCTGCACTTGCAGCTCGTAGCCTGGGGCTTGCGACCGTCTTTTTGCTAAAATGCCGGCCTTTTCCGCTACCCGTTGCGACTGCCGTGAGCCAAGAACCTGATCGTCTATTCGCCCAGCCTCTGCCCGAGGTGCCCGATTTCGTCTTCAACGAGGACGTGGTGCGGGTGTTTCCCGACATGATCAAACGCTCGGTGCCTGGCTACCCGACCATCGTCGAGAACATCGGCGTGCTCGCCAGCCAGTTCGCCCAGCCGCAGACGACGCTGTATGACCTCGGCGCCTCGCTCGGTGCCGTGACCCAGGCGCTGCGCCGCCACGTACGCGTCGATGGCGGCAAGGTGATCGCCGTGGACAACTCGCCGGCCATGGTCGCGCGTTGCAGCGAATACCTGCATGCCCAGGACGCCATGTTCCAGGAGCTGCTGCCGGTGGAGGTGATCGAGGCCGACATTCTTGCCCTCGACCTGCAGCCCACCTCATTGGTCACGCTCAACTTCACCCTGCAGTTCATCCCGCCGGAGCGGCGCCTGGAGCTGCTCACACGCATTCGCCAGGCCCTGCTGCCCGGTGGCGCGCTGATCCTCTCGGAAAAGCTGCGTTTCGAGGATGCAGTCGAGCACGACCTGCTGACCGAACTGCACGTGGCTTTCAAGCGCGCCAACGGCTACAGCGAGCTGGAAATCGCGCAGAAGCGCAGCGCTATCGAAAAAGTGATGCTGCCCGACAGCCTCGAGCAGCACCGCGAGCGCCTGCTGGCCGCTGGCTTCAGCAAGGTGGTGCCATGGTTCCAGTGCCTGAACTTCGCCTCGCTGGTGGCCCTGCCATGATGCGCGACCTGGACCTCGATGCCCTGCAGGCGCAACTGGCCGGCACCCCGCTGCAGGAGTGGGCGGCCGACCTGCCCGGCCAGCTCGACGCCAAGCTGGCCATCGGTCATGGCGACCTGGCGCGCTGGTACGGCGCCGTACAGGCCCTGCCGGATCTACCGGTGAGCGAAGTGGAGCTGGCTCAGCGCTTCGCCTTTGGCGGCGCCTGCGACGAGGCGAGCCGCTCGCAGCTTGATACCGCCCTGCGAGGGCTGATTCCCTGGCGCAAAGGCCCGTTCGAACTGTTCGGCGTGCATGTCGATACCGAGTGGCGCTCGGACTGGAAATGGCGGCGCGTTGCCCCGCATCTTGATCTGGCGGGCAAACGCATCCTCGACGTCGGTTGCGGCAACGGCTACTACATGTGGCGCATGCTCGGTGCAGGTGCCGACAGCGTGGTCGGCATCGACCCCAACTGGCTGTTCCTCTGCCAGTTCCTGGCGATGAAGCGCTACCTGCCGGATCAACCGGTGTGGCACCTGCCGCTGGCCTTCGAGGAACTGCCGGCCAAGCTGCAGGGCTTCGATACGGTGTTCTCCATGGGCGTGCTGTACCACCGCCGCTCGCCCATCGATCATCTGCTCGACCTCAAGGATGCCCTGGTCAAGGGCGGCGAGCTGGTGCTGGAAACCCTGGTGGTCGAAGGCGACGCCGAGCAGGTGTTGGTGCCCGAGGATCGCTACGCGCAGATGCGCAACGTCTGGTTCCTGCCCTCGGTACCGGCGCTGGAGCGCTGGCTGCGCCGCGCCGGTTTCGAGGACGTGCGCTGCGTCGACGTCAGCACCACCTCGGTGGAAGAGCAACGCGCCACCGAGTGGATGCGCTTCCAGTCGCTGCCGGAATTTCTAGACCCGGCCGACCACAGTCGCACCGTCGAAGGCCTCCCGGCGCCGACCCGCGCTGTGCTGATCGCACGCAAGCCGTAACGCTGGCCGCTCGTAGGGCGGACTCAGGAGCGGAGCGAACAGTCCGCCATCGGTGTATCCTCGAATCTCAGCATGAACCTCACTTAGCAACGGCGTACTGCTTCGCGAGTACGCCCTACGGCCGCAGCCAGCGTGCACGTCGCTGTGCGATCAACCGCAGCGGCTCGCCTGCGCCCTGCTCCACCACGCCACGAGCACTGCCCAGACGAATCCGTCCCTCGATGTCCTGCGCCAGCAGGCGACGCATGCGCCGGCGCCAGAACCACGCCCCCACCCAGTCGACGATGGCGTTCTGCAGATCCAGCGGCCACATGGCTGGCATGTAGAACTCGGGCATGGCTGGGCGCGACTTGTCGTGCTTGCTCGAACTGTTCATGGCATTTCCTCCGTATCGCGGCCGGCTTCTTGCCGGGGTTGCGATCAGGATGAAACGCGCCTATCGTTCAATCAAACGACAAATATCAAACACTTAATTAATTAATATTTAACGATCATGAATGCGACAGCCCCCATCTCTCTACCGCTTCTGGAAAGCGACGTGCTGCGCACTTTCGTCGCCATCGCCGATAGCGGCAGCTTTACCCGTACCGCCGCACAGATATTTCGCAGCACGGCGGCCGTCAGCCTGCAGATCAAGCGCCTGGAGGAAGCCCTCGGCAAGCGCCTGTTCATCCGCGAGCCACGACAGGTTCGCCTGACCGCCGAGGGCGAGCTGCTACTGGGCTATGCCAGGCGTCTGCTCAAGCTGAACGAGGAGGCGGTGGCGCGCTTTCTCACCCCCACGCTGACCGGACGCGTGCGCTTCGGCACACCAAACGATATCGGCGACCGTGTGCTACCAGGCGTACTCATGCTGTTCGCCCGCAGCCACCCGGGTGTGGAGGTCGAAGTCAACGTCGGGCGCAGCGTGGATCTGGTGGCGAAGCTGGATGCCGGCGAGCTGGATCTGACCCTGATCAACGCCGGCAACGACGGCCTGGATGACTCTCGCGGCGAAGTGATCTATTCCGAGGAACTGGTCTGGGCCGGACGCGATGGCGGCCTGGCCATACAGCGCTCGCCCCTGCCGCTGGCGCTGGCCAACCCGGGCTGCGCCTGGCGCAGAACTGCGATCGATGCGCTGGATCGCCAGGGTATGGCCTATCGCATCGCCTACTCCTGCGAGCAGTGCGCCGGCCAGGAAGCGGCGATGACCGCCGATCTGGCCATCGCGCCCTTCCCGCGCAGCCTGGTCAGGCCGCCGCTACGCCGACTCGGCGCAGAACAAGGCTTGCCCGCCCTTGGCGAGTACCACATCAAGCTGATTCTCGGCCATCAACGCAACGACGCCGTCGAGGCGCTCGCCAGGCAGATGGTTCAGGCTTTCAGCCAGGACTGAACGAACGAAGTGGGAGGCGCTTCAGCGGCGATAGACCATCGAAAGTCGCGGCTGAAGCCCCTCCCACAAAGTACCCTAGCCGCGGTAGGCAGCCGCGACGATCAGCGCTTTCATCTCGGCGACTGCCTGCTTGAAGCCGACGAACAGGGCATGAGCGACGATGGCGTGGCCGATGTTCAGTTCGTTGACGCCGGGAATCGCCGCCACGGCTTCGGCATTGTGGTAATGCAGGCCGTGGCCGGCGTTGACGATCAACCCGTGGTTCAGACCGCAGATGACGCCATCACGAATGCGCGACAGCTCATGCGCAGCTTCTTCCGCCGTATGGGCATCGGCGTAACGACCGGTGTGCAGTTCGATGACCGGCGCACCGACACGCATGGCCGCTTCGATCTGCCGCTCCTCGGCGTCGATGAACAACGACACCTCGCAGCCCGCCAGGGTCAGACGCTCGACCGCTGCGGCGATACGCGCTTCCTGCCCGGCCACGTCCAGGCCGCCTTCGGTGGTCAACTCCTGACGGGTTTCCGGCACCAGACACACGTGCGACGGGCGGATCTGCTCGGCGAAACCGAGCATGAAATCGGTGACGCCCATTTCGAAGTTCATCCGCGTCTGCAGCACGTCGGCCAGCACGCGCACATCGCGATCCTGGATATGACGGCGATCTTCACGCAGGTGCACGGTGATGCCATCGGCACCGGCTTCTTCGGCGTCCAGCGCAGCCTTGACCGGGTCCGGGTAACGCGTACCGCGAGCCTGGCGCAGGGTGGCGACGTGGTCGATGTTCACGCCGAGCAGAATACGATTGGCCTCAGTCACGCTTGGACTCCTTGAGCGTCATGAAAAGTTCGCGGCTGACCAGGGGCCTGCCGCCGAGATGGGGTGCCAGCGCCTGGCGCATCAGGCGCTTGGCGGCAGCCAGCGCGCCGGGCGTTTGCCAGTCAGCTTCGGCCATGGCCAGCAGCTCGCTGCCCTGGAACACACCGGGTTGCAGTTGTACCACCGGCACCAGGCCGATGTCCTGCTGCCAGCGGTAAAGTGCCGTTGGATCGATGGGTTGGTCGTGCTGGTCACGATCCAGGGCGAAACCATAGCCCAGCTCGTCCAGCAGGCGCCATTCGAACGCGCGCAGCAGCGGTTCCAGCGCCCGACCAGCAGCCAGTGCCTGCAAGGTCAGACCGTAGTGTTCGAGCATCACGGGGTGCGGATCTTCGGCCGGTAGCAGGCGGATCAGCAGTTCGTTGAGATAGAGCCCAGAGAACAGTGCCTCGCCCGTCAACAGCAGCGGAATACCGGCGCTTTCCAGGCGGCCGACAGTCTTCAGCTCGCCGCGCCCACGCAGTTCCAGCTCCAGCGGCGCAAAAGGCCGGGCAATGCTGCCGATCTTGCCGCGAGCGGCGCGCAGTACGGCACGCACGCGCCCCTGAGCGGTGAAGAAATCCACCAGGGCGCTGCTTTCCTTGTACGGACGGCTATGCAGAACGTAGGCGGCAGGAATCATGTGGGTAACCGCCAGAATGCGCCATGAGCAACGACAAGGATGCGCATGGCGCCCCGATCAATCCAGGTAACCCAGCGAGCGCAGGGCGCGCTCGTCGTCGGACCAGCCACCTTTGACCTTGACCCAGAGATTGAGCATCACCTTGGAGTCGAACATGGTTTCCATGTCCTTGCGCGCTTCCTGACCGATGCGTTTGATGCGCTCGCCCTTGTCGCCGATGATGATCTTCTTCTGTCCGTCACGTTCCACCAGGATCAGGCCGTGGATATGCAGAATGCGGCCTTCCTGCTTGAACTCCTCGATCTCCACGGTGATCTGGTACGGCAGCTCGGCACCGAGCTGACGCATGATCTTCTCGCGGATCAGCTCGGCAGCCAGGAAACGGCTGGAGCGGTCGGTGATCTGGTCTTCCGGATAGAAATGCTCGGACTCCGGCAGGCGCTCGCCCACCAGCTTCTCCAGGGTATCGAGGTTCTGCCCCTGCAGCGCGGAGATCGGCACGATCTCGGCCTGCGGCAATTGCTCGGCCAGCCAGCCCAGGTGCGGCAGCAGTTCGCTCTTGTCTTCCAGGCGGTCGGATTTGTTCACCGCCAGCAGGATCGGGCATTTGACGTGCTGCACCTTCTCCAGCACCAGTTGGTCTTCGTCGGTCCAGCGCATGCGGTCGACCACGAACACCACGACGTCAACGTCCTTCAGCGCTGTGCTGGCGCTGCGATTCATGTAGCGGTTGAGTGCCTTCTCGTTGTTCTTGTGCAGCCCCGGGGTATCGACATAGACAGCCTGAACCTCGCCCTCGGTCTTGATCCCGAGCATGTTGTGGCGGGTGGTCTGCGGTTTGCGCGAGGTGATCGCCAGCTTCTGCCCGAGGATGTGGTTGAGCAGCGTCGACTTGCCCACGTTGGGCCGGCCGACGATGGCGACGTAGCCGCAACGGGTCACAGGTGCATCAGTCATTACCATTCTCCACCCCGAGGGCGATCAGCGCCGCAGCCGCAGCGACCTGCTCGGCGATACGCCGGCTGCCGCCCTGGCCCAGGGTCTTTTCATTGAGCAGGGAAACCTGGCACTCGACCATGAAGGTACGGCAGTGCGGCTCACCCTGTACGTCCACCACCTCGTAACGAGGCAGCTCGCAGGCACGCGATTGCAGGAACTCCTGCAGGCGTGTTTTCGGATCCTTGTTGGTGTCGACCAGGGTCAGGCCGTCCAGCTCGCCGGTCAGCCAGTCCAGCACGCGCTCGCGTGCTGCATCCATACCGGTGTCCAGATAGATGGCGCCAATCAGCGCCTCCAGGGCATCGGCCAGGATCGACTCGCGACGAAACCCGCCGCTTTTCAGCTCACCGGAGCCCAGGCGCAGGTATTCGCCCAGCTCGAAACCGCGCGCCAGCACGGCCAGCGTCTCGCCCTTGACCAGGCGTGCGCGCAAGCGCGATAGCTGGCCTTCGCGGGCTTGCGGGAAGCGCTCGAACAGCGCTTCACCGGCTACGAAATTGAGGATGGCATCACCGAGAAATTCCAGCCGCTCATTGTTGCGGCCGGCGAAACTGCGATGGGTCAGGGCCAGGACCATCAGGTCCTGGTCCTTGAAGCTATAGCCGAGCTTGCGCTCGAGGCGGGACAGATTTGGACTCACGGCATCCGTACACGAAATTCTTTGTCGAAATTCACCACCAGATCGAGGTTCTCGATCAGTGGCTCGCGTTTTTCATATTTGAGGTGGGCGCGGAATTCATTGTTCTCCTGCGTCACCTTGAGCACATCACGCAGATTCAGGTCACGAATGTTGTTGACCTGCATGCCCTTGCTCACATGGTTGTAAAACTCACCAACGGTGCGCACATCCGACGCCTTGTCGGTTTCCACCGAAGTAATGATCTTCTCCATGGACATGTAGTCCATGTAGTGCGGCAACATCTTGAACGCTGTGCTGGCGAAGAATGCCACCACGGCCAGAACCATCAGCCAACCCAGAATGGAAAGCCCCTGCTGCGAGCGCGCGAAAGTCATGTGTATCCCCAATGAACGGTCTTGTTGGAAAGCCTGGCGGCTAGACTATTTATAGCCTGCGGCGCTGTATTGAACAGCGCGCCAGTGCTCAATGAATCAGGCCGACCCGAGAGAAATTGGGCAGATTGCTGGTCTTGGGCTCCGGCCAGCTCATCCAGATGGCGAAGGCCTTGCCGACGATATGATCGTCCGGAACCATGCCCCACAGCTCCTGAGGGATATGACGATCACGCCAGTAACGGCTGTCGTTGGAGTTGTCACGGTTGTCGCCCATCATGAAGTAGTGCCCTTGTGGCACCACCCATTGGCCGCCAGGCTCGCGGCGCATGCGGGTCATTTCCTTGCGAATGGTGTGTTCGACCTGACCGAGGCGCTCCTGGTAGAGCATCGCACTGCCCAGGCTACCCGCTTCTTCGCCGATCAGCTTCTCGGCCACCGGCTCACCATTGATCAACAAGCGCTTGCCCTGGGTGTACTCGATACGATCACCCGGAAGACCAACCACGCGCTTGATGTAGTTGATGCTCGGATCGCTGGGGTAGCGAAACACCATCACATCGCCGCGCTGCGGGTTATCTACCTCGATGATCTTCTCGTCGATCACCGGCAGGCGAATGCCGTAAGCGAACTTGTTGACCAGGATGAAATCGCCCACTTCCAGGGTCGGCTTCATCGACCCGGAAGGAATCTGGAACGGCTCGACCAGAAACGAGCGCAGCACCAGCACGATAGCCAGCACCGGGAAAAAGGATTTGCCGTACTCGACGAGCAAGGGCTCCTTGTTCAGGCGCTCCAGCACCCTGTCGTCGGGGTCGTCGACCCGCCCCTGGTACGCCGCAATCGCCGCACGGCGGCGCGGAGCCAGCAGGATCAGATCGATCAGGGCCAGGAAGCCGCAAACGGCAACCGCGATAACCAACAGGAGCGGGAAATTGATCGACATAGAGCCTTAGCTATCCAACCTGAGCACGGCAAGGAAGGCTTCTTGTGGAATTTCCACGTTGCCGACCTGCTTCATGCGTTTCTTACCGGCCTTCTGCTTCTCCAGCAGCTTTTTCTTACGGCTCACGTCGCCACCGTAACACTTGGCCAGTACGTTCTTTCTGAGCGCCTTGACAGTGGTCCGCGCGATGATCTGGCCGCCAATGGCCGCCTGGATCGCCACATCGAACATCTGCCGTGGAATCAGTTCCTTCATCTTCTCGGTCAACGCACGGCCCTTGTAGGCCGCGTTGTCGCGGTGCACGATCAATGCCAGGGCATCGACCTTGTCACCGTTGATCAGCACATCCAGCTTGACCAGATTGGCAGACTGGTAGCGTTCGAAATGATAGTCGAGCGAGGCATAGCCTCGACTGGTGGACTTGAGCTTGTCGAAGAAGTCCAGCACCACTTCGTTCATCGGCATGTCGTAGCGCACTTGCACCTGACTACCGAGGAACTGCATGTCGCGCTGCACACCGCGCTTCTCGATGCACAGAGTGATGACGTTACCCAGATGCTCCTGCGGCACCAGGATGGTCGCATTGACGATCGGCTCGCGGAAATCGGTGACCGCAGAAACGTCCGGCAGCTTGGAGGGGTTGTCTACGACGATGGTTTCGCCGGTCTTGAGTTCCAGCTCGTAGATCACGCTCGGTGCGGTGGTGATCAGGTCGAGGTCGTACTCGCGCTCCAGGCGCTCCTGGATGATCTCCATGTGCAGCATGCCGAGGAAGCCGCAGCGGAAGCCGAAACCCAGCGCATCGGAGCTTTCCGGCGCGTACTGCAGCGACGAATCGTTGAGCGTCAGTTTCTGCAGGGCGTCGCGGAAATCCTCGAAGTCGTCGGAGCTGACCGGGAACAAGCCGGCATAGACCTGCGGCTGGATTTTCTTGAAGCCCGGCAGCACTTCGACCTCGGGGGTCGAGGACAATGTCAGGGTGTCACCCACCGGCGCACCGTGAATATCCTTGATGCTGGCGATGATAAAGCCTACTTCACCAGCCTTGAGGTCAGCGGTGGCGGTGTGCTTCGGGGTGAATACACCGACGCTGTCGACCAGGTGCACCTTGCCGGTGGACTTGACCAGAATCTTGTCGCCCTTCTTCACTCGGCCATGACGCACACGTACCAGCGAGACCACACCCAGGTAGTTGTCGAACCAGGAGTCGATGATCAGCGCCTGCAGCGGTGCGTCGATATCACCCGTCGGCGCAGGAATCGTGTGCACCAGGCGCTCGAGCACCTCGTCCACACCCATGCCGCTCTTGGCGCTGCAGGCCACGGCGTCGGTGGCGTCGATGCCGATGATCTTCTCGATCTCGTCCTTGACGCGGTCAGGATCGGCCTGCGGCAAGTCCATCTTGTTCAGTACCGGCATGACCTCGAGGCCCTGCTCGATAGCGGTGTAGCAGTTGGCAACGGACTGCGCCTCGACACCCTGCCCGGCATCGACCACCAGCAGCGCACCTTCGCACGCCGCCAGCGAACGCGAGACTTCGTAGGTGAAGTCGACGTGGCCGGGCGTGTCGATGAAGTTCAGCTGATAGGTTTTGCCGTCCTGCGCCTTGTAGTGCAGCGTGACGCTGTGGGCCTTGATGGTGATGCCGCGCTCACGCTCCAGATCCATGGAGTCCAGGACCTGAGCCTCCATTTCACGGGCGGTGAGACCGCCGCACATCTGGATGAAACGGTCAGCCAGGGTGGACTTGCCGTGGTCAATGTGGGCAATGATGGAAAAATTGCGGATATGACTCAGGTCACTCACAGATCAACACTCAAAGAAGGCACGGGCAAGACGCTTGCCGAAAATAGCCGCAGATTGTACCCGATCCCTCGCGACCGCGTCACGCCTGCACAGCGCTGGTGCAGATACGAAGAAGGGCGCCCGAAAGCGCCCTCCTCAACGTGCCTGGATTACTCGGCCAGCTTGAAGGTGATGAAGCTGGCACGCCCCTGACGAAGCACCCGCATCGACACCGAACGATTCTTCGGCAGCTCCTGCGCCACCTGAGCGAAGGCGCTGGTGGAGTCAGTGGCCTGATTGTTCAGGTGCGTGATCACGTCACCGGGCCGCAGACCAATCATGGCCGCAGGACCATTGAGCACTTCCTTGACCACGACCCCACCCTTGAGGTCGAGGCCTTTCTTCTGCTCGGCGGTCAGCTCCACCACCGTGACGCCCAGGCGGTTGTTGCTGCGCTCACCACCCTGCGCCGAACCGGACGACGCCAGTTCCTGGCCCTCCTCCGGCAACGTGCCGACGGTGACGTTGAGCTTCTTGCGCGAGCCATCACGCACGACATCCATCTCGGCTTTCTCACCCGGCTTCAGGCCGCCGACCAGGTGCGGCAGATCAGCCGACATGATGATCGGCTTGCCATTGAGGCTGAGGATCACGTCCCCCACCTGCAGGCCGCCCTTGTCCGCCGGACCATCTTCCAGCACCTGCGCGACCAGCGCGCCAGCCGGCTTGTCCAGACCGAAGGACTCGGCCAGATCCTTGTTCACTTCCTGAATCACCACGCCAAGCCAGCCGCGGGTCACCTTGCCATCAGCCTTGAGTTGATCGGCCACCTGCATGGCCACTTCCATCGGGATGGCAAAGGACAGTCCCATGAAACCGCCGGAACGGGTGAAGATCTGTGAGTTGATGCCCACTACCTCACCCTGCAGGTTGAACAACGGGCCGCCGGAGTTACCCGGGTTGATTGCCACATCGGTCTGGATGAACGGCACGTAGCTGTCGCTTGGCAGGTTGCGCCCCTTGGCGCTGACGATCCCTGCCGTCACCGAGTGATCGAAGCCGAACGGCGAACCGATAGCCAGCACCCACTCGCCAACCTTCAGATCATCAGCCTTACCCAGACGCACCACAGGCAGGTCCTTGCCCTCGACCTTGAGCAGCGCGACGTCGCTGCGCGGATCGGCACCAATCAGTTTGGCTTCCAGCTCGCTGCGATCGGACAGACGCACGATGATCTCGTCGGCATCGGCGACCACATGATTGTTGGTCATGATGTAGCCGTCCGGCGAGATGATGAACCCGGAGCCCAGCGACTGCGCTTCGCGCTGGCGACCACCCGGGTTACGCGGAACCTGCGGGATGCTGCGCTCGAAGAACTCACGGAACATCGGCGGCAGACCTTCCAGATCAGGCAAGCCCGGCTGCCCGGCAACGGCGCGTTCGGGCATCTTCTGGCGGGTACTGATATTGACCACCGCAGGCGAGGCCTCCTCTACCAGATCGGTGAAATCAGGCAGGCTGGCCTGAGCCAACAGACTTTGCCCCCAGAGCAAGGCAACCGCCAACAACGGCGCAATGGACTTGAGTTTTCTCATCGAACTACGACTCCCCATGTAAAACTCGGACACTCTTAATCGGCCGCTGGCACAGTGACCAGCAGCGTACGTAGGACAACGGGCTGCAAAGAGGGGTTCTCGGCGACGCGAGCGGCGCGCCAACGAACTATCAGCCAACTGGCGAACAGGCCACTGAGGCCAGCCAGGATCACCAGAGGCTCGGAAAGACCCAGACCATCCGCCAGCAGCGCAGCGGCGAACAGCCCCAGGAGTGGAAGCAGATAAACCAGCAGAGAACTGCGCACCAGCAGATCCTCACGCACACCGATGATCACGCTATCGCCAATCGCCAGTTGCTTTTGACTGAGCGCACGCACATAGCCGCGCTGCCGGCCTACACCGAGACGTTCCATCAAGCCCTGACCACAGGCGGCATTGAACGAACAACTGGAGCAGGTGCTCTTGCGCAGTGTCTCGACCCAGACAGCGCCGGGCTCGAGCGCCACTACACGCCCCTGCTCCTCGATCATTGGCTAGCCTGTTCAGGCACTCCGGCGCGCATGGACAGGGCGATGCGTTCGGCAGTTCCCAGAGGAATCTCACCGACCACGGTCACCATCACGTCACCTGCATCGGTACTCATCCGCCGCGAAACGGCGACGGTCGGGCCCAGCTGACTGCGCGCGTCCTCGACGGCGCGACCTTTCAGCGGTTCGAGAAAAACCGAGAATCGCGCCAGCCCATCGCCGTACATCAGGTAGGTGACGGAGTCATCGGCGGTGGGCTCGCGGCGCACCTGCGCAGTGGTCAGGGTAAAGCCCGGCGGCAACCAGTCGGATCGCCAGCTACCTTCGGCCATGCTGTCGGCAGCGCGGAAACGAACCGGCCTGCAGCTCGAACTCGGCTGCATGGCATTTTCAGTAGGTACCGACGTATCCAGCTGAGCGAACTGGAAACGCTCCAGAAGCTGGCCGCGCTCGTTCAACAACAAGGATTTCAACGGCAGACCGGTCTCACGATCCAGATGCAATTCGAAGCCGTAGCGATGCTGGTCCTTGGGCGCCAACACCAGCACGACGGCCGGACGATTGGCGATGCGCGAATGACCAGCCACACGGATGTCATACCAACTGTTCAGTTGTTCGGCATCCAACTGCCGAGCAGGCCAGGCCTGCCCCTCACTGACCTGGTCGGCCAACGAGCCACTGACGCACTGAGCCTGACCATCGACTTTCAGCACCTCCTGGGCAGGCCCATCGAGCTGCAGAAGGCGCTCGCGGACTTCGCCCCCCTCCTCTACCCGATGCCACACGGCATGAGTGGAAAAACTCCCATTGCGCTCATAGATGAACGTGCCCTGGAAGCTTTGCTGGCGCTCTGCCGCAGCGAGGCGCCCGAGCAAGTCTTGCACCTCGGTGGCCTGAACCGGCAACGCCAGCAGACCACCGAGAAGATAGAGGGGAATCGCGCGCATGTGACTCCTTAGCGCTTAGCGGTTTTCCAGACTTGCAGCACGAGCATAAGGCAGAGCGGTTTCACCGGTACCCATCACGGCTTCTTGCGCATGTTGACGCAAGTAGCTCGGCAAGCGCTGCTCATGCCAGCTGGCGGTACCCACCTCGGCTGGCTCACCGGTTTCCTCGCTGCTGTTGTAGCCAGCGAGCAGCGCAGGACCTTGCACCTGCGGCACCGAGAGTACCGGAGAAGCTTCCTGCTGGGCCAGTTGAGCGCCACTCAGGTCATCCTGATTGTAGAAGCGCACACCCGCCAGCACTGCAACGGTCACCGAAGCCGCCACGGCTACACGCCCGACACTACGCCAGATCGGCGTCTTGCGTGCCGGGGCAGCTTCGTCGGCCAGCGCCGCGGAAACCGCAGATGCAATGTCCAGTTGCGGCACCAACAGCTCACGATGCATGGCTGCACGGGCGATCTGGTAACGCGACCAGGTGCCGCGCAGCTCGCCATTCTCGCTGGCTGTGAGCACACGCCGCAGTTCCAGTTCGTCCGCTTCGTTATCCATCACCGCGGACAGCGATTCCTGCAGGGTTTCACGACTCATGGTGTTCCTCTCTTGGCTGTCGCCGCTGCCTTAGGTTTCCTGCAACAGAGGCTGCAGGGACTTATCAATTGCCTCACGCGCACGGAAGATCCGCGAACGCACCGTACCTACCGGACACTGCATGACGCCGGCAATGTCCTCGTAACTCAAGCCTTCGAACTCACGCAGGGTCAGGGCCGTGCGCAAATCATCCGGCAACTGGGCGATGGTTCGATGCACGGTGGCTTCGATCTCGTCGCGCAGCAATGCCCGTTCCGGTGACTCGATGTCCTTGAGGCCGTGGTCGCCGTCATAGAACTCCGCGTCATCGCTACTGACATCACTATCCGGCGGCCGCCGACCGCGGGACACCAGATAATTCTTCGCCGTGTTGATGGCGATGCGGTACAGCCATGTATAGAACGCGCTGTCACCGCGAAAGTTTCCAAGCGCTCGATAGGCTTTTACGAAAGCCTCCTGAGCGACATCCTGAGCCTCGTGGGTGTCGTGCACGAATCGCACGATCAGACCGAGGATCTTGTGCTGATACTTCAACACCAACAGATCGAAGGCACGCTTGTCACCACGCTGCACTCGCTCGACCAGCTGCTGATCATCTTCCTGGGTTAGCATGCACTCTCCTCGTAACGCTCGAAGGAGGTTTGCGCCCGTAAGCGAATCAGCTTGCCAAGATAGACTCGGGTCTTACGCAAAAGTTCTCCCCTCCAAGCAAGCTTCCCGCAGAGTTTTCTTCCCTCTGCCTGGAATGGCGCGAGCGAAACCTTTCCGCTCGCGCAAATAATCTTATCGCCGCTCATTTCCACATCCTCCGCTGACTTCAGATGCAGGCACGCGCAAGCGCTCTCCCTTATATGGGCGACCCTCTATGGAACCTTAATGACTAAGAAAGTTCCCGAGCACCGTGGTCGGTCATAAGCCACCTATTGTGCCGATGCCCCTCTCTATATACTAGGGCTCGCTTTCACGCGGAACTCGGACATGAGCCTACACTTGCAGCACGATGTTCTGGTCATCGGCAGCGGCGCCGCTGGCCTGACACTCGCCCTCACCCTGCCTTCCCATCTGCGCATCGCAGTATTGAGCAAAGGCAAGCTGGCCAATGGCTCGACCTACTGGGCGCAAGGTGGCGTGGCAGCCGTTCTGGACGATACCGACACGGTCGAATCCCACGTCGCCGACACCCTCAATGCCGGTGCAGGCCTGTGCAGCGAAGACGCCGTGCGCTTCACCGTAGAACACAGCCGCGAGGCCATCCAGTGGCTGATCGACCAGGGCGTCCCCTTCACCCGGGACGATGAAACCGCGCGAGAGGATGGCGGCTTCGAGTTCCACCTGACCCGCGAGGGCGGCCACAGCCATCGACGCATCATCCACGCTGCCGACGCAACTGGCGCTGCAATTTTCAACACCCTGCTGGAACAGGCCCGGCAACGCCCGAACATCGAACTGCTGGAGCAGCGCGTCGCCGTCGACCTGATCACCGAACGCAAGCTCGGCCTGGTTGGCGAGCGCTGCCTGGGCGCTTACGTACTGGATCGTGATCGCGGTGAAGTGGATACCTTCAGCGCGCGCTTCGTGATTCTCGCCACCGGCGGCGCGGCCAAGGTCTACCTCTATACCAGCAACCCGGATGGTGCCTGTGGCGACGGCATCGCCATGGCCTGGCGTGCTGGCTGTCGCGTCGGCAATCTGGAGTTCAACCAGTTCCACCCTACCTGCCTGTATCACCCGCAGGCCAAGAGCTTCCTGATCACCGAAGCCGTTCGCGGCGAAGGCGGCCTGCTCAAGCTGCCCAATGGCGAACGCTTCATGCAGCGTTTCGATGAGCGCGCCGAGCTGGCGCCGCGCGATATCGTTGCCCGCGCCATCGACCATGAAATGAAGCGCCTGGGTGTCGACTGTGTATACCTGGACATCAGTCACAAGCCGGCCGAGTTCATCAAGAGTCACTTCCCCACCGTCTACGAACGCTGCCTGGGCTTTGGCATCGACATCACCAAGCAGGCCATTCCGGTCGTACCGGCGGCGCATTACACCTGCGGCGGCGTGGTGGTCGATCAGCATGGTCGCACTGACGTTCCTGGCCTCTATGCCATCGGCGAAACCAGCTTCACCGGCCTGCACGGCGCCAACCGCATGGCCAGCAATTCGCTGCTCGAATGCTTCGTCTATGCGCGTTCGGCCTGCGCCGATATCACCGGGCAGCTGGACGCCATCGACATGCCCGCCAACCTGCCGGGCTGGGACGCCAGCCAGGTGACCGACTCAGACGAGGACGTGATCATCGCCCACAACTGGGATGAGCTGCGCCGCTTCATGTGGGACTACGTCGGCATCGTACGCACCAACAAACGCCTGCAGCGTGCACAGCACCGCGTGCGCCTGCTGCTGGACGAGATCGACGAGTTCTATTCGAACTACAAGGTCAGTCGCGACCTGATCGAGCTGCGCAACCTCGCACTGGTCGCCGAGCTGATGATCAGCTCGGCCATGCAGCGCCATGAAAGCCGCGGGCTGCATTACACCCTCGACTATCCCGAGCAGTTGGCAGAAGCCCGCGATACTATTCTGACGCCGCCGTCCCAGGCTCAGCCCAGCGCCGCCGGCTGAACTTCAGGCGCAAACGCAGGCGCCGATGCTGCTCGGGCGCCAGCATATCGCGGGCAATGCACAGCCCGCGACTGAAACGCTGGCCTGGCAGGCGATAGCGCAGCACTACCGCCAGGGGTAACGCCAGACTGTCACGGCGCAGCTGCACCGCCTGCCAGCCAGCTGCAGCACTGTATAGATGCCAGCCGAATCCATCACGGCGCAACCCGGTGATGGCCTGCGGCGCAGTCAACAGGACATGTCGCGGCAGCACCCAGGCCGCATGTGCCAGGCACACCGCGAGTGACAGCAGCTTTGACCAGATGGGAATGTCGGCCAGCCACGGCGCCAGCAAGGCCAGCGCCAGGACCGACAGATAGAGCCTCAGCAGCCAGCGCGATGGCCGCCAACGGCACTCGAAGACATCACTTGGGTTGGACACGGTCCAGGATCATTCGCACGATGTGGCGCAGGTCGGCATCATCGGGTTCGCCGCGCTGCATGAACCAGCCGAACATGTCCTGATCCTCGCACTCCAGCAGCTTGCGGTAGCGCGCCTGGTTCTCGGCATCCAGGCTCGGGTACACCTCCCTGACGAAAGGCACCAGCAGCACGTCCAGTTCCAACATACCCCGGCGGCTATGCCAGAACAGGCGATTCAGTTCACTTTGCTCAACCATGCAACGGACTCCTCGAACGAGGGCGGCAGTATAACGATGAATTGCCTCGCTGTTCACCGAGACGCTGCGCAATTGCGCTGACAAGGCCCCTCCCCGCCCACTATGATGAGGGCCCTGACCTTTATTCAGTGATTCGATTTGCACCATGGCCGATAGCGCTTACTTCACACTCCTCGATCACGAAGGCCTGCTCGCAGTACGCGGCGCGGACGCAGCCAAGTTCCTGCAGGGCCAAGTGACCTGCAATCTCAATTACCTCAGTGCCAGCCAGTCCAGCCTTGGCGCTCGCTGCACGCCCAAGGGCCGCATGCTGTCGAGCTTTCGCATCGTCCCGGTGGAAGACGGCTACCTGCTGGCCATGGCGCGCGAGCTGATCGAGTCGCAGCAGGCCGATCTGCAGAAATATGCAGTGTTCTCCAAATCCAGGCTCAGCGACGAAAGCGCCGCCTGGGTCCGCTTTGGTCTGGCGGGCGCCGATGCAGTGCTGAGCGAGCTCGATCTGCAGTTGGGCACCGCCAGTGATTCCCTGGCCAGCGCCGGCCAACTGCTCGCCGTACGCCTGAGCGATGGCCGCGCCGAACTCTGGGCGCCAGCAGAGGACGCGCAAAAGCTGCAAGCCCGCTTGGCCGCCCAGCTGCCGCAGGCGCCACTGAACGACTGGTTACTGGCCCAGGTACGGGCGGGCGTGGGCCAGGTGTTCGGCGCCACACGTGAGCTGTTCATCCCGCAGATGATCAACCTGCAAGCCCTGGGCGGTGTGAGCTTCAAGAAAGGCTGCTACACCGGCCAGGAAATCGTCGCGCGCATGCAGTACCTGGGCAAGCTCAAGCGCCGCCTGCAGCGCCTGCGGCTGGTCGCTGCAGAGCTACCGGTCGTCGGCGTCGAATTGTTCTCACCGGTGCATGGCTCCAGCGTTGGCGAAGTGGTGCTGGCGGCCCAAGCCGGCGACGCCATCGAGCTGCTCGCCGTGTTGCAGGAAGACGCCGTGAACGACGGCCGCATTCATCTCGGCAGCAGTGAAGGCCCGACACTGACCCTGCTCGATCTGCCTTATCAGCTGGACGCCAATCTGGAAATCCAGCGCTGACTAAACTTCCCCGGCACCGTATCGGATTGCCTAAGAGAGCCATTTCATGAGCAAGCTTGCCGAAAAAGTCCAACAGGAACTGATCCACGCCATCGAGAACGATGAGCTGGTGCTGCCTACACTGCCCGAGGTGGCATTGCGTGTGCGTGAAGCAGCGGAAGACCCGGATATCGGCATCCCGCAGATCAGCAAGGTAATCGGCAACGACGCTGCCCTCACCGCGCGCATCATCAAGGTGGTCAACAGCCCGCTGCTGCGCAGCAACAAGGAAATCACCGACCTGCAGATGGCCGTCAGCCGCCTGGGCATCAACTACACCTGCAACCTGGCCACAGGCCTGGCCATGGAGCAGATGTTCCAGGCCACCAGCGACGTGGTCGATCGCAAGATGCGCGAGGTATGGAACAAAAGCACCGAGATCGCTGGTATCTGTCACGTGCTGTGCCGTCACTACACCCGCCTGATGCCGGACCAGGCCACGCTAGCTGGCCTGGTGCACCAGATCGGTGTGCTGCCGATCCTCACCTACGCCGAAGAGCACAACGAACTGCTGGCCGACTCCATCAGCCTCAACCACGTGATCGAGCAGATTCACCCGATCATCGGCGACAAGATCCTACGCACCTGGGAGTTCCCCGAGCCTATCGCCATCGTGCCGAGCCAGTACCTGGACTTCACGCGCGACTCGGCCAAGGTCGATTACGTCGATATCGTCCAGGTCGCCACGCTGCAGAGCTACCTGGGCAGCGAGCACCCCTACACCCAGCTGGACTGGAGCAAGGTGCCGGCGTTCGCCAAGCTCGGCCTTGACCCGCAGGTCGACATGCAGGCCGACGAAGACCTCTCCGCCGCCATGGAAGCGGCCATGAGCATGCTGCAATAAAAGCATCTCGCCACGGACGGCAAAAAATTGTCGGGAGCAATTTTTGACGTCGCTGCGCGACGGCCCGAAGGGTGATCTACAAGGATGTAGATCACAAAATGCCTCTACACTCGAACGACTCGCTCGAGGAAGTAGAGCCATGCGTTACGTATTCGTCCTGCTCGTCCTGTTGCTCGGCAGCGCCCAGGCTGCCGAACAGGTACGTCTGACCAACGGCGAATGGCCGCCCTATCTCGGTGAAACCCTGCCCTACCATGGCGTGGCCTCACGCATCGTCGCCGAGGCGTTCGCGCTGCAGGGCGTCGAAGTGCAGTGGGAATTTCACCCCTGGGCACGCTCGCTGAAAATGGCCGAACAGGGCCGGCGCGACGGCAGCGCCGTCTGGCTTGCCAACCCCGAACGTGAACAGCGCTTTCACATCAGCGAGCCGGTGGTCGAAAGTGGCTACTACCTGTTTCATCGCAAGAACCATGCGTTTGACTGGAACGATGTCGAGGATCTGCGCGGCCTGCGCATTGCCGGCACTCGTGGCTATGACTACGGCGAAGCCTTTGAACGCGCCGAAGCCGCCGGTGAACTCGAGGTGGCGCGCCTGACCGGTGATGAACAGGGCTTGCGTCAGTTGCTGGCCGGAAGGGTCGATCTGTTTCCTGTGGACAAGGTGGTGGGCTTCGACCTGCTCTATCAGAAATTCAGCGCCGCCGAACGCCAGCGCCTGAGCTTTCATCGCAAGCCCCTGCGCAGCGACAGCCTGCATCTGCTGCTGTCGCGAGAGGTACCGGGCAATGCCGAGCTGATGCAGCGCTTCAATCGTGGCCTGAATCAATTGCGCGACAGCGGCAAGATTTCCCAGTACCTGCTTGAGATTCAGCAGCCGCTAAGCCTCAGCCACTGACAGCGGAAATTCGACACGCACGCGCAGGCCATGCGGGTGCGCCTGATGCAGGCTGATTCGAGCCTGATGGGCGCGGCAGATTTCGCCAACGATGGCCAGTCCCAGGCCTGCACCATTACCCAGGCTGCTGCGCCGGTAGAAACGCTCGAAGACTTTCTCATGCTCGGCCTCGGGAATGCCCGGACCGTCATCCTCGACCTCCAGCACCACCGGCGCCAGTACACGGATGATCAGGTTGCCACCGGCTGGCGTATGCGCCAACGCGTTATCCAGCAGGTTGTTCAGCAACTCGTTGAGCAACGTGGGCTCGCCATCGATCCACACCGGCTGATCGGCCTCCAGCGCCAGTGCGACACCACGGGCGTGAGCCAGTGGCGCCATGGCCAGACCCAGTTCACGCGCCAGTTGGCTGAGGTCGATACGTTGGGCGCCGCCTTCGGTAATGGCTCGCGCACCACTCTCGATACGCGCCAGGGACAGCAGTTGATTGGCCAGCGAAGTCAGGCGATCACCTTGCTGCGCCACCTGTTCAAGAGTGCTGCGCCATTCCTCGGGCTGTTCGGCACGCAAGCCCAGGGTGATCCGCGCTTTCAGCGCTGCCAGCGGCGTGCGCAACTCATGGGCGGCATCGGCTATGAACTGCGACTGCCGTTCGAACAGACCGCGCAACCGCTCGTTGAACTGGTTCAACGCCTCCACCAGCGGTAGCACCTCGCGCGGCAGACCGCTGTCCGGCAGTGGCTGCAGGTCGTCGCTGGCCCTTTCGGCCACTTCCCGGCGCAGCGCCTCCAGTGGTCGCAAGGCCAGGTTCACGGCCAACCACACCAGCAGCAGCGCACTGACTGAGAGCAACCCCATGCGCCACAAGGTGCCGATCAGCAGCTCACGGGCCATGCGCTCGCGCGCGCCCTGGGTCTCTGCCACACGGATCTCAGCGATGCCATTGAGCTGCGGTTCGCTGACCGGCTGCAGCAGGCTGACAACACGCACGCCCTGCCTGCGGTACTCGGCGTCGTAGAAGTGCGCCAGCGCCGGATAATCGTCAGTACGCGGCGTACCCGGCGGCGCGGGTGGCAGGTCCTCATAACCCGAGACCTGATTACCCTGCAGATCAAGCACCTGATAGTAGATGCGCCCGGCGCTGTCGTAGGCGAAGGTGTCCAGCGCGACGTAGGGAATATTGGCGCGCAGCCGACCGTCCTCCGCGTACAGACCATCGGCCACCGCCCGCGCCGAAGCCAGCAACGTGCGGTCATAGGCGGTGTCGGCTGCACGGCGCGCACTCCAGTAGGCACTGAAGCTGCTCAGCAGCAGGATCAGCGACAGCAGCAGCGCCAGGCGCCGCAGCAGACGCCCGCGCAGACTGACGCCACGACTCATGCCTCGACCGCTTCCAGCAAGTAGCCAAGGCCACGGAAGGTGACGATGCGTACGGCGCTGCCCTCGAGCTTCTTGCGCAGGCGGTGAATGTAGATTTCGATGGCATCCGGGCTGGCGTCCTCGTCCAGACCGAACACCTGCGCCGCCAGTTGCTCCTTGCTCATCACCCTGCCCGGCCTGGCGATCATCGCCTCCAGCACCGCCTGTTCCCGAGCTGTCAGGCTGAGCGCCTCGCCATTGAGGCTGAAACGACGCGCACCGAGGTCGTAGACCAGGTCGCCACAGCGCTGCAACTGCTCGCCGCCGAGCATGCTGCGCCGCAGCAGTGCCTTGACCCGGGCTTCGAGCTCGGTCAGTTCGAAAGGTTTGGCCAGGTAGTCATCGGCACCCAGATTGAGACCATGTACACGATCCTTGACCTCGCCACGTGCGGTCAGCATCAGCACCGGCAACGTCTGGCCGCGGTCACGCAGGCGCGCCAACACGGCAAAGCCGTCCAGACGAGGCAACCCGATGTCGAGAATCGCCAGGGCGTACTCTTCGCTGCACAGCGCAAGGTCAGCCGCGACGCCATCGTGCAGCACGTCCACAGTCCAGCCTGCACCGTTGAGCGCCTGGGCCACGCTTTCCGCCAATTGCGGATGGTCTTCGACCAGCAGAATCCGCACCGCCACCTCCGACTGCAGCATCGTTAAAGGCGCGCAGTTTAGCGCCGTCACGGCTGCTGTGAATTGCTCAAATGCCAAAGCAGCATCTGTTTGCTGCCTGGCGTGACCTGCCACAACGCAACAACAGAGCGCGACGAAAATCTTTCGTTCATGAAAGCCTAGTGAAAGCTTGCCCTCATAGCATCGCTTCAAGGTGGCTCGATCCACCTGCTCAAGTGACCTGGCAGTGGTGCCAGGTCGCGACAAGAACAAAAACGGAGACCACATGATGCTCGCAGCCTCACGCCAGGCCCTGCCGCCTGTCCGCCTGCTCTGCCTGGCCATCGCCGCCACCGGCGCTGCCCCCCTCGCCAACGCCGCCTTCATCGAAGACAGCAGCGCCAGCCTCACCGCTACCAACATCTACCTGAACCGCGACTTCCGCCAGTTCGAAGGCCAGAACAAACGTGAAGAGTGGGGCCAGGGCTTTCGCCTCGATCTGCAGTCCGGTTTCACCGAGGGAACCGTCGGTTTCGGTGTCGACGCCATGGGTCTGCTCGGCCTCAAGCTCGACTCCGGTCGCGGTCGCACCGGCACCGATCTGCTCCCCGTCCACGACGATGGCCGCTCTGCCGACGAATTCAGCCGCCTGGGCCTGACGGGCAAGGTCAAGGTCTCTGCCACCGAACTGCGCTACGGCTCGCACGTGCCGGAACTGCCGGTGGTCAAGGCCAGTGACAGCCGCCTGCTGCCGCAGGTATTCGAAGGCGGCCTGCTGACCTCCTCCGAACTGGAAGGCCTGACCTTCACCGGTGGCCGCCTGGACAAGGTCATCGACCGCGCTTCGACCAACTCCGAAGAGATGCTGCTCAACGCCAAGAACCGCCGCTTCGCCTCCGGCGTCGAAGCCGACCACCTCGACCTGGCCGGCGTCGACTACAAGTTCGCTCCCGGTTTCACCGGCCGTTACTACTTTGCCGATCTGGATGACATCTATCGCCAGCATTTCTTCGGCCTGCTGAGCAGCCACAAGGTCGGTGCCGGCACCCTGAGCAGCGACGTACGCTATATCGTCAGTCGTGACAGCGGCGCGGCCAACGCCGGCAAGGTCGACAACCAGGCCTTCAACGCCATGGTCAGCTACGGTCTGGGTAGCCACAAGTTCGGCCTGGGCTTCCAGGACATGAGCGGCGACACCGGCTTTGCCTACATCGATGGCAGCGATCCGTTTTTGGTCAACTTCGTGCAGATCAACGATTTCGCCAACGCCGACGAGCGCTCCTGGCAGGCCCGCTACGATTACAACTTCGCCAGCATCGGCGTGCCCGGCCTGACCTTCATGACCCGCTACATCCGTGGCGATGACGCCCGTGTGGCCGGCTCAGATGACCGTGGCGGCGAATGGGAACGCGACATCGAGTTCAAGTACGTGGTGCAGACCGGCCCACTCAAGGACCTCTACGTACGTGTGCGCAACGCCAGTTTCCGCTCCGACTTCGCCCGCGACGCGGACGAGAACCGTGTCATCGTCGGCTACACCCTGCCGATCTGGTAAACAACAACAAGACTCGCGAGGAATCACTCATGAAATCTGTCCTGACCCGCGCCGCACTGGCGACTGCCTGCCTGGCCTTTGCCAGTCAGTTGCTGGCTGCCGAACCCAAGCGCCCCGAATGCATCGCCCCGGCCAAGCCCGGTGGTGGTTTCGACCTGACCTGCAAGCTGGCCCAGAGCGGCCTCAAGGATGAAGGTCTGCTCAAGGCACCGATGCGCGTCACCTACATGCCGGGCGGCGTCGGCGCCGTGGCCTATAACGCCGTGGTCGCCCAGCGTGCCAAGGACCCAGGCACCATCACCGCATTTTCCAGCGGTTCGCTGCTGAACCTGGCCCAGGGCAAGTTCGGTCGTTATGACGAGAACGCCGTACGCTGGCTGGCCGCCGTCGGTACCGACTACGGCGCAATCACCGTACGCGACGACTCTCCCTATAAGAACCTCGATGACCTGGTCCAGGCTCTGAAAAAAGATCCATCCAGCATCGTCTTCGGCGCCGGCGCCACCATCGGTGGGCAGGACTGGATGCAGACCGCGCTGATCGCCCGCCTGGCCGGGATCGACCCGAAAAACCTGCGTTATGTCGCCTTCGAAGGCGGCGGTGAGACCCTCACCGCGATGCTTGGCGGCCACGTGCAGGTCACCAGTAGCGGCCTCGGTGAAGTCACCCCGCAGCTGGAAGCGAAAAAAGTGCGCATTCTCGCGGTGCTCTCCGATGAACGCCTGCCGGGCAAGCTGGCCGAAATCCCGACTGCCAAGGAGCAGGGCTACGACATCACCTGGCCGGTGATCCGTGGCTTCTACATGGGCCCGGAAGTCAGCGACGAGCAGTTCGACTGGTGGAAACAGCAGTTCGACACCCTGCTGGCCAGCGAAGACTTCGCCAAGCTGCGTGAACAACGTGACCTGCTGCCGCTGGCAGTCACCGGTGATGAACTCAAGGCCCTGGTGTTCAAGCAGGTCGCTGAGTACAAGACCCTGGCCGGTGAATTCGGCCTGATGCAGGAATAAGTGCATCAGCGGGTTCGGCGTCGCCCGATGCCGAGCCCGCAATTGAACTGCACTGCAGTTCGATCCTGTCCCTACGCAAGAGACCATTGCTATGTACGTTCGCCTGTTCGCTGCGATCTGGCTGCTGTTGTGCGCCTGCCTCGCCGTCATCGCCTGGGGCTTCCAGGCTCCCTTTGCCTATGACCCGGTTGGTCCTCGTGCCTATCCGTTGTTACTGCTGGCTCTGATGGGCGCTGGTGCTGCCTGGTTGGTGTTCAAGCCAGGCGCGGACACCGAGAAACTCACCCGCCAGGCACTGCTGCGCAGCGGCCTGTGCATCCTCACGCTGCTGGCCTACGCCCTGCTCTTCGAGCCCCTGGGCTTCGTCCTCAGCACCGCACTGGCCACCTTCGTCCTGGGCTTGCTGTTCACGGGTCGTGCGCTGCCGTGCCTGATTAGCGGCGTCCTGATGGGCGTGCTGCTGTATGCCTTGTTCGATTACGCGCTAGACGTTCCGCTGCCACTGGGCGTGTTCGAAGCGTTGGTGGAGAGCTGAGATGGAAACTTTACATTTTCTGATGCAGGGCTTTGACGTCGCCACGCGGCCGACCAACCTGCTGGTTGCACTGTTCGGTGCCTTCGTTGGCACCATCGTCGGCCTGTTACCAGGCCTGGGCCCGATCAACGGCGTCGCCCTGCTGCTGCCGCTGGCCTTCGCCCTTGGCCTGCCGCCGGAAACCGCACTGATTCTGCTCGCCGCCGTGTACCTGGGCTGCGAGTACGGCGGACGTATTTCCGCCATCCTGCTCAACGTTCCCGGCGACGCAGCCGCCGTGATGACCACTCTCGACGGCTACCCACTGGCACGTCAGGGCAAGGCGGGTATCGCCTTGTCGCTGTCTGCAGTCAGCTCCTTCACCGGCAGCATGATCGCCACCTGCGGCGTGGTGCTGTTCGCGCCGATCCTGGCGAAATGGGCGGTGGCATTCGGTCCTGCCGAGTACTTCGTGCTGATGATCTTCGCGATTGCCTGCCTCGGCGGCATGGTCGGCGACAAGCCGGTCAAGACCCTGCTCTCGGCGCTGATCGGCCTGGCCCTGGCCACGGTCGGGGTGGACTCCACCACAGGGGTCTACCGCTTCACCTTCGACAGCGTCAGTCTGTCCGACGGCATCCAGTTCGTCATCGTGGTCATCGGCTTCTTCAGTGTCAGCGAGATTCTGCTGATGCTGGAAAACACCCACAACGGCCAGAAGGCGGTGAAGGCCAGCGGTCGTGTGCTGTTCAACTTCAAGGAATACTGCTTCACCTTCTGGACCATGATTCGCAGCTCGGTCGCCGGTTTCGTCATTGGCGTACTGCCTGGCGCCGGTGCGACCATCGCCAGCGCCATGACCTACATGACCGAAAAGCGCCTGGCCGGTGAAAGCGGTAAGTTCGGCGAGGGCGACTTGCGCGGCCTGGCCGCTCCCGAGTCGGCCAACAACGCCTCGGCCTGCGGCTCGCTGATCCCGATGCTGACCCTCGGCGTACCCGGTTCGGGCACTACCGCGGTGATGATCGGCGCACTGACGCTGTACAACATCACCCCTGGCCCGTTGCTGTTCGAGCAGCAGCCAGACGTGGTCTGGGGCCTGATCGCCTCGCTGTTCATCGGTAACGTCATCCTGCTGGTGATGAACATCCCGCTGGTCGGCCTGTTCTCGCGCATGCTCAGCGTGCCGAACTGGGTGCTGGTACCCGCCATCACCGTGATCAGCATGGTCGGTGTCTATGCGGTGCACAGCACCACCTTCGACCTGGTGCTGATGATCGGTCTGGGTGTGTTCGGCTACATCCTGCGCAAGTTGGACTTCCCGCTCTCGGCGGTGATCCTCGGCTTCGTGCTGGGCGAAATGATGGAGGACAACCTGCGTCGCGCCCTGTCGATCTCCGCTGGCGACCTGGGCATCCTCTGGGGCAGCCCGATCACCCTGGTACTGTGGGCACTTGTCGTACTGATGCTGGCCCTGCCGGGCATCCGCTGGATGCGTCGACGCAAGCAGATCAAGGCTCAGGCTGATGCCTCTGCCGCGTGACCTCTGGGTAACACCGCTGGCCGGAGCGGTCGGCGGTTACCTGGCCAGCCTCGCCGGCTGGCCTTTGCCGTGGATGGTCGGCTCCTTGCTGGCGGTAATCGTCGTGCGCTGCCTGAGCAATCGCGCCTTCAGTGAACTGCCGGGCGGGCGCAAGGCCGGCCAATGGCTGGTGGCCAGCGGCATCGGCCTGCACTTCACCAGCGACGTGCTGGAACAGGTGCTCAGCCACTTGCCCGTGATCGTGATGGGCGCCCTCGGCACGCTGCTTCTGAGTCTGATCGGCATCGCTATCCTGCGCCGTGCCGGCGTCGACCGCGCTACCGCTTTCTTCGCCAGCATGCCTGGCGGCGCCAGCGAGATGGTCAACCTGGCCCTGCGTCACGATGCCCAACCCGCGCGCGTGGCGGCGGCGCACAGCCTGCGTCTGCTACTGGTGGTGCTGCTGATTCCGGCGCTGTTCACCTGGGGCCTGCCCGCCGTCAGCGCCCCGACTCGCGCGCCGGTGGACTGGACCTGGCTGATCGGCCTGCTGGCAGCTGGCGCGGTGCTGGCGATGCTCTGGGGCCGCCTGAAACAACCCAATCCCTGGATGCTCGGCCCACTGACCGCCTGCGCCGTTGCCAGCGCCAGTTTCGATCTGCATCTGGGCCTGCCGCAAGGCCTCGGCCAGCTCGGCCAGTGGCTGATTGGTTGCGCCCTGGGCTGTCACTTCGACCGTGCCTTCTTCCGCAGCGCGCCGGGTTTTCTCGCCCGTGTGCTGGCCTTCACCCTGCTGGCGATGCTCGCCGCTGCCGTGCTCGGCGAAGCCCTTGGCTGGCTGGCCGGCGAAGACCACCTGTCGCTGATGCTGGGCATGATGCCAGGCGGCATTACCGAGCTGTGCCTGACCGCCGAAGCCTTGCAGCTATCGGTTGCGCTGGTCACTGCATTGCAGGTGCTACGGCTGTTTCTGGTGATGTTCCTGGCAGAGCCCTTATTCAAGCTCTGGTGCAAGCGCCACGCGTAGGGCGGATCGGAACGCCGACCGCTCGGAGCGCCAGCCAACCGTCCGCCGGTTGGACTGCGAGCCACTGCGGCGTACTGCTTCGCGAGTACGCCCTACGCGACTGCATCCATGCAGTCGTAGCGGCGAAAAGCTCGCGGCTGAAGCCCCTCCCACGACCTGAAGCTACCACTGCAACTGCAATCCGCTCTCGAACTCGCGCAGCTGGCCGCTGAGCGGATCGACGAAACGCAGGCCGCGCGCCAGCAGCTTGAGTGGCTTGGCGTAATCGTCCGGCTGGTTGCGACTCTCGTGCAGCTCGGGATAGAAATCGTCGCCGACGATAGGCGCGCCAAGCCCGGCCAGATGCACGCGCAACTGATGCTTCCTGCCCGTCACCGGCGAAAGCCCATAGCGCCACAACTCGCCACGACGCTCCAGCACCTCGATGCGCGTCTCGCTGTTGGCCTCGCCCGCCACTTCCTGCATGCGAAAGAACGGCTCGCCTTCCACCATGCGCGAGCGATGCACATGGGGAAACTGCAGCTGCGGCAGCGCGGGAGCAATGGCCTCGTAGCGTTTCTCCACCGCACGCTGGCGAAACAGCGCCTGGTACAGACCGCGACTATTTGGGGCGACCGAGAACAGCACCAGGCCGGCGGTCAATCGGTCAATGCGGTGAATCGGCACCAGTTCGGGATTGCCGGAGCGCTCGATCAGGCGCGCCAGCAGCGTCTGCTCGACGTACTCACCGGCCGGCATCACCGGCAGAAAGTGAGGTTTGTCGGCGACCAGCAGGTGCTCGTCCTGCCACAACACCTGTTCGACGACTGGAATTGGCGTCTCGTTCGGCACTTCACGGAAGTAACGCACCTTGAGCCCGGCCCGATAGGGATGCGTGGCGTCGATGGGCGTGCCAGCCGCATCCAGCACCCGACCGCGCGCCATGCGCTGCAACCAGACGGAGCGGTCGATAGCGGGAAAGTGATCGCACAGGCAATCGAGCACTGTCGCCCAGTCGCCCTGGGGCAAATGAAGCGTGCTGGGGCGCATGACGGGGCTGGGCATTGCAGAAGGTGCTCGGTCAGTTCTGGACCGGCGCATTAGGCCGCACTCGCAGTACTCAGTCAAAGCAAGGGCATACCGCGACGGCAGCCGAACGATGAAAGCCTGCGTGGCATGCACCCTCATCCGATACTTCGTACCACCTTGATCCACTGGGAGGTGATGAATGCATTACTCCCTCCGGCACCCCCATGGATGGGGAGGTAGGAAAAACGCCGGGAGCGTTTTCGAGAGCGGGAGCTGCCTCCCAGAGGGAGAAGGACAACAGGGGGGCGCGCTGCGCGACTTTCACGCTAATGGCTTGAGCAGGAGTCCGCCTGTAGCTATGGTGGCCGCTCGTATCTGGAGAGACTCATGTCCATCACCCGCTCCCTGCTTACCAGCGCCGCCCTCCTCCCGCTTCTGGCCGCCTGCCAGGTCTACACCGGCAAACCGGAAGGCCCACCCCCGGCTACCCGCCTACAGGGTCAAGTCCAGGTTGAAAATGGTCAGCTGGTCTTCAGCCCCTGCCAGGAGCAGCGCCGCTTCGTGCTGATCGATGGCGACGGTACAGGCATCGAGCGCGAAGCCATGCAGCTCGGTAGCGATGGCCAGGCCAGCCTGTTCGCCGATCTGGCCGGTCGCCTGGGCGGCAGCCAGGGCAAAGGCAACGATGGTCGCTTCGAGGTCAGCAAGATCTATCGCCTGCAGAGCGAAGGCCATGGCTGCGAGGAACTCAACTTCAAGCGTCTGACCCTGCGCGCCAGCGGCAACGAACCGTTCTGGCAACTGGAAGTCGGCAGCAAGGGCCTGGTGCTCAACCGCCCCGGGCAGGAGCCGCTGGCCCTGCCTTACCTGGAAGAACAGTTGCCGGATGGCCGCCTGAACTTCAGCAGTGAAGCCAACGGCCAGCGTCTGGATCTGTGGGTGGCACCGCAGCGCTGCGTCGACGGCATGAGCGGCGCAGTCAACCACCTCAGCGCCGAACTGCGCCTCGATGGCCAGGTGCTGCGTGGCTGCGCGCACTATGGCGCCATGCGCAACTGAGCCGCGCCAATGCCGGTGGCCCCGCCAGGTGTCACCGGCATGGATCGCTCAACGGGGCGCTAGCCCAAACTCCCGGCAAAACGCCGTGCATAGTCTTCACGCTGGAAGGCCTCGACCACGAAGTCGATGAAGCTGCGCGTCTTGCCGGGCATCAACTGGCGACTGGGGTAATACAGCGACAACGCGCCGGCATCCGCCCACCAGCGCGGCAGCACCCGTACCAGCTCACCCGACTCCAGCTCGGACAGTACATCGGGTACGGCAAGCATCGCCACCCCCAGGCCCAACCGCGCAGCCTCTCGCACAGCAGTTGGATCGTTGACCACTACGGTCTCGCGCATCGTCGCGATCACTTCATCGCCCTGCGCATTGCGCATGTTCCAGGTACGGATACGACCCGACGACAGCGAACGCATGACAATGCAGTCCAACTCGATCAGACCTGATGGGTCGGCTGGCAAAGTGTGCCGAGCCAGGTAAGCGGGAGAGGCAAAGGCAACAACGTGCAGCGGCGCCAATGTGCGGGCGACCACACCGCTTGCCAGCTCGAAACCACCACCGATGGCGGCATCGTAGCCTTCGGCGATCAGGTCGACCGTACGGTTCTCGAAATGCCACTCAGGGCGAACGCGGGGATAGCGCTGCAGGAACTCGGGCAACAAAGGCAGCAGGTAACCGATCCCGAAGGATGGCGCCACGCTGATTTTGAGCACACCAGCCGGCTGGCCATCATCGGCTGATACCGCTGCAATGGCGTTCTGCAAGGACTCCAGATTGCCGCCAACCGCGGCCAGGAAAGCCTCGCCCGCCTCGGTCAGCGTCAGCTTGCGTGTCGAGCGCTGGAACAGCCGTACACCCAGGTTGCGCTCCAGCATGGCGACGTTGCGGCTCACCGCAGCCGGCGTGAGCGAAAGCCGGCGCGCGGCCGCCGAGAAGCTGCCACTCTCGGCACTGCGCACGAATGATTCCAGGTTGGCCAATGTTTCCATAGACCGATCTTAAACAGATACTTGAAGATAATCCAAATGATTAGCTGCTAATCAAAGAAGAATGAAACCGCGATAGTCACTCCACCGAATGTCTCGGCAATCAACCGGAGTGAATCATGAGCAACCTAACCTCTTCCCAACCCCTTCCCCTGGCCGGCAAGACGGCTCTCGTCACAGGCGGCTCTCGCTCTATCGGCGCAGCTATCGCCAAACGCCTGGCCGCCGACGGCGCCCAGGTTGCCTTCACCTACAATGGCTCGCCCAAGCTGGCTGAAGAGGTCGCCGTCGAGATCGAATCGGCAGGCGGTCGAGCGCTGGCGATCCAGGCCAACGCAGCCGACCCCGAGGCCGTGCGCGCCGCCGTCGCGAAGACGGTGGAAGCGTTCGGCGGCCTGGACATTCTGGTGAATAACGCCGGTATCGGCGTGTTCAGCCAGTTCGAAGAAACCAGCTTCGAGGATTACCAGAAGATGCTCGCGGTCAACGTGACCGGTGTATTCGTCGCCACCCAGGAAGCGGTACGGCACATGCAGGCAGGCGGTCGCGTCATCCACATAGCCAGCTCGGTCACCAAGTACGCAGGTGTGCCCGGACTTGCCGCATACAGCCTGACCAAAGGCGCCGTCGCCGGTTTCAACCGCAGCCTGGCACATGATCTGGGGCCACGCGGAATCACAGTCAACAGCATCCACCCAGGCCCGGTGAACACCGACATGAACCCGGCCGACAGCGAGGTTGCCCAGCTCCTGACCCCCCGCATGGCAGTGGGTCGCTATGGAGAGCCACACGAAATTGCCAGCCTCGTGGCATTCATCGCCAGCCCGCAAGCCTCGTTCATCACAGGTGCGGACATCCTCGCTGACGGCGGATTGACCTCTTGAGTCTGCCGGGGCAGGCCAGTCAGCCTGCCCCACAGTTTTCCGACACTTCTGGCCTCAAGGAGTCCCAGCATGAGCAAATTGCCCTCCATCGGCATCATCGGTGCCGGCCATATCGGCGCGGCCTTCGCACGCGCCCTGGCGCGTCGGAACATTCCGGCAATTCTCTCCAACAGCCGAGGGCCAGAGAGCCTGCAAGCCCTTGTACAATCCATCGGCCCGAGCATCCGTGCCGGCACCCGTGAACAGGCGGCAGCGCAGCCCATCGTGTTGGTCGCGGTGAACTGGTCGAAGCTGCCAGCAGCGCTGTCCGGGCTCGCGGACTTCGCCGGGCGAATCGTCATCGACAGCAATAACCCGATCGAAGCGCCGCTGTTCAACCCTATCGATCTGCATGGCCGCACCTCAAGCGAAGTGTTTGCCGACCTGGTGCCAGGCGCCCATGTAGTGAAGGCGTTCAATCACCTGAACCCCAGACTGCTCATTGCCGATCCCGCCGAGCGCGGCGGCCGGCGTGTGCTGTTCCTGGCGGGTGACGACAATCGCGCGAAAAACCAGGTCAGCGCACTGATCGATGAGCTGGGCTTCGCCGCTATCGACCTTGGCGAGCTGGCCGAAGGTGGGCGCCTGACGCAATTCCCCGGTGGGCCGTTGCCCTCGCTCGAACTGGTGCAGTTCGGCTGAGCTACCGGAAGACAAAAATGAAGGACTCCATCATGCCCCATACCGATTCATCTACTGCTGACACCAGATCCATCTCTGCTGCGTGGTGGGCCGTCATCTCTCTTGCCCTGGGCGCCTTCGGCCTGGTCACGGCGGAATTCCTGCCGATCAGCCTGCTGACGCCGATGGCCGCCGACTTGGGCGTATCCAACGGCGCGGTGGGCCAGGCCATCACCGCCACCGCCGTGGTCGCCGCATTCGCCGGACCGCTGGTGGTGCTGTTCTCGGGCCGTCTGGATCGACAAAAGATCGTCTGGGGGTTGATGGGCATGCTGGTGTTCTCCTGCATCCTTTCGGCCTATGCCTCAAACATCACGGTGCTGCTGATCGCGCGTGGACTGCTGGGCTTCGCCCTCGGCAGCTTCTGGGCCATGATGGCAGCGCTCGCCCTGCGCCTGGTGCCTCCGGACAAGGTGCCGCGTGCCATTTCGATCATCATGATGGGCATTTCGCTCGCAACCATCTTCGCTGCCCCGCTGGGTGCCTACCTGGGAGAACTGTGGGGCTGGCAGGCAACCTTCCTGGCCGCGTCCGGTATTGGCGTGGTGGCGCTGGTGATTCAGATGCTGACCCTGCCCAAACTGCCGGCCACAGCAGCGCCAGGCCTGGCCTCCTTCAAGGCAGCGCTGACGCGGCGTGCGGTCGTCGTCGGCATCTGCACTGGGCTTCTGGTCATTTCCGGGCACTTCGCCGCTCTGACCTTCATTCGTCCCTTCCTCGAGGAGGTCCCCCGCCTGGATGTCGCGACCGTCTCGCTTGCCTTGCTGGCCTTCGGTGTCAGCGGTTTTTTCGGCAACCTTGCCGGCGGCGCGGTCGCCGCGCGCAGTCCGGCCTGGGCAGTCAGCAGTTGCTCGTTCCTGATCGCTGCCGTTGCACTCACGCTGATCCTGTTCGGCACACAGGCTGACGTTGCCTTCGTCGCGATTGCGCTGTGGGGCTTCGCGTTCGGCGCCTTCCCGGTATCGATCTCGATCTGGAACGCGCGCGCCGCCGCCGATCACGCGGAAAGCGCTGGCGCCCTGCTGTCATCGACCTTCCAGGTCGCCATTGCCGCAGGTGCGGTTCTAGGAGGGCTGATCATCGACAGCCTCGACTCGCAAGCCGTGATCGTCTATGCCGCGACAGCAGCCTTCGCGGGCGCTGCCCTGATGTTCATTCGGGGTCGCGCAATCGAACGTCAGCACGGCTGAGCACGTACTCGCGCAGCGTTCAAGACATCGTTCACCTACGCTCAACGGAGCAAAGCCGTCAGTAGTTCGAGAATGCCGTCCTCTCCACCCGGACCGCGAATCCCGTACAATCGCCGACCTTCTTCACCTTGCCGGATCACCACCGGCCAAACAGGACACTGCCCATGCTTCGCCTGACCGAACTGAAACTGCCCCTCGACCATGCCGATGAGGCCCTGCGCCCGGCCATCGTTCAGCGCCTGGGCATCGACGACGCCGACCTGCTGGCCTTCAGCGTGTTCAAGCGCAGCTACGATGCACGGAAGAAGTTCGGCGACATGCCCTTCATCTACACCCTCGACTGCGAGGTGAAAGACGAAGCCGCCCTGCTCGCTCGCCTGAGCGATGACAAGCATGTCGGCCCGGCACCAGACATCACCTACAAGCCGGTCGGCAAGGCAGAAACGCCGCTGGAAGAGCGCCCCATCGTCGTCGGTTTCGGCCCCTGCGGCATCTTCGCGGCGCTGATCCTGGCCCAGGCAGGCTTGCGCCCCATCGTGCTGGAACGCGGCAAGGAAGTGCGCCAGCGCACCAAGGACACATGGGGCCTGTGGCGCAAGAACGTGCTCGACCCTACCTCCAACGTGCAATTCGGCGAAGGCGGCGCCGGCACCTTCTCCGACGGCAAGCTGTACAGCCAGATCAAGGACCCGAATCACCACGGGCGTAAGGTGCTGCAGGAGTTCGTCAAGGCCGGCGCGCCGGACGAGATCCTCTACGTCAGCAAGCCGCATATCGGCACCTTCCGCCTGACCGGCGTGGTCGCCACCATGCGCGAGGAAATCAAGGCCCTCGGCGGCGAAGTGCGCTTCCAGCAGCGCGTCAGCGATCTGCTGATCGAAGACGACCAACTCACCGGTGTGGTGCTGGAAAGTGGTGAGCAGATCATCAGCCGCCATGTGGTGCTGGCTCTCGGCCACAGTTCGCGCGACACCTTCCGCATGCTGCATGCCCGTGGCGTGTACCTGGAGGCCAAGCCCTTCTCGGTCGGTTTCCGTATCGAGCACCCGCAGTCGCTGATCGACCGCGCACGCCTGGGCAAGTACGCCGGCCACCCGAAGCTCGGCGCTGCCGACTACAAGCTGGTACACCACGCCAGCAACGGCCGCTCGGTCTACAGCTTCTGCATGTGCCCAGGCGGCACCGTGGTCGCCGCTACCTCCGAGCCGGAGCGCGTGGTCACCAACGGCATGAGCCAGTACTCGCGCAACGAGCGCAACGCCAACGCCGGCATCGTCGTCGGCATCACTCCCGAGCAGGACTATCCGGGTGGCCCGCTGGCCGGCGTGGAACTGCAGGAGCGTCTTGAATCGCACGCCTACGTGCTCGGCGGGCGCAACTATGAGGCGCCGGGGCAACTGGTCGGCGACTTCATCAAGGGCAAGCCGTCCACCGCTCTCGGCGAAGTGCAGCCCTCCTACAAGCCCGGGGTGAAACTGGGCGACCTGGCGCCCTCGCTGCCGGACTTCGCCATCGAAGCCATCCGCGAGGCATTGCCGGCCTTCGGCAAGCAGATCAAGGGCTTCGACCTGGCCGATGCGGTACTCACCGGTATCGAGACGCGCACCTCTTCGCCGGTGCGCATCAGCCGTGACGAAAACCTGCAGAGCCTGAATCTCAAAGGCCTGTACCCGGCAGGCGAAGGCGCGGGCTACGCCGGCGGCATTCTCTCTGCTGGCGTCGACGGCATTCGCGTGGCCGAGGCGGTGGCCAAGGACATGCTCGGGTTGAATCGCTAAACCTTCTTCGGATCACCCACCCCGCAGGGTGGGTTAGCGGCGCCAAACCTGCGAATGTCCGATCACCGCCATCGCAGTGCGCCGCGCAACCCACCAGGCTATTGTCCTGCGCTGCGCCAATGGTGGGTTACGGCGCACCTTGACGTACGGACTCATTCACCTATTCGACAAGCGCCTAACCCACCCAACTGTACTGAAACGCATCAGCAGGGGCAGTGGCATGGCCAACGCCAAAGTGCCAACTCCAACCACCAGCAGGCTGCGGTACGGCATGCTGGCGAAGGCATTGGCCCAGAATGTCGCCCAGAGCAGCAGGCAGACGCCAAAACCGATCAGACCGCTGCGCCGGCTACGGCAACTCAACGACCAGACAGCATTGCACACAGCCAGAGCGCCGAAGAGATACAACGAGTGCTGTAGTTGCAGGCCATAACTGATATCGCGGCGAATCCCGCCGAACATCTGCCGATAGGCCTCGATGGCGCTGCGGTAAAGCAACAACGCCAGCAGCATCTGTGCGGCGGCCAGCACAGCCATGGCGAGCAGTCGCCGAATCATTGCCTGACCCGCTGGCAGCACAGGGTCGAACGCCGCGAACCATTTGGTCGACGCGCCGGGTCGACGTAGGTCAACAGCTCGGTGAAGCCGGCCTTGCGCATCATCCCCGCCGATGCCGCGTTCTCTTCGTGGCGATCGATATAGATATCGCTGACGCCCAGCCGCCACAGCTCGGTGACGGCCTCACGCAGAAGACGCGCCCCCAAACCTCGGCCAACGCAGTCGCGATGCACCACCGCTTCGCAGATATAGCCATGCACCTGCCCGGCACGCGCCGCAGGTTGATGAGCGGCGAAATCCTGGGTCAGGCGATAGCTGACGAAACCCAGCAGTTGCCCCTGCTCCTCGGCCATCACGGCCAGCGTCGTGCTGGCTGCAATATCCTGCAGGTGCTGGCGAACCTCGACTTCGGGCAAATGGTTCCAGGGGTTGGGCCCATGCTCGAGAATCAGCGCGCAGAGCGCCTCGATATCCTCGACACAGGCCTGACGAATGACCCGCTCGCTCATCGTGACTCCCCTGAGGCGAGACCTCGTTTGATTCAAGAGCGCAGTCTAGAGCGGGTAATTGCCTGACGACAGTGACAGCCAGATGCAAGAAATGCCTGACAGTGGATCAGTGATCATCGTCCCAAGGCTGGCCACGGGTGCGCTCGGTCAACTCGACCTTCTGCTGCATCGCGGCCTTGGACAGGATATGCGCACTGACCGGCGCAGTCAGGAACAGGAACAGAGTGATCAGCAGTTCGTGCAGGCTGAGGTTGCCGGTGTGGTGCGCGAAGAACAGCATCGAAGCGATCAGCGTACCGCCAACGCCCAGCGTCGTGGCCTTGGTCGGCCCATGCAGGCGGGTGAAGAAGTCCGGCAGCCGATACAGACCGATGGCACCCACCAGGGCGAATAGACTGCCAAGAATCAGGCAGGCACAAATCAACAACTCCAGCCAGAACGGCATGGTCATTCCCCCTTAATCGATGATGTCGCCGTGCAGCAGGTGCTTACCCACTGCAACCGTACCGACGAAGCCCATCACCGCGATCAGCAGTGCAGCCTCGAAGAACAGATCCGATGCCAGCCAGATGCCAAACAGCACGATCAGCGCCAACGCATTGATGTACAGGGTATCCAGGGCCAGGACACGGTCGACCACGCTCGGCCCTTCGACCAGACGCGCGACATTGAGCAGCATGGCCAGCGTGAGGATGCCCATGCACAGAAAGACTACGTTCTCGAGCATTCGAATATCTCCAGCAGCGGCGTTTCGTAACGGCTCTTGACCGCCGCGATCAGTTCGTCGCGATCCGGCACGTTGAGCCCGTGCAGCAGCAGTGTCTTGTGGTCTGAGCTGAGGCCGGCAGAAACCGTGCCGGGGGTCAGCGAGATGATGCAGGCCAGCGTCGACAGCACGAACTCATCCTCGATCTCGACCGGCACCTCGACGAATGCCGGTTCAAGCCGCGATTTCGGCCCCAACACCAGCTTCACCACCTGCAGATTGGCCACCACGATGTCGTAGAACACCTTGCCGATGAACAGCAACAGCCCCAGGGGCTTGCGCACCTTCGGCACGCTCAGCAGGAAATCGCCACACAGGTGCACGATCGACCACCCCAGAAACAGCCCGAGCAGGAGATGGCCCAGATTGAAGGTGTTGACCAAGAGCAGCCAGAGCACCGTCAGTACCAGCATCATCCGCGGGTGGGGGAAGAAACGCCTCATGCCGCACCTCCAGCGATGATCGACAGATAGGGTTGCAGATCGAGCAACTGCGCCGCTGCAGCCTCCAGGTAGGCCAGTATCGGGGCAGCGCCGATCAACAGCAGCGGACTGGCCAGCAACAGGCCTAGCGCAGCCAGGAGGCTGACGCGGTCAGCCGGAGCAGCGGTCGAAGGGACTGCGTCCGCCTGCTGACCGAGCCAGAACAGACTGGTACCGGCGCGGCTCAACGCCACCAGGGTCAGCAGACCGCCGATCAGCACCACCGGCCACAGGCTCCAGGCCTGCCATCCTGGCTCCGCCGCCCGCAGCAGCAACATCTTGCCGAGGAAACCAGAGAACGGCGGCAACCCGGCCACGGAAATGGAGGCGAAGAAGAACATGCAACCCAGCACCAGCGGCTGACGCAGCACACGCTCCTGCTGCAGATCGCCACCGGCGCTGTCACGCTGTGCGACCACCAGCCCCGCCAACAGGAACAATGCGGCGCTGATCAACGTGCTGTGCACCATGTAATAAAGCGCAGCACTCAACGCCGCCACGTTACCGATGGCGAAGCCGGCCATCAGCGTGCCCACCGAGACCAGCACCAGATAGGCCAGCAGCGCCTGCAACTGCCGCGCACCCAAGGCGCCAATCACACCGAAGGCAATGGTCGGCAGTGCCAGCCACCAGAGCAGTTCATGGCCGAGATTGGCCAGTGGCCCGGCCTCTTCGCCGAACACCAGGGTGAACACACGGACGATGGCGTAGAAGCCCACCTTGGTCATGATCGCGAACAACGCCGCCACCGAAGCAGGCGCTGCAGCATAGGCGCGCGGCAGCCAGAAGCACAGCGGTAGCACGGCAGCCTTGAGGCCGAAGACGATCAGCAGCAGGTAGGCAGCAGCCTTGATCAGCGGCGCGTCGGCAACATCGGCGCTGGCCACGCGCACAGCCAGGTCCGGCATGTTCAGGGTGCCGGTCAGGCCATACAGCAAACTCACGCCGATCAGGAAGAACGACGAGCCCAGCAGGTTGAGCACCACGTAATGCACGCCGGCCTTGACCTGATTGGCGCGGTTGCCATGCAGCAGCAATGCATAAGAGGAGATCAGCAGGACCTCGAAGAACACGAACAGGTTGAACAGATCGGCGGTCAGGAACGCGCCGTTGATGCCCAGCAACTGAAACTGGAACAACGCATGGAAGTTCGGCCCACGCTCATCGTCACCGCGACAGGCATAAACCAGGGCGAAGCAGGCGAGCAGCGAGGTGAGCAGCAACAGTGCCGCGTTGAAGCGGTCGAGCAGCAGCATGATGCCGAATGGCGCAGCCCAGTTGCCCAGCGCATAAACCTGCAACTGTCCCGCTCCGGCCAGCCACACCAGATACAGGCAAATCGGCAGCAACGCCAGGCAGCCAACCAGGGAAATACCCCGTTTCACGTCACGCGACCAGCCGTGGCCGACCAGCAACAGCGCGCCGAAGAACAGCGGCAGCAGAATGGGGAGGATGATGGCGTGACTCATGCGCGCGGCTCCTCGCCATCGACGTGATCGGTTTTCAGTTCACCCATGCCACGCAGGGCCAGCACCACGACGAACGCGGTCATGGCGAAACCGATGACGATGGCGGTCAACACCAGTGCCTGTGGCAGCGGGTCACCGTACTCGGCGCTCTTGCCGATCACCGCCGGCACACCCGTGCCGAGCCGGCCCATGGCGAAGATGAACAGATTGACCGCATAGGAGATCAGGGTCAGCCCCATCACCACCGGAAAGATGCGCGCACGCAGCAGCAGGTAGACGCCGCTGGCAGTCAGCACCCCGAGGGTGATTGCGAATACAGCCTCCATATCAGATGACCTCCTTGCACGACTCGTCCTGACTGACATGGCCGATGTTGGAAAGAATCAGCAGGGTGGCGCCAACAACGGCCAGATACACACCAAGATCGAAGAGGATCGCGGTGGCCAACTCGATTTCGCCAATCAGCGGAATATGGAAATGGCCGAACGCCGAAGTCAGGAACGGCGAGCCGAAGAGCCAGCTGCCCAGCCCCGTCAACCCGGCGATCAGCACGCCCCAACCGGCGGTGGCGTGATAGCTGAACTTCAGGCGCTCCTGGGTCCAGGTCACACCGTGGGAGATGTATTGCAGAATCAGCGCCACCGCCGTGATGAGGCCGGCGATGAAGCCGCCGCCCGGCAGGTTGTGCCCGCGCAGGAAGATGAACGCCGAAATCAGCAGTGCCATCGGCAGCATGGCACGCGCCAGGTTGTCGAGGATCATCGGATGGGCATCGGTCGACCACGGACGACCGTTCTTGTCATGGGCAGGATGCGGCAAGTGCAGACCATGCAGCAGCGCGTAGATACCGATGGCGGCAATCGCCAGCACGGTGATCTCGCCCAGGGTATCGAAGCCACGGAAGTCCACCAGGATCACGTTGACCACGTTGGTACCGCCGCCCCCGGAGACACTGTTCTCGAGGAAGAACGAGGAAATGCTCTGGTAAGGGCGGGTCAGCACGGCGTAAGTCAGCATCGCCACCATGGTGCCGCTGCCCAGCGCCAAGACCAGATCGCGCAGGCCACGCAAACTGCTGGACTCGGCCGGGGTGCGGTCGGTCATGAAGTACAAGGTGAGCATCAGCAGGATGATGGTCACCACCTCCACCGACAGCTGGGTCAGCGCCAGATCCGGGGCGGAGAAGCGGGCGAAGGCCAGCGCCACCATCAGACCAGCGGCGCTGAGAATCATCAGCGCCACCAGGCGGCGACGGTGGAAAACCACGGTGAGCACCGCAGTCACCATCAGGATCAGCATACCCGTGACGGTCAGCGGATCGATGGGGGTCATCGGCACGCTACCGGCCAACTGCTCGAGCGGCGACAGCGCGACCACTACCAGGATCAGGGCACTGCCAAGCATCCAGGCCAGGTAACGTTGCAGCGAACCGCACTCCAGAAACGCGGTGATACGCACGGACGTACGCGTCATGTAGCGCACCACCTGGTCGAAGGCGTCCTTGGCATCCAGGGTCGGCAAACCTTCATACCAGCGGAACAGCGGTTTGCGACAGGCGTAGACGATGATCCCGCCGAACAGCGCAACGAAACTCATCAGGAGCGGCAGGTTGAAGCCGTGCCAGACCGCCAGGCTGTATTCGGGCAACTGACCACCCAGCGTCGAAGCTGCTGCGGCAGCCAACAACGGCGCTACCGTATAGGCAGGCACGATGCCGACCAGCAGGCAGAGGAACACCAGCACCTCGACCGGCACCTTCATGTAGCGCGGCGGCTCGTGCGGCGGATATTTGGGCAGGTCGATCGGCTCCCCGTTGAAGAACACGTCGTGAATGAAGCGCAGCGAGTAGGCCACCGAGAACACGCCGGCCAGGGTCGCAGCAGCCGGAATCACCCAGTTGAAACCGCCCAGCAGGTGCTGGTGCAGGGTTTCGGTGAAGAACATTTCCTTGCTCAAAAAGCCGTTGAGCAACGGCACGCCTGCCATGGCCGAGGCCGCCACCATCGCCAGCACGGCCGTATGTGGCATGTACTTCCACAAACCGTTTATTCGCCGCATGTCGCGGCTACCGGTTTCGTGGTCGATGATGCCCGCTGCCATGAACAGCGAAGCCTTGAAGGTCGCATGGTTGATGATGTGGAACACCGCAGCGACAGCCGCTAGCTGGGTGTCCAGGCCGAACAGCAGGGTGATCAGGCCCAGGTGACTGATGGTCGAATACGCCAGCAGGCCCTTCAGGTCATGCTGGAACAGCGCCATGCCGGCACCCACCAGCAACGTGGCCAGACCGGTCAGGCTGACCATGTAGAACCACCACTCGGAACCGGCCAGCGCCGGGTACAGACGCGCCAGCAGGAAGACCCCGGCCTTGACCATGGTCGCCGAGTGCAGATAGGCCGATACCGGCGTCGGCGCCGCCATCGCGTGCGGTAACCAGAAATGGAAAGGGAATTGCGCCGATTTGGTGAATACACCCAGCAGCACCAGTACCAGCGCCAGCGGATAAAGCTCGTGCGCACGGATCGCGTAGCCGGCCGCCAGCACTTGAGAGAGCTCGAAGCTACCGGCGATATGGCCGATCAGCAGGATACCGGCGAGCAGCGCCAGGCCACCGCCACCGGTGATTGCCAGCGCCATGCGCGCGCCCTTGCGGGCATCGGAGCGCGAACCCCAGAAGCCGATCAGCAGGAACGACGACAGGCTGGTCAGCTCCCAGAACATCAGCATCAGCAGCAGGTTTTCCGACAGCACCACGCCGAGCATGGCGCCCATGAACAGCAGCAGGAAGGCGAAGAAACGCCCCATCGGCTCGGTCTTGGCCAGGTAATAGCGCGCGTAGAGGATGACCAACAGGCCGATGCCGAGAATCAGCAGGGCAAACAGAAAACCCAGACCATCGAGGCGCAGACTGAGATTCAGCCCCAGGTGCGGCAGCCACTCCAGCTTGACCCGCAACACCTCGCCTGCGAACACCGCAGGCTGGTAGCTGAACAGCAGCACCAGCGCCACGATGGGCGCTATAGCCGCAGCCGCAGCACAGGCCGAGCGTCCGAGCCGATCGGCAAGCACCGGCAGAAACAACCCAAGAAATGGCAAGGCGACAATCAGCGCAAGCGCCATCGGAAAACCCCTTAAGCAGGCACGCCAGACCAGCTGACCCAACGACGAGAATTGGAGTCACAAGTCCCTGACGGTGATAGTTCATGCACCACAACGCTTCAGCTAAGTCGTTGTCGGCACAAGCATAACGGCCGATTATCCATAACTATCAACACAACGTCATGCATTGAATTATCGTTAAACACACTTGGTAACATGCAGGCTGCTGGAAGTGCTGCTGACAGCCGACCACCACTATAGCGAGGCCACAAAAAATTGCCGGGAGCACTTTTTTGCGCGAGCCCGACGAGTTGTCGGCCGGGGATGACAGACAACAAAAAGCCGGAGCAACCAACGCTGCTCCGGCTGGCTTGTAACGATCAGTGAGTAACGCGGCTGGTACCGTTGACCGTCATGATGCGCACGCGCTCGCCGACACGGAACACCTGGTTCGGTTCGACTTCCTGGACGTAGGCGCGCATGGTGCCGTCGTCCTCACGCACGGTGATCTCAACACCTTGAGTACGGGTCAGGCCTTCTTCAGCCGCGGCGCCCAACAGACCGCCGGCAACAGCACCGACCACAGCCAGCACTGCACTGCCGCGCCCGCCACCGAGGCCACTGCCACCGATACCGCCAACCACAGCACCGGCACCCGCACCGATCGGTGTCTTGGTCCCTTCGATCTTGACCGGGCGCAGCGATTCGATGGTGCCCATGCGTACCGTCTGCACCGCTCGGGCCTCATCGCGGCTGTAGGTATCGCCAGTCAGGCTGGACTGACAGCCCCCGAGGGCCAGCATCGCGGCCAGCGAGGTAATGAGCAGAGTGGGTTTACGCATAGCAATTCCTCCAGAGGTATCTCGATCCATTAGACGCCGGGCGAGCGTATCTGTCACGGCAGAGCCTTAACAATAGTTATTTCAGACAGACCAAGTTCAGCCAGGTTCGCCCCATCAGGACCGAGCGAGGCGCCAGAGCCGGGCGATATCCGTGGTGCGCGCCTGCAACTCAGCTGCCGCGCCGGCCATCGCCTGCTCCAGGGACAACGGGCCCGGCGCCAGGCTGAATGCAGCTTCGATACCCGCGTCGTACAGCGCCTGATAGTTGTCACCCAGACTACCGGACAAGGCAATGACCGGCACCCCGGCCGCACGCGCCACGCGCGCTACACCGACCGGTGTCTTGCCGTGCAGGGTCTGGGCATCCATGCGCCCTTCCCCGGTAATCACCAGATCTGCGTTCTCCACTGCTGCGGCAAGGCCGGACAGTTCGGCCACCAGCGCGATACCGGGGCGGAAACTTGCCTTGAGAAACGCACGCGCAGCGAAACCGAGCCCCCCCGCCGCGCCCACACCGGGAAACTCGGCGTGATCCTCGCCCAGCGTCGTCGCTGCGATACGGGCGAAGTGGCCGAGTGCCGTGTCCAGCTCGGTGACATGCTCGGGCGTCGCCCCTTTCTGCGGACCGAACACCGCGGATGCGCCGCGTGGCCCGCACAAGGGATTGTCGACATCGGCGGCGACCTCGATCTGCACCTTGAGCAAACGTGCATCGAGCCCGTTCAGATCGAGCTTGTCGAGACCGGCCAAAGCTGCACCGCCCGGCGCCAGCTCACCCCCCTGGGCATCGAGAAAACGCATGCCCAGTGCCTGTAAAAGACCAACACCGGCGTCATTGGTGGCACTGCCGCCCAGCCCCAGGATGATTCGCGTAGCACCGGCGTCCAGCGCCTCACGGATCAGCTCACCAGTGCCGAAGCTGCTGGCCAGACGGGCGTCGCGCTGTTCACGCGGCACCCAGTGCAGACCGCTGGCAGCCGCCATCTCGATGACCGCCGTACCCTGCCCCAGCCAGCCCCAATGCGCCTTGACCGGCTCACCCATGGGGCCGCGCACGTCGCATTCACGGCGCTCGCCACCCACGGCGGCCAGCAACGCATCGACCGTACCCTCGCCACCATCGGCCATGGGCCGCAGCAAACACTCGGCCTCGGGAAACACCTGCTGCCAACCGCGGGCGATGGCAGCGGCCACGTCGGGCGCGCTGAGGCTCTCCTTGAAGGAGTCAGGAGCAATGACGATTTTCATGATAGGTACCTCGAAAGGAGGCAGGCGACCGTAGCCGCCTGCCGGCAAAGCGGGATTACAGCAAAACCAGGCTCAGCAACCAGACAGCGGCCATACCGGCGATACCCTGAATCAGGGTCGCCATGGTCTGGGCGCGATAAGCGGTCGCCACTTTCATGCGGCTGAACTGGGTCACGACCCAGAAGAAGCTGTCGTTGGCGTGAGAAACGGTCATTGCACCGGCGCCGATAGCCATTACAGTCAGCACGCGCCCCATCTCGCTGTCGAGCCCCAGATTGCCCAGCAGTGGCGCAACCATCGCCGAGGTGGTGACCAGGGCAACGGTGGAGGAACCCTGGGCGCTCTTCAGCGCGGCAGCCACCAGGAACGGCATGAACAGGCCAATACCCAGCGCCGACAGGGTGTCGCCCAGGTAGCCGGTCAGCGCGGTGGCCTTGAGAATGGCACCAAAGGCGCCACCAGCACCGGTGATCAGCAGAATCGGCGCCGCCTCTTTCAGGCCATGAGCGACATAGTCATGGAACTGCTGGCGCTTGCCTTCGCCCTTGAGCAGCGAGCACGCCAGCACCAGGCCTACCAGCAGCGCGGCAACCGGCTGACCGAGGAAGCTCAGCACGTCGAAGAATGCGCCAGTGCCGAAGGGCTTGCTCGGGAAAGCAGCGAGCGAGCCCAGGCAGATCAGGATGATGGGCACGAAGATTGGCGAGAATGCCTGCCAGGCGCTGGGCAGCTTGCCATAGCGGGCACGCAGCGCATCGAAATCGACGTTATCGGCGAGCAGTTCACTCGGCGCTTCTTCCAGCAATTCGTGGTCGTTCTGCTTGAGGAAACGGTTGGCCCACAGCATACCGGCCACGGCGGTGACCGCAGCGACCAGCAAACCGACCAGGATCACCAGACCCAGCGAGGTTTCCAGGCCCAGGTTGCCGGCCGCAGCAATCGGACCGGGAGTTGGTGGCACGAAGGTGTGAGTGGCGTACAGGCCGGTGGCCAGAGCCACGCTCATGGCCACCACGGACACCTTCATGCGGGCGGCCAGGGCATTCTTCAGCGAGTTGAGAATGACGTAGCCGGAGTCACAGAACACCGGAATCGATACCAGATAGCCGATGATCGACATGGTCAGGGTGGGGAAACGCTGGCCCAGCAGACGAATCACCGTCTCGGCCATGGTGATGGCAGCACCGCTGCGCTCGAGGATCACGCCGATAATGGTGCCGAGGACGATGACGATACCGATGTAACCGAGGATGCCGCCGAAGCCGGCCGTCATGGTCTTGATGATTTCGCCGCCGGGCAGCTGGTAGGCGAAACCGGCGATCAGCGCAGCGGCCAACAATGCCAGGAAGGGGTGCAATTTCAAACGGGTAGTGGACAGCACGATGAACGCGATCAGTGCCACCAGAATCAGGACCAGGCCCATGACCAGTCTCCTCATTGTTGTTATGGCGGGCGCAGGGCCCGGATGGGAATGCCGAGAGGCGCCACATTGTGGCTCAGCCAACCCCAGCCTCGCCCTGTGCGCTAGCACTAAAACAGCCAAAGCCAAGCCCAGGAGGCTGTGCAATCGCACAAAGCCATCGGCCCGCCTCCACCAACGGGAGCAGATTACCGAGCGTTCAACTGAGCCGTCCCGGTGGGTTCCAGCAAGCCCAGCCCCAAGGATAGCTGCAGGCGCTGATCCAGCCGATTGAGGTCAAGGCCACTGAGTTCGGCGATGCGCTCCAGGCGATAGCGCAACGTATTGCGATGAATGCCCAACGCCTGCGCACAGGCTTGCACCTGGCCGTCATGCGCGCACCAGGCTTCCAGCGTGGCCCTCAGCGTGCCTTGTGAGTCCTGCGTCAGCACCTGACGCAAGGGTGCCAGCCAGCCCTGCAGCAACCAGCTGTGGCGCTGGGCATAGAGCAACGTCGGCAGGCGCAACTCGTCCAGACGCAGCAGGCGACGACCGGGGAAACGCGCCTGGCCGTAGGCCTGAAGATCGCGCAGAGCCAGGCTGGCCTGGCGCAGCTCGGTCAGATCATGCAGGGGATCGCTGAGCGCAAGCGAGCTCACGCCCCACTCGCGTTCGTCAGCCTGCAGGAGCCAGGCACGATCATCGCGCGTGGTGCTGTAAGGTCGGCACCAGAGCAGTTCGTGACGCCCGAGCGGCGCTACCAGATGTTCACTCTTGCCCCCCAGAGCGGCGAGCAGACGCGCCTGGCGCGGCAGCGGATCGCCCTCACCATCGAGTTGCAGCAGGCACATTTGTCGCGGCCAGGTCAGTTGCAGCCCCAGGCGTTCGGCATCGACCTCGAGACTGGACAGGCGCAGCATGGGGTCGAGCAGCTGTCGCAACCAGGCTTCCTGCTGATGCCGCTGCCAGTGCCGTTCGGATTGCAGAACGCGATGCTCGACCAGCATCTCCGCAGCCATGCGCACCAGTTCGGCATAAGGCCGCACGACCTCGGGATCACCCGTGATACCGAGCACGCCAATCAGGCGCTCGGCATGCAGCAACGGCAGATTGACACCGGGTTTGACGCCACGCAGGCACGCCGCTGCCTGAGCGTCGATCTCCACCACGCGCCGGTTGGCCAGCACCAGTTGCGCACCTTCATGACGGGTGTGCAGGCGGCTGGGGTCGCCGCTGCCGATGATCATGCCCTGCGCATCCATCACGTTGATGTTGTGCGGCAGGATGGCCATGGCGCGGTCGACGATATGCTGCGCCAGGGTGGAGTCGAGTTCGAGCATCGGAAGCGGCCTCGCGAGTGAGGCCGCCATTGTAGGCCGATCAGCGGCGCTTCACGATGCGGCCATCGAGACGCCAGCGAGCCTGAAAACCATCAGGCTGCCAGTGGGCTTACTCCGCGCTTGGCTGCTCAACGCTCTCGGCGACCTTGTCGTCCGCTGGCGCTTTTGCCTTGGCCTGATTGCGCCGAGCCTCGGCACGGTGCCGCCTGGCCTGCTGCCTGGCATGCAGCGCCTGCGCCGCCGTCACCACGCCAACGGGCTGGCCTTGCAGATCCAGACGCGGTGCATTTTCCGTCATCGCAGCCCAGTAGCGACCGCCACGGCACCAGGCGGCAATACCCGCCTTGAGCTGCTCACTGGTGATACCGAGCAACTGCAGATGCTGCTCGGCATCCTTGAGAATGCCTTCCTTCAACGGCACCTTGGGCGCCGGATTGACCGGGAAGGCCAAGGGGAAGTGCTTCTGCAACCGCCAGATCGCCTCGACGGTAGGATCCTGCTCGCGCGGCTTGGCTTTGGGCGGCGCCTTACGCTTTTGCGGCTTCGCGCTTTCGGTTTTTACCTGCTGTACCTGCTGCTTCTCGGCGCGCAGGCGGTCACGTAGCTCGGCTAATTGTTCAAAACCCATCGTTCGGTTCGCAGCGTCCTGGTTGGTTCGTCGCGCAAGGGTATCTCATGTGCTCGTTTCGTACAGCCTTATTGGCAGCTGGCATGCTCGATGGTAGGTGATGGGCAGGCGTTTGAGAGACTTGTGGAGGGCCGCTTTCGCTACATGACTTTGCAGCAACAGGCCAAAGGCAACCGCTATCAAGGGCACGCCCCCGGCCGATTCATGCCGTTCCTGCGCTACTACCATTTCTCGCGATAGGGGCGCACTTCGGAGATAAAGGTCCAGGCATCTTTGGGCTGATGTGCCAAGTGAAAGACTTCAGCGGCGATGCTCTTGGGTTGGATGAAAAAATCATCCGGCGCGTTGCTGTACATTTCTCGGGCCCAGGGCACATCGATTACGGCATCGATGACCAGATACGCCACATGGACCCCTTTGGGCCCCAGGTCCCTGGCCAGCGACTCGGCGAGAATGCGTTGCGCGGCCTTGGTTGGCGCGAACCCGGCAAAGTTGGGTGAACCACGCAGCGCCGAGGTATTACCGGTGACGACGATGGCGCCCTCGCCTGCCTCGATCATCCCCGGGGCCACCATTTGCGCGAGGTTCAGCAGCGCCATGGTGTTGACTTCAAAATTGCGGCGCAGAGTTTGCGGATCGGTCTCCAGGAAGGGGGCAAAGGAGCCGCCCACCGCGTTGTGTACCACAACTTGCGGCACGCCAATCTGCTCGATCACCTGCTTGAGCGCCGTTACGTCGGTGACATCGCAGGGCATGGCAAAGGCGCCGGGCACTTCGGCCTGAAGTTCGGCCAATCGAGCGGTATCGCGGGCGATCATCGCAACGCGATAGCCGCTCTCGGCAAAACGACGAACCAGGGATGAACCGACGCCCGGGCCAACGCCGGTAATCAGCGCCAGAGGTTGCTGAGTAGCTGTAGTCATGATGGTTAAGCTCCTGCCAACTGTTCGCGAACAAAATCGAGTCGATCATTGCCAAAGAACAAACTCTCGCCGAGCAGAAAGCTCGGCGCCCCAAAGACGCCGCGCTCGGCCGCTTCCTGGTTGTTTTTTTCCAACTGTTCAAGGGTTTCCGGTGCATCGATCAGACCGGCCAGGCCCGCCGTTTCGATGCCTGCCGCTGCGAGCACGCTGAGCACTTCAGCAGTCGTGGTCAGGGTCTGACCATCCCGCCAGCAGGCATTGAACAACGCAGTGGTGATCTGCCATGCGAGCTCACTGGACGGCGCAGCAAGCACGGCCCGCGCGCAGGCAGCGTTGTTCATGGCGCGCATATCCGGACGCTTGACCACCACGCCATAGCGGCGCGCCCAACGCGCGAGATCAGCAGCGGCGTAACGACCTTTCGCGGAGCAGGTGACGGTGGTTGGCGTATTGCCAACGGCCTTCATAACGCTCAGAACATGCATGGGGCGCAGGCTGATGTCCGCTGGCAGGCTGTCCAGCTGGCTATACGCCAGATAGCTGTAGGGGCTGACGAAATCAAAGAAAAACTCAACGGTTTGCGTCATGTGCGAGCTCCTGTGGGTGCAGTATGAAAGCGCGAGTCTTTTCATCCGCGCCGGGTCCGGGGAGCAGTCGAACGCGCCCGCCGGGAATGTTTGTGGCTATCCAGTGTCTGCAGCGGTTTAGTCATTGAGCTGCAGGCTTTTACGGATGCCGGCATCGAGAATCCCCGCAGGCGCGAAGGCGCGCAGCAGGCTCAGGCGGCCAGCGGCGACACCCGCGGGGTAACGCAGCTTGGGGCGCGCGGCGCTAGCTGCCTTGACCACGACCTTGGCCACGACATCTGGATCATCGGCACTTGCCATCGATTGGCTGAACACCTTGGCAAGGCTTGCACGTACGCTGTGGTACTCGTCGAGCGTGGCATCGGGCTCGATGGTATTCGCCTCGAATGCGGTCTTGGTAAAGGCCGGCTCGATGACTGCAACGCGAATGCCGCGCGTGCGCAGTTCGTGATCAAGGGCTTCCGAATAGCCTTCTACGGCGTGCTTGCTGGCGACATACAGCGCAATGTAAGGCATGGGCACGACGCCCAGAATCGAGCCGATATTGATGATCCGGCCACTGCCTTGGCGACGCATGTGCGGGACAACAGCGCGGGTCATGCGCACAATGCCGAAGAAATTCGTATCGAAGAGCGCTTTAGCCTGCTCGATCGAGCTTTCTTCTGCGCCGGCCGGGGCAATGCCGAAACCGGCATTGTTCACCAGCAGATCGATACGCCCTTCAAGCCGGATCAGCTCGCTGACCGCCGCCGATACGGACGCATCATCGGTGACATCGAGAGCTAGCATCGTGACGGCACTTTGCGCGGCCTGGGTTGCGCGCCTGCTGGTGCCATAAACCTTGTAGCCAGCCTGCGCCAGCCGTTTGGCCGTGGCTTCGCCAATGCCGGATGAAGCGCCGGTGACCAGTGCGATGGGGGTTTTGGAAGTCATGGCAGTACCTTATGCGTGAGCTAGTGCGGCAACCGCTCGGCGAGCTGTTGCAATCAAGGTTTTCGCTGAGTGATTGTCTTAAGTACGCGCACGCAAGCGTCGGGTGCGATAGGTGCCCCAGCTGCTCATGGCCAGCGACTTCACGAGCGCCAGCAGGCCACTCTCGTTGGCACGCGGTTCGCCACCCTTGGCGATTCGCTTGAGTTGCAGGGAGTACCAGAGAATCTCCATCAGCCCCATGCGATCGACCGGCTTGATGCCTGTCTTGATGGTGTGCACCTGGTGTGCGCTGTCCTTTCCCTGCAGCAGTGCAGCCGGCGCGTCAGGGTCAATCGCCAGCAGCCGTGCCAGGCCAATGACATCCACTGCACCGCAAGCCAGCGCGGCATTCATGCCAGCGGCACTGCGAAACCCACCGGTCAGCATCAACGGGACTTGCACCGCAGCGCGTACTTTCTCGGCGAACTCGAGGAAGTAGGCTTCGCGCGCCATGCTGGAGGCCTTCTTCTGCTCCTGGAGTGCGCCGCTCATGGCTGGGGCCTCGTAGGTGCCACCCGATATCTCGATCAGATCGATGCCCGCATCGACAAGCGCGTGAATCGTTGCCAGCGACTCTTCTTCGGTAAAGCCACCGCGCTGGAAGTCTGCGGAATTGAGCTTGATCGCCACCGGGAAGTCGGCGCCCACCTGGCGACGGATCTCGGCGTAGACGGCCAGCAGGAAGCGGCGGCGGTTCTCCGGCGAGCCTCCCCATTGATCTGTGCGTTGATTGTGGTGTGGCGAGAGAAACTGGTTGATCAGGTAGCCATGCGCGCCATGGATTTCGATACCGCTGAAACCCGCTTTCTTGCAGATGGCGGCACTGCGGCCGAAGCGCTCGATGATGTCCTGAATTTCTTCGGCGGTGGCTTCTTCAGGCGTTTCGAAGAACGCCGCCATGTCTTCGCGAAACGGCACCGCCGATGGCGCGATATTACGGGTGTTCAAGCCTTTGGTCGCTTGCTTGCCGGGGTGGTTGAGCTGCACCCAGATAGCCGCACCCTGCTCGGTGGCGGCGCGCGCCCATTGTTGCAGGACAGGCAAGTCCGTCTCGTCCTCGATGACCACGTTACCCGGCTCACCCAGTGCACGCCGATCGATCATCACGTTGCCGGTCAGGATCAGCCCAATGCCGGACGTGGCCCAACGCTGGTAAAGCGTGACCAGCCCCAGGGTCGGACGGTTGTCGTAGGTGCCCAGCGCCTCGCTCATGGACGCCTTGGCCAGGCGATTGCGCAACAGGCTGCCGCTGGGCAGGCGCAGTTGTTGCGCCAGGAAGTTTGTGCTGAGCGAGGCAGATTGGGACATGTGAAGGCTACCTGAGAATGAGATGAGCAAAATGCGCCAGCAAGTCTCTTGGTCTTTAGGGCGCCAGAAGCGCTTTCCGAAGATGACGGAATTTATGATTATGACCATAATCAAAATAGTCAAATGTTTTGATGATGATCAGCATCAATGTATTCTTGCCGTGTCGATGTCGGCAGAAAGAGGAGCCGGGCATGAAGGTTACAAAGGCACAGGTCGAGGCAAATCGAGCCCACATCGTCGAAACCGCCTGCACATTGTTTCGTGAGCGCGGTTACGACGGCATAGGTGTGGCGGAGTTGATGGCGACTGCCGGCCTCACCCATGGTGGGTTCTATCGACACTTCGCCTCCAAGGCAGAGCTGATGGCAGAAGCTGCCGCGTGCGGGGTCGCCAAGACCAGGTCACTGATGGACGGCGTGGACATGGCTGATTTCATTAGCCACTACCTCTCGCGTGAGCATCGCGATGACCGCAGTGGCGGTTGCACCCTGGCGGCTCTGAGTGGTGATGCGGCGCGACAGCCTGATGCGATCAAGGCGACGTTCGCCACGGGGCTCGAAAATATGCTGGCCGACCTGCTGGCCACCGGGGGGACTCGCAATGAAGAGGAACTGCGGCACGCTCGGGCTCGGACAATTGACACCGTTGCCCATGCGTTGGGTGCACTCGTTCTGTCCCGGGCCTGCCCTGATGACTCCCCACTGGCGGATGAAATTCTGCAGACCTGTCGCACAGCCATTCTTGAATCGCGTGAAGCTCAGATGACGACTGGGTAACGCTCCAGAAGCGTGGAAGCAGCCGACCGACGCGCTCGCTACGCCGGCCTGGCTGTCAGGGCGCCAGCCGTTCGCGAATCCAGGCCTCGCCCTTGAAGCGGTAGTTGAGGCGGTCGTGCAGGCGGCTGGGGCGACCCTGCCAGAACTCGATGCGCTCCGGTAGCAGGCGGTAGCCGCCCCAGTGCGGTGGGCAGTGCGGTGTCTGGCCCTGGAAGCGTTTTTCGGTTTCCGCCAGCAGGTTCTCCAGCTCGGCGCGGTCGCGGATCACCTTGCTCTGCGGCGAGGCCCAGGCACCAATGCGGCTGCCCAGCGGGCGTACCTGGAAGTAACCGTCGGATTCGGCCGGGGTGACCTGCTCAACCCGCCCCTCGATACGCACCTGACGTTCCAGGCTGGGCCAGAAGAAGGTCATCGCGGCGAACGGGCGTGCCGCCAGTTGCCGACCCTTGGCGCTGTCGTAGTTGCTGAAGAAGGTGAAGCCGCGTTCGTCGAGCCCCTTGAGCAGCAGCACCCGGCAGTGCGGGCGGCCCTCTTCATCGACGGTGGCCAGGGTCATGGCGTTAGGCTCGACCGGCAGTTGCTCGGTCTTCACCGCGTCATCGAACCACTGGCGAAACAGGGCAAAGGGTTCCAGCGGGGCCTGGGTTTCACTCAGGCCGTCGCGGGTGTAGTCACGGCGCATATCGGCCAAGGTTTGGGTCATGGCAATTCCTCAGGGCAGAGCCTGAAACCAATCCGCCTGGTTTCTAGTGCCTGCCCGCGCAGGGTGGAAATGCCCGCAAGCTTACTCCGACTTGCTCACTTTTCCTTGATCTGCGGCAGCTACCTTGGGCGCATCCTTGAGCTCCGGCTTGGCCGGTTGGCTGTACTTGGCGATCAGGCCCTGCATGGTGTCACGCGAAGTCAGGAGGATTTCCACACGGCGGTTGAGCGCACGGCCAGCGGCGCTGTCATTGGCAGCACGCGGCATATCGGAGCCCAGGCCCATGACCTGCAGGCGATTCTGCTTGAGGCCGCTGAGACGGAAGATGGACGTCACGGCGCGCGCGCGCTGCTGGCTCAGGTCACGGTTGAGCGCAGCATTGCCGCTGCTATCGGCATGGCCAAGAACCACCACCGCGATGTCTTCATCGGTTTCCAGCAATTTGGCCACGCGGGTGATCGGCCCCAGGCTGGCTGGCACCAGCATGTGCGGCCGATCAGGATTGAAGGAGCTCTGCACCGGCGCAGTCACCACCAACAGATTCTCACGACGCTCGAACTCGAACTGACTACCCTTGACCGCTTCACGCAGTTTTGGCTCGTATTCGTCGAGCCAGGCGCGGGTTACCTGAGGCGGCGGCATAACCGCCGGTTTGGCGGCTTCCTTCTTTTCCGAGCCGGCACAGCCAGCCATCAGCAGGCAGCAGGTAAAGGCAAAAATCTTGTTGGCGCGCATGTAGCCCCCGAGGTCAAACAGATCTAATGGTCGATTCGTTATCAGGCTGTTGAAAAACTACCTGCGTTGCCATTGCTGCGTTAAAAACAGGCTCAAAATGCTCATTTACAGCTCGTAAACTCCGCTTTTTCGCCCGTTTTTGCCTTGCACTGGCTGCCTCGCCTACGTTTTTCAACGGCCTGTTATGGTTGGTACTGAACGGTTGGCGCAAGTTTAGCCGTTTCAATCAGATACAGTCCGCAATCTGGCGCGCAAGTTTCTGCGCGCGGGGGTCCATCAAGACGAACGGTCCTAGATTGTTGGTGACGAAGCCGAATGCCAGGTCCCGTTCCGGGTCGGCAAAGCCACTGGAACCACCGGCACCGGGATGACCGAAGGCTTTTGCCCCCATACCATAGGTGGCGTTGGCCACATCAGCTTGATCGAGCATGCAGCCCAGACCGAAACGCGTGCGGGTCAGCAGGGTCTTGTCTTCACCGACACTGTGCTCACGGGTCATTTCGCCCAGCAGGTCGGCATCGAGCAGGCTGCCGTCGAGCAGACCGGCATAGAAGCCCGCCAGGCTGCGCGCGTTGCCGTGCCCATTGGCGGCTGGTTGCTGCATGCGCCGCCACTCGGGCTTGTTGGTACTGGTCATGATCGACGGCGGATTGGTGAACGAGCGTGTGCTCATGGCAGTGGCATCGCTCATCATCACCTTGAGCAGGCGCTGCGCTGCGGCGTCGCCGAGATTGCCCTTGCCGCGAGCGATATGGGCGACGCGCTCGAACTCGCTGTCAGCCAGGCCGACATGGAAATCCAGCCCCAGTGGCCTGGTGATGCGGGCGGCGATGCTCTCGCCCGGACCACGGCCTTCGACACGACGAATCAGCTCACCGATCAGCCAGCCATAGGTAATGGGCGCGTAGCCATGACCATCGCCCAGCGGCCACCAGGGTTCTTCAGCTGCCAGCGCGCAGGTCATGGTTTGCCAGTCGTACAGCGCCTCGGCAGGCAGTGTCTGGCGCAACGCAGGCAACCCTGCCTGGTGGCAGAGCATATGACGCACGCTGATGCGCTGCTTACCGGCTGCTGCGAACTCAGGCCAGTAGCGCGCAACCGGGGCATCCAGATCGAGCTTGCCTTCGCCCACCAGTTGCAGAGCGACGACGGCAGCGAAGGGTTTGGTGCAGGAGAACAGATTGGCGATGGTGTCGCTGTGCCAGGCCTGCTGGCCGTCCTTGTCCATGACCCCGGCCCACAGGTCGAGCACGGTTTCCCCGCCGACCTTCACGCACAGGGCCGCGCCCCGCTCCTGCGCGTCATCGAACAAAGCGGCGAATGCGTCCCTCACCGTCTCGAAGCGCAAGTCGAAATAGCCCTGAATCTGCACGCTGTTCTCCCGTGTCACCGCTTGGCCAGATGCTGCCGACAATGGCAGCCGCCTATCATGCAATGTTCTGAAACTTCATAAAATAGCGATCTTCGATTGGTTTTTTCTATGCTGAAAAAAGCGCGGCCTGGTATGAGCGATGACCTTGCCTCCCGTGTCAGACCGGCAAACGCCGGCTCCAGGGGCAGGCGTGATCATCGCGCGGCCCTGGATTCGATGCTCGGCACAGGAGAAACGAGTGCTCTACCTACTGTCCCTGCTCGCCATGGCTGCCATCATGGCACCCGGCCTGACGCGTCTGCTGGGCGCTCGCACGGGTTGGCTGCTGATGCTGGCGCCGCTGGTGGCCTTCATCTGGTTCGTGCAACAGATTCCGCTGATAGCCGGCGGCGACAGCGTGATGCAGAGCCTGAGCTGGATTCCGGCGCTGGGCATCAACCTGAGCCTGCGCCTGGACGGTCTCTCGCTACTGTTCGCGCTGCTGATCAGCGGCATCGGCAGTCTGATCGTGCTGTACTCCGGCAGCTATCTGTCCAGCCACGCCCACCTCGGCCGCTTTCACGCCTACCTGCTGGTGTTCATGCTGGCGATGCTCGGCCTGGTGCTGGCCGACGACCTGGTGGCGATGTTCGTGTTCTGGGAGCTGACCAGTATCGCCTCCTTTCTGCTGATCAGTTTTCAACACGACAAAGCAGTATCGCGCCGCGCGGCATTGCAGGCGCTGCTGATCACCGGCGGCGGTGGCCTGGCGCTGCTGGCAGGGCTGATCCTGCTCGGTGGCGCGACGGGTAACTGGCAGTTCTCCAACCTCAGCGCCGAGCAGATCGAAGGCCATGTGCTGCTGCCGGCGATCATTGCCCTGGTTCTGCTGGGCTGCTTCACCAAATCGGCGCAGGTGCCCTTCCATCTGTGGCTACCCAACGCGATGAACGCGCCGACGCCAGTGTCGGCCTATCTGCACTCGGCGACCATGGTCAAGGCCGGCATCTACCTGCTGGCTCGTCTCAACCCGGTACTCGGTGGCTCCGTCGGCTGGGGCACCCTGCTGATCACCTTCGGCGCCGCCACTGCGGTGCTCGGCGCCTTCCTGGCCTTCCGCCAGACCGATCTCAAGCGCTTGCTGGCCTACACCACGGTCACCGTGCTGGGCCAGCTGACCATGCTGATCGGCACCAACACCAGCTATGGCCTGCAGGCGTTCGTGCTCTATCTGGTGGCGCATTCCCTCTATAAAGGTGCGCTGTTCATGGCGGTCGGCGCCATCGACCACGCCACGGGCACTCGCGAGCTGGCGCGCCTGGGCGGTTTGATCCGCTTCATGCCGATGACTGGCGCGGCGGTGGCCCTGGCAGCATTCTCCAATGCCGGGCTACCGCCGTTCTTCGGCTTCATCGCCAAGGAGTTCAAGTACACCGGCCTGATCGAGATGGGTCATATCGGCTGGGCGGTGACGCTGGTGATGATTCTCACCAACGCCCTGCTCTTCGCTGCTGCCGGCCTGGTATTTGTGCAGACCTTCCTCGGCAAGCGCGGCGACTATCCGCGCACGCCACATGAAGTTGGTTTACCGATGTGGCTGGGACCGATGCTGCTGGCCATCGGCGGTTTCCTGCTCGGCGCCTGGAATGCCTGGCCGGAAACCTGGCTGGTGAATAACGCGGTGCAGGCAGTGGCGCGCGGCCCGGTGGATGTGCACCTGTACCTGTGGGGCGGCATTACCCCTGCGCTGCTGGCCAGCTTGCTGACCGTATCACTGGGCGTGCTGTTCTACGTGATGCGCGACCGCGTCAGGCGGCTGCTCGATCGCGCCAACGCAGCCTGGAACGTCAGTGGCGACCTGATCTGGGATCGTCTGCTCAAACGCGTGTTCCACTTCGCCGGGCTGCTTGCCGCCCGCTTCCAGCACGGCTCGCTGCGTCAGCATCTGGTACTGCTGGCCCTGGCGGTCGGCGGCCTGTTGGCGGTAGGCCTGGTGCCTGCTCTGCCGCAACTGCTGCAGGCCAGCTACAGCCCGATCTCGCCACTGGGTCTGGCCGGCTGCCTGTTGGCACTGGCTGGCGGCGTGGCAGCGGCGTTCCTGCCCGGCCGGCTTACCTTGCTGGCGGCACTGGGTGCCTGCGGCCTGGGCCTGGCGCTGGTGTTCGTCTCGGTCAATGCACCGGACGTGGCGATGACCCAGCTGATGGTGGAAACCCTCAGCCTGATCTTCCTGGCCCTGGTGTTTCGCAAGATGCCCACGGTGCCAGCCAGCGGCGCACGCGCCCCGTGGAAGCGCCGCCTGCACGCCAGTGTGGCGATCCTTTTCGGTCTCAGCGTGGCCGGCGCCCTGCTGCTGGCGGTAAGCCTGCCACTGCCGGGCGAAATCGCGCAGTGGTATCAGGCCAACAGCCTGCCGGGCGGTCACGGGCATAACGTGGTCAACGTCATCCTGGTGGACTTCCGCGCTTTCGATACCCTGGGCGAGATCCTCGTGGTCGCTCTCTCTGCCCTGGCGGCGGCCAGCCTGCTGAGCACCGGTCGGCGCTTCGGTAACGAGCATAGCGGTGAAGATGCCTTCACCTCGCCGCTGCTGCGCCAGGGCCTGCGCCCACTGGCCTGGCTGATGCTGGCCGCCTCGCTACTAGTGCTGTGGCGCGGCCACAACCTGCCTGGTGGTGGTTTCATTGGCGGCTTGGTGGCGGCCTGCGGCCTGATCCTGCTGGTGCTGACCTACGGCCACGGGCAGATTCGCCGAGTGCTGCCCATTGCGCCTGCGCAACTGATCGGTATCGGCCTGGGCTGCGCGGCGGGTGCAGGCATTCTTGGCCTGATCGCGGGCAACGCATTTCTGACCGGCCTGTGGACCTTCCCCGGCGGGCTGCCGCTGGGCACGCCCTTGCTCTTCGATGTTGGCGTATTCCTCACCGTGTTCGGCTCTGCCATGCACATGATCGACAAGCTGACGGGAGTTCGCCAGTAATGGAATGGTTAGCCGCAATCACGACCGGAGGCCTGGCGGGTCTGGGCCTGTGGATGCTTCTGGACCGCAACCTCAAGCGCGTCGTGCTGGGCGTAGTGGTCCTGGGTAACGCTATCAACCTGGGGGTGCTCACCGCCGGACGTTTCTTCGGCGAGCGCCCGGCATTCGTCGAGGCTGGCAACGCTGCCAGCACCGCCAACCCGCTGCCGCAGGCACTGGTGCTGACCGCGATCGTCATCGGTTTCAGCCTGTTCATCTTTGCCCTGGCGCTGCTCAAGCGCACCCGCGAACTGCATGGCGACAAGACCACCGACTCGGTCAGTTCGATCACCGAACAACCGGCGCCGGACTGGCACGACAGCGAGCATGAACACGACGCCAATGGTGCGGAGGCTCGCCGATGAATCACGCGTTACTCGTTGCGCCGATCCTCGTGCCCCTGTGCAGTCTGCTGCTGGCGATCATCCTGCGCCGCCACCTGCTGGCCGTGCGCGTGCTCAGTCTTAGTGGCACAGCCCTGCTGCTGACTGTCGGCCTGGTGTTGGTCTGGCAGGCCGCGCAGGGCGTCGTGCTCAGCGGTCAGGTGGGCAACTGGCAGGCGCCGTTCGGCATCAGCCTGGTGATTGATCGACTGTCGGCGGTGATGATCGCCATCAGTGCCCTGGTCGCGCTGGTCACCCTGCTCTATGGCGTGGCCAAGGACAACGACAGCACGATCGGCCGCGACTTCCACCTGTTCATCCAGGGCCTGCTGACGGGCATCTGCGGCGCCTTCATCACCGCCGACATCTTCAACCTGTACGTCTGGTTCGAGGTGCTGCTGATCGCCTCCTTCGCCCTGATGGCGCTCGGCGGCGGCAGCCGCCGGCTGGCCGGCAGCATGACCTACGTGGCCCTCAACCTGTTCGCCACGTTGATCTTCCTGCTCTCCGCCGGCCTGGTCTACGGCGCCAGCGGCACGCTGAACATGGGTGAACTGGCGGTGATCATGCGCAGCGGTGAGGCGCCACCGGGCGTGACGCCGGCGCTGCTGCTGATGCTGCTGTCATTCGCCATAAAAGCCGCGCTGTTCCCTGTATTCGGCTGGCTGCCGGCCACCTACCACGTTGCCCTGACAGCGGTTTCGGCGATGTTTGCAGGGCTCTTGACCAAGGTCGGCGTGTACGCGCTGATCCGCATGGTGACCCTGCTCTGGCCGGAGTACGGCCTGCCGCATCAACTGCTGCTGTGGGTCGCCTGTGCCACCATGCTGGTGGGCGTGCTGGGTGCGGCGGCGCAGACCGAGGTACGGCGCATCCTGTCGTTCCACATTGTCAGCCAGGTCGGCTACATGATCCTCGGCCTGGCCCTGGCCACCCCGCTGGCGCTGGCCGGCGCGGTGTTCTACCTGATCCACCATATCGTGGTGAAGGCCAACCTGTTCTTCATCGGCGGCCTGGCGGCACGCATCTGCGGCTCCGAGCGCCTGGCCGACATGGGCGGGCTTTACAAGCGCATGCCCTGGCTGGCACTGCTGTTCGCCATTCCCGCGCTGTCGCTGGCGGGCATTCCGCCGCTGTCCGGTTTCTGGGCCAAATTCCTGCTGGTCAAGGCCAGCCTGGATGCCGCTGCCTGGTGGGCGGCGGGCATCGCCCTGCTGACCGGCGTGTTCACTCTGCTGTCGATGAACAAGATCTGGAACGAAGCCTTTCTCAAGCCTCATCCAGAAGGTGAAGAGGCGCTGCAAGCGGTTACCGGCATACGCGCGGCCTGGCTGGGGATGAGTGCCCTGGCGCTGCTGACCGTGCTGATCGGCCTGGGCGCCGGCCCGCTGATCGACTACGCCGTGGCTGCAGCAGCGCAGCTCGCCGACCCGCAGGCCTATCTGCAACCCTTTACCGGCGCAGGAGGTATCTGATGCTGTTTCTCATCCATTTGCTGGCCAGCGCTGGCCTGGCCTGGAGCCTCGGTGCCGGTCATCTGGGCGGCGCTCTGCTGGCCTTCGCCCTGCTCTACCTGAGCGCTCGCCTGCTGGGGTTGGCAGTCCAGCGTCTGGGCCGTTACGCACGCAGCCTGGAGCATGGCGTCAGTTTCTGCCTGTGGTTCATCGCCCAGGTGTTTCTTGCAACCTACCAGGTCGCCACGCTGATACTGGCGCGCCGGGTCGAGGTGGAACCGGCAGTGCTGGCCTACCCGGTGACCCGCCGGGAAGCGGACAAGGTCACCCTGCTCGGCACGCTGCTGACCCTGACCCCCGGCACCCTGGCCCTGGACTATGACGAGGAGCAAGGCCTGCTCTATATCCATACCCTCGATGTCCGTCGCCGTGAGGACGTGACCGACATCCTCATCGAGCTGGAACGCCGTCTGCTGGCCTGGCTCGACGCCGGCAAAGCCGAAGGAGCAACGCCATGACCCTGCACCTGGCCGGAGCAGCCTGGGTATTGCCCTTGGCTGCTGCCTTGCTCGCACTGAGCGGTTTGATCACGCTGTATCGCCTGTTACGTGGGCCGAGTCGCCCGGATCGCGCGGTGGCCATCGACGCCCTCACCCTGCTGGCGGTCGCTGCCATGGCGCTGCTGTGCCTGATGCGCGGCGAAGCACTGTTCGTCGACGTCGCCGTGCTGCTGGCACTGGTGTCGTTTCTCGGCACGGCGGCCTTTGCCTTCCTGTTCGATGACGCCCATAGCCAGATGCCGGAAAAAAGCGAGGAGCGCCCATGAACGAAGTACAAGCCTGGCTCGCTTCGCTGCTGGTATTGAGCGGTGCGGTGATCTCTCTGCTCGGCGCAATTGGCGTACTGCGCCTACCCGATAGCTACAGCCGCATGCACGCGGCAAGCAAGGCCGGCGTGCTCGGCGCCGTATTGCTACTTGGCGCAGTGGCCTTGGCCAGCAGTGGCGAACTGGCGCTGGAGGCCTTTATCGGCCTGCTGATTCTGCTGGCCAGCGCCCCGCTGGCCGCTCACGCCATCGCCCGCGCCGCTCACCGCGCCGGCATTCGGCCGACGCTGGGGCGGTTGGGCGATGAGCTGGAGCAACGCAACAGGGGTGGCGAATAGGCTCGATCAGTCGATCTGCCGACGGAATGGAGGCAACGCGTTGAGAATCGCCTTGCCATAGCGCTGGGTGACCACACGCCGATCCAGCAGCGTGATGGTGCCGCGATCGGCCTCGGTGCGCAGCAGGCGACCACAGGCTTGCACAAGACGTAGCGAAGCGTCCGGCACGGCGATCTCCATGAACGGATTGCCACCGCGTGCCTCGATCCATTCGGCCAGCGCCGCCTCCACCGGGTCGTCCGGCACGGCGAAGGGAATCTTGGCGATCACCACGTGTTCGCAATAAGCGCCGGGGAGATCAACGCCCTCGGCAAAACTGGCCAGGCCGAACAGCACGCTTTCCTCACCTGAATCGACGCGCGCCTTGTGCTTGTTCAGGGTCTCCTGCTTGGACAGGTTGCCCTGAATGAACACGCGCTTGCGCCAGTCGCGATCGAGGCCGTCGAACACGTCCTGCATCTGCTTGCGCGACGAGAACAGCACCAGCGTACCGCGACTGCCTGCCACCAGGCCCGGCAACTCACGAATGATGGCCGCCGTATGCACCGCTGCCTCACGCGGATCAGCCTTGAGATCAGGCACGCGCAGCAGGCCTGCGTCGGCATGGTGGAAGGGGCTCGGCACGATGGCGGCGACCGCCACCTTGGGCAGCCCGGCACGCATGCGATAGCGGTCGAAGGTACCCAGCGCAGTCAGCGTGGCGGAAGTCACCAGGGCGCCGTGGGCGACGTTCCACAGGTTGCGGCGCAAGGTCTCGGCCGCCAGGATCGGGCTGGCGTTGACCTCGATGTCGAACAGCGCACCGCTCTCGGCCAGGGTCAACCAGCGCGCCATGGGCGGGCTTTCCTCAGGGTCTTCGGCGGTGAAGGCCAGCCACAGCTCCCAGTTGCCCTTGGCGCGCGCCATCAGGCTACCGAACAGCGGGTACCACTCCTCGGCCTGGTGGCTGGCGATGCCCACCGCGCCCTCGCCATCCATCGCTTCCTTGAGCAGCTCGGTAACGCCGGTGAACAGATCGTTGAGCTTGGAAAAACCCTTCTTCAACTCCAGACCCAGCTCGGTCAGGTGCTCCGGTACCACACCACCGACGAAGCGGTGACGCGGACGCTCGCGGCCTTCCATGTCTTCACCGGCCTTGAAGTCGGCGATCTGCTCGCAGGCGGCGAACATGAACTGTTGCTGGGTTTTCAGCTCGCGGGCCAGTTCCGGCACCTGCTCGATCAGCCGCCCGAGATCGCCTGGCAGCGGGTTCTGCGCCAGCAGCTTGGTCAGATTCTTGTCGATCTGGGTCAGCCAGTCGGCGGTCGAGCGCAGGCGGGTGAAATGGGCGAAGTGGCCGATGGCCTTGTCCGGCAGGTGATGGCCTTCGTCGAACACATAGATGGTTTCGCGCGGGTCGGGCAGCACCGCGCCGCCGCCGAGTGCCAGGTCAGCCAGCACCATGTCGTGGTTGGTGACGATCACATCGACCTTACCCATGCCTTCGCGCGCCTTGTAGAAGGCGCACTGCTGGAAGTTCGGGCAGTGGCGATTGGTGCACTGGCTATGATCGGTGGTCAGCTGCGCCCAGCGTACGTCCTCCAGCTCCTCCGGCCAGCTGTCGCGGTCGCCATCCCATTTGTTGCCGGCGAGTTTCTCGATCATCGCGGTGAACAGCTTCTGCCCCTGTTCATCCACATCGATACGAAAGCCTTCCTCCTCGAACAACTGCGCGGTGGCGCTCTGCGCGGCGCCGTCCTGCAGCAGGTGATCGAGTTTGGACAGGCACAGGTAGCGCCCACGCCCCTTGGCCAGGGCGAAGCTGAAATTCAGGCCGCTGTTGCGCAACAGATCCGGCAGATCCTTGTGCACGATCTGTTCCTGCAGCGCCACGGTGGCAGTGGCGATCACCAGACGCTTGCCGGCGGCCTTGGCCGTGGGAATGGTGGCCAAACTGTAGGCCACGGTCTTGCCGGTACCGGTGCCCGCCTCGACCGCTACCACGGCCGGCTCGCCCAGACGCTTGCCTTCGTCATCGGTCTTGATGGTGCCGAGCACCTTGGCGATCTCGGCGATCATCAGCCGCTGGCCATAGCGCGGCTTGAGCGACTTGGCTTCGAGAAAGCGCGAATAGGCGCCCTGGATCTGGGACTTGAGTTCGGTACTGAGCATGGATTCTGAAACGAAAAAGGCTGGATAAATTTTCAGTATTCGCGGAGCGGCCGCTATCATAGCGCGCCTGTCGATCTGGCGCTGACTCGCGTGTCTATCGAATGAACCGAGCTGCCAGACGACCCCTCCGGAGATACCGCATGACCCCCTACGCACCGCTCTACGCACTTCACCTGTTGGCCGCCGTCGTCTGGGTTGGCGGCATGTTCTTCGCCTGGATGATCCTGCGCCCGGCAGCGGTCGAAATACTGGAACCGCCAGCGCGCCTGCGCTTGTGGCTGAGTGTGTTCAGGCGATTTTTCGTCTGGGTCTGGCTGGCGGTAGCGGCCCTGCCACTGAGCGGGCTGGGCATGCTGCACATGAGCTACAGCGGTTTCGACGCCGCGCCGCGCTACGTGCACATCATGATGGGGCTGTATCTGGTGATGCTCGCCCTGTTCCTGCGTATTCAGGCACTGCAGTTGCCGCAACTACGGCGCGCCGTGGAGGCCGAGAACTGGCCTGCAGGCGGCGAAGTGCTGGGGCGGATTCGCAAGGTCGTGGGCAGCAACCTGCTGATCGGCCTGGCACTGATGACACTGGCCGCCATGCGTCCGTCATTCTGATTGATGCGGCTGCCTTGGTTTGCACATGAAAACGAAGGCAGCGACGGTTATCTAGAAACGAAACACCTGCACGGCACCGCTGCGACCCGCTGCACCTTCGCGCCCGGGCTGACCGGGTTTGCCATCGGCCGCACCCTCCACGCCGTAGAGCAAGCAGCCCTTGGCGGCACCGCCACGGCCGGGGCGCCCCGCCGAGCCGGCTGCACCACCCGCGCCGCCGTCGAGCAACACCTGCATGCGTTCGACCTCGACATGGTGCGGCACTTCAAGGACCACCTTGCCACCTGCTGCGCCTTCATGGCCATCGGTACCGTCCTGGCCATCATGGCCGGCACTGGCCTGGCCCCAGGTGCAACCACCTGGCTTGCCATGCGCACCATCGAGCCCGGCATAACCCGGCCTGCCTTGCCCACCCCGTACATCGAGGGTCAGCGATTCGAATGTCAGCTTGTGCAGCTTGAGATTGATTTCCCGCCCAGCAGTAGCCGGCCGAGTGTAAGTACCGGCCGCACCTTTGGCGCTGATCCAGGCGCCCGGACCGATATCAGCATCCTCGACTAGCAGACGCAGCGGCTGATCGCTGGGCGCTACGCCAATACGCGCGTCGCGGCCCATCAGCAACTCGCCAATACGCAACTCGGTCACCGTGGCCGGGATCATCAGAGTCGCCTGGTCCGCCACCTCCAGCCGCTCGAGCTGCAGACTGCTACTGGCGACCGGCAGACGCATCAAGGTATTGGGCGACACCTTGACCTGCGTAGCGGCCAACGACGTACCTGCGAACAGGCAGAACAACAAAGCGAGACTACGCATGAGCAGCCTCCTCATGCGCTGCAACCAGGCTCTCGCCCGCCCGCTCGGCCGTCAGCGGGTAGAGGTGAAAAATGCCGAATAGCAGGATCTGTACACGATCCAGCCACGGGCTGGCGCGACCGGACAGAAGACCAGAGAACAGCCACAACTGCGCCCCATGCAGCAGCGCAAGAAAGGCCCCGAGCAGATAGACGAGTTGCTCGAACGGTGCACCAAAACGCTTGGCAAGCGCCGCCCCGAATACCAACCAGAAGGCCAAGGCCAGCGCCTTGCCCACCCACAATAATGCTTTCATCCCCGCCCTCTTGCTCTGGTTTTTCTAATAGCGCAGCACGTTAACCGGTCGCGGCGCTGACCACCAGAGCGCGGGATTATTTTCCATGACTTCACCTGTCGCCCGCCGCAGAAGCGACGCCCCCAGGTCTGCGATGACCTGTGGGGCGCCCCTTCGCTTCAACGGGAAACGTACAACTCGACGCGGCGGTTCTGTGCGCGGCCAGCATCGCTGCCATTGTCCGCCACCGGCTGGCTCTCACCACGGCCTTCCGTGCTGAGCTTGCCGGCTGGCACACCTTGGGCGACGAGGAAGTCGGCAACACTGCGTGCACGGCGTTCGGACAATGCCTGGTTATAGGTATCAGAACCGACACTATCGGTATGTCCGACGACCTTGACTGCGATCAGACTGGCGCCGGTCAGACGGGTACTGACATCGGCAAGCAAGCGCCGCGCCTCACCCGTCAGCTCGGCTGAGTCGAACGCGAACAGTACATTTCCCAGATCGCTGAGTACGATGACCTCATCCTGCATCTGCTGCTCCATCGCCGGCTCGGCCGCAACGCTGACGGGGTACTGCGGCAAAGGGCAGCCGTTATGGCCTACAACAGTACCCGCTGGCGTATCGGGGCAGCGATCACGGCGGTCGAACACAGCGTCGCCATCTTCGTCGCCGTCCTGCGCGTAACAGATGACGGTGCCCAGCAGAGCGCCGGCTACCGCACCGCCTGCTGCCCAGGTGGAACTTTCGATTGCGCCGAGGCCGCCACCGGCCAAAGCTCCAATCGCACTGCACAGGGGCCAGTTCCCCTGGTTGAGCGGCGCGTCTCCCGTACTGGAAGTCGTGGCACAACCCGAGAGAACACTGCTGACCAGGAGAAAGGGTAAAACCCTCGAAAGCTGGATTCTCATGGCGGTGTCTCCTGTGATACCGGCATGTGGCCGGTATCACAGGAGTTAAGACGGCAGCAGGATTTCATACAAGAAAAGGCCCGACCGATGGAAATCGGTCGGGCCTTCGCGGGTGACAACTGACGTGGCTTGGAAGAAGCGCCTTACGGCTGAGCTTCGACCTCGGCTTCTACGCGACGGTTGATGGCACGACCATCGGCAGTGGCGTTGTCGGCAACCGGGCGGCTCTCGCCATAACCCACTGCCTGCACGCGGCCGGACTCTACACCGTACTGGTTGACCAGAACTTCACGCACGGCACTGGCGCGGCGCTCGGACAGACCCTGGTTGTAAGCATCGCTGCCCACGGAGTCAGTGTGACCTTCAACCACAGTGCTGGTCTGCGGGTACTGTTTCATGAAGTCGGCCAGGGCTTTGATATCGCCATAGCTTTCCTGCTTGACCTGAGCCTTGTCGAAGTCGAACTTGACGTCCAGCTCGACACGAACGGCCTCGGCCGGTTCGGCAACGACAACCTCCTCGACAACGACTTCTTCGACGACAGCAACCTGCTGCTCTTCGGCACCGTGTACCCAGCAGTAGGCGGCAGCCATACCGGCACCCACCAGTGCACCACCACCCGCCCAGGAAGAACTTTCGATTGCCCCTAACGCCGCACCACCAACACCGCCTACAGCTGCGCAGGTGGGCCAGTCGGTTTTCTGCAGGCCGGCGCAACCGGTCAGCAAGGTGCTAGCCAGAATCAGGGGTACTGCGTTCCTTGTGATACTCATACTTTAGGTCTCCAATGTTCATCGGCGCATAACCGACTCGATAGTAGTAAAGACAGGAGTTGTACAATCCGCCAGCTATAGCAGCTTCTGCGGATAATTTTCTCTCACTCTAGGCCTGATAACGACACCACGTTAGTCTTTGCAGACTTTTCGAGGAAGTTCGATGACCGCCAGCCTTAGCACCCGTACTCCACAGCAAGCCATTGCGGCACTGCTTGCACGCTATACCCCCGAGAAACTGCTGTTACTCGGGGCGAGCGAACTACCCGCAGTCAGCGCCTTTCACAGCGCCCACCCGCAGTGTCAGGTCACCACCGCACCAGCTGCTCCCCTGGCGCCTGAACTGGCCGCACAGCGCTTCGACCTGGCAATTCTGGTCGACTGTCTGGAGCACTTACCCAAACGCGATGGACTGCAGCTACTGGGTGGCATTCGCAACCTCAACGCCAGCCGGGTCGCCGTATTGCTCGACCTCAAGGCAGGTGATTGGCAGGAAACCGACTTTTTCGCCCTGGCCATGCAAGCCAGTGAACAGTTCAAGCGCGAGGGACAGACCCTGCATCTGTTCACCTATGATCTGCTCGATTACAAGCAAGTTCCCGACTGGTTGAACGCGAAGTTCTGGGCAAACCCGGAAAATTTCGGCAAATACTGGTGGTAGAACGATGAACCCTCTCGATCCCAACTGCCCCTGCGGCAGCGGCAACCTGCTGAGCCAGTGCTGCGGTCACTATCACGCAGGTACCCACGCACCCAGCGCGGAATTATTGATGCGTTCGCGCTACACCGCTTATGTACTGGGCCTGGTGGATTATCTGGTAACCACCACTTTGCCCGCCCAGCAACAGGCCCTCGACCGCGACGCGATGGCCGCCTGGAGCGCGCAAAGCACCTGGCTGGGCCTGGAAATCGAGGGTAGCGAGGTATTCGGCGGCCAGCCGGAGCACGCCCAGGTCACTTTCGTCGCCCGTTGGCACGATGACAACGGCGAACATCGTCACCGCGAATGCTCCGCTTTCGTTCAGGTGAACGGGCGCTGGTTCTTCCTCGACCCGACCGCACCACTGAAGGCCGGACGCAATGACCCTTGCCCCTGCCAGGGCGGGCAGAAGTTCAAGAAGTGCTGTGCGCCCTACCTGAATGGCTGATTGGCGTTAATCCTGCTTTCTGCTTGAGTTGATACGTCCCGCGAGGACACTCAACAAGGAGAAAGTCATGCACAAGAAAAGTGGTATCGCTCTTATCCTGGCCAGCCTGCTTTTGGGCTGCGCCAACCAGCCCGATGGGCTGCAAGGGGAAACGCTGGACCTGGGCGACAGCCAGCGCGTCAGCCGACTGTTCGCCTACCCGAACAACTGCAGCGTGATCTGCTACCGCGACTGGACGCTGGAACAGACGGTCGAACACTACCTGCAACAGAGCCTGACGCGCGATGGTTACCCCCAGGCCAGCGTGCGCGTAACACGCAACGGGGAACGCATTCATGCCAATTTCGACGGCACGCCAAAGGATTACGGCAAACCCCTGCTGCAATTGCTCGATGCCGGTGACCTGGCCTATCAGGGCGCCAGTCAGCTGAATCGTGACGGCAAATGGCAGTACAACTGGTACTTCTTCCTGCCCCTGGGCATGGCTCTGGAGAACCGCAAGAGCGTCGAGCTGCTGCATTTCCCACCGGACTACTCACTGACTCAGGCTCAGGATTATCTGCGTTCGAGCACCACCGATCGCTGGGCCTCGCTGCTCGGTTTCAATGGTGTAGAGGCGGAACACACCCCCGCCTACCAGACCATCATCGACATCGCCCCCATCGCCGCCCCGGCCAGTGCCGGCAGCGCATTGCAGGGCGTGTACGGCTACTTCAACAGCTATCAGCGGCGCATGGTCAGCGAACTCAGTGCCGGTCCGAACGATGCCAGCCTGCCGATGGTCGCCTTCGGCAGCCCGGTGCGCAGTTGGATCAAGCAACAGTACGGCGTCAATCTGCCGGTGCTGGGGCTCGGCCAGATCGATGCAGCCCCCGGCCAGCAGGTCTACGTGCTCGGCGCCAATCATCCCAGCTACATCTGGTATGCGGCCGACCCGGCCAACAACAAGGGCAACAAGGATGCTGCCAACGCAGCCGGAATCAAGGTCATGGGACAGGACTTGAGCGCCGCCTGCTGGCAGGCCGGCATGGGCCAACAGCCGACAAGTGATCCGCAGCAGACGCTCAATACCTGCACCGAAAAATGGCAGGTAACGGGGAAGCTGCAAACCTGCGAACTGTTCTTCACCAGCGTGCGCAACCTCAAGCCCGAGGAAGCCGCAGCCGCGTGCAAGGCGGGTTAGCTGCCCTGAACGCAAAAACGCCGTGGCTGCAGGCTCAACTCACGGCGTTTCAAACCAGGCGACTGAATGCTCAGTCCTGCAGCTTCAGGTGCGATGTATCCGGTGCAGCCGCCGGAGTCGCAGGCTTGGCTTGCCCCATATCGCTACCGACGGGCGCCAGACTGAACTGCGACAGATCGACCTGTGGTGCTGCAGCGTCGGGCCTGGCGTCCTGCAGATCGCTGCCCACCGGAGCGATATCGAAATCCGGGGCATCTACATCACTGAACGCGGCCATGTACTCATCTCGTGGCGCGACCTGCAGGCGCCCTGGCTTGGCCACAACCCGTGCTGCTGCCGGAGCAGGCTCCGGCTCTACGGGCGGCGGCGGGGCCAGTTCGACCTCCTCGATCAGCACGTCCATATCGACGACTTCGACCCGCGCACCGGCCCGCTCCAGGGTCGCGCGGTACTTCTCCGCCCCGGCGGCGTCGAGGTTGTTCTTGATCACGATGCGGCGCCCGGAGAACAACTGAGCGATGCGCTGAGCATCGGCCTGGAACAGCTTGGCCATATTGGCCTTGACCAGCTCTGGCTGGGCGCCCGGCACCAGTTGCCCGGAGAAGGCGATCTCGTAGCGACTCATGGTCACACTCCTGTCCTATTCGCCGCTCAGTATGGCGCAGGTTCCTTTGCCCTGACACTGCAGGCTTCTCATTCATGCTCTCCCGATCACCAGCATCCCGAAACCGCCACAATATCTCATTGAAAATAATGAGTGCTTCCCCGTTGCAGCCAAGCGCTTGCTTGTTACACTGAGCCGCAATGGGGGTATGAAATGTTTTCTCAGGCGCAAATGATAAGAATTATCAGCCTATTGATGTTTTTTGGCCTGCTTTCAGGCCTGACAGGATGCTCCACCTGGATGACAGGTGGCTTCAAGGACCCGGACGTCCAACTCATCAAAGTTGATGTGGTCAAGGCCAGGCTGCTCGAACAGGAGTTCCGCCTGCGCTTTCGAATCGACAATCCCAACGGCGTCAGCCTGCCGGTGCGTGGGCTGGACTATAACGTCCATCTCAATGGTATCCAGTTGGCCGAAGGCTACTCCAACGAGTGGTTCACCGTGCCCGCCCATGGCCACCACACCTTCGACGTCCCGGTGCGCACCAACCTCTGGCGCCATGTCCGGCAGATCGTCAAGGCACTGGAAAAACCGGACGTGCCGATTCGCTATAGCCTCAAGGGTGAGGTAAAAACCGGCATGTTGTTCGGCCGCAGCGTGCACATGGCGCGTAATGGCGAGATAATTCCCGGCGATTTCATCCCCGAATAACCTGCACGAGTAACACCATGAGCAACCAACCCCACGTCCACGGCCCTGACTGCAACCATGACCACGATCATCACGATCACGGCCATGTGCACGGCCCGCACTGCAACCATGGCCATCAGGAGCCGGTGCGCAACGCGCTGAAGGATGTCGGCCGTAACGATCCTTGCCCATGCGGCAGCGAGAAGAAGTACAAGAAGTGCCACGGCGCCTGAACCGCGCATGAGTGCCTTGAACCTCACCCTGCTGCTGAGCGGCCTGCTGCTGATCGCAGCGCTGGCCGCTTATGCCTGGCATCTGTGGCGCCGCGTCTGGGCGAACCAGCGCGTGCGCGACGAAGCGCAGCAAGAACGCCAGCAACGCATCGGTGGCGATCTGCACATCCTCGCCAGCAGCCTGCTCGATGAGCAGTTGCCGTTGATCGAAGGCGCCATCCGCATCAAGGTGCTGCTCGACAACTATGACAGCGCCCTGAGCAATGACAGCCGCTGCCAGGTGTTCCATCTGCTCTTCGAGGCGACCGCCGAGGTGCCCACGCATGCGGGCTGGAAGGCCCTGGACAAGGCCGAACGGCGCCGCTTCGAAAAACGCTTCAACGAGTTGGAACTGCAGCACAAGGCCGCCGCACGCATCGCCGCTCGCTGGTTGCTGGACGAAGGGCTGAAGAGGCCTCAGACGAGCTTCTGAGGCCTCTTGCCAGGCATCACCAGCCTCATTACCTTGGCGCCTTTGTGGCCGCTCACTGCACGACCGGCCCCGACCGTCCGCACACCAAGGAAATTCGCCATGCGCACGCTGGCTCGCCTGACTATTGCCGCCTCACTGATCAGCCTCGCCGGCTGCCAGTCCCTGCTCAACAGCCGCTATGCCGACAGCGTGCCACCGACGCGCGGTGTCGAGCGCATCCAGGGTGTGGCCGAAAGTGCGTCGGTGCGGCGCAATGCCCTCGGCATGCCACTGATCGAATCGAGCAATTTCCACGACGCCCTGTTTACCCTGGGCTACGTGCATGCAGGTGACCGTCTCAGCCAGATGGTCGGCATGCGCCTGCTGGCTCAGGGTCGCCTGGCCGAGATGGCCGGGCCCGGCGTGCTGGAAATGGACCGTTTCATGCGCGCGGTCAACCTGAAAAAGAATGCGGAAATTCTCTACGCCGACGCCTCGCCACGCCTGAAGCGCTTCTTCGAGGTCTATTCCCGTGGCGTCAACGCCTACCTGTTCCGCTACCGTGATCGCCTGCCGATGGATCTGGCCGAGTCCGGCTACCGCCCCGAGTACTGGAAGCCCGAGGACTCGGTGCTGCTGTTCTGCCTGCTCAACTTCGGCCTGGCGGTGAACCTGCAGGAGGAGATCGCCGCGCTGACCATGGCTCAGCAGGTGGGCACGGACAAGCTGCCCTGGCTGCTGCCGATCTACCCGGACGAACCGCTGCCCTTCGCCGAGGCGGAAAAACTCGCTGGCCTCGACCTCAAGGGCCAGTTGCCGGGCCTGCAGGCGATTTCCCGGACTGCGGCGCAGATCGCCGAACAGCACATGCTCGGCGTCGCCGCTTCGAACAACTGGGCCATCGCCCCGCAGCGTAGCCGTGGCGGCAAGAGCCTGCTGGCCAACGACACTCATCTGCCATTGAGCATGCCTTCGCTGTGGAATTTCGTGCAGATCCGCTCGCCCAAGTACCAGGCCGCCGGCGTGTCCCTGGCGGGCGTGCCGGCCGTGGTCGCCGGCTACAACGGCAAGCTGGCCTGGGGCATGACCATGGTCATGGGCGACAACCAGGATATCTACCTGGAGCGCATCAAACGCGAAGGCAGCCGCCTGATGTACCAAGCCGACGGCAAGTGGCTACCGGTCAGCGAGCGCCAGGAGACGTTCTTCATCCGTGGCCAGCGCCCGATCCGCGAAACACTTTACGAGACCCGCAACGGTCCGCTGCTCAACTCGGTACTCGGCGAACGCAAGCATATGCTGCAGCCCCTGGCGCTGCAGAGCGGCTACGGCCTGGCACTGAAAACCACCCAGTTCGAGCGTGACCAGAGTCTCGATGCCTTCTTCGACCTGTCACGCGCGCAATCGGTGGACCAGGCCTTCGAGGCGACGCGGGAAATCCGCGCCATGCCGCTGAACATCGTCTTCGCCGATGCCCAGCACATCGGCTGGCAGGTCACCGGTCGCTACCCGAACCGCCGCGAAGGTCGCGGCCTGCTGCCCTCGCCCGGCTGGGACGAACGCTACGCCTGGGATGGCTTCGCCGACCCGATGCTGCATCCTTACGATCAGGACCCGCCGCAAGGCTGGCTGGGCACTGCCAATGAGCGCAGCGTGCCGCCCGGTTATGGCATGCAGCTGTCCAGCTCCTGGTATTACCCGGAACGCGCCGAGCGCATCGCCGAGCTGGCCGGCAACGGCCGTCACGATGGTCGCAGCATGATCGCCATGCAGTACGACCAGACCTCCCCCTTCGTCGCCAAACTGCAGGCCATGTTCAATGACCCGGTCATGCACGACTCGCTGCGCCAGGCCATCGCCGCCCTGCCGGCCGGTCAACGCGCGCGGGCCGATGAAGCACTGAAGCGTCTGTTGGCGTTCGACGGCAAGCTCGCCGCCAGTTCGGCCGATGCCGCCATCTACGGTGCCTTCCTGCATGAAAGCGCGCGGCAGATCTTCCTCGACGAGCTGGGCCCGGAAGACAGTCCGGCCTGGAAGGCGCTGGTGCAAACCGCCAACACCTCCTACTCGGCGCAGGCCGATCATCTCCTTGGCCGTGCCGACAGCCCATTCTGGAACGACATCCGCACGCCAGAGCAGGAGGATAAACCGACCATACTCGCGCGCAGCCTGGCCGCCAGCATCGAGCTGTTGGAAAGCCGTCTGGGCGTAGAGCGTCGCAACTGGCAATGGGGCAAGCTGCACACCTATGAGTGGGTGACGGACACCACGCGCATGGCGCCTTACATGAGCGCCAGCCAGCGCACCAGCATCAATGCTCTAAAAGGTTATCTGGATCGCGGCCCCTATCCGGCCGGGGGTGACCACAGCACGCTGAACGTCTCCGCCTATGCCTGGGGCCAGGATTTCCACACCTTCCTGATCCCGGCCATGCGCATCGTGGTGGATTTTGCCGCGGACGAACCCTTGGTTGGCGTCAATAGCTCGGGCCAGTCCGGTAACCCGGCCAGCCCACACTATGCCGACGGCATCGAATCATGGCTGAAAGGTGGCTACATGAGCTTCCCGTTCAAAGCGCAGAACCTGGACAAGGTCTACGGCAACCAGCGCCTGTTGTTGATGCCGGCCAAGTAATGACCGTTCGTCGGGCGGCGCTGAACCTTTCCCTCAGCGCCTGACTCTGAATAGTCGACTTACTCCATAGATCATCGTTTTAAGGCGCCCCTGGCGCCTTTTCTTTTGCCTGCAGGAAAAAGATGGCTTTTTTCCATCACCGTACGGAACTTCCCGAACGAAGCAGGCTCAGAGACTATGCATCGATTGAAATGCTCCCCTGGCGCCTCTGGCGCCTATTTTTTTGCCTGCAATTCAGAGAGCGCCTACTAGGGTCTGTTGCCGTTTCGACGCGAGGCGCGTTGCTGCGCCAAATTGCGCCACGCGAGGCGCGGGATGCAGGTAATGGTCGTTCCCTTGCCAAATCCCGCAACGACGCATGGCGCAATTTGCCGCGCAACCCGAAGGGGCGGGCCAGTTTTTGCGTGGTACGTCGTTACTCGACGGCTCATTTGGGCGACCAAACTTCGCGTCTCGCGCCCAGCCCCACGCAAAAACCGGCTCCGTCGCGGCCGTGCGCGAAACGGCAACAGACCCTAAGCCAGCAGGCTACGGTCGAAGATAAAGGCCTCACCCGCTTGCGGGCGATGCTCCAGCAGACTCTGCGGGCGCCCCATCTTCGGATAATTCTTCTCGCCGGTATCATTGATCCAACCCTGCGCCTTCATCCGCTCCAGCCTCCCGCGCAAGGTGGTGTGCTGCACCGGCTCGCCCAGACAAGCCTGGAACGCCGTCAGCGCTTCGGTCACGGTGAATCGTGGCGCCAGCAGGTACAGCGGCAGGGAGCTGTAGACCGACTTGCCGCGCAATCGCTCGGACGCCAGGCGCACCAGTTGCGTGTGGTCGAATGGCAACGCCTGCTGCCCTGCAGCTATGAGCGCCAGATCGGCGAAGCGCAAACCTTCATCCTGCGGTACGGCATCAGGCGCCAGCAGCGCCAGATAGCAGGTGCTCAACGACCAGCCGCGCGGATCACGCACGCCATTGCCCACCGTCGCTACCTGCTCCAGATACTGCGGTTGCAGGCGCGCCTTGTCCGCCAGCGCACGGGCAGCGGCGGCGTCCAGGCTGGCATCGACGCAACGACCATTGACCAGCACACCCGGTAGCGCCCATTGCCCTGCGTAGGGTTCGCGCTGGCGACGCAGCAGCAGCACCTGCAACGCCCCCTCCTCGCTCAGGCGCAGGGCAACGATATCCACCCCGGCCAGAACCTCCACTGCACTCATCCTGTCCCTTGCTCCTTCATATACTTATTCCATCTTGACCAATAACTCATATTTTTTCACGCAGGATTTGGTGAAAACACTTGACTACATATTTCATCAGATGAAATATGTAGTCACTCACCCACGAGACGGAGGGCGCCATGAAGATCGCCAGCTTCGATGTCGATGCCCAGAAAGGCTTCACCCCGCTGTGCCCCAACGAGCTGCCAGTGCCCGAGGGCGACGCCATCGTCCCGGCACTGAATCAATTGGCCGCTCGCGCCCAGCTGCGTATCGGCAGCAAGGATGCCCACAGCCCGCAAGCCGCCTGGGTGGTGCCAGAACACGCACAGATGCTGCAGCCCCTGCCATTGGCCAATGCCGACCTGACCTGGGTCAGCCACTGCGTGCCCGGTACGCCCGGCTTCGAATTGCTCGATGGCCTGCCAGCGCCGCTGGACTACGACTACTTCGTGTGGAAAGGCGTCGAGCCGGACCTGCACCCTTACGGCGCCTGCTATCACGACCTGGCCGAGAAGCGCAGCACGGGCGTGATCGAATTTCTCCGGCAAAATGACGTCGATCTTGTAGTGGTCGGCGGCCTGGCTCTGGACTACTGCGTCAAGACCACCGCCCTGCAGCTACGCCGCGCCGGCTTCGAGGTGATCGTGCATCTACCGGCCTGCCGCGCGATTGCCAGCGAAACAGCCGAAAACGCCTGCATCGCCATGCGCGAACAGGGCATTACACTGGCCGCCAGCCTGGAACAGCTGGATGGCGCCCTAGCCAAGGAGAATCAGCGATGAGCGAGAGCATCTTCGCCGAACGCACCGTGCAGAACCTGCTGGACACCGACTTCTACAAGCTGACCATGATGCAGGCGGTGCTGCACAACTACCCCAACGCTGAGGTGGAATGGGAGTTCCGCTGCCGCAGCAGCGAGGACCTGACGCCCTACCTGGCCGAGATCCGCTACCAGATCGAACGCTTGAGCGAGCTGAGCCTGAGTATCGATCAGCTCGCTTTTCTCGAAAGTATTCCCTTCATCAAGCCCGACTTCATCCGCTTTCTGAGTTTGTTCCGCTTCAACCTGCGCTACGTGCACACCAGCATCGAAGACGGTCAGTTGAACATCCGCCTGCGCGGCCCCTGGCTGCACATCATCCTCTTCGAGGTACCGTTGCTGGCCATCGTCAGCGAAGTACGCAACCGCTATCGCTACCGCGAAGTGCTGCTGGAACAGGCCGCCGAACGCCTGTACGAGAAGCTCGACTGGCTCAAGGCTGAAGCCTCGCCGAGCGAGCTGGCCGGTTTCCAGCTGGCTGATTTCGGTACCCGCAGGCGCTTCTCCTACCGCGTGCAGGAGCAGGCGGTGCATATCCTCAAGCGCGATTTCCCCGGTCGCTTCGTCGGCACCAGCAATGTGCACCTGGCGCGCGAGTTCGACCTCAAGCCCATTGGCACCATGGCCCACGAGTGGCTGATGGCGCACCAGCAGCTCGGCCCACGGCTGATCGACAGCCAGATCGCCGCCCTCGACTGCTGGGTCCGCGAATACCGCGGCTTGCTCGGCATCGCCCTGACCGACTGCATCACCATGGATGCCTTCCTCGCCGATTTCGACCTGTACTTCGCCAAGCTCTTCGACGGCCTGCGCCATGACTCCGGCGACCCACTGGTGTGGGCGGAAAAGGCCATCGCCCACTACGAGAAACTCGGTATCGACCCCAGGAGCAAGACCCTGGTGTTCTCCGACGGGCTCGACCTGCCCAAGTCGCTACAGCTCTACCGTGCACTTTCCGGGCGAATCCACGTAAGCTTCGGGATCGGCACCAACCTGACCTGCGACATCCCCGGCGTCACCCCCATGAACATCGTGATAAAGATGATCGCCTGCAACGGTCAGCCAGTGGCGAAAATCTCCGATACTCCTGGCAAGACCCAATGCCGCGACGAGAACTTCGTCCATTACCTGAAACACGTCTTTCGCGTTACCCAGTGAGGAGCCAGACATGAGCAACCGCCAAGCCGAAATCGCCGCCGCCCTCGACGTGGTGCCGCCATTCGCCGACGACGCCGCGCTGAGCGCAGAGATCGAGCGGCGCAAGACCTTCATCAAGAACACCCTGAAGAATTCCGGCCTCAAAGTACTTGTTCTGGGTATCAGCGGCGGTGTCGACTCGCTGACTGCCGGGCGCCTGGCCCAGCTTTCGGTCGAGGAGCTGCGCGCCGAAACTGGCGATACTGCTTACCGCTTCATCGCCGTGCGCCTGCCGCACAACGCCCAGCACGACGAACATGACGCCCAGGATTCGCTGAAATTCATCTGCGCCGATGAACAAGACACTGTGAACATCGCCGGCAGCGTCTCCGGCCTTGGCGAGCAGGTCACCCATCTGCAGAAACTGACCGACGCCCGCCGCGATTTCGTCGTTGGTAATATCAAGGCACGTATCCGCATGGTTGCCCAGTTCGCCATTGCCAACGCCAACAACGGCCTGGTGATCGGCACCGATCACGCCGCCGAGGCGGTGATGGGCTTCTTCACCAAGTTCGGTGACGGCGCCTGCGACCTCGCTCCGCTGTCCGGGCTGGTGAAGAAACAGGTACGTGCCATCGCAGCGCACCTGGGCGCACCGCAGCACCTTGTGATGAAAACACCGACTGCCGACCTGGAAGAACTGCGCCCGGGCAAACCGGACGAGGAGGCGCATGGCGTCACCTACACCGAGATCGACGCTTTCCTGCATGGCGAGAAAGTCAGCGACGAAGCCTATGCCACCATCGTTCGCACCTACGACAACACGCGCCACAAACGCGAACTGCCGCTGGTGCCCTGAGCGCCGTAGGGTGGAGAGAAAAAGCCGGGCGATGCCCGGCTTTTTCGTCTGCACTGCAAATCAATGCCACTCCCCTGTCATGTGCCCTGCTGGCGCAGCGAGGCGCTAAAAGCCCGCGCGAGGCCGTCTGTGGGCCACCGGAGCCGGCGGTGGTTGATCGGGCACTGTCGGCTCGCCCGGTTCCTGCGGCGGCACGGGCCTTCCTGGCTGGTCGGGGATATCGGGTTCGGGCTGGCCGGGAATGCCTCCCGCATTGATATCGGGCAAAGACATGAGTCGTTCTCCTGAGCGTGGACTGTTACAGGTGGAGCCCCACATGAGCAGGAAATTCAGGCTACCCGACCAAACGCTAGCGCGCACAAAAAAGCCGGGCTGAGCCCGGCTTTCTGACAACGCTTTGGCGATCATGCCTTGGGCAGGGTTACCCCGGTCTGGCCCTGGTACTTGCCGCCGCGATCGCGGTAGGAAACCTCACAGGCCTCGTCGGATTGCAGGAACAGCATCTGCGCCACGCCTTCGTTGGCGTAGATCTTCGCCGGCAGGTTGGTGGTGTTGGAGAACTCCAGAGTCACGTGACCTTCCCACTCCGGCTCCAGCGGCGTGACGTTGACGATGATGCCGCAACGCGCGTAAGTGCTCTTGCCCAGGCAGATGGTCAGTACGTCGCGCGGGATGCGGAAGTATTCGACAGTGCGCGCCAGGGCGAAGGAGTTAGGCGGAATGATGCAGACGTCGCTCTTGATGTCGACGAAGCTCTTCTCATCGAAATTCTTCGGATCGACGATGGCCGAGTGGATATTGGTGAACACCTTGAATTCATCGGCGCAACGTACGTCGTAGCCGTAGCTGGAAACACCGTAGGAGATGACGCGACTGTCGTCGGCACCGCGTACCTGGCGCTCGACGTAAGGCTCGATCATGCCGTGTTCCTGGGCCATGCGGCGAATCCACTTGTCCGATTTGATGCTCATGGCGAGGTGTCCTGAGTAGGCGGTTACAAGAAAAGTGAGCGCATCTTACCGATGCAGACGCCACGCTTCAAAGATTGCCGGCGCCCCTATCGACCATTATTTGCAAAAAAGCTGCATCGAGCATTCGCACTTGGCGATAAAAACACGTATGGTGTCCCCACTGTGCTGCATGTGTCACCGCGAATCGCTACTTGATGCCTAGATCTCGATCCAAACATCGTCCGACTCCTAGTACTCGTTGCACTCAGTCCCGGCCTGGGCTTTTCCAGGGCTGTTATTACTTTTGTTAGGAGACATCACATGTCCAATCGTCAGACTGGCACCGTCAAGTGGTTCAACGATGAGAAAGGCTACGGCTTCATCACCCCGCAATCCGGTGACGACCTCTTCGTACACTTCAAAGCCATTCAGAGCGATGGCTTCAAGAGCCTGAAAGAAGGCCAGCAAGTGACTTTCGTGGCCACCCGTGGTCAGAAAGGCATGCAAGCTGAGGAAGTTCAGGTTGTCTAACCTGAGCTGACCTGCTTGAAAAGAGCCCCGCCTAGTGCGGGGCTTTTTTGTGGGTGTCTGGATGGTGCTTGTCTCCCCTCTCCCATTTATTGGGGGCACGCCTACTGGAGAGGGCCGGGGGAGAGACTACCGAGTCGCCTGCATTGCCCTCTCCCGCCCTTCGGGCACCCCGCTCCGCGCCCCGGCCTGATCGCTTCGCGATCAGGCGCTCATCGGCGCAGGAAGCGATGCTTCCAAAACGCGCCTCTTCGCCCCATAAATGGGAGAGGGTCATCAGAGGGCCGCTGCGCGGTTGCTGTTAGTCCTCACTGATCTCGATACTGGGCATCGCCGGCTGGCCGGCCAGGGCGATACGCGCGCCAACCTTGCGCGCCAGGTCCTGATAGATCATGGCAATCTGGCTTTCCGGATCGGCAATCGTGGTCGGTTTGCCATCATCGGCCTGCATGCGAATGGCCATCGACAGCGGCAGTGAGGCCAGCAGCTCGACGCCATACTGCGCTGCCAACTTCTCACCACCGCCCTCGCCGAACAGATGCTCGGCATGGCCGCAGTTCGAACAGATGTGCACAGCCATGTTCTCCACCACGCCGAGCACAGGGATATGCACCTTGCGGAACATCTCCACGCCTTTCTTGGCATCGAGCAGAGCCAGGTCCTGTGGCGTGGTGACGATCACGCTGCCAGCCACCGGCACCTTCTGCGCCAGGGTCAACTGGATGTCGCCAGTGCCCGGTGGCATGTCCACCACCAGGTAATCGAGATCGTTCCAGGCGGTCTGGGTAATCAGTTGCAGCAAGGCGCCGCTGACCATCGGCCCACGCCACACCATCGGCGTGTTGTCGTCGGTGAGAAAGGCCATGGACATCACCTGCACGCCATGCGCCTCGAGCGGCACGAACCATTTCTGATCCTTGACCTGCGGCCGCGTACCTTCGGCGATGCCGAACATGATGCCCTGGCTGGGGCCGTAGATATCAGCATCGAGAATGCCCACGCGCGCGCCTTCACGCGCCAGGGCCAAGGCCAGGTTGGCTGCGGTTGTGGATTTGCCTACACCACCCTTGCCTGAGGCCACGGCGATCACGTTCTTGACCCCGGCCAGTGCCGGCACCTGGGCCTGGCCCTGATGCGAGTCGATCACGCAATCGACCTTTACCTGCGCACTGTCGATGCCATCGAGGTTCTCCAGCGCCATCTGCAGCATCTGCGCCCAACCGTTCTTGAACAGGCCGGCGGCATAACCGAGCTGCAAACGCACGGAAACACGCGCGCCCTGAATGTCGACTTCACGCAGGCAACCGGCACTGACCGGGTCCTGATCAAGATGAGGATCGGTGAACTGACGCAGACAGGCTTCGACCGTTTCGCGGGTGACGGCACTCATGCATGGACTCCAGAAGGCAGCGCAATAACAGGCCGGCATCATAGCAGCAGCACCGAGCCATGCGCGGTCCATCGACCACGCTTGCCTGGTGCAGGTGGCTTGCAGCCTGCCGCTGCTTTATAGTTGCCGACTTCCCTCGTTTTACCAGTGCAGCCGATCACCATGACCGAAGCCCGCAAGATTCTCGTTACCAGCGCCCTCCCCTACGCCAACGGTTCGATCCACCTCGGCCACATGCTCGAGTACGTGCAGACCGACATGTGGGTGCGCTACCAGAAGCTGCGTGGCAACCAGGCCATCTACGTCTGTGCCGACGATGCGCACGGCTCGGCGATCATGCTGCGTGCAGAGAAGGAAGGCATCACGCCTGAGCAGCTCATCGCCAACGTGCAGGCCGAGCACACCGCCGACTTCGCCGACTTCGGCGTGGAGTTCGACAACTACCACTCCACCCACTCGGAGGAGAACCGCGAGCTGTCGGCGTCCATCTACCTGGCACTTCGCGACGCCGGCCATATCGCCACCCGCGCGGTGACCCAGTATTTCGACCCCGAGAAAGGCATGTTCCTCGCCGACCGCTTCATCAAGGGCACCTGCCCGAAGTGCGCCGCTGAGGATCAGTACGGCGACAACTGCGAGAAATGCGGCGCTACCTATGCACCGACCGAGCTGAAGAACCCGCGTTCGGCCATTTCCGGTGCGGTGCCGGTGCTCAAGGAGTCGCAACATTTCTTCTTCAAGCTGCCCGACTTCGAAGCCATGCTCAAGCAGTGGACGCGCAGCGGCACCCTGCAGGACGCCGTGGCCAACAAGCTCGCCGAGTGGCTGGACAGCGGCCTGCAGGAGTGGGATATCTCCCGTGATGCGCCCTACTTCGGCTTCGAGATCCCCGACCAGCCGGGCAAGTACTTCTACGTCTGGCTGGATGCGCCGATCGGCTACATGGCCAGCTTCAAGAACCTCTGCTCACGCCGCCCGGAACTGGATTTCGACGCTTTCTGGGGCAAGGATTCCAGCGCCGAGCTGTACCACTTCATCGGCAAGGACATCGTCAACTTCCACGCCCTGTTCTGGCCCGCGATGCTCGAAGGCGCCGGCTACCGCAAGCCGACCGCAGTCAACGTGCACGGTTACCTGACAGTGAACGGGCAGAAGATGTCCAAATCGCGCGGCACCTTCATCAAGGCGCGCACCTATCTCGATCACCTGAACCCGGAGTACCTGCGCTACTACTACGCCGCCAAGCTGGGCCGTGGCGTGGATGATCTGGACCTGAACCTCGAGGACTTCGTGCAGAAGGTCAACTCGGACCTGGTCGGCAAGGTGGTCAATATCGCCAGCCGCTGCGCCGGCTTCATCCACAAGGGCAATGGCGGCCTGCTGGTCGCCGCCAACCCGGAGCCCGAACTGTGGGAAGCCTTCCAGGCCGCCGCGCCGAGCATCGCCGACGCTTACGAGGCGCGTGATTTCTCCCGCGCCATGCGCGAGATCATGGCGCTGGCCGACCGCGCCAACGCCTGGATCGCCGACAAGGCGCCCTGGGCACTGAACAAGGTCGAGGGCAAGCAGGCCGAGGTGCAGGAAATCTGCGCGCTGGGCATCAACCTGTTCCGCCAGCTGGTGATCATGCTCAAGCCGGTGCTGCCGAAGCTGGCCGCAGAAGCAGAAGCCTTCCTCAACGTGAAACCGCAAACCTGGTCCGACCTGGCGCTGCCGCTGGCCAATCACCAGTTGAACCCGTTCAACCCACTGCTGACCCGCATCGAGCCAGCAAGGATCGAAGCCATGATCGAAGCCTCCAAGGAAGACCTGGCCGCCGAAGCGCCCAAGCCACAAGGTAATGGCGAACTTGCCAAGGACCCGCTGGCTGCCGAGATCAATTTCGACGCCTTCGCTGCCGTCGACCTGCGTATCGCCCTGATCGAGAAGTGCGAGTTCGTCGAAGGCGCCGACAAGCTGCTGCGCCTGTCGCTGGATATTGGCGACGAGAAGCGCAACGTATTCTCCGGCATCAAGTCCGCTTACCCCGACCCGAGCAAGCTGGAAGGCCGCCTGACCCTGTACGTCGCCAACCTGGCGCCGCGCAAGATGAAGTTCGGCATCAGCGAAGGCATGGTCCTGGCCGCCGGCCCCGGTGGCGAGGACATCTACCTGCTCAGCCCGGACAGCGGCGCCAAGCCGGGTCAGCGCGTCAAGTAAGCCAAGCGCCAGGAGGCGAGGATGAAACCATGGATGGTAGTGCCGCTGCTGGCTGTGCTGGCCGGCTGCTCGGAACAATCGGGCGCCCCGCTCGGCGGCGCCCTGCAAGGTGAACGCAACAAGGCCGGCAACTATCTGGCCTATGAACACCATGCAGGCATCGAACTGGCAGCCGAGCAGATCGGCGAACGTATCGCGGCCACGCGCGAAGCCTGCCTGGCCGAGCGCTTCGGCACCTGCAACCTGATTGCCGCCCAGCAGAGCAGCGGCCGAGCACCTCACGGCGAACTGACCCTGCGCATCGTGCCGGACGGCGTCGAGGCCATCACCGCTTTGGCCAGCGAGGGCGGCGAGCTGACCCATCGCACCACCCGCGCCGAAGACCTGGCCCAGGCCGTGAACGACAACCAGCGCCAGCACGAGCAACTGCTGCGCCAGCAACAGACCCTGCAACAGTTCGAAAAGCGCGATGACCTGGCCGTGGCCGACCTGCTGGCTCTGGCCCGTGAGCAGGCCGCCCTGGAAGTGCAACTGCAGGTACTGGCGCAAGAGGCTGCCCAACAGCAGCGGCGTCTGGATACCAACCTGCTGACCCTGAATTTCAGCAGCCCCTACGAAAGCTCACCCCTGGGCCGCATCGGCGACGCCTTCTCGCGCCTGACGGACAACCTCGCCGAAGGCACCGCCAACCTGATCGAGTTCATCGGCTACAGCCTGCCCTTCCTCATCGTGCTGTTCCCCGTGGCACTGGGTTTGCGCAAACTTTGGAAACGCCTCGCCAGCCGCTGAAAAGATCCATACTGCTTGCGACGCGAGGTCGCCAAGGGTAGGCAATTCGCCGCATCCGGCTTGTATGGCCGGGGCGGCTTCCCGATAATAGGCGCCCTTTTCCTATGGCCTTTGCGCACTCGACGGCAACCCGATGACCGAACTCGTCCTGATCATGGTCAGCGCCATCCTGGTCAATAATTTCGTGCTGGTGCAGTTCCTCGGCCTGTGTCCGTTCATGGGCGTGTCGAAGAAGATCGAAACCGCCATCGGCCTGTCCCTGGCCACCACCTTCGTGCTGACCCTGGCCGCCATGTGCAGCTACCTGGTGCAGCAGTACGTGCTCAAGCCGCTGGATCTGGAATTCCTGCGCACCATCAGCTTCATTCTGGTGATCGCGGTCACCGTGCAGTTCACCGAGATGGTGGTGAACAAGACCAGTCCGCTGCTCTATCGCGTGCTGGGCATCTTCCTGCCGCTGATCACCACCAACTGCATCGTCCTCGGCGTCGCCCTGCTCAACGCCAACAAGGCCGAGTTCACGTTCATCACCGCCACCGCCAACGGCTTCGCTGCGGGTCTGGGTTTCTCCCTGGTGCTGGTGCTGTTCGCCGCCATGCGTGAGCGCATCGCCATCGCCGACGTGCCGAAATCCTTCCAGGGCGCGGCCATCGGCATGATCACCGCCGGCCTGATGTCGCTGGCGTTCATGGGCTTTGCCGGGTTGATCAAGCTATGAGCCTGGTCCTCATCGCCGTACTCGCGCTGCTCGGCCTGTGCCTGATCGCCGGTGCCATCCTCGGTTTCGCTGCGGTGCGCTTCAAGGTCGAAGGCGACCCCATCGCCGAGCAGATCAACGCCCTGTTGCCACAGACCCAGTGCGGCCAGTGCGGCTACCCAGGCTGCAAACCTTACGCCGAGGCGATCGCCGGCGGCGACAAGATCAACAAGTGTCCACCCGGCGGCGAGGCGACCATCCAGGCGCTGGCCGACCTGCTGGATGTCGAGGCAGAGCCGCTGGATGCGGTGGAAGGCGAGAAGCCGCAGATGGTCGCCTACATCCGCGAGGCCGAGTGCATCGGCTGCACCAAGTGCATCCAGGCCTGCCCGGTGGACGCCATCGTCGGCGCGGCGCGGCAGATGCACACGGTGATCGTCAGCGAGTGCACCGGCTGCGACCTGTGCGTCGAACCCTGCCCGGTGGACTGCATCGACATGATCGAGGTCGGCAGCACCGTGCAGAACTGGAAATGGGACAAGCCGCTGGCACCCGGCCAACTGATCGCCAGTGACCGGGAGCAGGCGGCATGAGCGCACAGGAAAGGATCTGGGATATCCCCGGCGGCATCCACCCGGCCGAGCGCAAGGAACTGTCCAATCGCACGCCGATCCAGCAGGCGCCGCTGCCCAAGCGCCTGGTGTTGCCGCTCGGCCAGCATATCGGTGCAGTCGCCGAGCCCTGCGTGGTCGTCGGCCAGCGTGTGCGCAAGGGCGAGAAGATCGCCGAGGCCAATGGCTTCGTCAGCGCGCCGCTGCATGCCCCGACCTCCGGTACCGTCAGCTTTATCGGCCCGCAGCCCTACCCACACGCTTCCGGCATGCTGGCGCCGGCCATCGTCATCGACAGCGACGGCCTGGACGAATGGATCGAACTGACGCCGCACACCGACTACCGGCATATGGAATCGGCCGAGCTGCTGGCGCTGATCCGCGAAGCCGGCATCAGCGGCCTGGGCGGCGCAGGATTCCCCACGGCGGTGAAACTCACTGCGCGCCCTACGCAGAAGATTCACACACTGATCATCAACGGCACCGAGTGTGAGCCCTATATCACCGCCGATGACCTGCTGATGCGCGAGCGCGCCGCTGAACTGGTTTCCGGCATCGATATCCTGGTGCAGCTGATCCAGCCCGATCAGGTGCTGATCGGCATCGAGGACAACAAGCCCGAGGCCATCGCCGCCGTGCGCGGTGCCTGCAGCGAGCGCAGCTACCAGGTGCGGGTATTCCCCACCAAGTATCCGTCCGGCGGCGAGAAGCAACTGATCCAGATTCTCACCGGTGTCGAGGTGCCCTCGGGCGGGCTGCCGGCCGATATCGGCATCCTCTGCCAGAACGTCGGCACCTGCACGGCTATTCACGACGCAGTGGTACTTGGCAAGCCGCTGATTTCGCGCATCACCACCCTGACCGGCGAGGCGCTGGCGCGCCCGGGTAACGTCGAGACGCTGCTCGGCACGCCCGTGGGCGAGCTGCTGGCGTTTGCCGGGCTGGATCAGGCCAAGCTCAGCCGCCTCATCATGGGCGGGCCGATGATGGGCTTTACCTTGCCCAGCCTCGACGTACCGCTGATCAAAACCAGCAACTGCCTGCTGGCCAGTACCGCCGCCGAGCTGCCGCCACCTCCGCCAGCCATGCCCTGTATCCGCTGCGGCGAGTGCGCCGAAGCCTGCCCGGCCAGCCTGCTGCCACAACAACTGCATTTCTTCGCCCTGGGCCAGGAGCACGAGCAGCTCAAGGCGCACAACCTGTTCGACTGTATCGAGTGCGGCGCCTGCGCCTACGTCTGCCCATCGAGCATCCCGCTGGTGCAGTACTACCGCGCAGCCAAGGCGGAAATCCGCGAACTGGAACAGAAGCAGCTCAAGGCCGAGCATTCCAAACAGCGTTTCGAGCAGCGCCAGGAGCGCCTGCGCCGCGCCGAGGAACAGAAGGAAGCCGAGCGCAAGGCACGCGCCGAGAAAGCCGCCCGCGCCAAGGCCGCGCAAGCCGAAGCGCCAGCCGTAGCGGCAGCCGCGCCGGCCGACGAAGCGCTGAAGAAGCTCAAGATCGAAGCCAGCATGGCCCAGGTCGCGCTGAAGAAGGCGGAAAAACAGCTGGCCGCCCATGACACGCCGGAACTGCAAGCCCAGGTCAATGAGCTGCGCGCCGCCGCCGAGGCTGCACATAAGGCCCTGGCCGATACCCAGGCGGCTGCACCTGCTCCCGCACCCAAGCCAGCCGGCGATGAAGCCTTGAAGAAGGCCAAGATCGAAGCGGCCATGCTCAAGGCCCAGCTGCGCAAGCTGGAGAAGCTCGAAACCCCTGACGACGAGCAGCAGGCCGAAATCGCCCGCCTGCGTCAGCAGCTGGAAGAAGCCGAGAAGTCCCTGGCCGATCTGCAAAACCAGGCGCCTGCGCCAACTGCCAAACCTGCGGGCGACGAAGCCTTGAAGAAGGCCAAGATCGAAGCCGCCATGCTCAAGGCCCAGCTGCGCAAGCTGGAGAAGCTCGAAACCCCTGACGACGAGCAGCAGGCCGAAATCGCCCGCCTGCGTCAGCAGCTGGAAGAAGCCGAGAAGTCCCTGGCCGATCTGCAAAACCAGGCGCCTGCGC
>NZ_JACKQK010000040.1:0-776 GCF_014892995.1 Pseudomonas sp. EggHat1
GCCAGTGTCAAGGTGGACCTGTCCGGCATCGTCGTGGACACCAAGGTGATCCAGGTGAATGGCCAGTCGCTCACCCTCAAGGTGGTGCGCCCCGAAGGTGCTCGCGGCATTCTGCCGGGCTTCATGTTCTTCCACGGCGGTGGCTGGGTACTGGGTGATTATCCGACCCACGAACGCCTGATCCGTGACTTGGTAGTAGGCTCTGGCGCTGCCGCGATTTACGTCGACTACACGCCATCGCCGGAAGCCAAGTACCCGACCGCCATCAACCAGGCCTACGCCGCGACCAAATGGGTCGCCGATAACGGCAGCCAGATCGGTATCGACGGCTCGCGTCTGGCCGTAGCCGGTAATAGCGTCGGCGGCAACATGGCCGCCGTGGTGGCCATCAAGGCCAAGGAAGCCGGTACGCCGAAACTGCGCGCCCAGGTGTTGCTGTGGCCGGTGACCGACGCCAAYTTCAACAACGGYTCCTACAACCAGTTCGCCGAAGGCCACTTCCTGACCCGCGGCATGATGGAATGGTTCTGGGACAACTACACCACCGACCCGAAGCAGCGTAACGAGATCCATGCCTCGCCACTGCGYGCCAGCCTGGAACAGCTCAAAGGCCTGCCRCCAGCACTGGTGCAGACCGCCGAAATGGACGTGCTGCGTGACGAAGGCGAAGCCTACGCTCGCCGCCTGAACGCCGCCGGTGTGCCGGTGACTGCCGTACGCTACAACGGCATGATCCACGACTACGGCCTGCTCAATGTGGTGTCCGAAGTCCCGGC
>NZ_JACKQK010000041.1:0-756 GCF_014892995.1 Pseudomonas sp. EggHat1
TGTGCACCACCTGGCCGGAACGGACACTCTCGGCAACTTGGTAAACGGACTTGGCCAGATCAACTGCAATTCGTTTCATGGCAGCTCTCCCATTCTTCAACCCTCAACGCCTTGGTATAGAACCGTGGCGTGGGGAGAGTCCATTACAGCACTCAACTTTCGCTCACTTCGTTCGCTGGATAGCCAAAAGCTGCGCTTTTGCCTGCCCGTTAGCTTAATCGTTAGGTGCCATCTGTGAGGGTATTTGGACTATGCAAAATCCAGTAATGCCGGCGTGCCCATCATGTTCAATCGAACTGAATCGTTCCACGCAAAGACGCATGAGCCCGTTCTGGGGTGGGTTTCCAGCCGTTCCGTGTGTTTCCTGCGGAGCTAACTTGCGGTGGCACAGCGCACTACATCGTAAACTTCGGTTTGGCGGCCTACTTTTTAAAGTTGGGTTAGGCGGCTTTCTCCTGTCACTAGCACTTATATTCGCCCCCGGTCAAATCACTTCCGCGGCCATCATTGCGCCAGTTAGTTTTGCGCTTTTGGTCGCAGGGGTATTTGTAACATCTACAGGGCCAGACACCCCCCGTGTAGAAGTTGTCGGTGATGGCACCTAACTAGTGTATATGGACTCTCCACACAAGTAGTGAGCAAAGCTTTGCTTTTGCACCTGTCGTCAGCGCGGTTGCATTCGTATATCCGGCCTGTTTTTGGACTTTTCCGCCCTGGCCATTCTGTAGTTCGCGCAGCGGGGGCCAAGCGTTCAAT
>NZ_JACKQK010000042.1:0-745 GCF_014892995.1 Pseudomonas sp. EggHat1
TCGGGTTAATCAAGAAAAACCTGCTCCGACCCTCGCTCGCCCACGATCTGGAGATCTAGTCACTGGCGGTCTGGAGCAGGTGTGGAACAACTTACAAGTCACTTTCTCTTGCTTGCCCAAGAGAAAGTAACCAAAGAGAAGGGCACCCCACCATCCGGCCCCGGCTGCGCCGGGGTTCCCTCGCTACATCACCACTCCAGGGCACGCTGCGAAGGGCCATCCATGGCCCATCGCAGCTCTCGCGACATCCATGTCGCTCAACCCCTTACGTGGCGATTCCACTCGGCCTCCTGAAGGGGGACTTGGCCGTCGTCTGTACCATCGCAGTTGAAGAGCAAAAGCAAAGGCTAGACACCGCCAATTCCAATTCCGCAAAGATTGCGCAAGCTCGCGACCTGGTCCCCTTCAGGAGGCCGAGTGGAGGTGTTGCGTAGGGGAGCGAGCCGCATGGATGCGGCGAGATACCGATGGCGGCCCCGCTTAAAGGGCCAGGGATGGCCCATGTAAGCCGGCCCCGGAGCAGCGCCGGAGCGAGGAAACGTAGCGAAGCGGAGTAACAGCCGAAAGGCTGGCCCGCAGGGTGAGCAAAGCGAATCAAGTTTCGCGCAGCGAAACCCGGATGTCGGGGTGCCCTTCTTTGGCACACCTTTCTTGGGCAAGCAAGAAAGGTGTGGCGCCCGTAAGGGGCGCAACCCAAACGCTCAGCGCACGCGGTAATAGATAGTGCTAAGTCAGCAAGCAAGAC
>NZ_JACKQK010000043.1:0-710 GCF_014892995.1 Pseudomonas sp. EggHat1
GTGCACCTGTGGGACAGCGAGGGCAACAAGATCCTCGACGGCATGGCCGGTCTGTGGTGCGTGGCCGTCGGCTATGGCCGCGAGGAACTGGTCGAAGCCGCCAGCGCGCAGATGCGTCAATTGCCGTTCTACAACACCTTCTTCCAGACTGCCCACCCGCCGGTGCTGGAGCTGGCCCATGCCATCTCCCAACTGGCGCCGGCCGGCATGAACCACGTGTTCTTCACCGGTTCGGGCTCGGAGGGCAACGACACCATGGTGCGCCTGGTGCGCCACTACTGGGCATGCAAGGGCCAGCCAAACAAGAAGATCATCATCGGTCGCGACAACGGCTACCACGGCTCCACCGTGGCCGGTGCCAGCCTCGGCGGCATGAAATTCATGCACGAGCAGGGCGACTTGCCGATCCCGGGTATCGCGCATATCCCGCAGCCGTACTGGTTCGGCGAGGGTGGCGAGCAATCGCCGGAAGCATTTGGCATCTGGGCCGCCGACCAACTGGAGAAGAAGATTCTCGAACTGGGTGTGGACAATGTGGCGGCCTTCATCGCCGAGCCGATCCAGGGCGCGGGCGGTGTGATCATCCCGCCGGAGACCTACTGGCCGCGCATCAAGGAAATCCTCGCCAGGTACGACATCCTCTTCGTTGCCGATGAGGTGATCTGCGGTTTCGGCCGTACCGGCGAATGGTTCGGCAGCCAGTACTACGA
>NZ_JACKQK010000044.1:0-688 GCF_014892995.1 Pseudomonas sp. EggHat1
TTGCGGCGCGTCTGGGAGCACTTCGAGGAAGGCTTCATCGCTTTCCTCCTGGCGGCCATGACGCTGATCACTTTCGTCTACGTGATCCTCAACAACTTCTACACCCTGTTCTATTGGCTGGGTGACTATTTCGGCGGTAACGAGTTTCTGCTCGGCATCGGCGACACCATTCTCGACATGGCCCAGGCGATGACCTGGAGCAATGCCCTGACCAAGGCCCTGTTCGGCTGGCTGATCTTCTTCGGCCTGGCCTACGGCGTGCGCACGGCCGGCCACATCGGCGTCGACGCCCTGGTCAAACTCGCCCCGCGCGGCGTGCAGCGCGTCATCGGTGTGATCGCCTGCGCAGCCTGCCTGGGCTATGCCGGCCTGATCGCGGTCGGCAGCTTCGACTGGGTGCACACCCTGTTCACCGCTGGTATCGGTGCCGAAGACCTCGGCCACTACGGCATTCAGCAATGGCATATCGGCATGATCGTGCCGTTCGGTTACGCCATGGTGTTCGTCCGCTTCCTGGAAATCCTCGTCCGTATCCTGCGCAACGAGCAGACCGGTCTCGGCCTGGCTGACGAAGCCGCCGATGCCCTGAAGATCAATGAGCACGAGGAGCCCAAGCAATGACCGTTCTGTTCCTCTTCCTGCTGTTGTTCCTGCTGATGTTCATCGGCGTGCCGATCGCCGCGTCGCT
>NZ_JACKQK010000045.1:0-603 GCF_014892995.1 Pseudomonas sp. EggHat1
CATTCACCTGGATCACATTCACCTGGATCACCTTGGTGTCCACGACGATGCCGGACAGGTCCACCTTGACACTGGCCTGAGCACCCACCAGTACGGCGCGGGCGTCTTTCGGCGAGAGGGTTTCCAGCGGCTGACCGCCACCGGCTGCCAGGGCATCGAGGAAACCCTGGGTATTGCGTTCCACGCCGGGGCTGCCGGCGGCGAAGCTGCTGTTGATGGCCAAGGCGAGCAGCCCGGCAGTCAGAGTGCGAGAAATGYTCATGGTCAAGCTCCTGTCGATCAGTTGGGCTGCTGGTTGTCAGTTCTGGTTGGTGCAAACGCTGGAGAGTTGTTCGTAGCTGAGAACTTCCACGTCACCCGCGCTGTTGCGGTAGGTCATCGTTGCCGTGACCACTTCGCACTGCGGGCTGTTGGGCGCGTCGATGGAAATCACCTTGGCGATATCCAGGTTCTGGCCGTAGCGGTAGGGCGTGGCCTCGGCACTGTGGGCGAGGCTGGTGAGCGACGCGCTGAGTGCGATGGCGGTCAGGGCGGTGGCGAACAGGGTGCGGGCTTTCATGGTGGTTCTCCTCTTGGGTGCCGCGCTCGGGCGTTGGCCGCGAG
>NZ_JACKQK010000046.1:0-588 GCF_014892995.1 Pseudomonas sp. EggHat1
CATATATGCGACCACACAATGACAACTGCCAATAACATCAGGAGCATTTATGAATAACAGAACCCTGTTAGGACTTTCTCTGCTCACTCTGAGCGTCAGTACCGGGCAAGCTGCAATGGCCGCCGACGAGAAAGGCGAGGGATTTATCGAAGGCAGCAGCCTGACCATCCTCAATCGAAATCTCTACTTCAACCGTGACTTCCGCAAAGGCCAGTCCAGCAGCTCGGGTAATGGCTATTCGGAAGAGTGGGCGCATGGCGTGATAGGCCGATTCGAGTCTGGCTTCACCGAGGGCACCATAGGCTTCGGTGTCGATGCCTTTGCCATGCTAGGACTTAAACTTGACACTGGCGACGGCCGTTCAGGAGCCGGTGGCTCAGTCGATGTGCTGCCTTACAACAGCCTCGGGCAGGCTGAGGATAACTACTCCAAACTGGGTGGCGCGGTGAAAGCTCGGTTCATGGATACCGAGATCAAGGCAGGCGACGTCTTTCCCGTCAGCCCGGTCGTCCAATACGGTGATGCACGGCTTTTACCGGAGAGTTTCCGAGGTGTCACCGTGGTCAACAGCAGCGTGGAAGGACTGTC
>NZ_JACKQK010000047.1:0-536 GCF_014892995.1 Pseudomonas sp. EggHat1
GTCTTGCTTGCTGACTTAGCACTATCTATTACCGCGTGCGCTGAGCGTTTGGGTTGCGCCCCTTACGGGCGCCACACCTTTCTTGCTTGCCCAAGAAAGGTGTGCCAAAGAAGGGCACCCCGACATCCGGGTTTCGCTGCGCGAAACTTCCCTCGCTCCGGCGCTGCTCCGGGGGCCGGCTTACAAGGGCCATCCCTGGCCCTTTAAGCGGGGCCGCCATCGGTATCTCGCCGCATCCATGCGGCTCGCTCCCCTACGCAACACCTTCACTCGGCCTCCTGAAGGGGACCAGTTCGCGAGCCTGCGTAATCTTTGCGGAATTGGAATTGGCGGCGTCTGGCCTTTGCCTTTGCTCTTCAACTGCGATGGTGTAGACGACGCCCAAGTCCCCTTCAGGAGGCCGAGTGGAGTCACCGTGGAAGGGGTTGAGCGACATGGATGTCGCGAGAGCTGCGATGGGCCATGGATGGCCCTTCGCAGCGGGCCCCTGGAGCGGTGATGGAGCGAGGGAACCCCGGCGCAGCCGGGGCCGTATG
>NZ_JACKQK010000048.1:0-520 GCF_014892995.1 Pseudomonas sp. EggHat1
CCGCCAACAGAACAAATTCACGCCTTATCGACATAGTGCTGCGCTCCGGCCACGGCATCACTCGATCTCCCGATTCGATGAACTCCGTAAGCCTAAATGCGTTACCTATGTCTCCCGACACCCGTTACCTATGTCCCCCGGCTGAACACCGTGCGCACCAAGATGACTGCACCCTGAGCGCAGCGCGCAGCGCACCCTACGCGAAGCGTTGTTTTCCAGCGCACAAAGAAGAAACCCCAGACCGCGTTAGCGATCTGGGGTTTCGTATAGGAGCTTGACGAGGGCTTGGCCGGCACCCCGGGACTCTCACCACCACGCGCCATTTTTTGCGCACATAGAGGAACGCCCAGTCTGCGTTAGCAAACTGGGCGTTCGTATAGGAGCTTGACGATGACCTACTCTCACATGGTGAAGCACCACACTACCATCGGCGATGCGTCGTTTCACTACTGAGTTCGGGATGGGATCAGGTGGTTCCAACGCTCTATGGTCGTCAAGCAATTCGGTTGGGATGTCGCGG
>NZ_JACKQK010000049.1:0-478 GCF_014892995.1 Pseudomonas sp. EggHat1
TAGATCGCGATCATCAGCACCAGGCCCAGCATCACGCCCGGGATCACCCCGGCCATGAACAGCTTGCCCACCGACTGCTCGGTGGCGGCGGCGTACACCACCATCACGATCGACGGCGGAATCAGGATGCCCAGGGTACCGGCGTTACAGACGATGCCGGCGCCGAACGCCTGCGGATAACCGGAACGCACCATGCCGGCGATGGCGATGGAGCCGACCGCAGCCACCGTCGCCGGCGAGGAGCCGGACAGCGCGGCGAACAGCATGCACGCCAGCACCGCACCGATGGCCAGACCGCCACGGATATGGCCGACGCAGGCGTTGGCGAAGTCGATCAGGCGGCGCGCCACGCCGCCGGTGGTCATGAACGCACCGGACAAGAGGAAGAACGGGATCGCCAGCAGGGTGTAGTGCTCGGACGTCTCGAACAGCTTGATTGCCAGCGAGCGCACCGAGTCCGGGCTGAACAGCATGATGG
>NZ_JACKQK010000005.1:0-331739 GCF_014892995.1 Pseudomonas sp. EggHat1
GATCTCCGGACGTTAAGCGGCTACTTTTGCGCAGTCGAGTGAACGAGCTATTTACCCAAAGCCGCAGCGCTGCGGGTAGCCGAAGCATCATGTTCATGATGCGCGAAGACGGGATCGAAATTGGACGATTCAAGGTACGCAAGCTGATGAGCGAGATGAAATTGATCAGTGAGCAGCCCGGCTCGCATGCCTACAAAAAGGCAACGGTGGAGAGACCAGATATCCCGAACGCGCTGGATCGGGCGTTCACCGTGTCGGCGCCGAATGAGGTCTGGTACGGCGACATCACGTATGCCTGGGTTCAAGGTCGTTGGCACTATGTGGCGGCGATGATCGATCTGTTTGCTCGCCGCGTAGTGGGTTGGGCATTTTTCATCAAAGCCTGATACCGAGCTGGTGATCAAGGCGTTGGACGTGACCTACGAACAGCGTGGTCGCCCTCAGAATGTGCTGTTCCACAGTGATCAGGGTAGCCAGAACGGTAGCAGAAGCTTCCGCCAGCGACTGTGGCGTTACCGGTTCAAACAGAGCATGAGTCGACGCGGAAACTGCCACGACAATGCGCCAATGGAATGGTTATTTCGCAGCTTGAAAACGGAATAGCTGCCGAGTGTGGGTTACATGAGCACTGCGCTCGCACAGCAGGATATCGGCCAATTTCTAATGCAACGGTACAACTGGCAACGGCCACATCAATTCAATGGCGGGCTCCCGCCTGCCGTGGCGGAAGAAAAACTTAACGCAGTGTCCGGGATTAGTTGACCACTACAGGTTTTGCTGGAATTTTGCAGGAGCCAGAAATAAAAAAATCCAGTCACCGCTAAGTGACTGGATTTTTTAGGGTTTTTTGGTCGGGACGGAGTGATTCGAACACTCGACCCCTTGCACCCCATGCAAGTGCGCTACCGGGCTGCGCTACGCCCCGACGATGCTTTCGGGTGACCGAAAGCGGGAGGAACTATACATTAAGCTTTTGAAATAAGGCAACTTTTTCTTGGCCCTACTTCTTCAGCACGTGCAAAACGTCCTCGAGCTCGGCGATCATCTGCTTGATCAGTTGACGATACTGGGTGGTGTCGTCTTTGGCTTCGTCACCAGAAAGGCGCTGGCGTGCGCCACCGATGGTGAAGCCTTGATCGTATAGCAGCGCACGAATCTGCCGAATCATCAGCACATCCTGACGCTGGTAATAGCGACGGTTACCCCGCCGCTTTACCGGATTCAACTGCGGGAATTCCTGTTCCCAGTAACGTAGAACGTGGGGCTTGACCGCGCAGAGTTCACTGACCTCACCAATGGTGAAGTAGCGTTTGCCGGGAATTGCCGGTAGTTCGTCGTTATGACTTGGTTCCAGCATAGGCCTCGACCCTGGCTTTCAATTTTTGCCCTGGACGAAAAGTGACCACACGGCGAGCCGTGATTGGAATCTCTTCCCCTGTTTTCGGGTTACGGCCGGGTCGCTGGCGCTTGTCGCGCAAGTCGAAGTTGCCGAACCCGGACAGCTTGACCTGTTCGTTCAGCTCAAGAGCCTGGCGGATCTCTTCAAAAAACAGCTCCACCAGTTCCTTGGCTTCCCGTTTGTTCAGGCCGAGCTCTTCATACAGACGTTCCGCCATTTCAGCTTTCGTCAGAGCCCCCATACGCTACTTCCTTAACGTGGCGTTGAACCTTTGTTCGAGGCAGGTGAGGATATTTTGCGTAGTAGTACTCACCTCATCGTCATTAAGAGTGCGCGATGGATGTTGCCAGGTCAAGCCGACGGCAAGGCTTTTTCTAAGCGGATCAATGCCTTTACCGTGATAGACGTCAAATAGCTTGAGGTCCGTCAGCCATTCTCCCGCCGTTTCACGGATTGCGCCCAGCACAGCCTCGGCCGGCTGCTCGCGGTCAACCAGCAACGCCAGGTCACGACGCACTTCTGGGAAGCGCGACAACTCGCTGAATACAGGCATGCGGCCAGCAGCCACTTCGGCCAGCACCAGCTCGAAGAGGAACACGGGCTGATCCAGGCCCAAGGTATTGGCAAGCTCTGGATGCAAGGCACCGATGAAACCGACCAGGCGCCCTTCCCGCTCGATGCGGGCAGTCTGGCCCGGATGCAGAGCAGGATGCTCGCCAGGCACGAAGCTGAAGGCATCGGCCGCACCGGCATAACCCAGCAGCGCCTCGACATCTGCCTTCAGATCATAGAAGTCGACGCTATCGCGACTGTTGGCCCAGCCTTCGGGCAGGCGGCTGCCGGTGATCACGCCAGCGAGCATGGCTTCCTGCTGCAGACCTTCCAGCTGACCGACAAAACGCAAGCCGCTCTCGAACAGGCGCACGCGCGACTGTTGGCGATTGAGGTTGTGCTGCAGCGCCTTGACCAGCCCTGGCCATAGCGAGGAACGCATGGCGGCCATATCGGCAGAGATCGGGTTGGCCAACTGCAGCGGTTCTACGCCAGGGGTGAACAGCTCGAACAGCTTGGGATCGATGAAGCTGTAGGTGATCGCTTCCTGATAACCACGGGCGACCAGCAGACGGCGCAGCGCCGGCAGTTCGGCACGCGCCTCGCCCTTGGTCTGCGGCGCCAGGCGAGCTTGCGGGTAACGCACTGGCAGACGGTTGTAGCCATACAGGCGACCCAGCTCTTCGATCAGATCCACTTCCAGGCTGATATCGAAGCGATGACTCGGCACGCCGACCAGCCACTGGCCGACACCCTGAGCACTGACACCCAGACCCAGCGCAGTGAGCAGACGCTCGACCTCGGCGCCATCCATGTCCATGCCCAGCATCTGGCTGATGCGCTCGGCACGCAGAGTGATAGGTGCCACGTTCGGCAGATCGCTTTCACTGCTGACTTCGATGATCGGACCGACTTCGCCGCCGACGATTTCCAGCAGCAACGCAGTCGCGCGCTCCATCGCTTTGCGCGCCAGTTGCGAATCCACACCACGCTCGAAGCGGTGCGACGCGTCGGTGTGCAGGCCATAGGAGCGGGCCTTGCCGGCAACGGCGATGTTGTCGAAGAAGGCGCTTTCCAGGAACAGGTCGCGAGTCTTGTCGCTCACGCCGCTGTGCTCACCGCCCATCACACCGGCGATGGCCAGCGCGCGACCATGATCAGCGATGACCAGCGTGTCGGCACGCAGGCTGACTTCCTGACCGTCGAGCAGCACCAGCTTTTCGCCCTCTTCCGCCATGCGCACGCGAATGCCGCCATTGATTTCGGCGAGGTCGAAGGCGTGCATCGGCTGGCCCAGCTCAAGCATCACGTAGTTGGTGATGTCCACCGCCGCGTCGATACTGCGAATATCGGAACGACGCAGCCGCTCGACCATCCACAGCGGGGTCGGACGGGACAGATCAACGTTACGGATAACGCGACCGAGGTAACGCGGGCAGGCCTTGGGTGCCAGCACTTCGACCGGACGCACTTCGTCATGCGCGGGCGCAACGGCCTCGATAGCCACTGGCGATACGGCGGCGCTGTACATGGCCCCCACTTCGCGGGCCAGGCCAGCGAGCGACAGGCAGTCGCCACGGTTGGGGGTCAGGCCGATCTCGATGCTGGCATCGTCCAATTGCAGGTAGGTGCGAATATCGCTGCCAACCGGCGCATCGGCCGCCAGCTCCATGAGGCCGCTGTTGTCTTCGCTGATCTGCAACTCGGAAGCCGAGCACAGCATGCCCTGAGATTCCACGCCGCGCAGCTTGGCCTTCTTGATCTTGAAGTCGCCCGGCAGTTCGGCGCCGATCATGGCGAACGGAATCTTGATGCCGGCACGGGCATTGGGCGCACCGCAAACGACCTGGAAGGTCTCGGCGCCATTGCTCACCTGGCATACGCGCAGCTTGTCGGCGTCCGGGTGCTGTTCGGCACTGAGGATCTCACCGACCACGATGCCACTGAAGGCGCCGGCCACCGGCTGTACCGCGTCGACTTCGAGGCCGACCATGGACAGGCGCGCAACCAGATCCTCGCGGGATACGTCGGGATTCACCCAACTGCGCAGCCACTGTTCACTGAATTTCATGTTGTCCGTTCTCCTTGACGGGCATGCCGCGTAGGCACCCACATCATGCAAGCCTGCGCGGCATCCCCCCCCTCATCCGGCGCTTTGCGCCACCTTCTCCCGTGGGAGAAGGACTTGAGGGAAGCGTCGCTACGCGACTGTCACGCTAAATGAATTCGATCACGAGGGGCGGCTGCTAGCGAAATTGCGCCAGGAACCGCAGGTCGTTATCGAAGAACAGGCGCAAGTCGTTGACGCCATAACGCAGCATGGCCAGACGTTCGACCCCCATACCGAAGGCGAAACCGGAGTATTTTTCCGGGTCGATGCCGCTCATGCGCAACACGTTCGGGTGCACCATGCCGCAGCCCATCACTTCCAGCCAGCCGGTCTGCTTGCACACGCGGCAGCCCTTGCCGGAGCACATCACGCATTGCATGTCGACTTCGGCCGACGGCTCGGTGAAGGGGAAGAAGGACGGACGGAAACGCACGCCCAGCGGCTTCTCGAAGAACACCCGGAGGAACTCCTCGATGGTGCCCTTGAGGTCGGCGAAGCTGATGTCCTCGTCGACCAGCAGGCCTTCGACCTGATGGAACATCGGCGAGTGGGTGATATCGGAGTCGCAGCGATAGACGCGGCCGGGGCAGACGATGCGAATCGGCGGCTGCTGCGATTCCATGGTGCGCACCTGAACCGGCGAGGTGTGGGTGCGCAGCAGCATGTTCGCATTGAAATAAAAGGTGTCATGCATCGCCCGCGCCGGGTGGTGGCCGGGGATGTTGAGCGCCTCGAAGTTGTGGTAGTCGTCTTCGACTTCCGGACCCTCGGCCACGTTGTAGCCGATATGGGTGAAGAACTGCTCGACACGCTCTAGCGTGCGGGTGACAGGGTGCAGACCGCCAGAGGCCTGACCACGGCCAGGCAGGGTCACGTCGATACGCTCGGACGCCAGCTTCTCGGCGAGCATGGCCTGCTCAAGCACGGATTTGCGGGCATTCAGGGCGTCTTGCACCTGATTCTTGGCAGTGTTGATCAGGGCGCCAGCCTGCGGACGCTCTTCGGCCGACAGCTTGCCCAGAGTCTGCATCAGGGCGGTCAGTTCGCCTTTCTTGCCAAGGTACTGAACCCGGAGCTGTTCCAGGGCATTGACATCTTCACTTCGTTGCACGGCCTCGAGCGCTTGCGAGACCAATGCATCCAGATTTTCCATTTACAGACTCCAGATACGAAATAGGGGAAGAGCTGTTAAGGCTCTTCCCCTATCTTTGACGTTGCCACCGGGCGAGCCCGGTGATTGTCGGGGGACTTAAGCCAGAACGGCCTTGGCCTTCTCGACAATCGCAGCAAACGCCGCTTTTTCGTTCACTGCCAGATCAGCCAGAACCTTACGGTCGATTTCGATCGACGCTTTCTTCAGGCCAGCGATCAGACGGCTGTAGGACAGACCGTTGACGCGAGCACCAGCGTTGATACGAGCGATCCACAGTGCGCGGAACTGACGTTTCTTCTGACGACGGTCACGGTAGGCATATTGACCAGCCTTGATGACAGCCTGCTTGGCAACACGGAACACACGCGAACGAGCGCCGTAATAGCCTTTAGCCAGTTTCAGAATCTTTTTGTGACGAGCACGAGCGATAACGCCACGCTTAACACGAGCCATGAGTAATTACCTCTAAGTATCTTGACCGATTAACGAACGCGCAGCATGCGCTCGACTTTAGCTTTGTCCGACGGACCGATCAGCGAGCTGCCACGCAGCTGGCGCTTACGTTTCGTGGACATCTTGGTCAGGATGTGGCTCTTGAAAGCGTGCTTGTGCTTGAAGCCTGTAGCAGTCTTCAGGAAGCGCTTCGCAGCGCCGCTCTTGGTTTTCATTTTTGGCATGTTTTGTACTCCGCATTCATTAACAACTGATAACCATCAGGCCTGCCAGTGCCCGGTAGATTATTTACGCTTCTTGGGTGCGATGACCATCATCAGCTGGCGTCCTTCCAGCTTAGGATGCTGTTCTACGGTGCCGATTTCAGCGAGGTCGGCTTCGACCCGCTTCAACAGCTCCATACCCAGCTCCTGGTGAGCCATCTCACGACCACGGAATCTCAGAGATACCTTGGCCTTGTCCCCGTCTTCAAGGAAACGTACCAGGTTGCGTAGTTTTACCTGGTAATCCCCATCTTCCGTCCCTGGACGAAACTTGATTTCTTTAATCTGCTGCTGGTGCTGGTTCTTCTTGGCGATAGCAGCCTGCTTCTTCTTCTCGAACAGGTGCTTGCCGTAGTCCATGATGCGGCAAACTGGCGGCAGTGCGTCAGCAGAGATCTCTACCAGATCCAGCTTGGCTTCTTCAGCCACGCGCAATGCCTCATCGATCGAAACAATACCAACCTGCTCGCCGTCTGCGCCAATCAGGCGCACTTCACGAGCGGTGATGTTTTCGTTGATCGGCGCCTTGGGGGCGGCCCGCTTGTCCTGTCTCATTTCACGCTTAATAGTTATTACTCCAAATCTTGGCGACCACGCCGGGAAACCGCTTGCTGCAACTGTGCGGCGAACTGCTCGATGGGCAGAGAGCCCAGATCGACGCCTTCACGGGTACGGACAGCAACGGATCGAGTCTCGACTTCCCGATCTCCAATAACCAAGAGATAGGGAACCTTGAGCAAGGTATGCTCGCGGATTTTAAAGCCGATCTTTTCGTTTCTCAAGTCAACCTTGGCACGAAAACCGCTTTGATTGAGAGTTTTCTCGACTTCACGGGCAAAATCGGCCTGTTTGTCGGTGATATTCATGATCACCGCCTGGGTCGGAGCAAGCCAGGCAGGGAAAGATCCGGCGTAGTGTTCGATCAGCATACCGATGAAACGCTCGAATGAACCAAGGATCGCGCGGTGCAGCATGACCGGGCGCTTGCGGTTGTTGTCTTCGGCGATGTAGCTGGCGTCCAGACGCTCAGGCAGGTTCGGATCGTACTGCAGCGTACCGCACTGCCAGTTACGCCCCAGGCAGTCACGCAGAGTGAATTCGATCTTCGGACCGTAGAAAGCACCCTCGCCCGGCTGGTATTCCCAGGCCAGACCGGACTCGTTAAGCGCTTCGGCCAGCGCGCCCTCAGCACGATCCCACAGCTCGTCGGAACCTACGCGCTTGGCGGGACGAGTCGAAAGCTTCATGGCGATATCGCTGAAACCGAAGTCCGCATAGACCTGCAAGGTCAGCTTGATGAAGTCGGCCGCTTCCTTCTTGACCTGATCCTCGGTGCAGAAGATGTGCGCATCGTCCTGCACGAAGCCACGCACGCGCATGATGCCGTGCAGCGCACCGGACGGCTCGTTACGGTGACAGGCACCGAATTCAGCCAGGCGCAGCGGCAGATCGCGGTAGGACTTCAGACCCTGGTTGAAGATCTGTACGTGGCACGGGCAGTTCATCGGCTTGACCGCATAGTCGCGGTTTTCCGAAGCCGTGGTGAACATGTTCTCGGCGTAGTTGGACCAGTGCCCGGAACGCTCCCAGAGGATGCGATCGACCACCTGCGGCGTGCGCACCTCGACATAGCCGTTCTCACGCTGCACCTGGCGCATGTATTGCTCCAGCACCTGATACACGGTCCAGCCATTGGGATGCCAGAACACCATACCCGGCGCCTCTTCCTGCAGGTGGAACAGATCCAGCTGCTTGCCGATGCGACGGTGATCGCGCTTCTCGGCCTCTTCGATGCGCTGGATATAGGCAGCAAGCTGCTTCTTGTCCGCCCAGGCAGTGCCGTAAACGCGCTGCAGTTGCTCGTTCTTCGAGTCGCCGCGCCAGTAGGCACCGGAAATACGGGTCAGCTTGAACGCCTTGAGGAAGCGCGTGTTCGGCACGTGCGGGCCACGGCACATGTCGACGTACTCTTCATGGAAGTACAGACCCATGGCCGTTTCATCCGGCATGTCGTCGATCAGACGCAGCTTGTATTCCTCGCCACGCGACTTGAACAGCTCGATGACCTCGGCACGCGGCGTCATCTTCTTGATGACGTCGTAGTCCTTCTCGATCAGCTCGGCCATGCGCTTCTCGATGGCCGCCATGTCTTCCGGCGTGAAGGGACGATCGATGGCGATGTCGTAATAGAAGCCTTCGTCAATGACCGGGCCGATCACCATCTTGGCATTCGGATACAGCTGCTTGACGGCATGCCCAACCAGGTGAGCACAGGAGTGGCGGATGATTTCCAGCCCCTCTTCGTCTTTCGGCGTGATGATCTGCAAAGTGGCATCGGCATCGATCACGTCACAGGCATCGACCTGCTTGCCGTTTACCTTACCAGCCAGAGTGGCCTTGGCCAGGCCTGCACCAATGGATTGAGCGACCTCCAGCACGGATACCGGATGATCGAACGAACGCTGACTGCCGTCGGGAAGAGTAATGATGGGCATGGCGCCTCCTCTCCTAGTGGTGACCCCTACCAAAGGTCACGTGGGTTGGGATGAGCCAGGAAGCGATTCAGCGGTATACCCACCTAACGATGGCAGGAGCCCGAAGGCCAACCCGTCCGAACCAGAGTCACTGGAAGTAAAGAGTGCGGATGCTTTCAGAAAGCCTGAGCCCTGACAAGCTGCCGCCCGAAACAAACACGCAAAAACCTGAGGCGTCACCCGAAAAATTCGAGCAATAAAAAAGGGGCCGCTTAGCGACCCCTCTTTATCGATTTGGTAGGCACAATTGGACTCGAACCAACGACCCCCACCATGTCAAGGTGGTGCTCTAACCAACTGAGCTATGTGCCTTCGATGGGTGCGCATTCTACGCAGATCTTTTTGGCCGTCAATAGATTTTTTCGCTAACTCACTGAAATAGGCCAATTTTTTATCGAAACCGGATCGTTGAATATTTTGCACGGGCACTAGCCGGCTATTTTCAACTCAGGTAGCATCGGATCATTCGTAAAAAATAAAGAACAGAGGTTCAAGATGGCGCACACGGCATATCCACAATCCTATTACGCCGCTTCAGCCAACCCCGTCCCGCAACGCCCTGCTCTGCAAGGCGAGGTGGAAACCGATGTGTGCATCATCGGCGCGGGTTACACCGGCCTGTCCACTGCACTGTTTCTGCTGGAAAACGGTTTCAAGGTGAGCATTGTCGAGGCAGCCAAGGTCGGCTTCGGCGCATCGGGTCGTAATGGCGGACAAATCGTCAACAGCTACAGCCGTGATATCGACGTCATCGAACGCACGGTCGGCCCCAAGCAGGCGCAACTGCTCGGGCAGATGGCGTTCGAAGGTGGCCGCATCATCCGTGAGCGCATCGCCAAGTACGACATCCAGTGCGACCTGAAGGACGGTGGTGTATTCGCCGCGCTGACCAGCAAGCAGATGGGCCATCTGGAATCGCAGAAGAAGCTGTGGGAGCGCTACGGCCACACCCAGCTGGAGCTGATGGACGCCAAGCGCATTCGCGAAGTCGTCGCCACCGAGAACTATATCGGCGGCATGCTGGACATGAGCGGCGGTCACATCCATCCGCTGAACCTGGCGCTGGGCGAAGCCGCTGCGGTGGAATCGCTGGGCGGCGTGATCTATGAACAGTCGCCTGCTACCCGTATCGAGCGCGGCGCCAACCCTGTGGTGCACACCCCGGAAGGCCGCATCAAGGCCAAGTTCGTGGTGGTCGCCGGTAACGCCTACCTGGGCAATCTGGTGCCGGAGCTGGCGTCCAAGTCGATGCCGTGTGGCACACAGGTGATCACCACCGAGCCATTGTCCGACGAAGTCGCTGCCAGCCTGCTGCCGCAGGACTACTGCGTGGAGGACTGCAACTACCTGCTCGACTACTACCGCCTGACAGGCGACAAGCGCCTGATCTACGGCGGAGGCGTGGTCTATGGTGCGCGCGACCCGGCCAACATCGAGGCGATCATCCGGCCGAAGATGCTCAAGACCTTCCCGCAGCTGAAGGACGTGAAGATCGACTTCGCCTGGACCGGCAACTTCCTGCTGACGTTGTCGCGACTGCCGCAGGTCGGCCGTATCGGCGACAACATCTATTACTCGCAAGGCTGCAGTGGCCATGGCGTGACCTACACGCACCTGGCGGGCAAGGTACTGGCCGAGGCGCTGCGCGGCCAGGCCGAGCGTTTCGATGCCTTCGCCGGGTTGCCGCACTACCCCTTCCCGGGTGGGCGGATGTTCCAGGTACCCTTCAGCGCCATCGGCGCCTGGTACTACACGCTGCGTGACAAGCTCGGCGTGTGATCAGCAGCCTGCACATCGATGAAAACGGCGCCCTCGGGCGCCGTTTTCATGTGCATCATGGGCAGACCGACAAGGCCTGACACTGTCCACCGGAATCACTGGTCTTCGGCGGTGCAGCGAAGCGTGCATCATCCGGTGCCAGCCGCTGCGCACAGGCCTGTGCCTTCTGCGCCTCAGAGGCACAACCCTGCTCGCCCAGCACCTGCGACAGGTTGAACCAACCGGCAGCGAAATCCGGCTCGCGCTCCAGGCTCTCACGCAATGCCTGCTCGGCGCCCTTGCGATCACCCTCGGCATAGCGGCTGTTGCTCAGGGCGAACCAGGGCAGCGCCTGCTCCGGCCAGGCTTCGGTGGCGCGGCGATAGGCACGCCGCGCAGTCTGGGCATTGCCGGTTTGCTCGAGGTCATTGGCAGCCTTCATCCAGACCTGCATATCGGCTTGCGCCGGCAGACGCTCAGGCGGCAAGGTCACAACCGCCCAACGCCCGCCGCGCTCCCAGGTTCTGTCGAAACTGGCGAAGCTGTCTTCGAGCCGGCGCGTGGTGGCAGAGCGCAGAATCAGCGTGCGCTCACGACGGTCGTAACCGACCACCACTGCGAAATGCCACTGCGGGTAGAAGTCGAACGCCAGGTTCTGCAGCACCAGCACGGGATTGCCAGCGGCCACTTCGGCCAACACGGCCTCCAGGCGCGGCTGCAGCGGATACACCAGCATTTCGTGATTGCGCGCGGCAGCGACCATCTCGACCTGCAGACTGCCTTCACGGCTGGGGATGTAGACCTTGTCCTTGAGCGCGCCGGGCGTGGTCAGCACACCACGCTGATTGAGCATGGTGGCCAAGGCAGCCGGCCCGCACTGGTAGGCGTCCTGGGGGAAGAAGGGAACGTCGGTGAGCTCCACCCGCTCAGGCAAACGCTCGCCCACCGGTGATAACACCGGGGAGCGAGCGCAGGCTGTGAGTAAAACGATCGATGCGATACAGCAGAGGCGAATCAGCGATTTATGCATTTAACGAAACTGAAGATGTTGGTGGCGCACAGCATATCAGTGATGATGAAGATCACCAGAAACAACACGATGATACCGACCACACCCGCACCGGCAGGCGCCTGATCCAGCTGCTGGTTGAACTGCGCCAGCTCGGCCGGGGTCAGGCTGGCGATACGCGATTCGACCTGATCACGGTCGACGCCCATCGACACCAGTTTCTCCTTCACCTGCTCGTCATCGAGCATGGCCATCAACTGCTCCTGATCCACCTTGTGCTGCTGCTCGGCGATCACCTCGTGGGTGCCGACCATCGCCGCATTCGCGGCAGGAATCTGTACCACCAGCAGCAGGTGAAACAGCGCGGTAATGGCTGCCAGACGGCGCATGACGGGGTTCATGGAAATTGTCATTGTGGTTATCTCCTGAGGGACGAGGTAGCCAATAGACAGCATCCAAATCGCCCAGGTTCACTCCACCAGTCTGCGCGCGTTCACGTTTCCATCAGAAGCTGGCTGAGCACCGCACGCAGCTTGCCTGGCTTGACCGGCTTGTTCAGCAGCGGCGCGCCCAGCGCCTGCAGCTCGCGACGGCAGTCATCGCTGCGATCGGCACTGATGATCAGCGCCGGGATCGGCCTGGAAAATTCGTCACGCAATTGCTGTATCACCTGGCAGCCGAGCACACCGTGATCGAGGTGAAAATCGGCCAGGATCACCTCCGGCGCCCGTCCCTGCAATCGCTGCAAGGCCTCGGACAGATCCACTGCCGTGACCACCTCGCAGCCCCACTGCCCAAGCAGCGCGGCCATGCTGTGGAGGATGTCGACCTCGTTGTCGATCACCAGCAAACGCCGGCCCGGCAACGGATTGCCGAGCACGGGCTGCACGATCGACGGTACCTGGCGCTGCGGCCTAGCCTGCGCCAGGGGCACGCGAATGCTGAACACCGAACCGAGCCCTGGCTGCGAGCGAACCTGTACCGGATAACCCAGCATGCGCGCGATGCGCTCGACAATGGCCAGACCCAGGCCAACGCCCTTGCGCTGCGCGGCGCGCCCGACTTCGAGCTGATTGAATTCGAGGAAGATCTTGTCCAACTGATCGGCCGCAATGCCCCGGCCGCTGTCCCACACTTGCAGCTCGACGAAATCACCACGACGCCGCGCGCCGAGCAGTACGCCGCCGCGCTCGGTGTAGCGGCAGGCATTACTGAGGAAGTTGCGCAGGATGCGCGTCATCAGCCGGAAGTCGGTGCTTACCGCGTAGTCGGCGATACGTACGCGCAGACGCAAACCATTGGCGCTGGCGACGCTGTCGAATTCCGAAGCCAACGGCGCCAACAGCTCTTCGAGGCGATAGACATCGACATCCGGCTTGATCGCTGCCTGATCCAGTTTGGAGATATCCAGCAGGTCGGCCAGCAGATCTTCAGCCCCCTCGAGCGCCAGATGGCTGCGCTCGACCAGATTACGCTCGGCAATCGGCAGCTCACGCTCACGCAGCGTGGAGATCAGCAGGCGCGCGGCATTGAGTGGCTGTAGCAGGTCATGACTGGCGGCGGCCAGGTACTTGTCCTTGCTGCGGTTGGCGGCTTCGGCGGCGTCGCGTGCCTCGCGCAGGGCCAACTCGATGCGCTCACGCTCCTCGATCTGCCGCTGCAGGTTGCGGTTGGATTCGAGCAGTTCATAGGTGCGCGCCGCAACGCGACGCTCCAGTTCGTCGTTGAGTTGTTGCAGACGCTGCTGCGCCTGCTTGCGCTCAGTGATATCGGCGACGAAACCCTCGAAGACGCCCTCGCCTTCGGGCTTGAGCAGCAGATTCATCAGCACGTCGATGGTACTGCCGTCGCGCCGACGCAGACGCGTTTCGTAGCCGAGCAGGGCCTGGCCCTGGCTCAGCCGCTGGCGAATCACGTCCAGCTCGTCGAAACCGCCAACGAACAGATGCCGGGCCAGATCGCCCAACGACCACAGCACCTCCTGCGGATCGTCATACCCAAGCATGCGCGCCATTGCCGGATTCGCCGCCAGTACGCCGTCCTGCAGGCTCGCCTGGATGATGCCGTGCACGGCGTGCTCGAACAGCCACTTGTAGCGGTTGCGCTCGGTTTCCAGCTCTTCAAGGCGCGCCAGCAGCTCAGGGTAGTGGCTCTTGCGCGCCGACTGGCTGCCAAGGCCCAACAACCCGGCCAGCGCATCGTCAGAGCGCCTCGCCATAGACCACCTCGACATCACGCTGGGTCGACTCGCGCGGGTTGGTGAGGATGCACGGATCGTCCATGGCATGGCTGGACAAAAACGGAATATCCGAAGTGCTGACACCGTGCAGACCGAGCGTCTCGCGGAACCCCATGGCGTGCTTGAAGGCGATCAGGTGCTCGACCAGACGCTGGCGAATCTGCGCGTGGTTCAGACCACGGCAATCGATACCGAGGGTCTCGGCAATTACCTTGAAGCGCTCCGGCGCGGCGCTGTAGTTGAAGGCCACCACATGCTCGACCAGTACCGCATTGCACAGGCCGTGTGGCAGGTCGAGGAAGCCGCCCAGGCTGTGGCTCATGGCGTGCACCGCGCCAAGGATTGCGTTGGAGAAGGCCAGGCCGGCCTGCATGCTGCCGAGCATGATCTTCTCGCGCAGAGCGATATCGGCCGGGTTGGCGATCATCTGCACCAGGTTGCCGTTGATCAGGCGCATTGCTTCCAGCGCGTGCGGGTCGGTGAGCGGGCCATTACCGGTAGAGACGAATGCCTCGATGGCGTGTACCAGGGCGTCGATGCCGGTACAGGCACTGAGAAACGGGTCCATGCTCAGCGTGGTTTCCGGGTCGATCAGGGACACGTCCGGCACCACCGCCTTGCTGACGATGGAGAACTTCATCCGCTCCTGCTGGTTGGAGATGATCACGAACTGGGACACGTCGGCCGAAGTGCCGGCGGTGGTCGGAATCAGGATCAGCGGCGGGCTCGGCACGCGGATGGTATCCACGCCCTCGAATTCGAGAATGCTGCGGCCATGGGCGACGACGATGCCGATGCCCTTGGCGCAGTCCATCGGGCTGCCGCCACCGACGGCGACGATGACGTTGCAGCCCTCGCTGCGATACAGCTCGGCGCCTTCCATCACCTCTTCCACGCGCGGGTTGGGCGAGACCTTGGTGTACAGGCAGTAGGCAATACCCTGAGCCTGCAGACTGGCTTCGATATCGCCGGCCCAACCGGCCGCGACCACGCCGGGATCGGAAACAACCAGTACCTTGCGCGCACCGAAGGTCTTGGCATAGTTGCCGACGTTATGCCGAGAACCGGCGCCGAAGATGATCTCGGGGGAAACGAATTTTCGTAGCTGACTCAAATCGTGGCTCATGCAACGGCCTGAAACTTCTTGTTATGGAGTGGCGATCAGCCTACTGCATTGCTCGGTTTATGCAATGCGAGCTGCGATCAGCTCAGGTGCTGATAGAAGGCATGTTCGGCGCGCAGCGCCTCGGCCAGATTGGTGGCCTGACGGAAACCATGGCGTTCTTCGGCGAACAGGTGATATTGCACCGGTAAACCGCGTTGGCGCAGCGCCTCGACCATGCTTTCGGTCTGACTCGGCACCACCACGGCATCCAGCGCGCCCTGGAAGAAAATCACCGGTGCCTTGATCCGTTCGGCCTGCAACAGGGGGGTGCGATCCCGGTAGCGCTCGCCATCCTGCTCGGGATCGCCGATCAGCCAGTCCAGATAATCCGTCTCGAACTTGTGGGTCAGCCTGCGCAGGGCCAGCGGGTCGCTGACTCCATAGAGGCTTGCGCCGCCGCGTAGCAGCGGCAACTCGACCAGTGCACGCAGCGCACTGAAACCACCCGCACTGCCGCCGCGCACGAATACGCGCTGCGGATCGATACGGCCCGCTTCGGCCAGTGCCTCGATGGCGGCGCGAATGTCCTGCACCTCCAGCTCGCCCCACTGGCCAGCCAGACGTAGGCGATAGTCACGACCGTAGCCGCTGCTGCCGCGGTAGTTGAGGTCGAGCACGGCGTAGCCGCGTAGCGTCCAGAAGGCGATGCGTGGATCGAACACCGGGTAGCAGGCCGAGGTCGGGCCACCGTGCAGGAAGATCACCAGCGGTGGGCGCTCGCAGGTTGATACGGGCGAGTAGAAAAAGCCGTGACTGCGTTCGTCCTCACCCACCGCGCAGCTGAATGGCTGAGGCCGTGACAGCTGTTCTTCAGGCAAGGGCTGCTCGCCACCGGCGAGTATCCGCACGGTTCCATCGCTGCGGCGAATGGCAAGCACCGCCGGCAGACGATCCGGCGCGCCAGCGATGCAGTAGAAGTGCTCGACATCCGCGGCCAGGCTACGGAAACGGGTAAAGCCTTCAGCCAGTCGCCGCTCTGTGCTTGGCCCACCGTAGGGTGCGCCATGCGCACCAGCGGTCTCGGCGGCAAGAGAATCGGTGCGCGCAGCGCACCCTACGAGAACGCCAACGCCCTCCTCGAAACGGGTCAGCAGCAGCTCATCGTTTTCCAGCGGCAGATAGGTTCGGCCGCCCAGTTGCCAGGGCGCCGGGGCGTGATCGCAGGGCGCAGCATCCCACTTCATATCGGCATCGATACACTTGGGCTGCCACCAACCGGCACGGTCGCTCAACACCCACAATCGGCCCTGCATATCGAAACGCGGCTGCTGCAGGGATCGATCCTCCGTCTCACCTGACAGCACCCGAATGCGCTCGCCGGACTCACGCTGGCACAGGCGCGTGACGACCCAGGGCTGATGTGGTCGATCCCACTCGATCCAGCCCAGACGCTGGCCACCAGGGTCGGCCACCGGCGCAGCGTAGAAATCGGCGCCCTCGACCAATACTTCGCGCTTGCCACCAAGGCCGATGCGTACCAGGCGATGCACCACTGCATCGCCTTCATGGCTTTCCTCTACAGCCAACAGCGCCTGCCAGGCGGGCACGAAGGACAGGTCGCCATAACGGCAGTGAGGCTGATCAGTTATCAGGTAGGGTGCGCCGTGCGCACCGCCGTCCAGGCCAATATCGATGCGATAGACCTGCTGATCACGCTCGTTGACGAAGGCTACGCCCTGCTCCGTGGCAAAGCAGGCGCCACCGCCGTATTCGTAGACGCGGCTGCGCACGGAAAACCCTGGCGGCGTCAGTTCACACACCACGCCGTCGCAGCAGAAGAACAGCCCGCAACGCGCCAGCTGAGGATCGAACGCCACCCACAGCACGCCGCCGTGGGCAGCGTGCAGTTCGGCGAAGTCAGCACTGGCGGCTGCGGCCTGTTCGGCACTCCATATCGCGTCAGAACCGGTGCGCACGACGCACCCTACGCTTTGCATATGATTCGCGAGGCCTTGTCGTTGCGGTACTGCAGCGCTTCCAGCCCCAGCGGCGCCTCGTCGGCCTGCTGGCGTGCGGCGAGAATCACGCCATGGTGCGCCGACTTGCTGCACACCGGGTCGGCGTTGCTGGCATCGCCGGTGAGCATGAAGGCCTGGCAGCGACAGCCTCCGAAATCCTTGTGCTTCTCGTCGCACGAGCGGCACGGCTCGGGCATCCAGTCGTCACCACGGAAGCGGTTGAAGCCAAACGACTCGCGCCAGATGTGCGAGATGCTGTGCTCGCGCACGTTGGGAAACTGCACCGGCAACTGCCGCGCGCTGTGGCAAGGCAGTGCCGTACCGTCCGGGGTGATATCGAGGAACAGGTTACCCCAGCCGTTCATGCAGCCCTTGGGACGCTCTTCGTAGTAATCCGGGGTGACGAAGATCAGCTTGCATGGGTGATTCTCGGCTGCCAGCTTGTCGCGCCACTGCTGGGTGATGCGCTCGGCGCGCTCCAGCTGGGCGCGGGTCGGCAGGAGCCCTGCACGGTTGAGCTCGGCCCAGCCGTAGAACTGACAGGTGGCGAGCTCGACGAAATCCGCCTCCAGCTCCAGGCACAGCTCGATGATGCGCTCGATGTTGTCGATGTTGTGCCGGTGGGTGACGAAGTTGAGCACCATCGGGTAGCCGTGCGCCTTGACCGCACGGGCCATCGCCAGCTTCTGCGCGAAGGCCTTCTTCGAGCCGGCCAGCAGGTTGTTCACCTCTTCGTCGGCAGCCTGGAAGCTGATCTGGATATGATCGAGCCCGGCGTCGGCGAACTCGGCGATACGCGCCTCGGTGAGGCCGATGCCGGAGGTGATCAGGTTGGTGTAGTAGCCCAGCCCCCGCGCCGCCGCGATCAGCTCGGCCAGATCCTGGCGCACCAGCGGCTCGCCGCCGGAAAAACCCAACTGCGCTGCGCCCAGCTCACGGGCCTGGCGGAATACCTCGATCCACTCCGCGGTACTCAGCTCGGTGCCCTGCTTGGCGAAATCCAGCGGGTTGGAGCAATACGGGCACTGCAGGGGGCAGCGGTAGGTCAGCTCGGCCAGCAGCCAGAGCGGCGGGCCGACCTGCACGCCCGGCTTAGCGAAGCTCGATCCAGAACTGAGCATGGGCCACCTCCATGAAGGCAAGAATGTCTTCGTCGATGCCCGGCACATCCGGGAAGCGCTGGTGCAGGTTGCCGATGATCTCGGCCACCGAACGCTTGCCGTCGACCTGCTGGAGAATCTCGCTGGCACTGTCGTTGAGCTTGATCATGCCTTCCGGATAGAGCAGCACGTGGCAGCCCTGGGCCGGCTCGAACTGCAGACGGAAGCCGCGCCGAATGGCGGGTACGCTGGGGCGCAGGATGACAGCAGTCATTGTTCAGACTCCTCACTGGTGCGCGCGGCGCACCCTACAAAGGACTCGGCCGTTGGGTGCGCCGTGCGCACCGACACTTCGAGGTTCATAGCTCGATTCCCCGATGCCATAGGCGCTCGTTGGTCACCGTGTGATACGGCGGACGCTCCAGCTCGTAGGCCATGCTCATGGCGTCGAGCATGCTCCACAGCACGTCGAGCTTGAATTGCAGGATCTGCAGCATGTGCTCCTGCGCTTCACGGGTGCGGTAGTGCTCGAGGGTGATGCGCAGGCCATGCTCGACATCACGGCGCGCCTCTTTCAGGCGCTTGCGAAAGTAGTCGTAGCCGGTGGCGTCGATCCACGGGTAGTGCTGCGGCCAGGCATCCAGACGCGACTGATGAATCTGTGGGGCGAACAGTTCGGTCAGCGAACTACTGGCCGCCTCCTGCCAGCTGGCGCGGCGAGCGAAGTTGACGTAGGCATCGACGGCGAAACGCACGCCGGGCAATACCAGCTCCTGCGACAGCACCTGCTCGCGGTCGAGACCGACCGACTCGGCCAGGCGCAGCCAGGCCTCGATGCCGCCCTCCTCGCCCGGCGCCCCATCGTGATCGAGGATGCGCTGAATCCACTCGCGCCGCGTCTCGCGATCCGGGCAGTTGGCGAGGATCGCCGCATCCTTCAGCGGGATGTTGACCTGGTAGTAGAAACGGTTGGCCACCCAGCCCTGGATCTGCTCGCGGGTGGCGCGTCCTTCGTACATCGCACGATGGAACGGATGATGAATGTGGTACAGCGCGCCCTTGGCGCGCAGCGCCTGCTCGAATTCGGCAGGTGTCATGGCAGGTTGGCTCATCAGAACGCTCCGGTACGCATTGCCGTAGGGTGCGCCGTGCGCACCAATGCTAGCCATCTGAATTGCTGGTACGCACAGCCTGGGCGGCCCCGCACACCCTACAAAACGATGCTCATGCCATCGAACGCGACCTCGATGCCGTGCGCATCCAGCTCGGCACGCTCGGGCGAATCCAGGTCGAGAATCGGGTTGGTGTTGTTGATATGAATGAGGATCTTGCGTGCGCTCGGCAGGCCGTCGAGCACTTCGATCATGCCGCCCGGGCCGCTCTGGCAGAGATGGCCCATCTCGCTGCCGAGCTTGTCGCCGACCTCGCACACGCGCATCTCGTCGTCGCGCCACAGGGTGCCGTCCACCAGCAGGCAGTCGGCGCGGCGCATCCAGCTCAGCAAGTGCTCGTCCACCTGGCCGAGACCGGGGGCGTAGAACAGGCTACGGCCGTTGCGCCGGTCCTCGATAAACAGGCCGATGTTGTCGCCCGGATGCGGATTGCCGCGATGCGGCGAATACGGCGGGGCGCTGCTGCGCAGGGCGATGGCAGTGATGCTCAGCGCCGGGCACGCGGGAATGCTGAAGGGCTTGGCGTCCAGCTCGATCAACTGATGCTGCAGGCCACCGTTCCAGTGGCTGAGCATGTTGAACAGCGCAAAGCCGCTGGTCAGATCCTGATGCACCATCTCGGTACACCAGACCTGATGCGGACAGCCCTCGCGCAGGGTCAGCAGGCCGGTGCAGTGGTCGATCTGGCTGTCGAGCAGGACGATACCGGCGATGGCCGTGTCACGCAGCTTGCGCGCCGGTTGCAGCGCCGGAAAGGCTTCGATCTGCGCCCGGATGTCCGGCGAGGCATTGCACAGGATCCACTGCTGAGCGTCATCGGAAATGGCGATGGACGACTGCGTACGCGGTTGCGCCCGCAGCGTGCCAGCGCGCAGGCCACGGCAATTGCGGCAGTTGCAGTTCCACTGGGGGAAGCCACCGCCAGCGGCGGAACCGAGAATCTGGATATGCATGTAAGTCACCAGCGGGGATGCCCCGGACGAGCCGGGGCCAGGAGCGATCAGCGGTTGGCGAAATACATCGTCACTTCGAAGCCAATACGCAGATCGGTGTAGGCGGGTTTAGTCCACATGATGCGGTCCTCTTGTTATTGAGCCGGGGCATTCCGGCAACCCCATTAAGCCCCCGCCAGGCAAGAGGCCAAATGGTACTTTGGGAGGAGATTTGGCTGGCATTGGTAGGTAGGCGGCAGGGCTTTGCCAGACGCGCATGCAAGCTGCGGGTAGCCCGGATGAAATCCGGGAAGTATCGAGGTCATCCCCGGATTGCATTCGGGCTACGAAACGGGGTGCGGGGCCGGCCCTATCGCGGATCAATCCGCTCCTACCAGTCAGACGCGTGCTGCATCAGCGCGTTTTCTTTGCAGGCGCCAATAAAAAACGCGGCCGAAGCCGCGTCGCGATAAACATCTGCCGGCCCATCCGCCAGGGTGCGCTGCGCGCAACGAGGTCGGGCACCAGCAAGCGGTGCGCACAGCGCACCCTCCGCTCTCAAGAAGGCCGCACACCGGAGCGAGCATGCGGCCTGGTGGGTCTTAGAAGAAGCCCAGCGGGTTGATGTCGTAGCTCACCAGCAGGTTCTTGGTCTGCTGGTAGTGGTCGAGCATCATCTTGTGGGTTTCACGGCCGACGCCGGACTTCTTGTAGCCACCGAAGGCGGCATGCGCCGGGTACAGGTGGTAGCAGTTGGTCCACACGCGGCCGGCCTTGATCGCCCGGCCCATGCGGTAGGCGACGTTCATGTCGCGGCTCCACACGCCGGCACCGAGGCCGAACTCGGTGTCGTTGGCAATCGCCAGGGCTTCGGCCTCGTCCTTGAAGGTGGTCACACCGATCACCGGCCCGAAGATCTCTTCCTGGAACACGCGCATCTGGTTGGTGCCCTTGAGCAGGGTCGGCTGGATGTAGTAACCGCTGGCCAGGTCGCCGTCCAGGCGCTCGGCCGCACCGCCAGTGAGCACCTGGGCGCCTTCCTGCTGGGCGATCTCCAGGTAGCTGAGGATCTTGTCGAACTGCTGCTGCGAGGCCTGGGCGCCGACCATGGTGTCGGTGTCCAGCGGGTTGCCGCGCTTGATCTGCTTGACCTTCTTCATCACCTCGACCATGAAGGCGTCGTAGATCGACTCCTGCACCAGCGCGCGCGACGGGCAGGTGCACACCTCGCCCTGGTTGAAGAAGCCCAGCACCAGCCCCTCGGCAGCCTTCTCGATGAAGGCCGGCTCGGCGTTCATGATGTCGGCAAAGAAGATGTTCGGGCTCTTGCCGCCCAGTTCGACGGTGGACGGGATGATGTTCTCGGCGGCGCATTTGAGAATGTGCGAGCCCACCGGGGTGGAGCCGGTGAAGGCGATCTTGGCGATGCGCTTGCTGGTGGCCAGCGCTTCACCGGCTTCGCGACCGAAGCCCTGGACGATGTTGAGCACGCCCGGCGGCAGCAGGTCGCCGATCAACTCGACGAACAGGGTGATCGACAGCGGGGTCTGCTCGGCCGGCTTGAGCACGATGGCGTTGCCGGCAGCCAGGGCCGGAGCCAGTTTCCAGGCAGCCATCAGCAGCGGGAAGTTCCACGGGATGATCTGCCCGACCACGCCCAGCGGCTCGTGGAAGTGATAGGCCACGGTGCCTTCGTTGATCTCGGCGGTGCTGCCTTCCTGAGCGCGGATGCAGCCGGCGAAGTAACGAAAATGGTCAGCCGCGAGCGGTACGTCGGCATTCAGCGTCTCACGCACGGCCTTGCCGTTGTCCCAGGTTTCAGCCACAGCCAGCAGTTCGAGGTTGGCTTCGATGCGATCAGCGATTTTCAGCAGAATGTGCGAGCGCTCCTGCACGCTGGTGCGACCCCAGGCATCGGCGGCGGCATGCGCGGCGTCCAGCGCCTTGTCGATATCGGCAGCATTGGAACGGGGGAATTCGGCGATCACCGAGCCGTCGACAGGGCTGGTGTTGCTGAAATACTGACCACTGAGCGGGGCGACGAATTCACCGCCGATATAGTTGCCGTAGCGCGGCTTGAGGGTGACGACGGCGCCTGCGGAACCCGGTTTCGCGTAAATCATGATGATGACCTCTCTTGTTGTCGGAGCCCGCTGCCAATCGGGGAAGCGAGTCATGGTTCGATCTTAGGAAGCCCCCGTGAACCTCGGTATGCGCCCATGGCACAGATCGCCTAGTCATTTGGTAGTAGAGCGGCAAGAGCGCTCTGGCACGGGCTTTTGGCAGCGAGACACGAGGCTGTGGAAGCTAAAGGCTAGACCCGTTCGCCTGGTCTTGCGTTCCCGAACGCGAAAATCCGCCGTGGTATTTCACAGCGACTCGGCGCGGGCAGGCAGGCGCCGGAAACGACGATGGCCGGACAAAGTCCGGCCATCGTCTGACACCTCAAGCAATCAGCGCTTGGCCACCAGCTCCTTCGGCAGCTTGAAGGTCCAGAGCATGCCGCCCTGGTTCAGGTGCTTGACGCGCTTGGCCACCTCGCCGCCCCACAGCGGCACCGCACCACCCCAGCCGGACAGTACCGAGACGTACTGCTCGCCGTCCATTTCCCAGGTCACGGGCGAGCCGATCACGCCCGAGCCGGTCTGGAATTCCCAGACTTTCTCGCCGGTCTTGGCGTTGAACGCCTGCAGGTAGCCTTCCGGGTTGCCGGTGAACACCAGGTTGCCCTTGGTGGTCAGTACCCCGCCCCACAGCGGCGCATAGTTCTTGTGGCGCCAGACTTCCTTACCGGTTTTCGGGTCGATGGCACGCAGCACGCCGATGTAGTCCTCGTTGAGCGGTTTGATGGTGAAGCCGGCGCCCAGGTAGGCCGCGCCCTTCTTGTAGGCGATATCCTCGTTCCAGATATCCATGCCCCACTCGTTGGACGGCACGTAGAACAGGCCGGTGTCCTGGCTGTAGGCCATGGGCATCCAGTTCTTCGCGCCGAGGAAGGCCGGTGCGGAGAACACGCTCTGGCCCTTCTCCTTCGCGCTCGGCGAGCCCGGACGGTTGCTGTCGTCGTAGATCGGCCGGCCATTCTTGTCCAGGCCCTTGGCCCAGGTGATCTTGTCGACGAAGGGGAAGCCACGGATGAACTTGCCGTTGGTGCGGTCGAGCACGTAGAAAAAGCCATTGCGGTCGGCGGTCGCTGCGGCCTTCACGGTCTTGCCGCCTTCCTGGTAATCGAAGGAGATCAGTTCGTTGACGCCGTCGAAGTCCCAACCGTCGTGCGGCGTGGTCTGGAAGTGCCACTTGATGCTGCCGTCGTCCGGGTTCAGCGCCAGGCGCGAGGACGAATAGAGGTTGTCGCCGGGACGCAGGTGCGAGTTCCACGGTGCCGGGTTACCGGTACCGAAGAACAGCAGGTTGGTGTCGGCATCGTAGTAGCCGCCCAGCCAGGGCGCGGCGCCGCCGGTCTTCCACAGATCGCCCGGCCAGGTCTTGCCGGCCTCGCCACCGCTGATGCCGTTCTCGACCGCCTTGCCGTCCTTGTAGACGTAGCCCATGTGGCCTTCGACGGTCGGGCGACTCCACAGCAGCTCGCCATTCTTCGGGTCGTAAGCCTCGATCTTGCCGACCACGCCGAATTCGCCACCGGATACACCGGTGATCAGCTTGCCACCCACCACCAGCGGTGCCGCCGTGATGGAGTAGCCGGCCTTGTGGTCGGCGACGTTCTTGCGCCACACCACCTTGCCGGTGTCCTTGTTCAGCGCCACCAGCTTGGCGTCGAGGGTGCCGAAGATCACCAGATCGTCGTACAGGGCAACGCCACGGTTGATCACGTCGCAGCAGGGGCGGATGTCGTCCGGCAGACGCGCCTCGTACTGCCACAGTTCCTTGCCGGTACGCGCGTCGACGGCGAACACCCGCGAGTAGGAGGCGGTGACGTACATCACGCCGTCCTTGATCAGCGGCTGGGCCTGTTGGCCGCGCTGCTTCTCGCCGCCGAAGGACATGGTCCAGACCGGGCGCAGTTCCTTGACGTTCTGATCGTTGAGGATGTTCAGCGGGCTGTAGCGCTGGCCCTGCAAGCCCAGGCCGTTGGTGACGATCTCGTCGGTAGTGGTGGCGTCCTTGAGAATCTCGGCGTCGGTGACCGCCAGCGCGGCGGCGGACGGCAACAGCATGGCGGCACAGAGTGCGGTGAGGAGGAAGGGCTGGCGAAGACCGGCGTGTTTCATTGCGGCTACCTCTGCGGGTTCATTGTTATTGCCGGGAATTTTTCCCGGTCTGCCGCAAATTCTTGGCTCGCACAGGCCACCCAACAATTGCACCCCTAGCCGATTTTCCTCGTTCCTTGGTAGCAATACCTGCTCCACAGGCTGCAATCATGGAGATTGCGGCGGCCACGGCTTTGCCTGACACTTGGCCGCCCGCACATTCTGACCGGAGACGCCCGTGCCCCACCCTCGCCAGGAAATCCTCAACCATCCCGATGCACTGGACTGCACGGTCTATCGCCCCGACGAGCAGGACCCGGATGCCGAAGAGCAGGATCTGGGCGACGCCAAAGTCCTCATCACCGGCGCCTTCGAGCCGCCGCAGGACTGGGATGCGCACCAGCGCGAGGACTACTACGGCGAAGAAGACCCCACGCACTTCGTCACGGCCCACATCGAATGCGTGGCCAAGCCCGCCACCCGGGAATTCTTCATGCCCGACAGCGGTGACTACGTGGCCGTGCAGTCCAGCCTGGGCGACGTGGTGATGTATTACGTCTACGACCACGAAGAGACCGAGCACGGCCGTCATTACGTGCTGATTCGTGATGACGAAGAGCTATAGGCCCAGACGTATTGTGGGAGGCGCTTCAGCGGCGACGCCCTTATACGCAAGTCGCGGCTAAAGCCCCTCCCACAAGAGCAGCCTGTAGCCCGGATGAAATCCGGGGGTAACGAGCATATTTCTCCCGGATTTCATCCGGGCTACGAAGCTGGTGCTCCTGTAGGAGCCGGCTTGCCGGCGATAAAGCCCACCGGCCAACACCATCGCCCGCAAGCGGGCTCCTACGGGTTGGTATCCACCCGTTCCATGGCGTTGCGCTCGTAGCGTGGGTAGAGGTGGCTGACGCTGCGGATCAGCTCGTAACGACTCAGACTGACCTGGGCGAAGCGCTCGGGGATGGGGGCGCGGATCAGCTCGTTCATCTCCGCGCCCTGCTCCGCACCCTCACGCAGCAAACCATCGAGCCAGTCCAGGTAATCACGCATCTGCACGAACGGCGCCGCATCCGTGGTCACTGGCCCGTGGCCGGGCACGATCTGCTTCCAGGGCAACGCTTCGAGCCGATCCAGATCGGCCAGCCATACATCCAGTCCCGGACTGTTCGGCGTGGTCAGTGCGCGCTGATAGAACAGGACATCGCCGGCGAACAACACGCCCGTGCGCTCGTCGAGAATCGCCAGGTCGGCGCCAGTATGCCCGCGCAGCGCCAGCAGTTGCAGGCGCCTGTCGCCGATCGCAAGTACGCCTTCCTGTATCTCTTCGGTGGGCAGCACCACCTCGGTGCCACGCATCCAGTCGCCGACCAGGCGGTACATGTTCTCCGCCATCGCATCGCCCTGCTCGGCCAGCAACCGGGTGGTCTCGGGTAGCGCCGCGATGGGCGCGTCAGCGAAAGCCTGGTTGCCCAGCACATGATCCGGGTGGTGATGGGTCAGCAACACACGTACCACGGGCTTGCCAGTGGTTTTCTCGATGCTCTGGCGCAACGCTTCACCGAAACGACGCGACGGGCCGGTATCGATCACCACCACCCCGTCCGCAGTTTCGATGAAGCCGATATTGACGATATTGCCGCCGTTTTCCACAGCGAAATTATCGGTACTGCCTTCCAGCAGCCAGACGCCATCGGCGATTTGTCGGGGTTGCAGGTGGTAGTCGAGTGCCTGGGCCAGGCTGGCAAACAGGCACATCATCAATAGCATCCAGCGCATGGAGGCCTCCTGGGTGGGGTTGGTGCGCACGGCGCACCCTACAGGCTGCAGCGTTCAGAACGCGGCCTGAAATTCGTTGCCGTTGTTGTCGCGCAGCCACAGTTCGGCCTGCTGATCGCCGCGCAGGTCGAAGGTAAGCGTCGGGTTCTCGCTGACCGCCGGGAACAGTTCGAGGCGTCCCAGCACCTGGCCGTTCGGATCACGCAGTTCGGCCTGTTCGATGTAGAACTCGGGGATGCCGCCAACCAGGCCGTTATCCATCGGGTGCGAGACCTGCAGGCGCAGGCGGCTGTCCTCACCGCGCACGAAGCGTTTGCCCAGTACCTGGCCCAGACGTTCCTCCCAGCCGGCCTCGGCACGCACCACGCTGGGCGCTGTGCACCCACCGCCTGCTGCCTCGACGCGGGCCGAGCCGATATGCCAGACGCCATCGTCGGTGAGCACCGCCGCGCGAATCGGCGTGGCCTGCTCGACCCGAATACGAATGGCCAGACTCGGCTCCAGGTGCTCGCCAGGGGCGAAATCGAGAATACGCGGGATAGGATTGAGCTCGGCCCAGGCCAGAATGCGCTTGACCCTGCCACGGTAAGCGCTGGCGTCGATCTGGATCGGCACCTGGCGCGCATCCTCGGCGAATGGCGGCACCTCGAGGCGAACCTTGTCGTCGAAGACGAAGGCCTCACCGTTCAGTAGACGCTGGTGGTAGTAATCCCACATCACCGAGGTGACCGGATCTGGCGCGGCCGCCCGCGCCTCCCAGGCCCAGGCGAACAGGGCCAGCAACATCAGGCTACGCCAATCCATCGCCCACCTCCGGCTCGACTCTTATTGGTATTGTTCTGGCTTCTCGTAACGCAGCCCGTAGCGCGCGTACAGGCGCTCCAGCGAGCCGTCGAGGATCAGGTTTTCCAGCTGTTCTTCCAGGGCATAGGCCAGTTGGCGATTGGTTTCGTGTACCGCCATGCCGATTTCCCAGATCTGCCGGCCCATGTCCGGGTAGGCGTTTTCCGCCAGCGCCAGTTGCGGGTCATTGGCCTCGTGCACCAACCAGTCGACCTCACCACGCAGCGCCATCACCGCATCCACCTCACCGCCGCGCATGGCAGCAAAGGCCAGGCTCGGCGTCGGGTAATGCCGGGTTTCCTGGCTGAGCATGCCGCCCTGCACCGAACTCAGGTAGAACGAGGGCACACTCTCGACTTCGACGCCCACCGGATGCTGGCGCAACGCAACGATGCTCGGCACTTCGGGTAGACGCCGACGATCGAAGGCCAACTGCCAGCGCTCGCGCTGGTAGGGACCGAACATCACCACGCGCTCGTTGACCAACTCACCCAGTTCATTGCGCATCTGCGCGTAGTCACGGTCGTACGGCACGCGCAGCATCAGATCGGCCAACTGACCCTGCGCAGTCACCCGGCCACGCCAGATGTAGTCACGCAGGTCGTCGTCGAGCTTTTCACCCGGCGGCGCCCACATGAGCTCCAGCTTCAGGCCGAGCCCTTCGGCCAGTGCCTTGGCCAGCTCGTAGTCGACGCCGCGCGGCTGGCCATCCTGCTCGTAGCTGTAAGGCGGGAAGCTCTGGTACAGCGCCACGCGCAGGGTGCCCGACTCGGTGATGCGGTCAAAATCGCGCACCTGTGCCTGAGCAGTGCCCAGGCACAGCAGCAGAGCCCAAAAAGCGATCAGCCGGCGCATTGCGCGAGCGCTTATGAAGAAATCGTCGCGAGCGATGGCAGGTCGCGCAGGGCCTGCGCACAGCAAGCGGAATGTATTGAAATACATGAGCATTGCGAGCACCGCCGAAACGCAAGATGCCGAGCGCAGCAGATTTATCATCAAGCGCTTACTCCTCGACGTGCACACTCTCCAGATAGCTGCGCACCGCCCACAGCGCTTCCTGACTGAGGAAGTCAGCCATCTTCGGCATGTACACGCGGCCATCGCGCACCGCGCCATTGATCACGCGCTCCTTGAACCATTCGTCACCGCTGGCCCCCAGCTCCAACAGGCGCAGGTCCGGGGCGATACCACCGGATTTGGCCTCCAGGCCGTGGCAGGCGGCGCAGTTCTGGTTGTACGCCGAGGAACCGATCTCGATGGCGCGCGGGTTGTCGCGGTAGGGGTTCTCGTCCAGCCACTCTTCACCCAAGGGTTCCAGCCCATCGGTGTTCACCGCCTGCGGCACCACGTCGCCGTGTGCCCAGAGGGTGGTCGACGCAGCGAGCAGCAGCAACGCCAGGGTGGTTTTGATCTTCTTGTTGTTCATGGCCAGGACCTCATCGAATGCACGTAAGACAGCCCGTTCAGAGCTCGTGGCAACCATCTTAGAAAGGCCGCGCAACGCACCGAATGCTGCTTTGGTGGTCGCGCTCTAGTCCCTTGGTAGTAGGGCTTGTGAGGGGGTGTTGGCGATGCCTTGGCAGCAAGGCCAAGTCATGGGCCGACCGGGAAATCCTCCCGGCAAGGGCGGGAGTTTTTCCGTAGGCGCGAAGGTGGCCGGGTACCACCATCGGCTTGCCACTGCAGAACCTCTCCAGCACCGCGTTCTCACGGTGCCACTGCAGCGACCTACCACCTCCAATGGGAAGCACAACGATGACAACAAGAAACCTACCCAGTACCCCACGCCCCCTGGCACTTGCCCTGATGCTGGCCGGCGGCCTGGCGCTGAGCCAGGCCGCGTTCGCCAAGCCGGTCACCTGGGACGACATCGCCAACGACCACACCACCACCAGCAACGTGCTGCAGTACGGCTTGGGCACCAATGCCCAGCGCTGGAGCCCGCTGGCTCAGGTGAACGCCGAAAACGTGTTCAAGCTGACGCCGGCCTGGAGCTACTCCTTCGGTGACGAGAAACAGCGCGGCCAGGAATCCCAGGCCATCATCCACGACGGCGTGGTCTACGTGACCGGCTCCTACTCGCGGGTCTTCGCCCTGGATGCCAAGACCGGCAAGCGCCTGTGGACTTACAGCCATCGCCTGCCCGACGACATCCGCCCGTGCTGCGACGTGGTCAATCGTGGCGCCGCCATCTATGGCGACAAGATCTACTTCGGCACCCTCGACGCCCGCGTCGTGGCGCTGAACAAGGACACCGGCAAGGTGGTCTGGAACAAGAAGTTCGGTGATCACTCTGCCGGCTACACCATGACCGGCGCGCCGACCATCGTGAAGGACGGCAAGAGCGGCAAGGTGCTGCTGATCCACGGCAGCTCCGGTGACGAATTCGGCGTGGTCGGCCGCCTGTTCGCCCGCGACCCGGATACCGGCGAGGAAGTCTGGATGCGTCCGTTCGTCGAAGGCCACATGGGCCGCCTGAACGGCAAGGACAGCACCCCGACCGGCGACGTCAAGGCGCCGAGCTGGCCGGATGATCCCAACCACCCGACCGGCAAGAAGGAAGCCTGGAGCCAGGGCGGCGGTGCGCCGTGGCAGAGCGCCAGTTTCGATGCCGAAACCAACACCATCATCATCGGCGCTGGCAACCCGGCACCCTGGAACGGCTGGGCGCGCACCAGCGACGGCGGTAATCCCAAGGACTACGACAGCCTGTACACCTCCGGCCAGGTTGGCGTCGACCCCACCACGGGTGAAGTGAAGTGGTTCTACCAGCACACCCCGAACGATGCCTGGGACTTCTCCGGCAACAACGAGCTGGTGCTGTTCGACTACAAGGACAAGGACGGCAAGGTCACCAAGGCCACCGCCCACGCCGACCGCAACGGCTTCTTCTATGTGGTCGATCGCGCCAACGGCAAATTGAAAAACGCCTTCCCCTTCGTCGACAAGATCACCTGGGCCAGCCACATCGACCTGGAAACCGGTCGTCCGGTCGAGAACGAAGGCCAGCGCCCGCAGAAGCCGAAGCCAGGCGAAAGCAAGGGTGAAGTGGTCGAGGTCTCCCCACCTTTCCTCGGCGGCAAGAACTGGAACCCCATGGCCTACAGCCAGGACACCGGCCTGTTCTACGTACCGGCCAACCACTGGAAGGAGGACTACTGGGCCGAAGAGGCGCACTACAAGAAGGGTTCCGCCTACCTGGGCATGGGCTTTCGCATCAAGCGCCTGTTCGACGACCACGTCGGCATCCTGCGCGCGATGAACCCGACCACCGGCAAGGTCGCCTGGGAACACAAGGAGCGCCTGCCGCTGTGGGCCGGCGTACTCGCCACCAAGGGCAACCTGGTGTTCACCGGCACCGGCGACGGTTACTTCAAGGCCTTCGACGCCAAGAACGGCAAGGAGCTGTGGAAGTTCCAGGTCGGCACCGGGATCATCTCCCCGCCCGTCACCTGGGAACAGGACGGTGAGCAGTACATCGGCGTGACCGCCGGTTACGGCGGCGCCGTGCCGCTGTGGGGCGGCGACATGGCCGACCTGACCAAGCCGGTCGCCCAGGGCGGTTCCTTCTGGGTGTTCAAGCTGCCGAGCTGGGACAAGACCACCGCCAAACGCTAGTGGCTGAACGCATGGCGCACCTGGGTGCGCCATGCACATCCGCTTTTCACAGCCACCTGATTATCGCATTCACCCGCGGTGCGCATGGCGCACCCTACCCGTTCCCGTAGGAGCTCCGCTTCAGCCACGAAGCGAATCAGGCACTCACCCCCGAGGACTCGCCATGAACTACCTGCCCCTGCTTATCCCGGTCCTGCTGCTGGTAATCGGTAGCCACGCCATCGGCGCCGAAACCGAGAGCGACGGCGTCCTGCAGATCAACGGCTGCCGCATCGAACCCGACAGCAAATGTCCCAACGCCAACCTGCGCGGTGCCGACCTGCGCAACCTCGACATGCGCCGCATGGACTTGTCCGGTGCGGATCTCTCAGGCGCCGACCTGCGCCATGTCAACCTCGACCTGGCCAATCTGGAGAAAGCCAAGCTGCGCGGTGCCAACCTCACCCGTGCCAGCCTGCAACAGAGCAACCTGCGCCTGGCCGACCTCTCGGGCGCCAGCCTGGTGGCCATCAGCGGCTGGGCCCTGTTCGCCCAGGCTGCGCAATTCGAAGGCGCCGACATGCGCGCCGCCAACCTGGAGTTCGCCCGCCTTTCCGGCGCCAAGCTGCACAACGTCCAACTGCAGGCGGCCAATCTGGAAATGACCTGGCTGAGCAAGGCCGATCTAAAAGGTGCACACCTGGAAGACGCCAACCTGCAGGAAGTGAAGCTCGGCGGCTCCAACCTGGAAAACGCCAACCTCAGCGGCGCCCGCACCCGCTTCGGCAACTTTCAGGACGCCAACATGCCCGGCTGCGTGCAATGCCCCAAGGGTTGGGACTGATTCCCCGCAAACCACGTAGGGTGGGCCGGACGGCGATCCGCTTCAGCCCACCAATAGAGCGCGCTCTGGCGGGTTGCACCCGCCCTACAACCGCCGTGACCACCGCACTGCAACACGCTTGCCCAGCGAATACGGTTTGCCAGGTGGTGCGGGAAGGCAGCGAGTGAGGCCAAGGGAAGCGACATATGGCTCCCACGCTCCGCGTGGGAGCTAGCCCGCGACGCTCTGCGTCGCCAGCGGACTCAGCTGCGCTGCGACCTACAAGCGGACGCGGAGCGTCGAGGGCTGCATTACCACGCAGAGCGTGGGAACGATCAATAGAAGCGACATATGGCTCCCATGCTCCGCGTGGGAGCTAGCCCGCGACGCTCTGCGTCGCCAGCGGACTCAGCTGCGCTACGGCCTACAAGCGGACGCGGAGCGTCGAGGGCTGCATTACCACGCAGAGCGTGGGAACGATCAAGGCCAAGGGAAGCGACATATGGCTCCCACGCTCCGCGTGGGAGCTAGCCCGCGACGCTCTGAGTCGCCAGCGGACTCAGCTGCGCTGCGACCTACAAGCGGACGCGGAGCGTCGAGGCTGCATTACCACGCAGAGCGTGGGAACGATCAAGGGAAGCGACATATGGCTCCCATGCTCCGCGTGGGAGCTAGCCCGCGACGCTCTGCGTCGCCAGCGGACTCAGCTGCGCTGCGATCTACCAGCAGACGCGGAGCGTCCGAGCTGCATTACCACGCAGAGCGTGGGAACGATCAAATTGGTCACTCGCTTCGATCATGTTCATTGGCTCTGCGAGCAGGCCATTGCAGCCTGCCGTCACCGATCAAGCACTCTCCAACCCCACCCGCACCACCCCACTGTCGATGGCCAGGTGCACCAGCTCCGCCTGCGAAGCGATCTGCAGTTTGTTCTTCACCAGGGTCTGGTAGTTGGACAGAGTCTTGGCGCTGATGCACAGTTTCTCGGCGATCTGCCTCGGTGGCAGGCCGCGGGCGAGCATGACGAAGATTTCGAATTCGCGTTGGGTCAGTTCGCGCAGCCGTGGGTCGAGGCCGTCGCTGCTGGTGGGGTTGCAGGCCAGCTGGGTGGCCAGTTGCTGTTCGATATAGGCGTGGCCGGCGGCGGTGCGTTTGACCGCTTCCACCAGCACTTCCGGTGACGAGTTCTTGGTCAGGTAGCCGATGGCGCCGACGTCCAGTGCCTGACGCACAAGCGGCAGTTCGTCGTGCATGCTGAAGAACAGGATACGCAGCTGCGGCAGGCGCTGGCGCAGGCGGCGGGTGGTTTCCAGGCCGCTGATGCCGGGCAGGCCGATGTCCATGACCACCAGATTGGGTATCTCTTCCTGCACTCGCTGCAGGGCCTGTTCGCCGTCGCAGGCCTCACGCAACTGCACATCCGGCAACAGCGCGCGCAGCAAGCTGGCATAGCCCTGGCGCACCACGGCGTGATCGTCCACCAACAAAACCTTCATCGCATCGCCTCCAGAGGAATGTTCAGGCACAGCGCCCAACCGACTTGCGGGCGACTGTGCAGGCGCAGCTCGCCACCGAGGCTGCGGCTGCGTTCACGCATCGAGCGCAGGCCGATGCCGGGGCGCAGCGGCAGTGCGGTGCCCTGGCCGTTATCTCGCACCAGCAAGCGCAGCCCATGACCCCGGCGTTGCAGGCGAATGCGTACCTCACTGGCATCGGCATGGCGGGCGACGTTGGTCAGCGCCTCCTGCACCAGTCGATAGAGATGGGCCTTGCTCGCCAGCGGCAGACTCGGCAATCGCTCGCCCAGTTGCAGCTGGCAGCGAATGCCTTGCGCCTGCTGCCAATCGGCGGCCAGTTGCTGCAGCGCCGGGCCCAATTCAAGACGTTCCAGCACCACCGGGTAGAGATCGCGAATCAGGCTGCGAAAGCCCTGCTGCAAGCGCTCGCAGTTGTCGTCCAGCAGGCGCGCGGTGTCCTGTACCTGTTGTGGTTGATCGGCGATCACCTTGAGCAGGCAGGCCTGGGCACGAATGCCGCTGAGGTATTGGCCCAGGTCGTCATGCAGGGTCTGACCGAGGCGTGTGCGCTCACGCTCTTGCAGCTCCAGCAGCGCCTGAGTCAGTTCGGCGTTGTCCGCCTGTACCTGCTGCAGGGTGACGGCCATGTCGTTGAAGTGCGCCGCCAGATGCTTGGCCTCGGCCAGGCCGTGATCGCGCAGGCGGGCGTCAAAGTGGCCGGCACCGACTTCACGCAAGCCGGCGAGCAACTCGTCCAGCACACGCCGGGCACGGCATACGGCAAAGCGGATGGTCAGCAGGCTGAGGATCAGGGCGAAGGCACTGAGCAGCAGCAGTTGCAACAGCGAGTCCTGGATTTCCTCGATCTCGTCATAAGGATCGAGGGCGATGTGCAGCTCGCGGTCATCGGCCAGCGGCCAGACGTGAGTCACCAGCGACGAGGAGCCCAGCAAGCGCTCGGCGATCGAGCGTTCGACGGCGCTCTCACTCTGCGCCTCGGGTTGATCGCCCGGGCGCAGCCAGCTCACACGGATATGCCGCAGGTTCCTGGTCAGCTCAGGGCGCAGGCTGCCGGGGTTGCTGCGCGCCACCTCACCGAGGTATTGCACCACCGCTTCGGCGGCCTGCAACTCGCGCTGCACATCATGACTGGCCTGGCGCAGCAGCAGCGCCAACCCGGCCAGGGTCACCAGCACGAACAGCAGGCTGACGCCGAGGTTGATGCGGCCCAGGGCAGTCATCTACTTGCCCCCGCTACTTGACCACGAAGTGGCCGAGCATGCCCTTGCCTTCCAGACCCTTGGCGTAGAAGCGGTATTTGCCCGGTTTGACCGGCAGGAAAAAGATCTCCGCCTCGCCGGCGTCCTCGAACTCCAGTTCGGTAAGGGTGACGGCCTTCACCTCCACGCCGCCGGCCTCGACCTTGCGCAGGTAGATGGAAGTGGCGAACTCCGGCGCCTGGAAGGCGTATTCCTTTTGCCCGTTGGAGATGATCTTGAGCTGGTAGGCCTGGCCGGTTTCCAGCTGGTATTCAGTCTGCGACATGGAGTAGTCGCTGTCGTCGCTGCCCAGCACCAGATCGGGCAACGTCAGCGGGCGTCGGGTCATGTCACCGGCAGCGTGCAACTGGTCGACACCGAGCAGGCTGATGATCAACAGCAGCGGCAATAGCAGGGCCTTGAAAATACGCATGGCGTTCACCTGTTCTTGTTATTGGACATTGCCTGCCATGCTAGGAAGTAACGGCCTGCGCCGGGGTACTACCTTGGTACTGACGCACTGGTACTTTGGGCATATTTCCCGGCCCGCCGCCGCTCCACCCCAGCCCTTGCGACCGTGCGAACTACTACCTTCGTACGTGCCCGGCGCTACCTTGGGCATATTTCCCGAGCCGATGGCGCTTCCTATGCTGGCGACACCCTCTGCAGGAGTCGCCCCATGCACCGCATCAGTTGCCGCCTGTTGTTCTGCCTCGCCGCCGCTTTTGGCGTGGCGGCCGGCGCCAGCGCGAACGACTTGCAGGTACGTATCGGCTACCTGGCGCATCTGCCGCCACGCGGCCCTTTGCTCTCCAACGTCATTCCTGAACCCGTCGACGCCGGCCGCCGAGGCGCCGAGCTGGCGATCATCGACAGCAACAGCACCGGGCGTTTTCTCAAGCAGCAGTTCGAGTTGCAAAGCGCCGAAAGCGCGGAGACGAGTGACGTGCTCGCCGCTGCCGAACGCCTGCACCAGGCCGGCATCCGCCTGTTCGTGGTCAACGCCCCCGCCGCCACCCTGCGCCAGCTCAGCGAACGCCTGCCGGACAGCCTGCTGTTCAATGCCGGCAGCGCCGACGACGGCCTGCGCCGCGAGCAATGCCTGGGCAACGTGCTGCACACCCTGCCCAGCCGCGCGATGCTGGCCGACGCTCTGGCGCAATTTCTCGCCGTGCGCAAATGGACGCGCTGGCTGCTGGTGACCGGCACGACCGCGGACGACATCGCCTATGCCGACGCACTCAAGCGCGCCGCCAAACGCTTTGGCCACAAGATCGTCGCCGAAAAGCCGTGGAGCTTCGACAACGACCAACGACGCAGCGCCCAGGCGGAAATGCCGCTGTTTACCCAGGCCAGCGAGTACGACGTGGTGCTGGTGGCCGACGAACGTGGTGACTTCGGCGAGTACCTGCCCTACAACACCTGGTATCCGCGCCCGGTAGCCGGCACCCAGGGACTGACCCCGACCGCCTGGCACAAGACGGTGGAAACCTTTGGTGCCGCGCAATTGCAGAAACGCTTCGAGGCACTGGCCGGGCGCTGGATGAACGACCGTGACTTCGCCGCCTGGATGGCCGTGCGCAGCATCGCCACCGGCGTGACCAAGCTGCGCGCTGCCGAGCCGCAGGGCATTCGCCACCTGCTGCTGAGCGAACAACTGCCGCTGGACGGCTTCAAGGGTCGCAAGCTGAGCTTCCGCCCGTGGAACGGTGAGCTGCGCCAGCCCATTGCGCTGGTGCATCCACGCGCCCTGGTCAGCACCTCGCCGCAGGACGGTTTTCTGCACCCGCACAACGAAATGGACAGCCTCGGCTACGACCGGCCTGAAGTGAGCTGCGATCTGGCGGGGACGCCTCATGGATAGCATCTGTGGGAGGCGCTTCAGCGGCGACTGTCGCGGCTGCGACTGCAGGGATGCAGGAGGTAGAGCGAAGCAGGATGCCCGAGCCGAAAGCCCCTCCCACAAAAGCAACGGCTACCAACAACTACAACAAGAGGATCAACCCCATGCGTCTGACCCGTCTCGCCTGCGCCGTCGCCTTCGGCCTGGCCTGCCACTCGGCCTTCGCCGCCACTGCCTACGTGTCCAACGAAAAGGATGACAGCATCAGCGTCATCGACCTGGACAGCCTCGAAGTCACCGCCACTCTCGACGTCGGCATGCGCCCGCGCGGGCTGCTGCTGTCTTCCGACAACAGGCTTTTATACATCTGCGCCAGCGACTCGGACCGCGTGCAGGTGATGGACCTGGCCACGCGCACCATCATCAAGGAGCTGCCCTCCGGCGCCGACCCCGAGCAGTTCGCCCTGCATCCCAACGACCGCTGGCTGTACATCTCCAACGAGGACGATGCCCTTGTCACGGTGGTCGACGCGCAGAGCGACGAGGTGCTGGCGCAGATCGAAGTGGGCGTGGAGCCCGAAGGCATGGCGGTGAGCCCGGACGGCAAGTGGGCGGTCAACACCAGCGAAACCACCAACATGCTGCACTGGATCGACACCCGCACCCAGCAACTGGTGGACAACACCCTGGTCGACCAGCGCCCGCGCCACGTCGAGTTCGAGAAGGACGGCAAACGCCTGTGGGCCTCGGCCGAGATTGGCGGCACGGTGACGGTGCTGGATGTGGACTCGCGCCAGGTGCTCAAGGTGCTCAACTTCGCCATCAAGGGTGTGCACCCGGACAAGGTACAGCCGGTGGGAGTCAAGCTTTCGGACGATGGCAAATACGCCTTCGTCGCCCTCGGCCCGGCCAACCATGTGGCGGTGGTGGATGCCAGGACCTTCGAGATTCTCGACTACCTGCTGGTGGGCCGGCGCGTCTGGCACATGGCGTTCACCCCGGATCAGAAGCGCCTGCTGACCACCAACGGCGTCAGCGGTGATGTGTCGGTGATCGACGTCGACAGTCTCAAGGTGACCAAGTCGATCAAGGTCGGTCGCTACCCCTGGGGCGTGGTGGTAACGCCATGAACGCCCTGGAGGTGAGCGGCGTCGGTTTCGCCTATGGCGCGCGCCAGGCGCTCAGCGACCTGGCCTTCGAGCTGGCGCCGGGGCGCTTCGGCGCCCTGCTCGGGCCCAACGGCGCCGGCAAGTCCACGCTGATCGCCCTGCTCACCCGTCTGTATGACCTGCAGCAGGGCGATATCCGCATCTTCGGCCACAGCCTGCGCGACGAACCGCGCCAGGCGCTGCGCCAGCTTGGCGTGGTGTTCCAGCAGAGCACGCTGGATCTCGACCTGTCGGTGCAGCAGAACCTCGCCTATCACGCCGCGCTGCACGGCATGCCGCGCCGCGAGGCGCAGGTGCGCATCGACGAGGAGCTGCTGCGCCAGGATCTCGCCGAACGTCGCCACGACAAGGTGCGCACGCTCAATGGCGGCCACCGGCGTCGCGTGGAGATCGCCCGCGCCCTGCTCCACCAGCCGCGCCTGCTGCTGCTCGACGAGGCCAGCGCCGGGCTCGACCCGGCCAGCCGCCTGGCGCTGGGCCGGCACGTACGCAACCTGTGCCGCGAGCAGGGCCTGTGCGTGCTGTGGACGACCCATCTGCTGGACGAGATCGAGTCCAGCGACGACCTGCTGATCCTGCACCGTGGCGAACGTGTGGCCTGGGGCAAGGCCAGCCAGTTCGGCGATGACCTGGGCATCAGCTTCGCCCGCCTGACCGGCGACGAGGCGCTGGGCCGTGGCCATGTGCGCGAGGCGCTGCGGCCCAGTTGTGGGAGGGGCTTCAGCTGCGAGATCCACAATATCGAAGAACTCGCGGCTAAAGCGGAACGCCGCCCGGCCACCCCCACAGATTGCGCAAAGGAGCAGCACCCATGACCGCTTACTGGGAATGCCTGCGCGGCATCGTCCTGCGCGAATGGCTGCGCTTCGTCCTGCAACGCTCGCGCTTTCTCAGCGCACTGGTACGCCCGCTATTGTGGCTGCTGGTGTTCGCCGCAGGCTTTCGTGCCGCGCTGGGCATCGCCATCATCGAGCCTTACGACACCTACATCACTTACGACACCTACATCGTGCCGGGCCTGGCCTGCATGATCCTGCTGTTCAACGGCATGCAGGGCTCGCTGTCGATGGTCTACGACCGCGAGATGGGCAGCATGCGCGTGCTGCTCACCAGCCCCCTGCCACGGGCCTTTCTGCTGGCGGCCAAGCTACTGGCCACGGCGCTGATCTCGCTGCTACAGGTCTATGCCTTCCTCGCCATCGCCTGGGTCTACGGCGTGCAACCACCGGTCTGGGGCCTGCTCGCCGCGCTGCCGGCGCTGCTGCTGGTGGCGCTGCTGCTCAGCGCGCTGGGCTTGCTGCTGTCCAACGGCATTCGCCAACTGGAGAACTTTGCCGGGGTGATGAATTTCGTCATCTTCCCGCTGTTCTTCCTGTCGTCTGCGCTGTACCCGCTGTGGAAGATGCGCGAGTCCAGCGAGTGGCTGTACTGGCTGTGCGCGGTCAACCCCTTCACCCACGCCGTGGAGCTAGTGCGCAACGCGCTTTACCTGCGCCTGCACCTCGATGCACTGCTGATCTGCGCGGGCCTCAGCGCGCTGCTGACGCTGCTCGCCGTAGCCAGCTTCAACCCGCAGCATGCGGCGCTGCGCAAGGTGAGCTGATCATGATCGTTCCCGCGCTCCACGTGGGAACGCATCCCAGGACGCTCCGCGTCCGGCGTCGAACCTGTCAGTCAGAACCGGCGCAGAGCGCCATGCCATCTGCTCCCACGCAGAGCGTGGGAGCAATCATGTCCCAGCAGCCCCTTCTACTACTTTGGTACTGCTTTTCCTCTCCAACGTAGAATTCCCAAGCCTGCGACCATGGCCTGTAATACCGGCACAACAATAAGTAGAGACCTTGCCATGAAGTACCGTCTGCCCGTGCAAGCGGGCCTGATGTTCGCCTCCCTGCTGCTGGTCTGCATCGTGCGTGCCGAAGAGCTGTTCGATGCCGATGGCTATCGCAGCAGCCAGTACCGCAGCCCCACGCCAGCCAGCCTGGAAGGCGTGCAGATTGTCGATACTCCCGCCCTGCAGCAGTTGCTCGCCGAGCGCCCGGATACCCGCCTGATCGATGTCTACCGTCGCCCCTGGGTGCAAGGACGCTTCATCGAGGACGCGCCCCACGCCAACCTGCCCGGCAGTCTGTGGCTGGCGAATGCCGGCGACGGCAACCTGGCTCCGCAATGGCATCGCTACTTCACCTACTACCTGCACCAGCAGAGCCGTGGCGATATGCGCCAACCCTTCGTATTCTACTGCCGCTCCGATTGCTGGTTGAGCTGGAACGCCGCGCGCCGCGCCCATGCCATGGGCTATCGCCAGCTCTACTGGTACCGTGATGGCGTCGATGCCTGGGAACAGGCCGGCCTGCCTCTGGTGCCCGCCCAACCTGCCGAATTGCCTGCCGCTTTCCTCACGCCCACCGCCACCCCATAATCACAACAACGAGGTGCAAGGCCATGTACAAGATTCTGATTGCCGACGATCATCCGCTGTTTCGTGAAGCCATCCACAACGTCATCGCCGACGGTTTTCCCGGCAGCGAGATCATGGAAACCGCCGACCTGGACAGCGCCCTGGAGCTGACCCAGAACCACGACGACCTGGACCTGATCCTGCTCGACCTGAACATGCCTGGCATGCACGGCCTCGGCGGGTTGATGAACCTGCGCAACGAGGCACCGACCATTCCGGTGGTGATCGTCTCGGCCGAGCAGGACAAGCAGATCGTGCTGCAGGCCATCACCTATGGCGCAGTGGGCTTCATCACCAAGTCCTCGCCACGCGCGCAGATGACCGACGCCATCGCGCAGATTCTCGACGGCAACGTCTACCTGCCGCCGGACATCATCCGCTCGCAGAAGAGCGGCAGCTCACGCCAGCACCACGACAACCACAGCATCGCCCCGGAACTGCTGCAGGCGCTCACGCGCAAGCAACTGCTGGTGCTCGAACGCATGACCAAGGGCGAGTCGAACAAGCAGATCGCCTACAGCCTGGATATCGCCGAAACCACGGTCAAAGCTCACGTCTCGGCCATTCTGCGCAAGCTCGGCGTGCATAACCGGGTGCAGGCGATACTCTCGGCCGGCGATATCGACTTCGCCTCCTACCTGCGGCGTTAGCACCCGATAGGTTGGCTGTGATTCCTGCGCAGGTAGGAAGCCAGAAACCGAGAAGCGCCTGAGCTCCCGCCTTCGCGGGAGTGACGGACGAGGTTGTCCTGACGCCCGTCATCAACCCGTGCTAAAACGGCGGCTTTGCCTGAATGCCTGCGTTCCTGGCAGCAGGCTTTGCACTGGTTCTGATGGAGTTCACCATGCACATCCGCCCCTTCCGGCTCACCGACGAAGCCGCCATCGTCGACCTCTGGCAACGCTGCGACCTGGTCCGTCCCTGGAACGACCCGCACAAGGACATCCAGCGCAAGCTGCAGGTGCAACCCGAGCTGTTTCTGGTGGGTGAGATCGACGGCAGGCTGGTGGCCTCGGCCATGGCCGGCTACGAAGGGCATCGCGGCTGGGTCAACTACCTGGCGGTGTGCCCGCAGCAACGCCAGCAGGGCTTGGCCCGTCAGTTGATGGTGTATATCGAAGAACAGTTGCTGGCCCTGGGCTGCCCCAAGCTCAGCCTGCAGGTGCGCGACACCAACGCGGCAGCTTTGGCCTTCTACGAGCGGCTTGGCTATAAGGTCGATGCATCCGTCAGCCTGGGCAAACGCCTGATCGCAGATGATTGATAACGCAGGATCACCGGGCTACGGGCTCGCATCGGTGCGCGCGGCGCACCCTACGGGGCCATCGCAACCGTCGATATCTTTGGCGTATCGCTGAATCGTAGGGTGCGCCGTGCGCACCGGGGCGAACGACCATTTCAAGCCCCCACCCCGCGCTCCATCAGGTGACTCATCGCCGCCTTCAGCTTCATCGGCCGCACCGGTTTGTGCAGCAGGCTGTGGCCGAGCTCACGCATCTGCTGCTTGAGTTCGTTGCTGTAGTTGGCGGTGATCATCAGTGCCGGTAGCGGCGCGCTGCGTCGGGCGTTTATCTGCGCCACGGCATCGACGCCATTGCGCTCGTCATCGAGGTGGTAGTCGGCGATCAGCAGGTCGGCCTCGGCGTGGTAGTTGTCCACCTGGCGCGCCAGGTCTTCTTCGCTCAGCGCCGTGACCACCCGGCAGCCCCAGCCCTCGAGCAGGGTGCGCATGCCCGCGCAGATCGCCGCGTCGTTATCCAGCACCCAGACCCGCGCTCCGCTGAGGCGTTCGAGCAACTGGTCCGGGCTGTCCTGCACGGCACGCGCGCGCGGGGCGCGACGGGTCAGCGGCACTTCCACGGCGAACATCGACCCTCTGCCCAGCTGCGACGCTACGCGGATGCGGTGGCCGAGCATGCGCGCGATTTTCTCGACGATCGCCAGACCCAGGCCCAGGCCGCGATCCTGCTTGCGCTGCACGTTGTCGCCGCGTTTGAACTCCTGAAAAATTTCCACCCGCTTGTCCTGGGCGATGCCGATGCCGGTGTCCCAGACCTCGATGGACAGGCTGTTGCCGCGCCGTCGGCAGCCCAGCAGGATGCGCCCGCTGGCGGTGTAGCGAATGGCGTTGCTGAGGAAATTACGCAGGATGCGCGCCAGCAGTTGCACATCGCTGCGTACCAGAGCCGAGCTGGGCAGGTAGTCCAGACGTAAACCCTCACTACCGGCGATCTGGTGATACTCGGCGGCCAGGTTCTCCAGCAGCTCGCTGACGGCAAACGGCGCGATATCCGGCTTGATCACCCCGGCATCGAGTTTGGAGATGTCCACCAGCGTGCCGAGCAGGCTCTCGACGTCTTCCAGTGAGTTGCTGACGTTGCGCACCAGCGGCGCGCAGCCAGACAGGTCGCGCTTCTCCAGCAAGGCACTGGTGAACAGCCGCGCCGCATTGAGCGGCTGCAGCAGGTCATGGCTGACGGCAGCGAGGAACTTGGTCTTGGACAGGTTGGCCTGCTCGGCCTCACCCTTGGCCTCGCGCAGGCGCGCCTCCATCTGCGTGCGCTCATCGATCTCGCGGCGCAACTGGTCGTTGACCGTGGTCAGCTCGGCGGTACGCTCGCGCACGCGCTGCTCCAGGTGCTGGTAGGCCTGGTGCAGCGCCTCGGCGGTGCGGCGGCGCTCGGTGATGTCGCGGATCAGCACGAAGATGCCGACCACCTCGCCGCTGGCCTGGCGGTTGGGCACGTAGGAACGCAGCATGTAGCGCTCCTGACCGTTGTGGTTGGTTTCGGCGAACTCGAAGGTCACGCTCTCGCCGGACAGGGCCAGCTCGACGTAAGGCTCCAGGCGCTGGCAATGCTCCTCACTGTGCACGTCGCGCAAGCTCTGGCCGAGCATGGCGCCGCGTGGCCAGCAGTACCATTCCTCGTAGACCTTGTTGGTGAACTCGTAGACCAGGTCGGCCGACAGGTAGGCGATCAGCGCCGGCACGTGGTCGGTGATCAGGCGAATCCAGCGCTCGCTATCGCTCAGCGCCTGGGCCTGGCGATGACGCTCGGTGATATCGGTGAAGGTGTTGACGAAGCCGCCGGTAGGCAGCGGATGGGTGCGCACTTCGAGCATGCGCCCATCGAACAGGCGCACCTCCACCTGGCGCAGCGGTTTGCCGACGGCATCTCGGCTGTCCGGGGTCAGTAGCTGCAGCTCGCTTTCCGCCATGACTTCGGCGAACGGCCGATGGGCGTTGATCGGCGCCAGGCCGCAGAGTTCGAGAAAACGGTGGTTCCACAATTCCAGCGCGCCCTCGGCATTGACCATGGCCATGCCCTGCGACAGGTTGTCGACCGCGCGCTGCAGCAGGCGTGACTTCTGCGCCAGAGCCTGCTCGCGGCGCAGCGCCTCGCTCTGTTTCACCTCGGTGATGTCGGTATAGAGGATCACCAGCCCGCCTTCGCGGGTCGGTCGTTCGCTGACTTGCACCCAGCGCCCGTCCTGCAGGCGGAACAGGCTCGGCTCGCCCTCCTTGCCCAGTTGCGCCTCCACCACCAGGCCGGTGCTGCGGCTCAGGCGGCGAATCTCTTCCAGCCGTGTGCCGGTACCGATGCGCGCGCGGCTGCGCGCCCACAGTGCCTTGAAGCGGCTGTTGAACAGCACGATGCGCTGACGATCATCGAACAGCACGAAGGCGTCGGAGATGCTCTCGATGGCGTCGATCAGGTGCTGGTGCGCGGTCTCGGCACGCAGCCGCGCATCGCTGAGCAGCTGGTTGCTGGATTTCAGTTCGGCCATCGCCTGGTTCAGCGCATCGGTGCGTTCACGCACCTGCTCGGAGAGCACCACCGAGTGCTGGAAGGCCGCGTAGGCATCGTCGCCCCGCGAGTGGATCGACTCGACCCGTTCGATCAGCGCGGCATTGATGTGCTTGAGCTTGGCGTTCTCCTGCTCCAGCGCCGCACAGTGGGCCTGCAGCTCAGCGCTCGGCACGCCCAACAGGTCGGCCAATGGCGACACCGGTAAAGGTCTGGTTGATGTGCATGCCATTGAACTGCTCTCCATAGGTGTTGAAGCCGATCACCCGCTGCTGGCGCAGCAGTGTGGCGACCGACTCGACGCCGCCATCGTTCTCGATCTCCAGGCGGCGCAGAAAGCAGTCGCAGCCGATGGTCAGCAGCAGCGGACCGAGGCGCTGCTCGAGCCCGGCGAACAGCTGCTTCAGGTTGGGCAGCAGCGGCCCAGGATGCATGGCGGTGAGGACGATGCCGTTCTCCACCGCGCAGTAGAAGGTCAGGCTGAGGTCGTCATGCACCTGCTGGATCGAGCGTACGTAATAGTGATCGCTGATCCGCACCGCCAGCGGATAGGCCGCGAACGCACGCAGATCCAGCGCCTCGACCGGCACGCCGATCAGGTCGGCATATTCCTGCGCGGCCGGCGCGGCATTGAGTTCGTACACCCGGCGCGTGGCACTGTCGGCACGGGTCACCACCAGTTTTTCCGCACGGGGCTGGATGTGATGGGTGCTGAACACCTCGAACTCCAGCCAGGTGTTGAACAGCACCACCACCGCCGCGCCGCTGTGAAAGCGGCCGCCGTGGTAGACGTGAGTGTGGGTCAGATGGTTGTCGTCGCCGGCCGAACCGCCGAAGTGCGGGATGCTGCCCAGCGCTGCACTGAGTGCGCCGAGCACCAGTTCTTCGCGGCTGGACAGGCCGTCGAGCAGGGTCAGGGCGAAACTGTGACCCTTGATCGAGGCCAGCTCGTTGCTGCGACAGGCCTTGACCAGGCCATCGACCAGCTGCTGCGCGTCGAGCAGATTGAAGCGCTCCATCTCGTCGATCAACACGCTGGCGATGGAAAAGCAGCGCAGGTCGAAGCCCAGCGCCACCACGCAACCACGCCCGTAGCCCTGCGGGGTGATCTCGCCGGCACTGGTGCAGCCGACCAGGCTGACACCACCAAAGTGTGCCTCCAGCGCCTGGCCGAGGCCGTCGAGGTCGTACTCGGCCGAGCAGAAGAACAACACGAAACCGAGATAAGGGTGGATCAGCTGGCGTGCCAGTTCCTGAGCGGCCAATTCCACATCCTTCGTGCTGGATACGGCGCTGAGCACGCCGTCCGACTGTTCCAAGGCCATATCACGCCCCAATGCACCTGCTGATCATGGGGAAATTCTACGAAGCCGGCGCTGGCCGCCCCATGCTACTTGAGTACTGGGTAGTCGATCCGTAGGGCGTACTCGCGAAGCAGTACGCGACGCACGCCACCACCTTGATCATGCCGTGCTTGGCTCGAGCGCGAGCTGCAATTCAATAGGTAGGGCGGGTGCAACCCACCAGAGAGGTAATGGCGGGTTGCACCCGCCCTACACCTGATGCAGCCCGGTTCGTTATCACGAGCAGGGATCGCTGGTGCGCATGGCGCACCCTGCCTAGGCGGCGCCATTCCGTAGGGTGCGCCGTGCGCACCAGCGCTCTTACAGAGCCGGCCAGAACATCAGGGTCAGCACGAACATCCCGGCGTAGAAGGCGATCTCCAGGGTTTCCGTCCACGGCTGAATGCGCTTGATCGCGCCGTGCACATGCACCAGCACCATCAGCAGGGCCACCGCTGCCAGTACCTCGAAGGTGGTGTGCAGCGCTTCGCCGGTCAGCGCGGCGCGCAACATCAGGGCCTCGACGATGAGGATGAAGGCGCCCAGGCAGCGCCCGAAATACACCGCCAGGTCGATGTCCTGCGGAATGCGCCAGCGCATCAAACGGGCCCAGGTCAGCGGCACGAGGAAGATGGGCAGCGCGAAGACCAGCGTGGTGCTGACCGCCAGCACCAGCAGGTAGGATTGAGCCGATTCGCTCCAGAGTCCGATCATCAGGTTTTTCTCTTTCGATCCCTAAAAAGAACGGGAGGCCCTCGGGCCTCCCGTCATCTGCTAGCCGCGTTGCTTACCAGCTCAGTACCGCACCGACGGCGAAGGTGTCGGTGTCCTCGTTCAGACCGCTGCCTTCGGCGGCATCGATCTGGTACTGGTTGTACTCGGCGACCAGCTTGAGGTTGTCGTTGATGGTGCGGAAGTAGGCGATGCCACGGGTCTCGTAGTCCGCCGCCACGCCCAGGCCGTTGCCGTCGTCCTCGGTTTTGCCGAAGGACAACGCCACACGGTTCTTGCCCCAGGTGTAGGAGCCCTGCAGCAGGTAACCGTCGCTGTCGATATCACGCAGGGTCGGCTCGCCCAGGTTGTTGGTGAAGAACGGGTTGATGCCCTTGGCCTGGAAGCCCGAACCGGTCAGCGACAGGCCGCCGAACTTGGCCTGCACGCCATAACCCAGGCCCTTTGAGGTTACGCTGTCGACGGTGTCATCGGTGTTCTCGGAAGTCTGGTAGGCGCCGTTGACCCAGGTGTAGATGGTCGAGTCACCCACGTCGAACTGGTAACTGACTTCTGATTCGAAACGCGGGTTTTCCTGATAGGCCTTGCCAGTGGCGCTGTCGTCGTTGGTGTCGACGGGGTCCATGATGCCGACCGCGACGCGCAGACCTTCGGCCAGGTTGTTGTTGCGGTAGGTGATCTGCGAGGTCGGGAACGGGTACGGATAGCCGGTGCCGATGTTGCCGAAGGACACGCCGGTGCCGTCCACCAGACCGAGGGTGTCGGAGACGTTGCCGTAACCGGCCAGCAGCTCGTCGAGGAAGATGTTGGAGCGTGAGAACAAGCCAAAGTCCTTGCCCACCAGTACCTCGCCCCACTCCGGGCTGGAAACGGTGCCGTAAAACTGGCGAACGTCGATGGCGGTATCGGTGCCGTTGGTTTCGCTGTCGTTGATGGTGACCCAGAAGGACGAGCGGCCGGTCAGTTTCAGATCGTCGATCTGCTTGCCGAAGTTGAAGCCGATCCAGTTGGGCAGAAAGCCCATCTTCACCCGCGACTGGCGACGGTCGAACTGCTCGCCGTCACGATCCACGTCGCTGTTGACATAGAAGGCGTTGATATAGCCGTCGGTGGAAAACGTGGTGTCGTCCTTGTCGTACAGGACGATCTCGGCGGCAGCCTGCTGCGCAGTTGCCAGCGCGACGGCAGTGGCCAGGGGCAGAAGTCGAGTGATGGCGATCTTGTTGTTGTGCATAACGCTCTCCGCTTGAGTGGCGACCGCCAGGGCAGTCGTGTCGGAGGCGATTATCGAAAGCAGGTCCGGCGCGCCATACGCTGCCTTGGCAGTGGTTCGCTGCTGCTTTGGCCGAGCGCTACCGGACCGCTCCCGCCGGCTCGCGACCGACCTGCTACCGGTAGTGGGAGAAAGGTCGTAGTACCGGGCCAGCCCAAGGACGTAGGAAGACCACAAGAGCGAGACCGCAGCGGCGAATCGAAAGAACGCCGCAACACAGAGCCTCGCCCGGGTCGGGGCTCCTGCAGAAAAAGGGCGTTGGACATTCCAGAGAGTCGCGCAAAGAGCGCTGAGGAGAACGCAGCCTAGGCTGGTGACGGCGCTCCGCTGGCCAATACACGCCAGTCGCTGGCGCTTAGCAGTTGCTCATGCGCCTGCAGCAGATCGTTTTTGGTCAGGCCTGTCAGCGCCTGCTGCACCCGTTGCAGGTGCACCTCGGGCAAGCCGGCCAGATGCAGCTGCCACAGCTGCTCGGCACGCGGCAGGTTGGCCTTGGCTGGGCTCAGTGCGGGCTGCAGAGCATCGCGGTATCGCGACACAGCTGCGTCGTCCAGCGCTGCGAGCAGTTGACGCTGCTCGCCCAGAAAAGAGCGGATATGGTCGAAGATGCCAGCTGCCTCGCACACCGGCGACTGCAGGGCAAACAGCAACCCCCGACAGCCTTCCACCTGGCGGAAACCGGCGAACAAGGCATAGCCCAATTGCAACTCGCCACGCAGGCGCTGGTAGAAACGCCCCTGCAGTACCTGCCCGAGCAAGCGCCAGGCGGCCTCGGTACAGGCATCGCCGGCAGGCAGCGGGCAGAACAACAGCAACGCGGCATCCGTGCCTGGCTGCGCGATCTGATGCCAGTCGATCCCGGTCTCGATGCGTGGCGTGAGCGGCAGATCCGCAAGCGCCTCGACAGCCACGCACAGCTCGGTCAGTTGCGCCTGTTCACTCGCCCCAAGCCCGATGCTCAGCCCTTCCAGCCGCGATACCGCAGGCAGCTCGCAGAGCAGCGGCAAACGCTGCAGCAGCGCCCGTAGCAGCATGCCCTGGGAAGTGGGCGCAGCCGGCTCATCGACACGCGCCAACAGCAGCGCCACCAGCCGTGCACTGAAGGCCGGCAACAGTGGTGCGGGCCCGCGCAATGAAAGGGTCCAGCCAGTTGCTTGCACATTCAACTGGCTGCCGATGCCAAGCCGCTCACCACGCCAGCGCAGATCAGCGCTGCGCGCCAGCAAACCAGCCTCCATGACAGCCGCCCCACCGGTGCCTGAACAGGGGCCACGCCAGTAAAGCGCAGCCGGCCCACCTTCGGCCTGCCCTGGATGATGTCGCATCGCGGCCAACGGCAGAACGGCCGATTTCACGGCAGCACCGGCCAGCAACGGATCATTGCCAGGCAGCCGCCATTCGCGCTTCGGTACCGATGCCGCTGCCTGCATCGGCAGGGCCTGCAATGGCAACGCCAATCCGATTGCCGGCCACTGGGGCTGCGCCTGCTCACTGCACTGCAATTCGATCAGTCCGTCACCGCGAGCCAGGCAAGCCAGCAAGGCATTCAGGTCGCGCAAGGTGTGACTGTCGTCCTGAGCAGGCGATTGCAGCTCCCTGGCCAGCGCCAACGGGCTAAGCCCGAGCAACCTGAGCGCGGCGGCCTGCTGGTGGTGCTGGAGCTGCAACGGCCAGTCTGCATGGCCATGCAACTGCGCAGCCCAACTCTGTACAGCCGCGCGCAACGCTGCGCCCTGCTCCGCTGTGGCGCCTGGAAAGTCCAGACGCAGCAGGCATTGCCCCTCGTGCAGATACAGCACCCGCGCCTGCAGCTGCCGACACAACTGCAGTGCTCGCAAACCGCTCAGCAGGCCGCCAGGTCCAGGATCATGCAGGGTATCCAGCAACAGCTGCAATGACGCGTCCAGGTCGCGAGTATCGAGCTGAACGGCAACGCCCAGGTACACCCCGGAACGAATGTGTTGCAGGTGCATGCACGGCGCCCGCAGCGGCAGCAGGTCGGCCGGCGGCACGGAACAGGCGGCGCCCTCGCCCGGCGGCAAGGCCCCGAGCAGCGCCTCGGCGACATCTAGCAACTGCTCTGCCGGTTGCGGCCCGACCAGGGTCAGGCACATCTGCCGAGCCTGGTAGTGACACTGGTGATGATCACGCAGCGCCTGCTGAAACAGCGGCGACTCCACATCCAGTGTGCTGCGATCCCCGGCCAGAAAGTCGCCGCAACGATGCCCGGCGGCGAGCGCCTGGCCCAGGGCATGATCGATGCGACTGTCGGCATCCTGAGTTCGCGCCTGGTATTCGGCGTGCAGCACCTCACGCTCGCGCAGTTGCGCGTCGATCTCCAGCAGCGGCTGGCAGAGCATATCCAGCAGACGCGTCAGCGCCGGCTGCAGCAACTCACCCGGCAGCTCACAGACGAAATCGGTATGCCGCGCCTGGGTCGAGGCATTGACCAGCCCGCCATGGTGCTGAACGAAGGCCATCAAACCCTGGTCGCTCGGGTAATCGCGGCTACCGAGAAACAGCAAATGTTCGAGAAAATGCGCCAGGCCAGGATAGACCGCTGGCTCGTCATGACTGCCCGCGGCCACCCGCAGACACAATCCCACCCGCTGTGCCCAGGACTGTTGCTGCGCGCACAGCAGCGCGCCATTGGCCAGGCGCCGGGTAACGGAGGCTTGATCGGACATCGACGAATCTCGGGACAGCTTGCCGTCAAGCCTGCCCCTTGCACCACTGTCAGGCAATGCTGCTTTATGCCAAGACAGACCGACACGTTGGTCGCAATGCCCCGGTTGGTCAGCAACAAAAGCCCGCCCCACACGGCCTTGCTGCTAGAATACGCAGCCTTTTTTCAGCCCGTCACAGCGTCCCATGTCCCAGGATTCCAACCGCACCGCCCTATCCCGCCGCTTCTCCGTCGCCCCGATGATGGATTGGACGGACCGCCACTGCCGGTTCTTTCTCCGTCAGCTGTCGCGGCACGCCCTGCTCTATACCGAGATGGTCACCACCGGCGCACTGATCCACGGCGACCGCGAGCGTTTCCTGCGTTATAGCGAATGTGAACATCCCATCGCGCTGCAGCTGGGTGGCAGCAACCCGCAGGACCTGGCGACCTGCGCCAAGATGGCCGAAGAACACGGCTATGACGAGGTGAACCTGAACGTTGGCTGCCCCAGTGATCGTGTGCAGAACAACATGATCGGCGCCTGCCTGATGGGCCATCCGGCGCTGGTAGCCGACTGCATGAAGGCCATGCAGGACGCCGTGAGCATTCCGGTGACGGTCAAGCATCGCATCGGTATCAATGGCCGTGACAGCTATGCCGAGCTGTGCGATTTCGTCGGCCAGGTGCGCGACGCCGGCTGCCGCAGCTTCACTGTGCATGCGCGTATCGCCATCCTGGAAGGCCTGTCGCCGAAGGAAAACCGCGAGATTCCGCCGCTGCGCTACGACGTGGCAGCTCAACTCAAGCAGGACTTCCCCGACCTGGAGATCATCCTCAACGGTGGCATCAAGACCCTTGAGGAATGCGAGCAGCACCTGCAGACATTCGACGGCGTGATGCTTGGTCGCGAGGCCTATCACAATCCCTACCTGCTGGCGCAGGTGGACAGCCGCCTGTTTGGCGCCGAAGACCCGGGTATTACCCGCATGGACGCCCTGCTCGCACTCAAGCCCTACGTCGAGCAACATCTGCGCGAGGGCGGTACTCTGCATCACGTCAGCCGTCACGTGCTGGGCTTGGCTCAAGGCTTCCCAGGTGCGCGGCGCTTCCGCCAGCTGCTGTCGGTGGACATTCACAAGGTGCAAGACCCGCTGGCGCTGCTCGACCAGGCGGCTGAACTGCTACGCGGGCATTAATCCGGCGCGCTCAGGCGATAGCGGCTACGCCCTGTCGTCTGCACCAAGCCGTTTTCCTCCATGCGGCGCAACACCTGGCGCACGCTGACCAGCGACAGCGGTTCGCCGGCATCGCTCAGTTGCCGATGCAGCTCGCGCGCGGACACACCCTCTTCATCATTGGCGCTGCACAGCGCCTCCACCACCTTGAGCCTGGGCATGCTGAAGCGTAGCCCGGCGGCCTGCAGCCACTCACGGCACTGGCGCGTATCCGGGCCTGCGGAAACTGAACGAGAAAGCAGGGTTTGGGTCGACATGTTCGGGCTCCTTGGCAGCTCGTCTAAAGTCGGACTCCACCGACTTCGGTGCGTTCTCACGCCCCGTCATTACTAAAGACGAACGAGCCAGCAAAAAGCGCAGCCCGAAAAGGTAAATTTTGTCAGTGATCCGACCGTTGAGCGCTTGCAGCGCCTCGGGTAAGGTCATGTCATCTGCAACGACAAGGCCTCGTCATGACCTCCAAGCTGGAACAACTCAAGCAGTTCACTACCGTAGTCGCCGACACCGGTGACCTCGACGCCATCGCCCGCCTGCAACCGGTGGATGCCACCACCAACCCCTCGCTGCTGCTCAAGGCGGCTGCCCTGCCCCGTTATGCCGATCTGTTGAATCAGGCCGTGAGTGCCGGCAATGGAGACCTGGGATCGGCCTGCGATCACTTCGCGGTGGCCGTCGGCCAGGAAATCCTCAAGGTGATTCCAGGCCGCATTTCCACCGAAGTCGATGCACGCCTGTCATTCGACACCGACGCAACCCTGCGCCGCGCCGAGCGCCTGGTCGGTCTTTATGAAAAAGCGGGCATTGGCCGCGAGCGCGTACTGATCAAGATCGCTTCGACCTGGGAAGGCATCCGCGCCGCCGAACAGCTGGAAAAAGCCGGCGTGCAGACCAACCTGACCCTGCTGTTCACCTTCGCCCAGGCGCAAGCCTGCGCCGATGCCGGCATATTCCTCATCTCGCCGTTCGTGGGGCGCATCTACGATTGGTACAAGAAGGCCGAGGGCCGTGATTTCGTGGGCAGCGAAGATCCAGGCGTGCAATCGGTCACGCGTATCTACGACTACTACAAGGCCAATGCCTACGACACCGTGGTGATGGGTGCGAGCTTCCGCAATCTCGGTCAGATCGAAGCGTTGGCCGGCTGCGACCGTCTGACCATCAGCCCCGACCTGCTGCAGAAACTGGCTGAGGACGATGGCCAACTCAGTCGCCAGCTTGCCCCTGGCGCTACCGGCGAACCTCGCCAGAGCCTCGATGAAGGCGGCTTCCGCTGGGCACTGAACGAAGACGCCATGGCCACCGAGAAACTGGCTGAAGGCATCCGCCTGTTCGCCCGCGATCAGGAAAAACTCGAAGCCCTGCTGGCCGCAAGGGCCTGAATGACAAAGGGGCATCAGCCAAGCTGACGCCCCTTTTCAATACTGCGCGATCAAACCCAAGGGTGCGCCATACGCACCAGCGACTTTCTTTGCAGGAGTCGGTGCGCATGACGCACCCTACAGAAAGCGAGAGGTCAGTGCCGCTCGAGTGCACTGACCAGATCGTGAAAAGCCTCGCGATTGGAATCGTTAAGCCCCATCAGAATGCGGTGCGCTTCCAGCACCTTGGCCTTCACCACCTCTTCGGACTGATCCTGCGAAGGCAGATCATCCAGGCAATCCGGGCAGGGAATCGGCCGGTCGACGATGTTGAACACCTGGTCGAACCCCATGGACTCCAGCAGACGCGTGATGTCGTCGTGAGTGGTGACAACGGTCGGCAACAGGCCCACCTTCTGCCGCGACAGAATGGACAGCTTCGCCAGCAACCCGAGAGTCGTGCTGTCGATACTGCGGGTTTCGGTCAGGTCGATGACGATGGCCGAAAAATTCAACGCGGTAAAAATCTTTTCAATCGTGGCATCCAGAGCTGAACACAGCGTCAGACGGACTTCACCGACAAACTTCAGGACGAAGGTTCCATCCTGTTCGGCGAATTGGATGCGACCGGGGCTTATCCCAGGATTCATGCAAGGTTCCTGCTCAACACCAGCAAGGCGATATCATCCGGCATCTCGCCCAGATTGGCCAGACCGAGAACTTGACGCAAACCACCCAGCGTACCGCCAGCCTGGCTAACCAGTTGTGGCAGCGCCAATTCCTTCTCTTTCAGCGTGTCGCCCGGCAACAGGTCGAGAATGCCGTCGGAGAGCAGGGTCAGGCTGAAAGACTCCGGCAGCTGCATCACCAGATCGCCGTATTCGGCTTCTTCGAACAGACCGACCGGCAGGCCGCGACCTTCCAGGTAACGCGCCTGGCCATTCTCGAACAGCACCGGCAATGGCAGATGCCCACCGATGCTGTACGTGAGCATGCCGCTCTCCTCGTCGATCACACCGCCGAGCATGGTCACGTGCTTGCCCAGCTTGCAGTTGATCAGGCCGCGGTTGATGTGGCCGAGCACATCGGAGGGTTTGAACTGCGGTAGCGTACCGCCACGCCGCCACTCGTAGAGCAGGCGCGTGGTCATGAACTTTAGCAGCACGGTGACGAATGCCGAGGACGCACCATGGCCGGAGACATCGGCCAGATAGAACGCGATGCGCCTATCGTCGATACGGAAGTAATCGACGAAATCACCGGACAGGTACAACGACGGAATGATCTGGTGCGCGAAGTTCAGTCCATCGGCCTGCCAGGGCGTCACCGGCAGCATGTTCATCTGCACCTGACGACCGGCGTTCTGGTCCTCCTGCAACAGATGCAGGCTGGCCTGGAGCTCACGATTGGTCGCTTCCAGCTTCTCGCGATAGAGTTGGTTCTCGACGCGCAGACGCGCACGGTCCAGCGCGCGGCGCACCGAATGCTCCAGCACCGCCAGGTCTTCGAGAGGTTTGATCAGGTAGTCGGCAGCGCCGAGACGCAGGGCTTCAACGGCATCGTTCATCACGCCGGCGCCGGAAACGACGATCACCGGCACTTCGACACCCAGCGCGTTGATACGTCGGATCAGTTCAAGACCGTCGACCTGCGGCATGCGCAGATCGCAGATCATCAGGTCGGGGCCTTCCTGCTGGAACACTTCCAGCCCCTGCAAACCGTTGTTGGCCTGCAACACCTTGAAGCCGCTGTCCTCGAGGTACGCCGCGAGGCTTGCACGTACGACATCGTCGTCGTCGATGATCAGCAGAGTGGCACTGGTTTTGTGCATGGGGTATCCAGGCAAACTGCGCCAGGGCAATTTTGGTCACTGCCCATGGCGCGGCGCCGCATCTATGGCGCCAGGGCGATTTCAAGGGGCAGACGGTACTCCCATCTGCCGGCCGATTCAAGCCGGGACCGGTCGTCGTTCGGCGGCTTTACAGGTCAAATCGACGAGGGTTATAAGAGCCGCGGGAGAGCTCATAAGAAGAGGACAGGGTCCATGAGTCAGAATGATCGAGCGTACAGCGAGAAACGCGACTACATCCGCATGCGACTGGAAGCTGCAGTCGTCCTCCATCATGCAGGCCAGGAAATCCCTGCACTGTGCCTGGATCTTTCCAGTACCGGCATGCAAATCGAGGCTGAAGCGGCCCTGAGCATGGGCGACAAGGTCAAGGTCCACATCCCTTCAGAGCACAGTGAACTCGCCGGCCTCGACGCCCAGGCCGAGGTGGTGCGAATAGGCGATCTGGGCGACGGTCGTCAGTCGCTGGGCCTGGCAATCATCTCCATGAGCTGAAATCTGCATTTACGAAAAAGGCGGCCCAGAGGCCGCCTTTTTTCGTATCGACAGGGCTTAGAAATCGTCTTCGACCTGCCCATCCTTGACCTTGAACTCACGGCTCTGCAGGTAGGCGTTGCGAATGAAGATGTACTTGTCGCCGCTGACCAGCCGCTCGGCCTGCAACAGGTTGGCGCGGGTGTCGACCACCTGTACGCCACGGGTGACATTACGGGTCGGCACGTGGTCCATGTACGGATACGGCGTCAGAAAGCTGTCCGGTACTCGACCAGTGGCATCACGCACGGTGCTTGGGCCGAGAAGCGGGATGACCAGGTAAGGGCCGCTGTTCAGGCCCCAGACGCCAAGGGTCTGACCGAAGTCTTCGTCGTTCTTGCGCAGGCCCATGTGCTTGGCCACGTCGAAGAAGCCCAGTACGCCAAAGGTGGTGTTGAAGATCAGGCGACCGGTATCGACGCCGGCGTTGTGCAGCTTGCCCTGCAGCAGGTTGTTGGCCAGGTTGCCAACGTCGCCGATATTACCGAACACGTTATGCACGCCATCTTCGAGAAACTGCGGCGTGACAGCCCGGTAACCCTGGGCGATCGGCTTCAGTGCATAGGTGTCGACGGTATCGTTGAAGCGGAAGATCGGACGATTGAAACTTTCCCAAGGATCTTCTTCCGAAGCCGCCTGACTCATCGCAGGCAGCAGGCTCAGGCCGACGAGGGCCATCAGGCCACCCAGGCGCGAGATCCAGCGAGCACCGATCACATGCATTTAAATCTCTCCTTGAGGAAAATAATGTGGCCACCGCCAGCGGGCCGAATGCCGCGTAGTATAAAGCCTGGAGCCCTGATTGGGCAGCATAGCGAAGAAAAGCGATGACCAACGAGACCTTGCTGCACACTGCACACATCCCCGTGCGCTGGGGCGACATGGACAGCTACGGGCATGTCAACAACATCATCTACATGCAGTATCTGGAAGAGGCCCGCGTCGCCTGGTTCGAGCTGGCCGGCGTGCCGATGAGCAACGTGCCGTTCGGTCCGGTGGTACTGCAAACCCAACATACTTACCTGAAACCGGTAATACACCCCGCCACCGTGGTGGTGGAACTGCGGGCTGGCGCGGCGGGGCGCAGCAGCCTGGTGATCGAACACCGACTAGCCACCGTCGAAGACCCGCTCACGGTCTACGGTGAGGGTTACTGCAAACTGGTGTGGATCGACCATGTAAGCGGCAGATCGGTGGCCCTGCCGGAGCATGTACGCGCCCTGTTCAACGTCACCTAGCGGTCACATTACGGTCATCCTTCGGCGTTAGATTGGCCTAGGCCAATGCCACGGATGATCCCATGCCCACCCCCTGCACCGCCCTGATCCTTCAACTGTCCGGTTGCCTGGTCGACTTCGGCGCCCGCACGCTACCCGTCGCGCTGCAACGACTACATCCCGAGCACACGCCCCCGAACCTCGCGGCTACGCCGCAAAAGACACTGGACGCCTGGTTAGGCAAGCCGCCAACCGCAGCACAACGGCAAGCACTGCAACAGACCCTGAGCGAGGTGGCTGGCGACCATGCCGAGCTGACCCCAGGTGCAGCACAATTGCTGCAAAACCTGCATGCCACCGACACGCCCTGCGCCTGGCTGGACGACTTGCCAGCCGATGCCAGCCTGCGCCTGGCCGAAGCGCTACCAACGCCCATCGAAGCGGTACTGGCGCACCAGGCCAGGCCGTGGCCGGCACCAGACAGCTGCTGGCAAGCCTTGAGCCAGCTGGACGTCGAGCGCCTGGATGGCTGCATTGTCGTCAGCGGTAATCCGCTGCTGCTGCAAGCCGGGCTCAATGCCGGCTGCTGGACCATCGGCCTGGCTGCCTGCGGCCCACTCTGCGGCTACGCCCTGGCCGACTGGCAGGCACTTGACGCGAGCGATCAGGAACACCTGCGCGCCCAGGCCACGCTGCAACTCTATCGTCTGGGTGTGCATTCGGTGGTCGATCACCTGGGGGAAATCGAGGCCAGCCTGGACGATATCGGCGTGCGCCGGAGCAAGGGCGAAAAGCCCTGAGCCTTTGACTCGGATCAGGCAAAGCCGGCCCGCTTGGATTAACCTTCAGGTACGGGTTGAAAACTTCCAGCGCCGCTGGGGGTCAATGCCTAAGCTGATTCGATAAGGAGAACTCTATGCCAGCAAGCGACCTGCAGCAGCAACTGGAAGCCCTCCAGCAACACCTGGCCCAGGACACACCGCTCAGCGAGGAAGAACGCGCATCGCTTTACCTGCTGACCCAGGAAATCGAAGTGCAATTGGCTCGTGAAGCAGCCTCAGCGCCTGACGCTACGCTGGTCGATGGCGTCAATCTGGCGGTGGAACGTTTCGAGGCCAGCCACCCTACCCTCGCAGGCACCCTGCGCAACATCATGCAGAGCCTGGCCAATATGGGCATCTGAATGCCCTGCCCCGCCTAACATCGAGCAACTCAAGAAAATGCCGCCATTTGGCGGCATTTTTCATGCGCTACTGGCGCGCCAGGCGGCCATTTTCCGGCGTGATCGCCTCGGTACTGCGATACGGATTGATATCCAGCCCGCCGCGACGCACATAACGCGCATAGACAGTCAAAAACTGCGGCTGCAGCAGGCGCTGCAGATCGAGAAAGATGCGCTCCACGCACTGTTCGTGGAAATCGGCGTGCTGGCGGAAGCTCACCAGATAAGCCAGCAGGCTGGCGTGATCCAGCGCCGCGCCGCGGTACTGCACGACAAGACTGCCCCAGTCCGGCTGGCCGGTGACCGGGCAGTTGGACTTGAGTAGGTGGCTGTGCAGGCTCTCTTCCACCACACGACCAGCATCGCAACGCAGCAGCTCGGGCTGCGGGTGATCGTACTGGCTGACGCGGATGTCCAACTCATCGATGCACTGACCCGGCAGCGTCGCCACGCCTTCTTCAGAAACCTCGGCCAGCGAGCGCAGGCGCACCGCCACCGGCTTGCCGGCCACTGCCGACAGATCACGTACCAGCGTCGCTTGCAGCTCACCCCAAGTGGCGAAAGCCGATTGGTTCAGGGAGTTGAGGTACAGCTTGAAAGACTTCGACTCGATGATGTTCGGCGAGTCTGCAGGAATGGCGAACTCACCGATGGCCACTACCGGCTTGCCGGACGGCAGCAGCCAGGAAAGTTCGTAGCAGTTCCAGTAGTCCACGCCCTGATACGGCAGGCTGGCGCCATCGAGGCCCAGCTCCGCCCACTTGGTGGTACGCGAGATGGGAAACAGCAGTTCGGGGCTGTACTCGGCGATGTACTGGCTGGACTTACCCAGCGGGGAATGTTCGGCGGGGTGCTGCATGGCGGGTAATCCAGGGTGGCGAAAAACCGCGCGAGTTTAACGGGTTGAGCGCCGCGTCGCACCCGCGAAGCACCACGCCAAACACGTGTAGGAGCGAGCTCTGCTCGCGAATCGCCTTACAGCCAGCAGCTTCGCGAGCGGAGCTCGCTCCTACAACAAAAATCAGTAGCCCAGTGAACTGTGAGAGGCCGCAAAAGCTCGCCGCTAAAGCGCCTCCTACAGGATTCAGACCGCCACCGGCTCGTCCTCGATCTTGCGCAGCGGCGCCCAGCGGCGCAGCAGCAGGTACAGCGTCGGAATAACGTAGAGGGTGAAGAAGGTGCCGACCAGCAATCCGCCGACGATCACCAGGCCGATCTGCTGACGGCTTTCCGCGCCGGCTCCGCTGGCGATGGCCAGCGGCAGCGAGCCGAGTACCATGGCGCCGGTGGTCATCAGGATCGGCCGCAGGCGCTGCACCGAGGCCTCGATCACCGCTTCACGTAGCGCCTTGCCCTCGCGCAGCAAGTGGTTGGCAAACTCGACGATGAGGATGCCGTGCTTGGTGATCAGGCCAATCAGGGTCACCAAACCAATCTGCGAGTAGATATTCCAGGTGCCGCCGAACAGCTTCAGCGCCAGCAAGGCGCCTGCCATCGACAGGGGCACGCTGAACAGGATGATCAACGGGTCACTGAAACTCTCGAACTGCGCCGCCAGCACCAGGAAGATGAACGCCAGTGCCAGGGCGAAGATCAGCAGGATGCCCGAGCTGGACTCCTTGAAGTCGCGCGAAGTGCCGGTGTAGTCGTATTGCGTCTCCGGTGGGAATACCTCACGGGCGGCGACTTCCAGATAATTGAGCGCCTCACCCAGGGTATATCCGGTGCCGACGTTGGCACTGATGGTCACCGCACGCAGCTGGTTGAAGTGATTGAGCTCGCGCGGCGCCACGGTCTCGCGCACCTCGATCAGGTTGGACAGTTGCACCATGCCGCCGTCGCGATCACGCACATAGACCCGATCCAGGTCCTGCGGGTTGCTGCGGTCGATATCCTGCAGTTGCACCATGACGTCGTACTGCTCGCCGTTCTGCTTGAAGCGGGTCACCTGGCGACTGCCGAACAGGCTTTCCAGGCTGCGCCCGATCACCGATACATCGGTGCCAACCGCCGTTGCCTGCTCACGGTTGACCGTGATCTTGAGCTGCGGCGAATTGAGTTTGAGATCGCTATCAAGCCCTTCCAGCCCCGGATAATCACGCATGCGCTCCATCAGCTGGTCGACATAGCCCTGCAGCTCGGCATATTCCATGGACGAGCGCACGACGAAGTTGATCGGCTGGTTACGCGCGCTCTGCCCCAGCGGCGGGCGGTTGACCGGCGTCACGCGCATGCCGGCGATGTCCTGCAACTGCGGCAACAACTCGTTGCGAATCTCGAACTGGGTACGCGAGCGGTCGCTCCAGTCCTCCAGCTTCATGAAGGAGATGCCCTGGGCCACGGTGGGGAAACCGGCGATCATCAGATAGCGATTGGTTTCCGGGATGCTCGCGTAAGCCGCCTCGACCTCGCGGCCGTAGCGCGCCGTGTAGTCGATGGTGGCGCCGTCCGGGCCATTGAATACCCCAACGATGGTGCCGGTGTCCTCGGTTGGCGCCAGCTCCGAGCGCAACCCGCCGAACAGCCAGGCGCACAGCACGAAGGCACCGAACAGCACACCCAGCACCAGCGGCCAGGCGCGCAGCGCACGATCCAGGCTGTGCTTGTAGTTGTAGGTAAGGCCGTTGAGGAAGCCTTCGATGAGGTTGTACACGCGTCCATGGCGCTGTTCGTGCTGATGCGCTCTGAGCATCACCGCGCACATCATCGGCGTCAGCGTCAACGCGACAAAACCCGAGACCAGCACGGCGCCGGCCAGGGTCCAGGCGAACTCGGTGAACAGCTTGCCGGTGGTGCCCTGCATGAAGCCGATAGGTGCGAATACCGCAGCCAGGGTCAGGGTCATGGCGATCACCGCGAAGGCGATCTCGCGACTGCCCTTGAAGGCAGCCTGCACTGGCTTCATCCCGGCCTCGATATGGCGATGGATGTTCTCCAGCATGACGATGGCGTCGTCCACCACCAGGCCGATGGCCAGAACCATGGCCAGCAGGGTCAGGGTGTTGATGGTGAAGCCCATCAGCGACATCAGGGCGAAGGCGCCGATCAACGAGACCGGGATGGTCACCAGCGGAATCAGCGTGGCACGCAGCGAACGCAGGAAGATGAAGATGATCAGGATGACCAGCGCCACCGCCTCCCAGATCGTTGTGAAAACGTTGTCGATGGAGGCGCGAATGAATTGCGAGTTGTCATTGGCCACGGTCATGTTCATGCCATCGGGCAGCAACGCCTGGACGTCGTCCCAGGCAGCCTCGAGGCCGTCGGAGATATCCAGCGGGTTGGCCGTGGCCTGCTTGACCAGGCCCAGGGTCACTGCAGGCAAACCGTTGAAGCGCACCACGGTGCGTTCGTCGCGCGGCCCCACTTCGGCGCGGCCAACATCGGACAGGCGCAGCAGGTAACCTTGCGAGTCGTCGAGGATCAGGTCGTTGAACTGCTCGGGAGTGCGCAGATCGGTTTCCGACAACACGCTGAACTCACGCTCGCGTGACTCGATGCGACCAGCCGGAATTTCCACGTTCTGCCGGCGCAACGCGGCCTCCACATCCTGCACGGTGAGGTTGTGTGCGGCGAGCTTTTCCGGGTCGAGCCAGATGCGCATGGAGAAGGTACGTGCGCCGCGCACCTGCACTTCCGATACGCCAGGAATGGTCTGCAGGCGGTCCTTGATCACCCTCTCGAGCAGGTCGGTGATCTCCATGGCGCTGTGCTGCTGACTGTGGAAAGCGATCCAGATCACCGGCTGAGCGTCGGCCTCGACCTTCTGCACGATGGGCTCGTCGACCTCGTCCGGCAGCAGGCTGCGTACCCGACCCAGGCGATCACGTACGTCGTTGGCGGCCTCATCAGCGCTGCGGCCGAGGCGGAACTGCGCAGTGATCTGGGTGTTTTCCGCGCGGCTGATGGAGGTAACGAAATCCAGGCCTTCGATACCCGAGAGCACGTCCTCCACCGGCTGCGCCACCTGCGACTCCATGATTTCCGGACTCGCGCCGGGATAGGTGACCTGCACGGTGACGATGGGCACGTCGATATTGGGGTATTCGCGCACGTTGAGGCGGTCGTAAGCCATCAGCCCCAGCAGCACCACGATCAGCGACAGAACGGTGGCGAATACCGGCCGGCGAATGCAGACGTCGGAGAGTGTCACGGCTGGCGCTCCCCGCTCTTGGTACGCACGGCCAGCCCCTCGCGCACACGCTGCCAACCGGCGCTGATGATGGTTTCGTCGCCCTGCAGGCCTTCACGCACTTCGACCAGCCCGTCGAAACGCTTACCCAGCGTCACCTCACGACGCTCGACCTTGCCATCGACCACCAGGTTGACCAGCAACTTGTCACCCTGCGGCATCACCGCTTCCTCGGGAATCACCCGCGCATTGGGCCGCTCTTCGAGAATCACCGAAACGCGAACGAACTGGCCCGGACGCAGGCGGCGGTCATCGTTGCCAATATGCGCGCGGATCGCCTGGCTGCGCCCGGCTTCGTCCAGACGTGGGTTGATGGCGAAGATTTCGCCGCGAAAGCGCTCGCCCGGATAGGTGTCGAGGGTGATTTCCACGGTCTGACCGAGGCGCACCTGGGCCACGGCCTTCTGCGGAATACGGAAGTCGACCTTGAGCGGGTCGAGCACTTCCAGATTGACGATGTTCTGCCCGGCACTGAGGTAATCACCAACACTGGCCTGGCGCAGGCCAAGCGTACCGTCATGCGGCGCCTTGATCTGGGTCTTGTCGAGCCGCGCCTGGGCCAGGGCCTGGCTGGCACGCGCGGCCTGCAGTTGGCTCTGTGCTTCGTCCAGCGCCTGGGCATTACTGGCACCGCGCTGGAACAGCATCTGCGCACGCTGGTGGTTTTTCTCGGCCAGATCAAGATTGGCACGCGCCTGGGCGAATTCGGCGCGGGCAATCGCATCATCGAGGCTGATCAGCAGGTCGCCAGCGGTCACCGCCTGGCCCTCGCGGAAATGCAGGGTGGCGAGGCGGCCTTCGACTTCCGGCCGAATCATCACCGACTCGTCGGAGCGCAGCGAACCGAAGGTGATCAGCTCGTCACGTACCTCCACCTGCCGCACTGAGACGACCTCGACCATTGGGCCGTCGGCTGCACTCACAGGCGCAACCAAGGTACCCAGCAACAACCATGGAAGAGCACGCAACAGCATGGTCATGATCAACCCCTTTTTTTCGGTAGAGGCGGAGTCTAACCGGCTGCTGCGTCACTGACAGATGCGCAAGTTATTTCGCTATGTTTTTTCGGTCGCCGCCACATTCTGTAGGAGCGGCTTTAGCCGTGAGCATTCAACCGTAGCCCGGATGAAATCCAGGGGGCACAGCAGCCATCCCCGGATTTCATCCGGGCTACACATTACCCTTCAGGCGCGGTTGCGCCGCGAGAACCACGGGTAAATCCGCTCCTACATGAGCGGCAAACGTCACTGACGCATGCCGCGGCCACTGACCAGCAAGCGGATGCACAGCGTGTAAAGCGCGGCCGTGGCCAGCAGCATGAAGCCGATGGCCACGCCGATACGGATATCGGACACCCCGAGAATGCCGTAGCGGAAGGCGTTGACCATGTGCAGGATGGGGTTGCCCAGCGATACCGTCTGCCAGAACGGCGGCAACAGGGTGATCGAGTAAAACACCCCGCCCAGGTAGGTCAGCGGTGTCAGCACAAAGGTCGGGATGATCGAAATGTCGTCGAAGTTGCGCGCATACACTGCGTTGACGAAGCCACCGAGGGAGAAGATGGTGGCCGTCAGCAGCACCACCAGCACGGTCACGCCCAGGTGATGCACCTGCAGGTGGGTGAAGAACAACGACAGCAGCGTGACGATGAAGCCCACCGCCAGCCCGCGCAGCACGCCACCGACAACGAAGCCGATGAGGATGGTGTGCGGTGACACCGGTGACACCAGCAACTCCTCGACGTTGCGCTGGAACTTGCTGCCGAAGAAGCTCGACACCACGTTGCCGTAGCTGTTGGTGATCACCGACATCATGATCAGCCCCGGCACGATGTACTCCATGTAGCTGAAGCCCCCCATGTCGCCGATCTGCCGGCCGATCAGGTTACCGAAGATCACGAAGTACAGGACCATGGTGATCGCCGGCGGTAGCAGGGTCTGCGGCCAGATACGCACGAACCGGCGGATTTCACGGTGAACGATGGTACGCAGGGCCACCAGGTTGGCGGCGAATTCGCTGTTGAGGTACTGAGAAGTCATTGCGCCACCTTGGCCAGGTTCTTTTCCACCAGGGAGACGAACAGCTCCTCGAGGCGATTGCTCTTGTTACGCAGGCTGAGCACCTCGACCTGCTGCTGCGCCAGTTGCTGGAACAGCGCGTTGAGGCCCTGGCTCTTCTCCACCTGCACTTCCAGGGTGTGGTGATCGACCAGGCGTGCCGGATAGCCTTGCAGCGTCGGCACTGAGCTGTAGGAATCCTTGAGGTCGAAGAGAAAGGTCTCCACGTGCAGCTTTTTCAGCAGATCCTTCATGCTGCTCAGCTCGACGATACGGCCGTGGTCGATGATGCCGATGTTGCGGCACAACTGCTCGGCCTCTTCCAGGTAGTGGGTGGTCAGGATGATGGTGGTGCCCTGCTTGTTCAGCTCGGTGAGGAAGCTCCACATCGAACGGCGTAGCTCGATATCCACCCCGGCGGTGGGCTCGTCGAGGATCAGCAGGCGTGGTTGGTGCACCAGTGCACGGGCGATCATCAGGCGACGCTTCATGCCGCCGGACAGCTCGCGTGAGGCCACGTCGCGCTTGTCCCACAGGCCGAGCTGAGTCAGGTACTGCTCGGCGCGTTCCTTGGCGATCGAACGCGGAATACCGTAGTAGCCGGCCTGGGTGACGACGATGTCGAACACCTTCTCGAACTGGTTGAAGTTGAACTCCTGCGGCACCACGCCCAGGCAGCGCTTGAGCGCGTAAGGTTCGCGGTCGAGGTCATGGCCGAACACGCTGACCGTGCCGCTGCTCTTGTTCACCAGCGTGGAGAGCACGCCGATGGTGGTGGATTTACCGGCGCCGTTGGGGCCGAGCAAGGCGAAGAAGTCCCCTTCGGCAACGTCCAGATCGATGCCGTGCAGGGCCTGGAAGCCGTTTCCGTAGGTCTTGGTCAACTGGCGAATGGTCAGGGCGGAGCTCATGAAGATGGGGTTTCCCGCGCGAGAGTGAGGTCGTTATAGATGAGGGCGAAGGCGCTCGATTGCAACTGCGTGTTTCGTCCGCTCATTGCTGGCATGCACCCTACCTACCCTGACGCGCGGAGAAAAGGCCGTCCTGCCGATCTTGATTATCGACTCAGTCGATAACACTGACCTCACGCTGCATGTCGCCACTCAGCTGCAACGCACCGGCCTCGAACAGGTGCGGATAACAGACGCGCAGATGCTCGAAGAACAGCTGCTCGGGCAGATCCTCGAACTGGCCGTGGTCATGCAGGTACTCCATGTACCGCTCGCCCTTGTCGTTGTAGGGGTGGAAGACGCTGTCATGCACGCCGTCGAATTCCAGCGGCGCTACCTTGAATACCCGGCACAGCGCCTCGTTGAACGCCGGCGTGGCCTTGACCCAGCGCCCGTTCAGATGGAGTTCGGTATAGCCGTGCATGGCGAACACCTCGCTGCGCAGCAGCTCCAGCAGACGCGGCGTGGACAGGTGATTGCGCACATCGGCCAGGCCGATACGCGCGGGAATGCCGCAATGCCGGGCGCAAGCAGCGAGCAGATTGGCCTTGGGTACGCAGTAGGACTCACCGCTCGCCAGCGCATGGCTGGCCTTCAATGTCTGCGCATCGAGACTGAAGGCATAGGGGTTGTAACGAATCTCGTCACGTACCGCGAGATATAGCGCCACAGCCTGACTGATCGGTTCTCGTGAGGCGCCACGCCAACGCTCGGCGAACTCGACTACCGCTGGGTGGTCACTGTCAATGAAGCGGCCGGGACGTAGACAGGTCTGCATAACGGGTACTCCTGAAGTTCGCTTCAGTCTAATCCCGTCGATTGCGCCACGCTGACGACGATCCGGCCAAGCTCACCGCCCCTGCCGCCAATTAGCGCTATGCTCGGGGCGTCGCCCGCTCGAATCATGGAGGAATGCACATGCTCGTCATCTGGTTGCTGGTTCTGCTGCTCGGGGTCACCTACCTGGCCCATAGCCGTACCGCCGCCCTACCTGCCCTCGGCATCACCGCAGCCTACCTGGTGGCCATGGCGTTGCTCAGCCCGGTACCGGGTTGGTTGCAATTGCTGCTGTGGATCGTCACCGGTGCCGTCGCCGCGTTCATCCTGCTCGGCGATCTACGCCGGCAACTGTTCACCCGCCCATTGTTCGCCTGGTTCCAGCGCGTGCTGCCGCCAATGTCGGAAACCGAACGCGACGCCATCGAAGCCGGCACCGTCTGGTGGGATGGCGAACTGTTCAGCGGCAAGCCGGACTGGGACAGGCTGCTGGCCTATCCCAAGGCCACGCTGAGCGAAGAAGAACAGGCATTCATCGACGGCCCCACCGAAGAGCTCTGCGCGATGATCAGCGACTGGCAGGTCGGCCAGCAGATGGATCTGCCGGAGAAAGCCTGGGAGCACATCAAGCAACACGGCTTCTTCGCCCTGATCATTCCCAAGGAATACGGCGGCAAGGGCTTTTCCGCCTATGCCCACTCGCAGGTGGCGATGAAACTGGCGACCCGCAGCGGCGACCTGGCCTCCACCGTGATGGTGCCCAACTCCCTCGGCCCGGCCGAACTGCTGCTGCATTACGGCACCGACGCCCAGCGCCAGCACTACCTGCCGCGCCTGGCGCGTGGCGAGGACATCCCCTGCTTCGCCCTCACCGGCCCGCTGGCCGGCTCCGACGCCGGCGCCATGCCGGACACCGGGATCATCTGCAAGGGCCAGTACAACGGCGAGGAAGTGATCGGTCTGCGCCTGAACTGGGAGAAGCGCTACATCACCCTCGGCCCGGTGGCCACCCTGCTCGGCCTGGCCTTCAAGGCCTACGACCCGGATCACCTGCTGGGCGACAAGGAAGACCTCGGTATCAGCCTGGCGCTGATTCCCACCGATACCCCCGGCGTGGAAATCGGCCGTCGCCACCTGCCACTGGGCGCAGCCTTCATGAACGGGCCGAACTCGGGCAAGGACGTGTTCATTCCGCTGGAGTACCTGATCGGTGGCCAGGAGTACCTCGGCAAGGGCTGGATGATGCTGATGAACTGCCTGTCGGTCGGTCGCTCCATCTCGCTGCCGGCGGTCGGCACCGGCGCGGCCAAGTTCACCAGCCTCGCCACCGGCCAGTACGCGCAACTGCGTGAGCAGTTCAACGTGCCGCTGGCTGCCTTCGAGGGCATCCAGGAAGCCCTGGCGCGCATCGGCGGTAACGCCTGGCTGATGGACAGCGCGCGCATCCTCACCGCCAACGCCGTCGACCTGGGCGAGAAACCCTCGGTGCTCTCGGCGATCCTCAAGTATCACCTGACCGAACGCGGCCGCGAGTGCATTGGCCACGCCATGGACGTGCATGGCGGCAAGGGCATCATCATGGGCCCGAACAACTACCTGGCCCGCTCCTGGCAGGGTGCGCCGATCTTCATCACCGTCGAGGGCGCCAACATCCTCTCGCGTAACCTGATGATCTTCGGCCAGGGCGCCATTCGCTGCCATCCCTACGTGCTCAAGGAAATGGCCCTGGCCGACCGCGAGGACAAGGACCAGGCACTGGCCGAGTTCGACTCACTGCTGATGAGCCATATCGGCTTCGCCGTCGGTAACGCCGCCAGCAGTTTCCTCTTGGGACTGACCCTGAACCGTCTGGGCCAGGTGCCCGGCGACGACCTCAGCCAGCCCTACTACCGCGCGCTCAACCGCCTGGCGGCGGCCTTCGCCCTGTGCGCCGACAGCAGCATGATGCTGCTCGGCGGCGACCTGAAGCGTCGCGAGCGCCTGTCCGCGCGCCTGGGCGACGTGCTCAGCCACCTCTACCTGGGTTCGGCCGCGCTCAAGCGCTACCACGACCTGGACTACCCGCAAGCGATTCGTCCGCTGTTGCGCTGGGCCATGGAGGAAAACCTCCATCATGCCGAGCAAGCGCTGGATGACCTGCTGAGCAACTTCCCCAACCGCCTGTTCGGTTGCCTGCTGAAAGTGCTGGTGTTCCCGCTGGGCCGCCGCCATCAAGGCCCCAGCGACGAACTGGACGCCGAAGTGGCCGCGATCATCGGTCGCCAGGCCGGCGACCCGGCCCTGGAGTCGGTACTGGAAGGCTGCTATCGCCCGCAGGCCGATCAGGATTCGGTTGGCGCCCTGCAGCATGCGCTGAACCTGGTGCAGGCCAGTCAGGATGCGCGCAAGCGCCTGCACCAGGCGCTCAAGGATGGCAGCCTGCAACCGGCGCCGGGTCAGGATGCCATCGAAGCGGCGATCGCTGCCGGCATCCTCGACGGCGAGCAGGGCCAACGCCTGCAAGCGGCCGAAGCGGCGCGTCGCCGGGTGATCGATGTCGACGACTTCGCCAAGGAAGAACTCAAGCTGAGCCGCGGCAAGGTGCGCTGAGTCGAACCGCTTGTGGGAGGGGCTTTAGCCGCGAGTTTCTTGCATCGCGGCTACGACTGCAGGGATGCAGGAGGTAGAGCGAAGCAGGATGCCCGAGCCGAAAGCCCCTCCCGCGAAAGCCAGCTATGCAGGACAGCGGGCGCCAGGAACTCTATACTCCTGCGCCCGTTTTACCCTTCAGGAACCTGCACCATGGCCAGCCATCTCGAACACCACCTCGCCCTGCTCAACCACCTGCGCGGCATTCTCGTCGCCCTGGGCGAAGCCGAGCAGGTGCTCGACGACAGCCATGCCCTGTTCCTCGAGCGCTACGACGAACTGCTCGCCGAACTGCCGAGCGACCCGGTATCCAGCCAGTACCTCGGTCAGGACCTGATCAGCCAGGTCTTCCACCGCTACCCGCAAATCGCCCACCTGGTGCCGCGCGACCTGCTGTGGTTCTTCGGCGGCGACTGCCTGCACTTCATGCCCGACGAGGAAATCGCCCTGTACCAGGCCCTCGACGAGCGCCGCTTCGAAGCCGAAGAGAACGACGAACCCTTCGACTGGAACCAGGAAAAGCAACTGCTGGCCATGCCCACCGATAGCTCCAAGCACTGATCTGCCGATAAACAAAAGGCCCGCACGGTAAACCGGCGGGCCTTTTGTTTTGTGCCTGTACAAACGACAGAAACGAAAACGCCGCTCGATTGAGCGGCGTTTTCGTTTATTTGGAGCGGGAAACGAGACTCGAACTCGCGACCCCGACCTTGGCAAGGTCGTGCTCTACCAACTGAGCTATTCCCGCGGTACAACTTGAAGTGGCGTCCCCTAGGGGACTCGAACCCCTGTTACCGCCGTGAAAGGGCGGTGTCCTAGGCCACTAGACGAAGGGGACCTGGAACTTCGTTTGAAATCCTGCCGAAGCAGCATTTCCAAATTTTGGAGCGGGAAACGAGACTCGAACTCGCGACCCCGACCTTGGCAAGGTCGTGCTCTACCAACTGAGCTATTCCCGCATTACAGCTTGAAAGTGGCGTCCCCTAGGGGACTCGAACCCCTGTTACCGCCGTGAAAGGGCGGTGTCCTAGGCCACTAGACGAAGGGGACACACCCCGGAACATCAAGCAACTTTCCGGCTTCCTTCGCTCTGTTTCTAGCATTGCGCTGGAAGTGGCGCGCATTCTATGGAGCCTTTCGAGGGTCGTCAACCTCTCTCTAAAAAATTTTTAAAATCAAAGACTTCAGCCCATAAATCGATATGCCACTAGGAGCCATGCAGCCAAGCCACTACACTCGGTCGAAAAGTCGATTCTCGAGAGGTCCCAAGCAGTGTCCGCACTCGTGATAACCATGCTGATCGTCGGCGGCATCGCCCTGCTGATGGTGATTGCCTACGTCAACCACGCCGTCGAGAACAGCAAGCTGGAGAAAGCGCGCCAGCGCGCTGATCTGCTCGACCGCATTCGTCGCTGCCAGGATATCTCCGAACGCATGCCTGGACAGCTGATGACACCGCAACTGAAGCTGCTGCTGAGCCAGTTGCAGCTGCAAGTCAGCGAACGCCTGCTACCGCTGGACAAGCACAACACCAAACTGCAGAACGATATCGACACCCTCAAGGCCCAGATCGCTCAGGGCGAATCCATCCCTGTGAAGAACCCACCACAACCCATCGCCAACGAAGCCAAGGCCAAGGATGTACGTTTCCTGCTGGAAAACCTGCACGCCCTGATCACCAGCTCGGCACAGGGTGGCCTGTTGCCCGCCAACGATGGCAAGCATTGGCTCAAGCAGATTCGTCAGATGCTGGTGCTTGTGCACATCGAGTTCTTCAGCACCCTGGGCCAGACGGCCATGCAGCAGAACCAACCTGGCCAGGCCCGCCTGGCCTTCGAACGCGGCGTGCAGTACCTGCGCAAGCAACCTGACCCGGCCCCTTATCAGACGCAGCTCAAGCGTTTCGAAGAGCAATTGGCGCGCGCCAATGCCATGGTGCTCAACAACAGCGCACCCACAGCGGATGAACCCAGCCAGTTGACCGAAGGTCTGAAGGACCTGGAAGACGACTGGAAGAAGAAGAACATCTACGACTGAGCAAACGACCGCCTTCGCTCAGTCAACCACGTTGACCGCCGATAGGAGCTGCAATGAGCCTGACCGTTTATGGGGCACCCCTGTCCCCCTTCGTCCGCAAACTCTGCCTGTGCCTGATCGAAAAGGGCCTGGATTACGAGCTCGAAGTGGTCATGCCCTTCGGCCAGCCGGACTGGTTTCGCGAGCTCAATCCGCTAGGCCGGATTCCCGCCTTTCGCGATGGTGACCTGAAGCTGGCGGACTCCAGCGTCATCTGCCAGTACCTGGAAGAGCGCTACCCTGAGCACATGCAGCTATATGGCGACGGTGCGGAGCAACGTGCCAAGGTACGCTGGCTGGAAAAATACGCGGACTACGAGTTGGCGCCGCTGTGTACCTTCACCGTGTTTCGCAACCGCGTGCTGAAAGCCACCATGGGCCAGCCATGCGATGAGGAAAAGGTGCAGCAGACGCTCAAGGACAAGCTGCCCAATCACTTCGACTATTTCGAGGCCACGCTGGGTGACGCGCCCTACTTCCTTGGCGAAAGACTGTCCATGGCCGACCTGGCGCTGGCCAGCCAACTGATCAACATGGAGCACGGCGGGGAAACCCTGGATGCCGGCCGCTGGCCGAACCTGCTGGCGCACTACGAGCGCATCAAGGCCCGCGCATCCACACAGCAACTGCTGCCGCGTGAACTGCGCACACTGGAGAAGATCGGCGCCAAGCGCTGAACACGCCTGCTTCGCAGGGTGCGCCGTGCGCACCTATTGCGAAATCAGCTTCGGCGACGTCTCAAGCCAGCGGTGCGCGCGGCGCACTCTACCGGATCGAGGCTCCGCGCATCGCCAAAGGCGTATTCAGCAGTCGCTGGCGGCCAGGAATATCGCTGCCAGCGCTTCGATACCGGCCTGATCCACCTCGGTGAACCGCCCCACCGACGGGCTGTCCAGATCCAGCACGCCGATCAGGCGCCCTTCCTTGACCAGAGGCACCACCAGCTCACTGTTCGATGCACTGTCGCAGGCAATGTGTCCCGGGAAGGCATGCACATCCTCGACTCGCTGCGTTTGCAGGCTGGCCGCTGCGGCGCCGCAGACACCACGACCGAAGGCGATGCGCACGCAGGCCACCTTGCCCTGGAACGGGCCGAGCACCAGTTCGCCATCCTTCACCAGATAAAGGCCGGCCCAGTTCAGGTCGGCCAACTCGTGAAACAGGAAGGCGGAAAACTGCGCAGCATTGGCGATGAAGTCGCGCTCGCCGCTAAGCAATGCCTGCAATTGTGCACTCAGCAGCGGGTAACCGTTGAGATCACCACCCGTCTGAGAAAGATCGATCATGCCTGTTGCTCCAGCAGTTGCAGCCCGACCCAGTGGCGGGCGAATTGATAGGCGCAGCGGCCATTGCGGTTACCGCGGCCCAGCGCCCAACGAATGGCGGCTTTCTCCAGCGCCTCGTCCCAGCTCCAGTCGAGCCCGACCTGACGCGCCTGCACGTCAACCCAGTGACGCACGACGAGCAGAAAGTGATCCTGGCTGAAGGGATAGAACGACAGCCACAAGCCAAAACGGTCGGACAGCGCGATCTTGTCCTCCACCGCCTCGTTGGGATGTAGCTCGCCGTCGACCCGCTTCCAGTTCTCGTTATCGCTCTGATGCTCGGGCACCAGATGCCGACGGTTGGAGGTGGCGTAAAGCAGCACGTTATCCGGCGCCTGCTCCAGCGAGCCGTCGAGCACGCTCTTGAGCACCCGGTAGTCGCCCTCGCCCGCTTCGAACGACAGATCGTCGCAGAACAGCACGAAACGCTGCGGCAACCCGGCCAGCAACTCCACCACACGCGGCAGGTCGGCCAGGTGATCGCGTTCGATTTCGATCAGACGCAGGCCGGCCTTGGCGTGTTCGGCGAGCAAGGCGCGCACCAGCGACGACTTTCCGGTACCGCGCGCCCCCCAGAGCAAGGCGTGGTTGGCCGGCATGCCGCTGACGAACTGACGGGTGTTACGCGCCAGTTGCTCGCGCTGGGCGTCCACACCCAGCAAGTCGCTCAGCGACAGGTCGAGGCTGACATCCAGCGGCATCAGGTAGCCACTGCGACCATCGCGCACCCAGCGCGCCGCCACACACTTGCTCCAGTCCACGTGCGGGCGCAGTGCGGGCAACAAGGGCTCGATGCGCTCCAGCACCTGCTCGGCGCGGGCAAGAAAATCCAGTAACCGGGAATCCACGATCTACTACTCCTTTTGCGCAGAACCGCACGTTGCAGGCTCTGCCAGTACAGGGTCGCTATCAGCTATGCTTTGCAGGCGCCCAGGGATCAGAGACCACGCACGCATTTATGGACATTTCGCTCACCAATCGCCTGTCGTTCAAACAGGCCGGCCTGACCGTCCTGGTGGCGTTTATCCTTGGTACGCTGCTGAGCGTCACCCAGGTGGCGGTCGATTATGCCAGCGAAGAGGCGTCCATCAACCGCGAGATTCGCGCGCTGCTGGAAATCAGCCACAACCCCGCCGCCCGCATCGCCTACAACATCGACGCAGAACTGGCGCAGGAGCTGGTCCTCGGCCTGTTGCGCTCACCCGCGGTGACCCGCGCCGAACTGATCGACAACAGCGGCCTGGCCCTGGCCAGCGTCAGCCGCCCACGTAGCGAAAGCCGTTATCGGGTATTCAGCGACAGCCTGTTCGGCGCTCAGCGGCAGTTCCAGGACCCGCTCCACGTCAGCCATGCGCCCAACGAAGCCCTGGGTTTTCTGCGCCTGGAAGTCGACACCTACGCCTTCGGCAGTCACTTTCTCAGACGTTCACTGCTGACTCTGCTCACCGGTTTCGCGCGCAGCCTGCTGCTGTCGCTGATTCTGCTGGTGCTGTTCTATTTCATGCTGACCAAGCCCCTGACCGGGGTGATTCGTGCACTCAGCGAACGTAACCCGCAAGACCCACAGCACCGCCCCGTGCCCTGCCCCAAGGGCCACGAGCGCGACGAGATCGGCACCCTGGTGGAGGTCACCAACCGCCAGCTGTCGAGCATCGCCCTGGAGATCGAGCAAAGGCGCAACGCCGAAGACCGCCTGACCCAGTACCTGAACGAACTGGAAAACATCGTCTCGGCGCGCACTGCCGAGCTCAAGGCCACCAACGCCCGCCTCAGCCAGTCCAACCGCGAACTGGAGGTGGCGCGCACCACCGCCCTGAACATGGCGCAGGCCCGCTCGGCCTTTCTGGCCAACATGAGCCATGAGATCCGCACGCCGCTCAACGGCCTGCTGGGCATGCTCGCATTGGCCCTGGACGGCCCGCTCAGCGCCGAACAGCGCCAGCAACTGGGCATCGCCCATGACTCTGGCAAGGTGCTGGTGGAACTGCTCAACGACATTCTCGACCTGTCCAAATTCGAAGCAGGCCAGCTCGAACTGGAGGAAATTCCCTTCGACCTCGGCGCCTTGGCCGAGGAAACCGCCAGCCTGCTGTCACAGAATGCCGCTAGCGCGGTAGAGCTGACCTGCCTGATCGATCCGGCACTGCCAACCCAGGTGCTGGGCGACCCGACACGGGTGCGCCAGATCGTCAGCAACCTGCTGTCCAATGCGCTCAAATTCACCCGTTTCGGCCGCGTCGACCTGATCGTCGCCTGCAGTCAGGAAGGCATCAGCATTCGCGTGCGCGACACCGGCATCGGCATCGCAGAAGATGCTCAAGCACGCATTTTCCAGCCCTTCGCCCAGGCCGAAGTGGGTATCACCCGTGAATACGGCGGCACCGGACTCGGCCTGGCGCTGACGCGACGCCTGTGCGAAGCGATGCAAGGCCAGCTGACGCTGCAGTCGAAAGAGGGCTTCGGCAGCGAGTTCTGCGCCCAACTGCCGCTGCCCGCCCATGCTCAAGCCAGCTCACAACCGTCACTACAAGGCCGCATCGTGGCCATGACACCGGCCAGTAGCGGCCTGCAGCAGATGCTCAGCAAGTGGCTGCCAACCTGGGGCCTGAGTTATCAGCGCCTGGATACCGATGCCAGCCTGCACGGTGTGGATGCCGACCTGTTGATCAGCGATTGCCCGGAATGCCTGCTAGGTATGCGCCCGGCGATCAGCACGCCGGTTCTGCTGGTCACCGCCTATGGCAACTTCTTGCCACACGAGCAGGCGCAGCGCCTCATGCCGCTACTGCAGATCGCCCGCCCGCTGGCGCGAAACGGCCTGCTGCAGGTGCTGCGGCATATCCTGCACAGCGAAGACGGCGACCTGCACAGCAGCGCCCAGGCGCAACCCGCGCGGGAAAGTACGGCGCGCGTGCTGCTGGTCGAAGACAACCCGGTCAACCAGATGGTCGCCAAAGGCATGCTGGCCAAGCTCGGCTATCAGGTGCTGGTCGCCGCACACGGCGCGGAAGCATTGGAGGTGCTGGAGCAGGAGCCAATCGACCTGATCCTGATGGACTGCAACATGCCGGTGATGGATGGCTACGAAGCCAGCCGACGCATCCGCAGCAATGGCCGCTGGCCGGAGTTGCCCATCGTCGCCCTGACCGCCAATGCGCTATCCGACGAGCGCGAGCGCTGCCGCGCTGCCGGCATGAACGATTACCTGGCCAAACCCTTCCGCCGTGAAGAGCTGGCAGTCATGCTCGACACCTGGCTGCCCGATGAGGTCAGTCGCTGAGCCGAGCCAGCAGTCGATCCAGGCTGCGCCGCAGCCCTTCCATTTCCAGCAGATCCTGATCGCCGAACTGGCAGAGCAACTGCGCCTTCAGTGGCAGGACCTGAGCCTGCACCGCCCTGCCAGCGTCGCTCAGGGCCAGATGCACCTCGCGTTCATCCGTCTGCGCGCGACTACGCTGCACCAGGCCCATCTGCTCCAGGCGCTTGAGCAGCGGCGTCAGGGTACCGGAGTCGAGCTGCAGGCGTTGCCCAAGCGCCTTGAGCGTCGGTTGCTCGGGCGCCCGCTCCTGCCACTCCCACAGCACCAGCATCGCCAGGTATTGCGGGTAGGTCAGGCCGAGTGCGTCGAGCATCGGCTTGTAGGCACGGATCACCGCACGCGAGGCGGCGTAGAGCTTGAAGCACAGCTGATTGTCCAGCTGCAGCCCGGCGGTATCGAAAGCGCTCATTTCAGCAGGGCTTCGATCTCACTGCTCAATTCTTCAGGCTTGGTGGTCGGGGCGAAGCGCTTGACCACCTTACCGTCCTCGCCAATCAGGAACTTGGTGAAGTTCCACTTGATCCCCTGACTGCCCAGCAGACCCGGTGCGCGCTTCTTCAACTGCACGAACAGCGGGTGAGCATCGCTGCCATTGACGTCGACCTTCTTGAACAGCGGGAAGCTGACGCCGAAGTTCAGCTCGCAGAACTCGGAGATCGCACCCTCGTCACCCGGCTCCTGCTTGCCAAACTGGTTGCAGGGGAAACCGAGCACCACCAGGCCCTTGTCCTTGTATTGCTGCCAGACGTTCTCCAGGCCCTTGTACTGCGGGGTGAAGCCACATTTGCTGGCGGTATTGACCACCAGCACAGCCTTGCCGCCGAAGTCGGCCAGAGTCTTCTGCTCGCCCTTGATGGTGGTGACCGGAATATCGAAAAGTGCGTTGCTCATGGGAAATCGTCCTGAATGGGCTTGAGGTGACGAACAAAGTAGCGAGCAATTAAATTGCATGCAATTTAATTAAGGCAAAATAACATATGCAGATATCGCACTATCCGTAGGTTAGTTAGCGGCGCCGAATGCCGGGCTTCCAAACGCAGATGAACCCAGCGCGCTCGGATGGCCGCCCCACGTAACTCACCGGGCGGTGTGTCGCGTTGCACCGATGGTGGGTTAGCGGCGCCGAGTGCCGAGCTTCCAGACGCAGATGAGCTCCGCGCGCTCGGATGGCCGCCCCACGTAACCCACCGGGCGATGGATCGCGTTGCGCCGATGGTGGGTTATGCCGCACCGGGCTTAGCAAACTGTTCTGCAAGCGTGACAGGCGGCTAACCCACCCTACGAAACGGTGGCGCCCAGGGCTCGTACCAGAGCAGCCAGCGGCGCTGAATCACCCTGAATACGCACGCGCAAGCCATCGATCTCGCGGCGCATGGGGTAATGCTTGCGCAGGCGGTCGAAGCCGGCGCGACGGGCATCGGCATCGCCGGCCAGGCTGCGGCGAAAGTCAGCATCGTCGCGGCGCGGGTCGTACACCGCGCGGCAGATGCTGGCCAGGGCCCAGGCCGGGTCTGCGCTGCCGTCGATGCTCAGCTCACTCAACCAGGGCGCCGGCAACAGATCGGCCAGACTCACCTGCTCGGCCACGCCCAGCGCCCGGCAGCAGGCCTGGTAGATCTGCGCCGTGCCACGCAGCTTGCCGTCCAGGCTATAGCCAGCGATATGCGGCGTTGCCAGTTGGCACAGGGCGGCCAACTCGACATCGGCCAGCGGCTCGCCTTCCCAGACATCCAGCACCACCTTCAGATCAGGCCGCTGCGGCAGCAGGCTGCGCAGCGCGGCGTTGTCCACCACAGCACCACGGCTGGCGTTGATCAACCAGGTTCCTGGCTTCAATGCCGCCAGGCGAGTCGCACCGAACAGATGCCGCGTCGAAGCGTCCAGCGGCGTGTGCAGGCTGATCACATCGCACTCGTCGATGATCTGCTCCAGGCTGACGAAGTCGCCGCCCTCGGCGGCCTGACGCGGCGGGTCGCACACGCGCACCTGCCAGCCCAGCCCCTGCAACAGAGTGACCAGACGCCCGCCGACCTGCCCCGCACCAACCACACCGTAAACGCACGCCGCCGGGTCTACGCCCTCGCGCTCGGCCAGGGTCAGCACGCTGCCCAGCACGTAATCCACCACGCCACGAGCATTGCAACCGGGGGCACTGCTCCAGGCGATGCCGGCTTCGGCGAAGTAATCGAGATCCAGGTGGTCGGTGCCGATGGTGCAAGTGCCGACGAAACGCACCCGGCTGCCTTCGAGCAAGGCGCGGTTCACTTGCGTCACCGAGCGCACCAGCAGCAGGTCGGCATCACGCACATCGGCCGCGGTGATGCCGCGACCAGGCAAGCGGCGAATGCTGCCGAACGCAGCGAAGAACTCATCGAGCAGGGGAATGTTCTCGTCGGCGACTATGTGCATGGCAGGCTCCATCGGGAAGGCCGCCATTCTAAGTCAGCCGACACCTCAGCGTCGCCTCGAGAGCCGCCAGACAGAGGCACAGATCGCGCTTTCCTGACCGATACGTCAAGGCGTAGACTACGCGGTTTCCTGCCATCCCGAAGAGTCGAAATGTCTACCGACACCCGCCTTGGCCGCGTGCGCACGGAACTGCGCAGCCTGCTCATCCTGGCCACACCCATCATCATCGCCCAGTTGGCACATACCGCCATGGGCTTCGTCGATACGCTGATGGCCGGGCGCGTGAGCCCGCAGGATCTGGCTGCCGTGGCATTGGGCAATTCGATCTGGGTGCCGGTGTTTCTGCTGATGACCGGCATCCTGCTGGCCACCACACCCAAGGTCGCGCAGCGCTTCGGCGCTGGCGCAGAGGCCGAAATCGGCCCGCTGGTGCGCCAGGCACTCTGGCTGGCGCTGGCCGTCGGCGGCAGCGCCGCGACCCTGCTGTGGAACGCCGAATTCATCCTGCGCGCCATGAACATCGACCCGGAGCTGATCACCCCCGCCATGGGTTACCTGCGCGCCGTCGCCTGCGGTTTCCCGGCAGTGGCGCTTTATCACGTACTGCGCTGTTTCAGTGACGGCCTCGGCCACACCCGCCCGGCCATGGTGCTGGGCATTCTTGGTCTGCTGCTGAACATCCCTGCCAACTACATCTTCATCTACGGCAAGTTCGGCCTGCCGGCCATGGGCGGTGTCGGCTGCGGCTGGGCAACCGCGCTGGTGATGGGCTTCATGCTGATCGGCATGCTGGTCTGGGTGAAATGGGCGCCCTACTACCGCGCCAGCTCGCTGTTCACCCGCTTCGAATGGCCGCAGTGGACGGTGATCAAACGCCTGCTGAGCATTGGCGTGCCAATCGGCATCGCGGTATTTGCCGAATCGAGCATCTTCGCGGTGATCGCCCTGCTGATCGGCGGCCTCGGTGCCACCGTGGTCGCCGGACATCAGATCGCCCTGAACTTCAGCTCCATGGTGTTCATGATTCCCTACTCGCTGGCCATGGCCGCCACCGTGCGCGTCGGCCAGGCGCTGGGCCGTGGTCAGCCGCGCGAGGCGCGCTTCGCTGCCGGGGTAAGCATGGCGGCGGCGCTGGGCTACGCCTGCGTATCGGCCAGCCTGATGTTCCTGCTGCGCGAACAGATCGCGCAGATCTACACCCCGGACAAGACGGTGATCGCCGTGGCGGCAACGCTGATCGTCTACTCGGCGCTGTTCCAGTTCTCCGATGCCATCCAGGTGACGGCCGCCGGCGCACTGCGCGGCTATCAGGACACGCGCATCACCATGCTGCTGACGCTGTTCGCCTACTGGGGCATCGGTTTGCCGGTGGGTTATGCGCTGGGGCTGTCCGACCTGTTCGGCGAACCGAGTGGCCCCAGCGGCCTGTGGCAGGGCCTGGTGGTCGGATTGACCTGCGCTGCCGCGATGCTCACCGTTCGCCTGGCACGCAGTGCTCGCAAGCGCATTCGCCGGGCTGCCTGAGTGATTGGATAGGCAGGAAATCAGCTCTAGACTGAGCGCATGATTCGACCTGCCCTGCTCCTCTGCTTCCTTCTGCTCGCTGGCTGTGGCCCGGCTAACGATGGCCTGGCCCTGCAGAGCGATTACCTCGAACGCCTGCAGCGCTCGCTCGATGCGCCGGACGTCAGTTCGTTGGACAGTCGCAGTATCAGTCAGTACCGCCTGCCCGCCAGGCGCGAGCGAACCTCGGACATCCCCGAACTGCGTATCGGCCTGCTCGATCTGGTGATCGACGCGCGGCGCTGTCCGCACCTGCAGCAGCTGATCAGCCAGCGCAATAGCAGCCTGGGCAAGCAGCTGATGCCCAGCCAACGGCTGGGCTATGAAGGCGATCTGCTGCGCGCCATCGAAGACTGCCTGCCCCATCTGCAGGACGACTCCAGCCTGAAGGCCACGCTGCAGCGTCTGGCCAGCGACAAGCGTCAGCAACTGCCGGCAGTGTTCTGGAATGCGCTCAACGGCAGCCCTGAGTTCGAAGACTACCTGCGCTTCGCCGACCAGGCCTTGCCGGTGGACACGCAGGAAGACAGCGCCGCACTGGACGCACTGCAGCGGCTGGCCAGCATCGGCGCCGCGCTGCCTGCGCAGCTACCGCCGAGCGCCGATCAGCTGGAGCCGCTGTTCTTCGCCCTCTACGCCAGCGAGCAAGGCGGCCAGTTGATCACCAGCCTGGCCAGCCTGCGCCACAACCTCGACGCCGGCAGCGAACTGCTGGAGCAACGCCAGCAGAACCGCCCACTTTGCCCGCTGGGCCAGGCGACGCCGCGCGGGCGCATCCTGCAGAACATCTTCATCAAGTTCTACGCTGGCGGCCTGCAGCCTTATCTGGCGCAGGTCGATCAGCGTGGCCAGCAGTGGCAGGCGGCGCTGCTGCAATTGCAGCGCATCGACGGCATTCCCTCGGCTACCCGCGAGCACCTGCAGCGCCTGGCCGGCGAGCAGCATTCGTTGTGGCAGGATTTCCGCACAGCCACGGCGCGTCACGTCAAGGCCTGGCAGGCGCTACTGAACAGCTGCGGCCTGGCGCCGGGACAGGCGGGATGGAACGACGCGGAAGACGCCGGAACCCCGTAGGGTGCGCCACGCGCACCTATCACCACGGGCAAAAACAGATCAAGGCACAGCACTGGTGCGCACGGCGCACCCTACACGCTGGCACTGCGGACCAGAGCCGTAGGGCAGACTCAGGAGCCTAAGCGAACAGTCCGCCAGAATATCTGGCACACCGCATACAACCGGCAGCTAATCGGTCTTCTTGCGAATCCAGTACAGGTAGGTGCCGTCCTCCTCGGCCTGACCGAGCAGTTCGTGGCCGAGAAACACGCAGAACTTGGGAATGTCACGGCGGGTCGACGGATCGGTAGCGATCACCTTGAGCAGGCCGCCCGGCGACAGGTCGCGCACCTTGTTGTGCAACATCATCACCGGTTCCGGGCAATTCAGGCCGCTGGCATCGAGCAGGTCATCGTGATTGAGGGTCAGGGCTTCGGACATAAGGGGCTCCACAAACAGGCGCGTATTGTCGCGCAAAGCTGACCTTCAGGTCACCTGCGCGCACAGTCCTGAGACCTGGCAGGCTGTTGAAAAACCACCTCGGCTTTGGCCTCCTGCGTCGCTCTACCTCCTGCATCCATGCAGTCGTCGCCTACGTTTTTCAACGGCCTGCTACGCGCAGATCATCATTTGCCATGCCGACGCAGGTGGCAGGTCACTTCCTCGCGGTCGTGATAAAGCTGCTTGCAACCGATGCTGACCTTCAAGCCGCGCTCCACCAACCCCGACTCGATGCGATCTAGCAGGCGCCGCACTTCGGCGTAACGCTGCTTCATCGGCAATTTGAGGTTGACCACCGCCTCGCGGCACAACCCCTCGCCCAGCCAGGTTTCGATCATCGCCGCCGTGCGCGCCGGCTTCTCGACGATATCGCAGACCATCCAGTGCACCGGATGACGCGGTCGGAAGGTGAAACCATCGGCGCGCTGGTGTACGACGAAACCCGAGTACATCAGGCTTTCGGCCATCGGCCCGTTGTCCACGGCGGTAACACGGATCTCCCGATTGACCAGCTGCCAGGTCCAGCCGCCCGGTGCAGCGCCCAGGTCCACGGCGGTCATGCCCGGCGCCAGGCGCTGATCCCACTGCTCGCGCGGAATGAAATGGTGCCAGGCCTCCTCCAGCTTGAGCGTGGAGCGGCTGGGCGCCTCACGGGGAAACTTCAAGCGCGGAATACCCATAGGCCACATCGCCTGGTTGTCCGCCTCGGCGATGCCGGCGAACACCTCGCGCCCGCTCTTGAAGGTCAGCAGCAGGCGCGGCTTCTTGGCATCGTCCACCAGTCTGCCGGCCTTGAGCAGCGCCTTGCGCAGCGGCGCCTCGAACTTCTTGCAGAAGGTCGAGAGCTCCTTGCCGTCGTTGGTATCCACCACTTCCAGCCACAGGCTGCCGCATACCGGATAATCAGCAAGCGCCTCCAGCAACACGCTGATACGGTCACTCTCTGGCAGGCTGACGTAGGCCCCGCGCGCCCATTGCCGCGGGAAGATCAGTTGGTTGAAACGCACGCTGCGCATCAGCCGCTCGCAATCGGCCGCCTCGCTGCAGACGAACTCGGCGCACGCACTGCCGGGCTTGGTCTTGGAGTAGCCTGGTACGTCCAGGCGTGCGGCGAGGTCAGTGATCTCGGCGCAAACCTCCCCTTCGAAACCGGGGCGGCAATGCAGAAACAGGGTATTCATCAAAGGGTCTCCTTGGGGTGCGCATGATACCCGAGAGCGGAACCCCGAGCCGCTAAACCTGTCCAGCTACATATGCGCTGCCTACAGATACGGAGCCACCAGCCATCGCGTTTCGATCAGGCCCGGCCACCCAGAACAGGCAGCGTATAGCGACCGATAAAGGAAATGCGCTAGCCAGACAGCCCAAGCCGAACTAGCTTGAAGGTCTGCCGCCATCAGACACAGCCCGAACCGTGCGGGCCCAAGGAGATGTGCAATGCCCTCCCTCGATAGCCTGAACTGCCGCCGCGAACTGAAAGTCGGCGACGCCACCTACCACTACTTCAGCCTGCCCGAAGCCGCCCAGCGCCTCGGTAACATCGACCGCCTGCCCAAGTCGCTCAAGGTCCTGCTGGAAAACCTGCTGCGCAACGAAGACGGCCAGACCGTGCAGCCGCAGGATCTGCAAGCCATGGTCGACTGGCTCGACCAGCGCGCCTCCGACCGCGAGATCCAGTACCGCCCGGCGCGCGTATTGATGCAGGACTTCACCGGCGTACCGGCGGTGGTCGACCTGGCCGCCATGCGCGACGCCATGGCCAAGGCCGGCGGCGACCCACAGCGGATCAACCCGCTGTCGCCGGTGGATCTGGTCATCGACCATTCGGTGATGGTCGACCGCTACGCCTCCTCCAGCGCCTTCCATGACAACGTCGAACTGGAAATGCAGCGCAACGGCGAGCGCTACGCCTTCCTGCGCTGGGGCCAGCACGCTTTCGACAACTTCAGCGTGGTGCCGCCGGGCACCGGCATCTGCCACCAGGTCAACCTCGAATACCTGGCGCGCACCGTGTGGAGCAAGGAAGAAGACGGCACCACCCTCGCCTACCCCGACACCCTGGTCGGTACCGACTCGCACACCACCATGATCAACGGCCTCGGCGTACTCGGCTGGGGCGTAGGCGGCATCGAGGCGGAAGCGGCCATGCTCGGCCAGCCGGTGTCGATGCTGATTCCCGAAGTCATCGGCTTCAAGCTCAGCGGCAAGCTGAAAGAAGGCATAACCGCCACCGACCTGGTGCTCACCGTCACCCAGATGCTGCGCAAGAAGGGCGTGGTGGGCAAATTCGTCGAGTTCTACGGCGACGGCCTGGCCGACCTGCCGCTGGCCGACCGCGCCACCATCGCCAACATGGCCCCGGAATACGGCGCCACCTGCGGCTTCTTCCCGGTGGACGACATCACCCTCGGTTACCTGCGCCTGTCCGGCCGCCCGGACGCCACCGTGCAACTGGTCGAGGCCTACAGCAAGGCCCAGGGCCTGTGGCGCGAGCCAGGCGCCGAGCCGCTGTTCACCGACAGCCTGAGCCTGGACATGGGCAGCGTCGAAGCCAGCCTGGCCGGGCCCAAGCGCCCGCAGGATCGTGTCTCGCTGGGCCAGGTCAGCCAGGCCTTCGACGACTTCGTCGGCCTGCAGCTCAAGCCCACCGCCAAGGAAGAGGGTCGCCTGCTCAGCGAAGGCGGCGGCGGTACCGCCGTCGGTGGCGACAAGCAGAGCGGCGAAATCGACTACGAGGACGACGGCCATACCCATCGCCTGAAAGACGGCGCCGTGGTGATCGCCGCCATCACCTCCTGCACCAACACCTCCAACCCCAGCGTGATGATGGCCGCCGGCCTGCTGGCCAAGAAGGCGGTGGAGAAAGGCCTGCAGCGCCAACCCTGGGTCAAAAGCTCGCTGGCGCCTGGCTCCAAGGTGGTCACCGAGTACTTCAATGCCGCTGGCCTGACGCCCTACCTGGAGAAACTCGGCTTCGACCTGGTGGGCTACGGCTGCACCACCTGCATCGGCAACTCCGGCCCGCTGCGTGAGCCCATCGAGAAGGCCATCACCCAGGCCGACCTGACCGTCGCCTCGGTGCTCTCCGGCAACCGCAACTTCGAGGGCCGCGTGCACCCGCTGGTGAAAACCAACTGGCTGGCCTCACCACCCCTGGTGGTCGCCTATGCCCTGGCCGGGAGCGTGCGCCTCGACCTGACCCGCGACGCCCTCGGCACCGGCAAGGACGGTCAGCCGGTGTACCTCAAGGACATCTGGCCGACCCAGGCCGAGATCACCCAGGCCATCACCCAGGTCGACACCGCCATGTTTCGCAAGGAATACGCCGAAGTCTTCGCCGGCGACGAGAAATGGCAGGCCATCGACGTGCCCAAGGCCGACACCTACGCCTGGCAGGGCGACTCCACCTATATCCAGCATCCGCCGTTCTTCGAGGACATCGCCGGCGATCCGCCACGTATCACCGATATCCGCCAGGCGCGCATCCTCGCCCTGCTCGGCGACTCGGTGACCACCGACCACATCTCGCCAGCCGGCAACATCAAGGCCGACAGCCCGGCCGGGCGCTATCTGCGCGATAACGGCGTGGCCCAGGCCGACTTCAACTCCTACGGCTCGCGCCGCGGCAACCACGAAGTGATGATGCGCGGCACCTTCGCCAACATCCGTATCCGCAACGAAATGCTCGGTGGTGAGGAAGGCGGCAATACCCTGCACGTGCCCAGCGGCGAGAAGCTGGCGATCTACGATGCAGCCATGCGCTACCAGGCCGAAGGTACGCCGCTGCTGATCATCGCCGGCAAGGAATACGGCACCGGCTCCAGCCGCGACTGGGCGGCCAAGGGCACCAACCTGCTGGGGGTCAAGGCAGTAATCGCCGAAAGCTTCGAGCGCATCCACCGCTCCAACCTGGTGGGCATGGGCGTGCTGCCGCTGCAGTTCAAACCCGGTATCGACCGCACCAGCCTGAAACTGACCGGCAAGGAAGTGCTGGCCATCGAAGGTCTGGAAGGCGTGGAACTGCGCCCACAGATGCCACTGACGCTGATAATCACCCGTGAAGACGGCACGCATGAGGAAGTCGAAGTCCTGTGCCGCATCGACACCCTCAACGAGGTCGAGTACTTCAAGGTCGGCGGCATCCTGCACTACGTGCTGCGCCAGATGATCGCCAACTGATGCACCTGCCCTGCCGCCACTGGCGGCAGGGCCTCCTTATCCGTCGAGCCAGAGATGGCCAACGCCGCGACAGAAACGTGACGCCGTTCAAAAAGCGATTAAACTCGCCAAAACGGATTCAGCCCTCAACTTCGCCGCTCGCCGGCCGATGACAGGGCATTACAACGACGGATACCTGCCATGCGTAACAACCAGCCGGTCACTCAGCGTGAGCGCACCTTTCCTGCACAACAACGCCTGATATCCACCACCGACCTCAAAGGACAAATCAGCTACTGCAACGACGCCTTCGTCGAAGTCAGCGGCTTCACGCGCGAAGAACTGCTGCGCGCGCCACACAACATCGTGCGTCACCCTGACGTGCCGTCCGCCGTGTTCGAGCACATGTGGACGACCCTGAAGAAGGGCCGCCCGTGGATGGGCATCGTCAAGAACCGCTGCAAGAACGGCGACCACTACTGGGTCAACGCCTACGTCACGCCCGTGACCGAAAACAACCAGGTTGTCGGCTACGAATCCGTCCGTATCAAACCGACAGCCGAGCAGGTGCGCCGCGCCGAAACGCTGTACGCCCGCCTCAACGCCGGCAAATCGGCCGTACCGGCCAGCAATCACTGGCTGCCCATCGTCCAGGCGTGGATGCCCTTCATCCTGGTCAGCCAGATCGGCTTCATGATCGGCCACTGGATGGGCAGCAACTGGGGCTTCATCCTTGCTGCCGTGCTCTCCGTGCCGCTGGGGCTGGCTGGCATCGCCTGGCAGACGCGCGGCGTCAAACGCCTGCTGCGCCTCGCCGAGCAAACCACTTCCGACCCGCTGATCGCGCAGATGTACACCGACAGCCGTGGCGCCGAAGCACGCCTGGAAATGGCCATGCTCAGCCAGGAAGCGCGCCTGAAAACCTGCCTCACCCGCCTGCAGGACACCGCCGAGCAACTGACCCTGCAAGCGCGTGAAGCCGACAAGCTCGCGCACAACAGCTCGGCCGGCCTCGAGCGCCAGCGCAGCGAGACCGAGCAGGTTGCCACCGCCGTCAACGAAATGGCCGCCACCACTCTGGAAGTGGCCAGCAACGTCGCCCGCACCGCCATCGCCACCCAGGAAGCCAACCGCCTTACCAGCGAAGGCCGCACCATCGCCGCAGAAACCCGCGAAGCCATCCAGCGCCTGTCGCAATCGGTGGGCGATACCGGTGAAACCGTGACCCGCCTGGCCCAGGACAGCAGCGAAATCGGCGGCGTGGTGGACGTGATCAAGGGCATCGCCGACCAGACCAACCTGCTCGCCCTCAACGCCGCCATCGAAGCCGCCCGCGCCGGCGAAATGGGCCGTGGCTTCGCCGTGGTGGCCGACGAGGTGCGCTCGCTGGCCCAGCGCACCGCTGAGTCCACCGAACAGATCCACGCGCTGATCGCCAAACTGCAGCGCACTGCCGAAGAAGCCGTACTAACCATGGAAATCGGCCGCAAGCAGGCCGATGAAGGCGTCGAACGAGTGCTGCAGGCCGATCAGGCTCTGTCCGGCATCAGCGACTCGGTGGCCAATATCGCCGACATGGCCAACCAGATCGCCGCAGCGGCGGAAGAGCAAAGCGCCGTCGCCGACGAGATCAACCAGAACATCACCACCATCGCCCAACTGGCAGACCAGACCGCCGGCGAAGCCAACGATACCGCCAAACTCAGCGAAGCCCTGACCAACACCGCACAGGGCCAATACGCCCTGGTCGAACGCTTCAACCGCTGAAACGAAAGGCGCAGCGGCTCACCGCTGCGCCTCTCTCCTCCCCGCCCCGTTTTTTGTAGGAGCGAGCTTGCTCGCGATCTTCCCTACGCCCTTCCCAACCATCCCCGCTTTCGCGTAATTGCCACTTGCCAGCAGTTATCCGGCATGGTGTATAACCTCCCCAAAACCTACCGCCTCGCGGACTCCCAGAAGCAAGGGCGAAGGCCATCTGCTTTATCGGGAGGCTCGGGCAGCGGGATCGGCGTATTTCACCAGAAACGGGAAGTCTTCTTCAGCGTTTCCCTAGCTGCTCGAGATACGCCCTTGACGTGAATATCAACTCAGTCTCAGCACTGGGGCTGGCGTTGTCTGCTGCAACGTTGCTCTGATTTCAGTATCTGTAGAATGTTGAGCTTAGGCTTCTCCATGGCATATACTCAAAGGGCTCTTTAGCTTAAGACGATTCCGTCTAGTCGGGTGTTTAGCCAGACTCTAAGTTATTGAACGATTTTGTGGTTGCGATAGTCTCGCAACCTGATCTCGTTCCTCAATCAGGTTGCGAGACTATCGCATCCTCTAGTAAAGAGCTAAGCCCAAGAGCTGTTGCTCTTGGGCTTTTTTATGGGGGCCAAGATGAGTGTAATTGAAAAGCTAGCATTGGCGCTCGAAAAAAGTGAGGCCAAGGTAATTGCCTTCCTCCGAAACGCGCCCAATAAATACAAGATCTACACAATCCCGAAGCGCACTTCTGGCCATAGAATTATTGCCCAACCCTCTAAAGAACTGAAGCTATATCAACGCAAGTTCTTAATGCTTCAGAAACTACCAGTTCACAAATCAGCAATGGCCTATCGAAACGGCTTGAGCATTAAGGACAACGCAGAACTTCATAAGCGAAATCGATACTTACTGAAAATGGATTTTGAAAACTTCTTCAATTCAATTTCTAGTGAGCTTTTTTGGAGCGTCTGGAAAAACACCATCGGAACGCCTACTGATTTAGACAAGTACACCCTAGAGCGCTTATTGTTTTGGCGCCCTAGCAAAAACACTGCGGGGCGTCTAATTCTAAGTGTCGGGGCGCCAAGCTCGCCTATGGTTTCCAATTTTCTCATGTATAAATTTGATTGCTTAGTGCATGAAATTTGCGCAAGCAAGGAAATTACCTATACAAGGTATGCTGACGATTTAACCTTCTCGACATGCCACAAGGATGTGCTTTTTGAAGTCCCAGCGCTGATCGAAGCTAATCTCGAGCACCTTTATGATGGTGCATTGAGGATAAATAAGAGAAAGACTAAATTTTCTTCCATGGCTCATAATCGACATGTCACCGGAGTAACAATAAACAATAAAGCCTCGCTTTCTCTAGGTCGCTCGCGAAAAAGATATATTAAGCACCTAACCCATCAGTTCGTACTAGACAAGCTTAGCAGCGATGATAGGTTGCACCTGAGAGGTTTGATAGCTTTCGCCAAACACATAGAGCCTACTTTCTTTCAGTCCTTAGTGAAAAAATACACAGCCGAATCTATCTCCAAGATTATTGAGGACTGAGACCATGAGAAACAACAGCGAACGCAACAAAGGCATTAAGTCAATCATTCAGAATGCTCGACGAGGAGTTCTGGAAGCGCAACTCCAACTACATGAGTTCTATGCTGAAGGCAAATATGTTGAACAGAACAATGAGGAAGCTGAAAAATATTTGAAGCTTCTGGAGTTATCTCTTGCAGGAGAGGCTTTGCATTTAAAGTCATTATCATTGTCAAATTTTAGAAGATTTACTAATTTAGAGATAACCTTCGACAAAAAAATTACGGTTATCATCGGCAACAATGGCGCAGGAAAAACGAGTATCTCGGAAGCTATTTCGAAAATATTTTCATGGTTCAATAATAACCTTGAAAAAGAGGGAGTGAATGGCAAGCCCGTCACTCATTCAGATATCAATGTTGCCACTGAAGACTATGCGGAAATTATTGGCAAGTTTCAGCTGGGCGATAGAAATATTTTTGAAAGTGCTTTAGTCCGCACAGTCAGTGGCTTCTCTGGAAGTCAGTCTAGCGATGTGAGTGTAATCAAGAAATTCGGGGCAATGTATCGAAAGACGTCTGCAAGCAATACTGTCATGATTCCGCTCCTGGCATTCTACTCTGTAGAGCGCTCTTTTTTTACACTAAAACAAGAACTAGCGGAAAAAGCATCTGGCGAGGTATTAATCAATCGCTTCTCTGCACTGAAAGATGCACTTGAGGGGGGCACTAAGCTAGATAATTTCTCAGAGCTATATATCGAACTGACTAACCTTGCCGAAGGTGAAGACTCATCAGAAGCCAAAGAACTTCGAAACCAAATATCGACCCTTGAAAGCTTTCTGGCTGACGAACCTGAAGACAGCCGTCTCTCAGGCGAAAATCTCTTTCTGCGCAGGCTACAGGAAAGAAAAATTAAGTTAGCCAACGTGATTGGTGACTCATCTACTGAAAAGTATAAACGCCACTTAAGCGCAGTAAATCAAGCCATTGAAAATCTAGTACCTGACGTACGCAATCTTAGAGTAGATCGCAGCACTGGGAAGACGCGTTTATTAGTTGAGGTTTTTGGCGTTGAATTAAACATCACTCAGCTATCTCAAGGGCAGAGGATGTTGCTTGTTTTAGCTGGCGATATAGCAAGAAGGCTGGTAACACTTAATCCCGAGGCGGCCACACCACTAAGCTGCCATGGCGTGGTTGTTATTGATGAAGTAGAGCTACATTTGCACCCGAGGTGGCAGCAGGAGATTTTAGCTGGACTTCAGCGCACATTCCCAAACCTCCAATTTATTGTTACCACACATAGCCCACAAGTTTTGAGCACTGTCCATAGGGACAACATTCGTGTGCTTGACTTAAATAAAGAGGGGAGAATCATTGTCAGCAAGCCTCTTGGTCGTACTTACGGAGAGCCCAGCGGGGACGTACTTCAGGGGGTAATGCTAGTTGACCCATTGCCGCCAATCCCGGAGAAAGTAGAACTACAAAGGCTGACAGAGTTAGTTGATCAGGGTTTATACGACTCGGCGGAAGCGAAATATTTAATGGAGAAAATGCTGGGCATTTTAGGCAGAGAGCATGCCCAAATCTTAAGGCTTCAACGTAATATCGTTAGACATAAGGCGCTCAAGCAGTGAGGCAAGTGATTAAGATTGGAAATGGCGGATATTACCTAAGCAAGTCTAATGAACTGCCGCCTATCACGAGTGAGAGCGCCAGAACTCGCTGGAGCACATTTGGTCACAAAGACACTGTTCTGGAATTTCTATTGTCAGAGCAATATCACTTATGCTGTTACAGTGAAGTTCGCCCCGACCAACAGGGATTCGATTATCACATTGAACACATTGAGAATAAGTCACAGTCGCCTCATCGAACTTTTGACTATAAGAATCTAGCTGCTAGTGCGTTTAGTAGTGCTAATTTGTCCAGCTTTATATCGAGTCAACAACCTTCTCAGCAGGCGCGATCTGTGTTCGGGGGCCATGCCCCTGGAAAGCAAAACTCAGTGGACATGCAGCGTTTTATTGCACCGCATGATATCGATTGCTCAAGATTTTTTTCATACTTATCCGACGGCCGAGTAGTACCGTCCAATAAACTAAATGTTTTTGACACTGATCGCGCTCAGTACACCTTGGACTTGCTAAATCTAAATAGCCCCTATCTTTTGATGCTGAGGAGAAATTGGTGGGACGAATTAGATGACCTATATTTTAAGCACTTAGAAGATGAGATGGATGTTTATTGTTTAGCGGGAATAGATTTAATACCCGTAAATCAGCACCTTAGCCCATTTTTTAGCTTGACTCGCCAATTTTACATGGCAATTGCTGAAGATGTACTGCGCCAGCACGCACCACTGTTATTATGAGTTGAGATACGTTTTTGGCTTTAATCTGGACGATTCATAAACTTTAGGTTCGACCTCCAATTCCTGCGTTTGTTATAGCACTGACTCTAAATAGCGATTAAGCTACTGATGATTTCTTATTATATTTCAGGGAGTTCCCAAGCGCTCGCTCACTGGGACGGGCTAAAGCCCGTTCCTTATCTTTACGACTGGTAACAATCCCAATGCCCTTCCCAACCGATGAACACCAAGCCCTTCTGAACGTTAAAGGCGTAGGCCCTACCGTCGTGCAACGACTCGAACAGATCGGAATAAACTCCTTGCAGGAGTTGGCTGAGTCCAGTGTCAGCGATATCGTCACGGCGGTAGCCGGTCAGCTGGGCTCTACCTGCTGGAAAAACAGCCCGCAAGCACGCGCGGCTATTCAGGCGGCCATCGATCTGGCCAAATCACGTCAGTAACCTCCCTCTCTTTCACTGCCAAGGAACCCGGCATGCCTGCTCACGAGAAGATCAATTACGTCGAATACCCCAGCCGCGATCTGCCGGCCACCAAGGCCTTCTTCCAGGCCGCTTTCGGCTGGCGATTCACGGACTACGGCCCCGATTACGCAGCCTTCGCCGACGAAGGCCTGGATGGTGGTTTCTTCAGCGCCGAGATGTCTGCACGCAGCGACAACGGCAGCGCGCTGATCGTGTTCTACAGCGCACAGCTGGAAGACACTCTGGCCAAGGTCGAGGCCGCCGGTGGGGAAATCGTCAAACCGATATTCTCTTTCCCCGGCGGCAGACGCTTTCACTTCGTCGAGCCGGGTGGCAACGAGTTTGCCGTGTGGTCGGAGCCGAGCGGTCAGTAGTCGGCCCTCGGAACCCTCACCCCCCGCTGCAACCATCGTTCCCGCACAAGCGGGAACCTAGAACGGCTCTACGGGCTCACGCCTGTACGGGAGTGACGGTGAGGGTAACCCCTCACTCAATGAGTGCTGGCCGGCATATCCCGTTTGCCCCCCGCCATTAACGTCCCAGTCTTTCCTCTCTCGGGCGAGCATCACTCTCGCCTGAGTCATGGAAGATCCCTGCAAGAGTCAAGGAGGTACAGGATGCGCATCATGGTGATCGGAGCCAGCCGAGGTCTCGGCCGAGCGCTGGTAGAGGGTTTGGCGCAAGGCCACGAGTTGATCGGGATTTCACGCAGCCGCCCTGCCGATCTCGCTACGGATATCCAGTGGATCGAGGCGGATATGAGTGATCCGCTGCGGGCCGTGGACGCCATCGAAGCACAGTCGCCTCAGCGTCTGGACGCGATCATCTACAACCTGGGAATCTGGGAAACCCGCGCGTTCGAGGATGACTACAGCTTTCTGCAGGACGACGACGCGCAGATTCTCGAGATGGTCAGCGTCAATATCGGCGCGACCTTGCTGCTGCTCAAACGCCTGCTACCGCGCCTGCTCGGCGGCACCAAGCCGCAATTGATCCTCACCGGTTCCACCTCGGCCCTGCCACAGAGTGGCCGCCCGGAAGTCACCTTCGGCGCCAGCAAGTTCGCCCTCAAAGGCATAGCCGAGACCCTGCGCGAAGGTTTTCGCGATCAGCGTCTGGCCGTCACCTGCCTGCAACTGGGCTACCTCAATACGCAGGATGGCCTGCAAACTCCGATTGAACAGGCGGCGCAAAATGGCGAAGGTCAGCTGATTCCACTGCACGATGTCGTCGCTCTGGTGCGAACGCTACTGAGCCTGTCCGATGCCAGTTACGTGCGTGAGCTGGTGCTACCGGCCATTGCCGATGAGCGTTTCTGAAAGAACAAGAACAGGTAATGGCCATGCAGAGAGTCGACCATATCCGCCTGATGGCGCGCTACAACAGCTGGATGAACGAACGGCTCTACGCGGCGGCTTCCACCCTGCCTGACGAAGCGCTGAGTGCCGAGCGTGGTGCGTTCTTCGGCTCGATCCTCGGCACGCTCAACCATCTGCTGGTGGCCGACCGTATCTGGCTGGGGCGCTACACCGCGCACCCGGCCAACTTCCGGGCATTGCAGGCGCTTGCAGGGCTGGAAAAGCCGACGCGCCTGGATCAACCGATGGGTGCGGATATACGCGAGCTGGCCGCACTGCGTAAACAGCTGGACAGTTGCATCGAAGCCCTGGCCGCCGAGATGGGCGAAGAGCAGCTGGATCAGCCGCTGAGCTACCGCAACATGAAGGGTGTGGCCGCGCAAAAGCACTTCTTCGCCCTGCTGATGCACCTGTTCAACCACCAGACGCATCACCGCGGCCAGGCTACGACGCTACTAACCCAGGCGGGTGCGGATGTGGGGGTGACCGATCTGCTGATGCTGATCCCTGACGAGCCATGAAATTGAACAAGTACCCCAGCAAATGATGCGAGCACTCAAGTATTTGCTGATCACCCTCGGCGCAGTTCTATGCTCCGCTCTTGTGATTGCAGTGGCGTTTTTGCTGGTGAGCATTGCCTCCACGGATACGGATGCCACTTATGAACTCAGAGGCCGCTACAAACCATCCACGGACGGCAAAACCTACCTGGTGATTGAACACGATAACGGTGGTGGCTGTGGAGCGCTCTCGGTAGACGACGAACGCTGGCCTCACCAGCTTCACGAGGCCGGGGAGATAATGCCCGGGACACGCACGATCAAGTGCGGTGGGGAAATCGATATCGAGATCAAGCCCGGCAACATCTACTACTTCAATTATTGGGGCCCGTAGGCGCCGGAAAAACCGGTGCTCACGCGCTTTAGAGCCTGGCGCTGCAAAGGCTTCGCCCCGGGGTGGGGCTCCTACCGCATGGCGTCCAATAACCCTTGTAGGAGCAGCACCGCGCAGGGAATAGGCTCTCGCGTGGCGGCGATGTATCGGTTAACCGCACGACGGTGCCATATTTCCAGACGATGAGCGATCTCCTGCCACAGAGTTATTGTTACCCGCTCTTTTGGGACGTCAAAGCCCAGCCAGTTTCAGCCAGTGCGCGTAGAAACCCTCAGCCACCTGATTCAGTAACCTGACCTTCTCGCTCAGGCCTTCGCGCATCTCGTCGATGCTCTGCTGGCTCGGCTGGCTGGCATCGAGCAGGTGCGCCCAGTCATCGAGCCAGAGTTCGATCAGCTCTTTTGTCATCTCCGGATGGCCCTGCAACGCCAGCACTTTGTCGCCCCAGGCGAAGGCCTGGTTGTCACACCAGCGGCTACTCAACAGAGGCTGGGCGCCGTCAGGCAGCGAGAAGGTGTCGCCATGCCACTGAAAAATACTGAACGCTGCGGGCACATGCGCCAGCCAGGGGCTATCGGCTGCCTCCGGGCGGCGCTGCATACGCTGCCAACCCGCCTCGGTGTAGGCCATACGGCGGATGCTGGCGCCCAGTGCCTTGGCCAGCAGCTGGCCGCCCAGGCAGTGACCGATGATGGGAATGTCACGTGCGATGAAGCGCTGCAGCGCAGCCACTTCGTCGGCAATCCAGGGTAGCGGGTCATTGACGCTCATCGGCCCGCCCATCACGGCGACCGCCTTGGGCCGCTCCAGGTCGTAGCCGCGCAACTCACCCAGGTCGACGCGCAACACGTCGAAACTGCAGCCACGCGCCTGCAGCACCTGCACCAGGTGGGCTGGCGGGCAATAATCGATATGAGTCAGGATCAGAACATCGGCCATAGCTACCTCCGCCGCGCAGTCTGCGCGAGAAGGATTGGCAAGTCGAGGTGGGCTGGGAATTGAAGCCATCGGCCGGACAGCCGGCCGATGGTCTGTGGTGGGGAATACCGCTGCATTCACCTTTAACGCATGGCTGACGCTTTCACCTCCTGGGTAACGCCCCAGCCATCCATCTTGCCGCCCAGCGGGACGACGATGGACTCCAGGTCATGTTCGAACTCGCCGATACCGGCATGGGTGGCATACATCACTTTGCTGATTTGCAGGTGCCAGATGCCGTCCTCACGGGCGGATATCTGAGCGTTGAGCGACTCGCCGCGAAAGTTTCTGGCCGCCGTTCTGGCCCGTTCTTCGTCGGGAAAGATGGCGTAGAACTCGATCGGGTGAAACTGGGCGAAGTCGAATCCCCCTTCTTTCATCCGACGCAGCACCGACGTGCTGGAGTCTTCGTGGAAGGCTGTGCTCATAAACGACCCCCTCTCAGGCTATGGATGGATTAACCGCTTTCCCAATGCGACCGTCCTGCGGACGGTGTCGCGGCTCTTACCGGAAACCTCTGAAAACGCCCTGCGTTTACAGATGCACCCAAGTGGCGCCGCCCCGAGAATCGAGCAGATGCTCGATGTGTCTACTGCAAGCGTATCGACGACTGCCCGGCAGAACACCGAACTGAAACCGTCTCCCGTAGAGTAGCTGCTACGAGAGAGATTCGCGCTATACAGAAAGCCTTTGTGACAAAACCGGCGACCAGCGGCAATTGGCCAGCCTGAACGCCTCGCCCGAACTCACGGGCGACTCAGCCAGGCCATCAGCAACCTGTTGATCCAGCCCGGCGTGATCTGCCCAAGGCTGAACAGCAGCCCGAACTGCAGCCCCACCGGGCGATGCACGGTGCTGGCGTGGGCCTGCTTCCAGGCTGCTTCGGCAATCTGCTCGGCCTCCAGACGCACGCCCAGGCGGCGCATCACCGGCGGACGCTGCGCCTGACTGCGCACCATCGGCGTATTGACGAACGGCGGCATCAGGTCACCCACGCGGATGCCGTGTTCACGCCACTCCAGCTCCAGCGCCTCGGTAAGCCCACGCACGGCGAACTTGCTGGCCGAGTAGCTGGCCAGTTGCGGCACGCCATAGAGCGCCGAGGCCGAGCCCATGTTGATCACCTGCGCCTCTGGCGTGACCTTGAGATAGGGATAGGCCGCATGGCAAAGATTGAGCACGCCAAGCACATTGATCTGTACCAGACGCGTGTGCTGCTCCAGCTCGATATCGGTGAAGGCACCGGTGCGCAGAATGCCTGCGCCATTGAACAGCAGGCGCAACTGACCGCCGCCCTGCGCGCAGAAATCGGCCAACGCGGCTTTCACCGCCGCGGCATCGACCACATCCAGCGGCGCATGCCAGGCGCCGCCCAGCTCGGCGGCCAAGGCCGCCAGCGCCTTTTCATCGACATCGAGCAACCCGACGCGCCAGCCCCGCGCGTGAAACAGCCGCGCGGTGGCGGCGCCAATGCCCGATGCGGCGCCGCTGATGAGAATGTTGTTCATCACACACCCCGCTCAAGGAGAAAGGCTGCCACGCGGGCGATGGCGTAATCCGCCGCACGCAACATGCCGACATGCGCCTGGAACACGTGCCACAACCCCGGATAACGCTCCAGGCGCACGTTCACCCCGGCCGCCTTGGCGCGCTCGGCCAGGCGCAGACTGTCGTTCAGCAGCAACTCGTCTTCGCCCACCTGGATCAGCGTCGGCGGCAGGCAGCCAAGATCGGCGAACAGCGGCGACATGCCCGGATCGACGCGCGGCAGGTCGGCCGGGCAATACAGCTGCGCGGCCTGCTCGATCCAGCTGGGGTGGAGCAGCGGGTCGCCTGCTGGCGGCTCGTGCATCTGCTCGCCGGTGAAATCAGTGACCGGCGAGAAGCACACCAGTGCGGCAGGCACCGGTAGGCCGAGTTCGAGGATGCGCAGGCAACCGACCAGGCTCAGGTTGCCGCCAGCCGAGTCGCCACCAATGGCGATCTGTTCGGCTCTATAGCCGGCCGCCAACAATGCCTGGTAAGCCGCCACCACATCATCGCGCGCTGCTGGATAGGGATGCTCAGGCGCCAGACGGTAATCCAGAGCGCAGACCTCCAGGGCAGCGCGTTTGGCCAGGCTGGCGCAGATGCCTCGGTGCGTGTCTGGTCCACCGATCATGAAGGCGCCACCGTGCAAGTAAAGCAACACGCTACCGCCGCTGACAGGCGGCCGGTGCCATTCGCACGGGCGCCCGGCCAGGGTATCGGCGCTGCGGCTGACCCCACGCGGCGTCAGCGTGATGGCAGTGAGCGCGCGCAGCACAAAGCGCTGGCCGGCCACCGGCATCGGCGGCCGAACCAGGCCACGGAAGAACAGACGCAGAAAACCGCGCAACACACCGCGTAGCAGCATCTGCTCGGCAGCGGGGGCTTTGAAGTCAGCGGACGCAGTCATAGTCGGCAAGCTCCGGAGTACGGGTCATGAGGCGATAGGTAAAGGTGAACCCCGGCCAGTTGTTGGTGTGCTTGCCGGTAGCGGTCTTGTACCAGCTGTCGCACCCCTGTTCCCATATCGTTCGATGAGTCGCCTGTTGCAATTCGGCGTTGTAGTGACGCTGCACCGTCGGCCGCAGGTCGAGATAGCGCAGCCGCTGTTCGCGAAGCGCCTGCAGGCAGCCCAGCACGTAGGCGTACTGGCTCTCGAGCATATAGAGGATGGAGTTGTGACCAAGGTTGGTGTTCGGCCCATAGAGCAGAAACAGATTGGGAAAGCCGCTGACGCTGATGCCCTTGTAGGCCTCGGCACCCTCCTTCCAGGCCTGATTGAGCTCCAGCCCATCGAGGCCACGAATGCGCATCGGCGCGAGGAAATCGGTGGCGGTAAAACCGGTGCCGTAGATCAGCACATCGCAGGGATGCTCACGGCCATCGGCCGTCACCAGCGAGTGCTCGCGCACTTCGCGAATCGCCGCGTCGACGATCTCGACATTGGCCTGCGCCAACGCCGGGAAGTAGTCGTTGCTGATCAGGATACGTTTACAGCCCATGGGGTAGTTCGGCTGCAACCGCTCACGCTTGCCAGCATCGGGCATCTGCCGTTGCAGATGGCGGGTGAAGCTATGACGAAACAGGCGCATCAGCCAGGGGAAGCGGATGAAGGCCAGCGCCCGGCCCTCGTGATGCAGGTATTGCAGCAGGCGATCAGCGCGTTGCAGCAGGGGCAAACGCTGTTTGAGAGCAATCTCCCAAGGACTATAGGCACGATCCGGCTTGGCCAGCACATAGGCAGCCGAGCGCTGGAACAGGCTCAGGCTGGCGACCTTCGGCTGGATCTGTGGCACGAACTGGATCGCCGAAGCGCCGGTGCCGATTACCGCCACGCGCTTGCCGGTCAGATCCAGATCATGGCGCCAGCGCGCCGAATGAAAAGCCTCGCCGCGAAAATGCTCCAGGCCGGGCAGTTTCGGGTAGGCCGGCCGATTGAGCTGGCCGCAGGCACTGACCAGCGCCTGCGTCTCGATCACTTCGCCCCCCGCCAGTTCGACGCGCCAGATACCGCGCGCGGCATCGAACTCGGCACCGAGCACTTCGCTGTTAAGGCGGATGTGCGGGCGCAACCGGTGTTTCTCCACGCACTGCAGGATATAGGCGTGAATTTCCGCCTGCGGCGCGAACTTGCGCGACCAGTCGTGCTTGGGCTCGAAGGAAAAGGAATACAGGTGCGAAGGCACATCGCAGGCAGCGCCCGGGTAGCTGTTGTCGCGCCAGGTGCCGCCGACCTCGCCGGCCTTTTCCAGCAACAGGAAGTCGTCCTCGCCGGCATTGCGCAGCTGCATGGCCAAGCCCAGACCGGCAAAACCGCTGCCGATGATCAACACGCGCCAGGGCGCGTTGGTACGGGGGTTGTTATGCATTGTAGTGACCCGTGTATGGCGATGAGCCGATGCTACTTGCCTCGCAGCGCCCAGGTTATGGCATAGTCGGCCAGGATATTGTGATTTTCGGACAATCCATGTCAGCCCCCTGGCCCACACGACGCAGCATCATCAGCCTCCAGTTGCTCACTCAACTGGGGCTCGACCTTGGTCTGAGCCTGGACAAATGCCTGCACGAGACGGGGCTCAGTCCGGTGCAACTGGCCAGCTTGAACGGGGAGATCGACGCGCAGCGCGAACTGCAGTTGATCGCCAACCTGATCGAGGCGCTGCCCGACGTTGGCGACCTTGGTTTACAGGCCGGGCGGCGCTACCACCTGACCACTTACGGTGCCTGGGGTTACGCCATTCTCAGCAGCGCCACGGTACGCCAGGCCGCCGAGCTGGGGCTGCGCTATCACGGCCTGACCTATGCCTTCACCCGCATCAGCCTGAGCGTGGATGACGCCGTCGCCAGCCTGTATTTCGATGACAGTGCCCTGCCCCCGACGCTGCATGACTTCATCGTGCAGCGCGACATGCTCGGTGCCTTGGTGGTCGTGCGCGAGCTGCTCGGCAGCACACTGCGATTGCTGAATGTGGAACTGCGCCAGGCGGCGCCGGCTGACGTTTCGCCATTCATCACTGCCTTTGGCCAGATGCCGCACTTTGGCGCCGCGCACAATCGCCTGGGCTTTGACGCCGCCCTGCTGGACAACCCACTGCCACGGGCCAATCCGCAACTGGTCAGTGCTTGCGAGCAGCAATGCCAGACGTTGCTGGCGCGCCACCAATGGCATCAGGGCCTGGCCGGGCGGGTGCGTCAGTTACTGTTGCAGTCGCCGGGGCAGATCGCCGACATGGAACAGGTCGCAGAGCGCCTGCACCTGAGCAGCCGCACCCTGCGCCGGCGCCTGATCGAAGAAGATACGAGCTTCCGTGCCCTGCAGGACGAAGTGCGCCAGGCGCTGGCCGAAGAGCTGCTGGATGCGGGCGGCCTGAGCCTGGAGGAAATCGCCGAGCGCCTGGGTTACGGCGAGCTGTCGAACTTCATCCACGCGTTCAAGCGCTGGAAAGGCGTAACGCCCGGGCGTTATCAACGGGAAGCGTTGGTGTAGGGCGTACCGGGACACCGGCCGCTCGGAAGCAGTACGCCATCACGGTAGGCACTATGTGTGGACTGTTCGCTGGCGCTACGAGTGGTCGGCATTCCGATCCACCCTACGAGCTGGCGCTACGAGCGGTCGGCGTTACGATCCATCGGAGTCGCGTCCAGGCAGCCTTCGCGGGCGTGCCTAGGTTTGAAAGTCATCTTCACGGCGACAAGGCGTAAACGCCGCGCTAGGGTGCCAGCCATGAACATCATCACACTGCTTCTGCCCTACCAACCGCCCTGGGACTGGCAACAGTTCCATAGCCATTTCGCCCTGCGCGCGATTCCCGGGCTGGAGTCACTGAGCGCGGACAGCTACAGCCGCGGCTTCAGTATCGACGGCACACCCGGCTGGTTCAGGGTTGCACCGCTGCCAGGGCAGAACGCGCTGGAACTGCGCTGCCGCCTGGCCTCGCCCGCGCATCTGGATCAACTCGAACAGCGCGTGCGGCGCATGTTCGATCTCGACAGCGAGCCCGAGGCGATTGCGCTGCATCTGAGCGCTGACGAACTGCTCGCGCCGCTGCTGCGACGCAATCCCGGCCTGCGCCTGCCGGTGGCGTTCGATCCGTTCGAGCAGGCGGTGCGCGCCATCGTCGGCCAGCAGGTCACGGTCAAGGCGGCGGTCACCATAGTCGGACGCCTGGTGCAACGTGTCGGTACGTCGATCGAGACGCCGGAAACCCAGGGCATCAGCCATCTGTTCCCCTCACCACAGGCGCTTGCCGAGGCGGACCTGACTGGCATCGGCATGCCCGGCAAGCGCGTGCAGTGCCTGCAGCAGTTCGCCGCGCGCATTGCCGATAGCAGCCTGAAACTGCACCTGGCCGACGGCAGTACAGCACTGATCGAGCAGCTATGCGCCCTGCCAGGCATCGGCCCGTGGACAGCGGAGTACATCGCCCTGCGTGCGTTCGGTGAGGCCGACGCCTTTCCCGCCAGCGACCTGGGTTTGCTCAAGGCGCCGGTATGGGGAACGGAGGGTATCGATGCGCGCCGCCTGAAAGCACGCGCGGAAGCCTGGCGCCCGTGGCGCGCTTATGCAGCCGCGTACCTCTGGCATAACTATTCGGGAGGCTGAAATCATGCATTACCGCTACCACGACAGCCCCGTCGGTCCGCTACTGATCGCAGCCGACGACAGCGGCCTGCAACTATTGCTGATGGAGCTGGACAGCCGGCCCTGGCGCATCGAAGACCATTGGCAGCCCGCTGGCCGAGAGCTGGACGCCGTGTGCAGCCAGCTCGATGAATACTTCGCCGGCAAGCGCCGTCAGTTCGAATTGCGCCTTGCGCCCAGGGGCACGGCATTCCAGCAGTCGGTCTGGCAGGCGCTGTTGGACATTCCCTACGGCCGCACCTGCAGCTATTCGGAGCTGGCCCATGTGATCGGCAGGCCGCAGGCAGTACGCGCGGTGGGGACGGCCAATGGCGCCAACCCCATCTCCATCATCGTGCCCTGCCACCGGGTGATCGGCCGGGACGGCAGCCTGACCGGTTATGCCGGTGGCCTGCCGCGCAAGCAGCAGTTACTGGAACTCGAGGGTGTCTTGCAGCCGGCTCAGGCGCAACTGGCTTTGTAACCAGACTCTTTACAAAAAGTGCCTAAGGCGCGGGTATGCGCGCCAGAGGCTCTGCACGCGGGCGCAGTGGCAACGCCAGGATCAGCCCTTCGCCCGAAGCCGGAAAGATACCGGTCAGCGCAGTGATATTGACCTGATGGGAAACCAGCACCAACGGCGCGCCAGCTGGCAACTGGTTGATCGAGCGAATCAGCTCGGCGGTCTGCTCGGCGCCATCCCCGGGCTTGCCGAAGAACGAATCCAGCGCAGCGAAGGGTTGTACCGGACCGCGCTGCATGTTGCTGGCCGTGTCCAGAGCGCGGCACCAGCGACTGCTGAGAAGCCGAGGCTGTTCGATCCCCTGGCGCCCGAGCAGTTCGCCCCAACGCCGGGCCTCGGCACGCCCCTGAGCGTTGAGGTTGCGCTGGGTTTCGCACTGCCCCAGGCGAAAGTTCGCCGGGTCGCCCGTACCCGGCGCGGTGGCGTGACGCATGAGTATCAGCGCACGGCCTTCGCGCAGTGCCTGCCAGGCGTTGGCATCATCTGCTGCCACACTGAAAAGTGGCAGCAGCGCCAAGGCCAGCAACCACAGGCGAGTCATATTCTGACGTTGCCGCGCGGCCCCATCAGCGCCCAGATGATCAGACCGATCACCGGCAACAGCACGATCAGCAGAATCCATAGAATCTTGATTCCAGTTTCCGCGTTGCTCTTGACCACGTTGATGATGGCCCAGATATCCAGGGCCAGGATGACCAGGCCGATCAGCCCATTGAAGGTGGAACCCATGACGACACTCCTGTCTGAAAGGTTGCCTGCATAGGATAGTCGTTGATTGGCTGGGGTTCCCTCAGTCCCCCAGGCGCGGAAAGCGGCTGGCGATATCGTCACCGGTGCGTTCTGGTGTGTCTTCACTCGGGCTCAGGCGCAGCGCCAGCACGTGCGGTTCTTCACCCAGATCGAACCAGTGACGAGTGCCGGCCGGCAGCGTCAGCAGGTCGCCACGCTCCCCCTGCAGCACATACACATAGCCATCCAGATGCACGCTGAGCTGGGCGAAACCACCCAGGAACAACCAGGTACTGGCGCTAGACTGCACTTGCTCGTCCAGATACCGAGCGCGCAGCTCCAGTTTCTGCGGATGATTGCGTTGCAGGTTGAACAGCTCCTGCTGCACATGCCCTTCCTTGCCCATGAATGCCTGCAGCCACAGGCCATAGGCAGCGTCGAACTCGGCCTGCTCGCAACCAGGGCGCAACGCAGCCGGCAATTCCAGCTGGCGATAGTCGATGCCCACCGCAGACAGGGTGCTGGCGATATCGTCGGCGTGGTTGAGAACCTTGTTCGGCAGTTCCGGGGAGGTGTGCAGGTGGACGGCGAGGCTGCTCATGAAGGGTTCACTCGATTCAGGGCCGCTCGGGCGGCAGACGGGTGGCAATGATGAAGGCTGCCAGCAAGGCTACCAGACTGGCGATGGCGAAGGTCCAGGCCGGGCCCAGGCCCTTCCAGCTATAGCCGGCATACAGCGCGCCCAACGCACCGCCGATGCCAGCCAGGCTGACATAGAGCGCCTGGGCCTGGCCCTGCTGGCGGTCGGCGAAACTGCGCTGCACGAAGTGGATACAGGCGGCATGGAAGGCGCCGAATGTGGCGGCGTGCATACACTGCGCCAGCAGCAGTACCGGCAGGTACTGGGGCAGACTACCCAGCAGCAGCCAGCGCACGGCAGTGATCAGGAAGCTGGCCAGTAACACGGCGCGCAGCGAGTAGCGCTGCAGCAGCCGCGCCATGACCAGAAACAGCAGGATCTCCGCCACCACCCCCAGCGCCCAGAACAGACCGATGGCGCCACGGCTGTAGCCAACACCCTCCAGGTGCAGAGTGAGGAAGGTGTAGTACGGGCCGTTGCTCAGTTGCATCAACCCGACGCAAACGTAGAACGCAAGGATACCGGGGCGGCGCAATTGACGCACAAAACCCTCCGATTCCAGCGTGCTCGGGCGCAGCACAGGCTGTGCATTGGGCACCCAGAAACTGCTGACAACGATACCGGCCATGATCACCAGCAGCGCCGCCGGATACGCGTCCAGGCTCAGCCACTCGAACAGCAGGCCGAGGCCGACCACAGCGACGATGAAGCCGATGCTGCCCCACAGGCGAATCTGGCTGTAACGCGCCGCCTGCTCGCGCAGATGGGCCAGAGTGATCACCTCGAACTGCGGCAGCACCGCATGCCAGAAGAAGGCGTGAGTGGCCATGATCAGCGCCAGCCAGGCGTAGCTTTGACTGAAGAAGATGCCGGCGAAGCAGACCAGGGTGCACAGCGCGCCGAAACGCACGATCAACAGGCGCTGACCGGTGTGGTCACCCAGCCAACCCCACAGGTTCGGTGCCAGGCAGCGCATCAGCATGGGAATGGCGATCAACTCGCCGATCCGCGCCGGGGAAAAGCCCAGGTGGTCGAAGTACAGCGCCAGGAACGGCGCCGTCCCCCCGAGCAGGGCGAAGTAGAAGAAGTAGAAACCGGACAGCCGCCAGTACGGCAGGGCCGCGCTCATGCCGCCCCCAGGATCACAGTTGTGGCAGCACCGGTGTGGTGACGCGCACGTCGGCGTTCTGCGCGCGGTGACGCAGCAGGTGATCCATCAGCACGATGGCCATCATCGCCTCGGCGATCGGCGTGGCACGGATGCCCACGCAGGGGTCGTGACGGCCCTTGGTGATCACATCCACCGGGTTGCCATCAACGTCGATGGAGCGACCCGGTGTGGTGATGCTGGAGGTCGGTTTGAGCGCCAGGTGGGCGATGATCGGCTGACCACTGGAGATACCGCCGAGGATGCCGCCGGCGTTGTTGGAGAGGAAACCTTCCGGGGTCAGCTCATCGCGGTGCTCGGTGCCACGTTGGGCAACGCAGGCGAAGCCGGCGCCGATCTCCACGCCCTTGACCGCGTTGATGCTCATCAGCGCATGGGCCAGCTCGGCATCGAGGCGGTCGAAAATCGGTTCGCCGAGGCCCGGCATGACGCCTTCGGCGACCACGGTGATCTTCGCGCCGACCGAATCCTGGTCGCGGCGCAGCTGATCCATGTAGGCCTCGAGCTCCGGCACCTTGTCCGGGTCGGGACTGAAGAAGGCGTTCTGTTCGACGCTGCCCCAGGTCTTGAACGGGATTTCGATAGGGCCGAGCTGGCTCATGTAGCCGCGGATGACGATGCCCTGGCTGGCCAGGAACTTCTTGGCGATGGCGCCGGCCGCCACACGCATGGCAGTCTCGCGCGCCGAGCTGCGGCCGCCGCCGCGGTAGTCGCGGATGCCGTACTTGTGGTGGTAGGTGTAGTCGGCGTGGGCCGGGCGGAACAGATCCTTGATCGCCGAATAGTCCTTGGACTTCTGGTCGGTGTTGCGGATCAGCAGGCCGATGGAGCAGCCGGTGGTCTTGCCCTCGAACACGCCCGACAGGATTTCCACCTCGTCGTCTTCCTGGCGCTGTGTGGTGTGGCGGCTGGTGCCCGGCTTGCGGCGATCGAGGTCGCGCTGCAGGTCTTCCAGGGAGATCTCGACACCGGGCGGGCAACCGTCGACGATGGCGACCAGCGCCGGGCCATGGCTTTCGCCAGCGGTGGTGACGGTGAACAGCTTGCCGTAGGTATTGCCGGACATGGGAAGACGCTCCGCGAAATTCAGCTCAGGCCCGGCGCTGCGCAGGCCCGATTCACAAGGTGGGCGAGTATACCTGCCGATAACTTGCAGTTCACCCCGAACGGGCATTTCTAAAAACGTAAGCGAGGCAGTCAGCACAAGGCTGAAAACAGGCGAAAAGCGGAGTTTACGGGCTGTAAATGAGCATTTGAGCCTGTTTTCTAACGCAGTGATGACAACGCAGCTAGTTTTTAGAAGTGCCCGAACCTTGCCCCGCGGCCAGCGTCCAACACCAACCTGCCACTACCCTGCCCTCATCATGCTACGAGCCCTGCTCTTGTCCCTCACCCTGATCACCAGCCTGGCCCAGGCCAACACCACCCAGCAATCACCCATCAGCCTCGACACCGACCAGGGCACCCTGTACGGCAGTCTGCTGGTGCCGCAAAGCGAAAAGCCGGTGCCGGTGGCGCTGCTGATCGCCGGCTCCGGCCCCACCGACCGCGACGGCAACAACCCTCAGGGCGGGCATAACGATGCGCTGAAGAAGCTAGCCCAGGTGCTGGCACGCTACGGCATCGCCAGCCTGCGCTACGACAAGCGCGGCGTGGCCGCCAGCCGCACCGCCACGCCGGACGAAAGGGACCTCAGCGTCGAGCGCTATGTGGCCGATGCCGAAGGTTGGGCCGGGTTGCTCAGGGATGACCCGCGCTTCGACCGACTGATTCTCATCGGTCACAGCGAAGGCGCGCTGATCGCCAGCCTGGCCGCGCCCGGTAGCCAGGCCGATGCCCTGGTGTCCATTGCCGGCCCCGCCTACCCCATCGGCCAGGTGCTGGACATGCAACTGGCCATGCGCCTGCCGCCGCCGCTCCTGGCCGAGAGCAGGCACATCCTCGCCAACCTGATCCGCGGCAAGCTGCAGCCCGAGGTGCCCGAGGAGTTGCAAGCGATCTATCGCCCCAGCGTGCAGCCCTACCTGATCAGCCTGCTGCGCCAGGACCCGGCGGAAAACTTCGCCGCACTGCAAATTCCCGCACTGATCGTGCAAGGCACTCACGACGCCCAGGTCAGCCCGGACAACGCCGAAGTGCTCAAGCAGGCCAAACCCGATGCCGAACTGGCGATGATAGCCGGCATGAATCATGTCCTGCGCATCACCCCGGCGCCCTGGAACGAACAGCTGGCGTCCTACGACGATCCACAGCTACCCTTGGCCCGTGCGCTGGGTGAGAAGATCCTGTCCTTTATTCACTCCAGTGCTGAGGAAAATGGCCGATAACGCATCGAAGGCCACCGAACAGTACACAGGACGCCCATGAGCGAAAACCCAGCCCCGCAGGCACAAGCGCCAGATGCCGAAGCGGCGACAAGCGAAACGCCTGCCGCGCCGCATCCCTGGGCGGACCTTCCAGCCGAGCAATTCAGCCTGCTGCGTCTGGCGCCGCTACCCGTCGACCGGGAAACAGGTCCGCGACCACTGCGCTTCGTTCAGCTTGGCCGGGTGGAGCGTCACGCCAAAGACACGAGCCTGCTGCGCCTGACCATCCAGGTGCCCGGCCAGCGCCTGCATCGCCACAACAACCTGCTGGAAGTCTGGGCCGACCATCAGCGCAAGGAGGTTCGCTTCGGCCCCGACAAGGGCCTGAGCGTAGAGCCGGCCAATCGTGGCCTGGGGCGCTTTCTCATGGCCCAGGGCATTGCCTGGGCACGCAAGCAGTACGCGCACTATCAGGTCGAGGGCGCCGCCCTGCCGACCAAGGACAACTTCAATGACGCCGCCCGCGCCCGCCGTGACCACGCGCTGAAGGCGCAGGGTTTCACCATCGAGTACAGCGACCCGTTGCAACTCAAGCCTTTCTACAGCGCACCGCGAGTCAGCTCGCTGCACGGTGACTGGCATGCCGAGAAGGTGCAGATCATCGAGTTGCTGGACGCCGCGGCGATGTTGCAGCAGGCCGACCAGACGCTGCAGGAGCAGGACGTCAAACTGCGCAAGCTGGAAGATCGGCTCGAGCGACTCAAGCGCGAAGACAGCGGCCTGCGCTTCACCATCACCTGCCTGGTGGCGTTCAGCCTGTTTCAGGCCGGCCTACTGATCTGGATCGCCACGCGCTGAGAGCCTATTTACGATCATCTGCGCGTCGGCGCTACTGCGTTGAAAACAAGCTCGAAATGCTCATGTACAAAAGTACAGTCGAACGCGACTCCGACCGTTTCTCGCTTGTTTTTGCGGGGCCGCCATCGGTGTTGTATCGCTCTAGCTCGAAAGATCGTAAACAGCCTCTCCTGGCGGCTCACACGACCTAACGTAGCGCACCGCGTATCAGCCTTCGATGCGCGAACGAAACAGTGCCTGATGCTCGCGGCACTGCTTGGCCGCCAGCAGGAACACGCCGTGTCCGCCGCGCTGGAAGTCCAGCCAGGTGAAGTCCACTTCCGGGTATAACGCCTCGACATGCACCTGGCTGTTGCCCACCTCGACGATCAGCACGCCACGCTCGGTGAGGTGATCGGCCGCTTCGGCCAGCATGCGTCGCACCAGATCCAGGCCATCATTGCCGCAGGCCAGGCCCATCGCCGGCTCGTGCTGGTACTCCGCGGGCATGTCGGCAAAATCCTCGGCGTCGACATAGGGCGGGTTGGAGACGATCAGGTCGAAACGCTGCCCCGGCAACCCAGCGAAACCATCGCCCTGCACACAGTAGACACGCTCTTCCAGGCCGTGGCGCTCGATGTTGAGGTTGGCTACCTCCAGCGCGTCGAACGACAGATCGCCCAGCACCACTTCCGCTTCAGGGAATTCGTAGGCGCAGGCGATGCCGATGCAGCCGGAGCCGGTGCACAGATCGAGAATGCGCGCCGGCTCGGTCGGCAGCCAGGGGGCGAAATGACGGTCGATCAGCTCGGCGATCGGCGAGCGCGGCACCAGCACGCGCTCATCGACGACGAAGGGCAAACCGCAGAACCAGGCTTCGCCGAGCAGGTACGCGGTGGGTACACGCTCTTCGATACGGCGCTTGAGCAGCGTCTGCAGGTGGGCGTGCTCGTCGTCTTCCAGGCGGCAATCGAGGTAGGTGTCGGAAATTTCCCAAGGCAGGTGCAGTGCACCGAGCACCAGTTGGCGCGCTTCATCCCAGGCGTTGTCGGTGCCATGGCCGAAGAACAGTTGCTCGGCCTGAAAACGACTGACGGCCCAGCGGATGTAATCACGCAGGGTGCGTAAACGGGTAGTGAGAGCGGTCACGGGCGGCCTCCGGGTGAAAAGTGCGGAAGTTTAGCCCAGTGCGGGTGGCGAGCGCATGAATTGCGGGTTATCGAGTGTTCATAGCCGCTCGTGCTTCTTGCGCAAGGCATCGTCATCAGGACGGCGCAGCTCGCGCAGAACCGCGATGGCCACGGCGATGGAGAATAAAAGCCAGAAATGCGGGGAAAACTGCGACAAAAGTGACATGGCAACTCCTTTTGCGTACGACCCTGAGTCCTTCAGGGCAGTTCCAATTCTGCTCCGGCAAAATGCACCGGGCAAGCCTTGGCGCAGATAGAGGTTCACAGAGCGCTCTGGCAAGCGGACAATGGCACATTATCACCATCAGCCAGGAGCCCGAGATGTCCCATCCGCAAACCATGTTCCAGCTCACCGGTCGTGGCCACGCGCCGGCCAGCCTGAACAATGCGACCCTGCTGATCATCGATGCCCAGGAAGAATACCGCAGCGGCGTACTGGCGCTGCCGGGCCTGGACCCCGCGCTGGCAGAGATCGCCAGTCTGCTGGCAGCAGCGCGCAGTGCCGGTGCTGACATCGTTCACGTCAAACACCTTGGCATTCCCGGCGGCCTGCTCGACCCCAGCGGCCCGCGCGGTCGTCACCTTCCGGAAGCGGCCCCACTGGCGGGCGAGATCGTCGTGGAGAAACGCCTGCCCAACGCTTTTGCCGGCACCGAGTTGCATGATCGTCTGCAGGCGCTGGGCCATCTCGACCTGATCGTCTGCGGTTTCATGACCCATTCCAGCGTCAGCACCACCGTGCGCGCAGCCAAGGACTACGGGTATCGCTGTACCCTGGTCGATGCTGCCTGCGCTACCCGCGACCTGCCCGCACCGGATGGCAGCGTGATAGCCGCCGCCGAGGTACATCGCATCGAGATGATCGCGCTGGGCGACAACTTCGCCACCCTGGTGCCGCACGCCAAATCGCTGGTGTGAAGCCTGTTGCAGTTATCGCCAACGCTGCGGAACCCGGACGCGACCAGCCGGTCATACCGGCGATAAGCCAAAGGAAATCGGAATGAAGCTGTCCGACGATTTCGATGCACGCCGCTTGCGCCCACGCCAGCAGAGAAACTGGCGCCTGCGTATCGGAGCCGGCCTGGGCGCCCTGCTCGCCACTTTCGGCATTCTCTTGTCGATGGCGGGCGTCGCTTCACTGGCAGGTCGCGCGCCAGTGCTGGGTACGCTGAACGACTCCACCGGCGAGGCCATCGTTCTGCTGCTGCTCGGCCTGTTCCTGTTGTGGGCCGGCGTCGCCTTCTGGCGTCGCTGCCGCAGACGCCTGCGCCGCCCCAGCGACCTGAGCCTGTCGCCATCACTGATGAAAAAGCGCGACTGAATCGCCCAAAAACACAGCGCCCACAACTGTAGGAGCTGGCGTGCCAGCGATGCTCTTCGCCAATCGAATTATTGATGATCACCCGCAAGCGGGCTCCTACAAATTCGTCTTTCTACGCTTACAGCGCCTGGCATTTGGGTAAAATGCCCGCCTGTTTCGCGGAGCCACCGATGCAAGACGACGACTTTTCCCTGTTCCAGGCCGAGCTGCGCGGCGTCAAGCCGATCAAGCACGACCGCGCCGACACCGGCAAACCCAAAGCTGACAGTAAACGGTTCAGCTCCCTGCGCCAGGCTGCAACCATCAGCCAGGGCGAGACCAAGGTGGACGGGTTGTCTGACCAGTTCGTCATCGACGTCGGCGCCGAAGACCCGCTGTACTGGGCCGGCAACGGCGTGCAGGACGGTCAGATGCGCAAGCTCAAGCTGGGCCAGATCCCCTTCGACGGCAGCCTCGACCTGCACGGCATGAGTGTCGAGAAGGCCCGCGACACACTGTGGGAGTTTCTCGCCGAAGCCACCAAGCTGGAGATTCGCTGCGTGCGCGTCACCCACGGCAAGGCAGTGCGCATGGACGGGCGCAAGCCGATGATCAAGAGCCATGTAAACACCTGGCTGCGCCAGCACCCGCAGGTGCTGGGTTTCAGCTCCTGCCTGGCCAAACACGGCGGCACCGGCGCGGTGTACATCATCCTCAAGCGCACCATGATGGATGGTCGCGACGAGTAATGAGATAACCGCATTAGCGCCTGGCACTCTTGTCAGGCCCTTGTCGGCGCCCTACCCTGCGCCCATTCGATACCCAACAGGATTTTCCATGTCCCTGGAACAACAGTACACCGCGATCCTCGGCCAGCTTGGCGAGGACGTTACCCGCGAAGGCCTGCTGGACACGCCCAAGCGCGCCGCCAAAGCCATGCAGTACCTCTGTCGTGGCTACCAGCAGACGCTGGAAGAAGTCACCAACGGCGCACTGTTCAGCTCCGACAACAGCGAAATGGTGCTGGTCAAGAACATCGAGCTTTACTCACTGTGCGAGCATCACCTGCTGCCGTTCATCGGCAAGGCTCACGTCGCCTACATTCCCAACGGCAAGGTGCTCGGCCTATCCAAGGTGGCGCGCATCGTCGACATGTACGCGCGGCGTCTGCAGATCCAGGAAAACCTCAGTCGGCAGATCGCCGAAGCGGTCGAGCAGGTCACTGGTGCACTGGGCGTGGCAGTGGTCATCGAAGCGCAGCACATGTGCATGATGATGCGCGGCGTGGAGAAGCAGAATTCCTCCATGGTCACCTCGGTGATGCTCGGCGAGTTCCGCAGCAACCCGGCGACCCGCGGCGAATTTCTCAATCTGGTTCGCTGAGCCAAGCCCCAGACGGCGGTCGCTCACTTCGGTGAACGGCCGTCGGCATTTCAGGAGTTAGAAACATGTTGCTCAAAGCCCTTCGTATCGGCCTGGGCCAGCTCGTCATATTCGTCGACTGGATCAGCCGCCCGCGCAAGCTCAAGCGCAGCCCCGAGGCACAAGCCGAAGTCGAGCGCGCCACCGCCGACCTGGCGCTGTACCAGTTCCACGCCTGCCCATTCTGCGTCAAGGTGCGGCGCAGCCTGCATCGCCTCAACCTGCCGGTGCAGTTGCGCGACGCCAAGAACGATGCCGAACACCGGCAGGCGCTGGAACAGCACGGCGGCCGCATCAAGGTGCCTTGCCTGCGCATCGAGGAAAACGGTCAGAGCACCTGGCTGTACGAATCCAAGGCGATCATCGCCTATCTGGATCAGCGTTTCGCCGGTTGAGCCACGCTTTCGTAGGAGCCGGCTTGCCGGCGATGCTTCTGCGTAAAGGATCGCCGGCAAGCCGGCTCCTACAGGTTCAGAGCTCGACACCTAAACTTCGCCCAGTCCTGTAGCCCGGATGCAATCCGGGAGCCTTGGAGCTACCCTGCACCGGTCATTTCGCGGCTGAAGCCGCTCCTACAGGATCGGCGCATCTTCGCCTCCCTTGCAGGAGCGAGCGCTGCTCGCGAACAGCGCCCTAGGGTTCGATGCCGTAGGCCTTGAGCTGCTCGAGGAACTGCGCTTCGTCCAATACCTTAACCCCGAGCTCACTGGCCTTGGCCAGCTTCGAGCCAGCGCCCGGCCCTGCGACAACGCAATGGGTCTTGGCTGATACCGAGCCGGCCACCTTGGCACCGAGGCTTTCCAGCTTCTCCTTGGCCACGTCGCGACTCATCACCTCCAGGGTACCGGTCAGCACCCAGGTCTGGCCGGCCAGCGGCAGGCCTTCGGCGACCTTTTTCTCGCTGTCCCAGTGCATGCCGAACTCACGCAACTGCTGCTCGATGGCGCGAGCCAGCTGGGCATTTTCAGCGTTGTCGAAGAACTCCCGCACAGCCTTGGCCTGCTTCTCCGGCAGGGTCTGGCGCATGTCCAGCCAATCGCCGCCGAGTACGCCTTCGAGACTGCCGAAACGCTCAGCCAATTTCTGTGCAGCACCGGGGCCGACACTCGGAATATTCAGCTTGTCGAGCATACCGCCGAGGGTGGCAACGGCCGAGAACTCGGCGCTCAGTTCGCCCTCTTCCTGCAACTCGAGGCCGCACTCGCCGAGCAAGGCGCTGATCACCTGCTGGTTGTGCGCGTCCTCGAAGAAGCTGTGGATCTCATGCGCCACTTCCAGGCCGATATCCGGCAGATAGGTCAGCACCTGCGGCAGCGCCTTTCGCACGCGCGCCAGCGAGGCCAGGGAGCGCGCCAGCACCTTGGCGGTTTCCTCGCCCACATCGGGGATACCGAGCGCATAGATAAAGCGCGCCAGCGTAGGCTTGCGGCTATCGGCGATGGCCGCCAGCAGCTTGTTGCTGGAGACCTCGGCGAAGCCTTCCAGGCCGATGATTTGCTCGTACTGCAGCTTGTACAGGTCGGCCGGTGAGGCGATCAGCTTCTCGTCCACCAACTGCTCGATGGTCTTGTCGCCGAGACCTTCGATGTCCATGGCGCGGCGCGAAACGAAGTGAATGATCGCCTGCTTGAGCTGCGCCTGGCAGCTCAGACGACCGACGCAGCGATACACCGAACCTTCGCTGAGCGACTCCTTGCCCTTGCTGCGCTTGACCAGTTGCGTGCGCTCCACCGCCGAGCCGCACACCGGGCATTGCTCGGGAATGTGCACCGGGCGCGCGTTCTCCGGGCGACGCTCGGGCACCACGGCCATCACCTGCGGGATCACGTCACCGGCGCGGCGGATGATCACCGTATCGCCGATCATCACGCCGAGGCGCGCCACTTCATCCATGTTGTGCAGGGTGGCGTTGGCCACCATGACGCCGGCTACCTTGACCGGATTCAGACGCGCCACGGGCGTGACCGCGCCGGTACGGCCGACCTGAAATTCCACGTCGAGCAGCTCGGTGAGTTCTTCCTGCGCCGGAAACTTGTGGGCGATGGCCCAGTGCGGGGTGCGCGCACGAAAACCCAGCTGCTGCTGATCCTCGATATTGTTGACCTTGAACACCACGCCATCGATGTCATAGGCCAGCTTCATGCGCCGCTCGCCGATATCACGGTAGTAGTCCAGGCAAGCTTCCACGCCCTTGGCCAGTTTCAGCTCACGACTGATGGGCACGCCCCAGGCCTTGAGCTGCTGCAGCATGGCCACCTGAGTGCCTGGCAGCTCGCCGCTGACCTGGCCAACGCCATAGCAGCAGAACTCCAGCGGGCGGCTGGCGGTGATCTTCGGGTCGAGCTGACGCAGGCTGCCGGCAGCGGCGTTACGCGGGTTGGCGAAGGTCTTGCCACCGCTCTCGGCCTGGCGCGCATTGAGCTCCTCGAAGCCGGCCTTGGGCATGAACACTTCGCCACGTACTTCCAGCACCTGCGGCCAGCCCTCGCCCTGCAGCTTGAGCGGCACATTGCGGATGGTGCGTACGTTGCTGGTGATGTCCTCGCCGGTACTGCCATCTCCGCGCGTGGCGCCGCGCACCAGTTGGCCGTTTTCGTAACGCAGGCTGACGGCAAGACCATCGAGCTTGGGTTCGCAGCTGTACTCAATCTCGGCACCGCCGCCGAACAGATCGCCGCCCTGCACACCGAGGCCGTTCTGCACGCTGCGGTCGAAGGCGCGCAAGTCGTCTTCTTCAAAGGCATTGCCGAGGCTGAGCATCGGCACTTCATGGCGCACCTCGCCAAAGGCGCTGAGCGCCTCACCGCCGACGCGCTGGGTCGGCGACTCCGGTGTCACCAGCTCTGGATGCTCCGCCTCCAGCGCTTGCAGTTCGCGGAACAGGCGGTCGTACTCGGCGTCCGGCACGCTCGGTTCGTCCAGCACGTAATAACGGTAGTTGTGCGCGTCCAGTTCATTGCGCAGTTCGGAAATACGTTGGGCGGCGTCGGTCATGCTCGGTCTCTCAAACGAAAAGAGCAGCCTCGGCTGCTCTTTTGCAATGCACTGGTGTTTCAGCGTTTCTGGGTCAGTTGCCGGCGCTCGAATTCGACGATGCGCTGGCGGTAGTGTTCGATGGTTTGCGCAGTCATCACGCTGCGCTGGTCGTCCTTCAGCTCACCGCCCAGTTCATGGGCCAGCTTGCGCGCCGCAGCGACCATCACGTCGAAGGCCTGCTTCGGATGACGCGGGCCGGGCAGACTGAGGAAGAAGCTCACCGCACGGGTGCTGAAGCCTTCGATGTCGTCCAGATCGAAAGTGCCTGGCTTGAGCGCATTGGCCATGGAAAACAGCACCTCGCCGTTGCCTGCCATGCTCTCGTGACGGTGGAAGATGTCCATCTCGCCGAAACGCAGACCGCTTTCGAGAATGTTCTGCAGCAGCGCCGGGCCCTTGAAACCAAAGTCGTCACGGGCGACCACGTTGATCACCAGCACCTCTTCCACCGGTGCGGCATCGACAGCCAGCCTGGTGGCTTTCTTGGGTTCGACGGGCTGGTCATCGACCGGGTTGAGCAAGGTCGGTACCGGCTCATCGACGGCCAGATTGAGGTCGCCCTGCTGAGGCTCGTTGCGAGGACGACGCGGCAGGTCCTTGGCAGTCATCGAGGGCAGGTCGTCTTCATCCAGTTGCGGCTCGTGGTCGCGTTGCACCACACGCGGTGTACTGAGCAGATCCGGATCACTGTCGTCGTCCGACATATTGGCGAAGCTGCGGTCAAGTCTGAACTTGAGCTTGCCCTTGCCTCCGCGCATACGGCGCCAGCCGTCGAACAGGATGCCAGCGATAACGATGATGCCAATAACGATCAGCCACTCGCGCAGACCGAATTCCATGAAATACCTGACCCTTAAAAATTCTGGTGAAAAAAAGATCCAATCAAACGGATCACAACTCGACTATAAAACGCGGCGCCAACTTCATGTTCTACCTGACGTTTTCCGCGTGTAACAAAAGTGGGCAATAAGCTAGCACGACGAAAGGCAACTTTACACAGGCAGCCACATAAGCTTTTGCCCGTACTCAGTTAATCTCGCGGCGCACTGCCATCACGCCTCCACCATCGCCAGCGCCTCCTCGACATCCACCGCCACCAGACGCGAGCACCCCGGCTCGTGCATGGTGACCCCCATCAACTGATCGGCCATTTCCATGGCGATCTTGTTGTGGGTGATGTAGATGAACTGCACCGTTGCCGACATCTCCTTGACCAGCCGCGCATAGCGCCCGACGTTGGCATCGTCCAGCGGTGCATCCACTTCGTCCAACATGCAGAACGGCGCCGGATTGAGCTGGAAGATGGAAAACACCAATGCCAGGGCGGTCAGCGCTTTCTCTCCACCGGAGAGCAAATGAATGGTGCTGTTCTTCTTGCCCGGGGGCCGCGCCATGATGGTTACACCGGTATCGAGTAAATCTTCGCCGGTGAGTTCCAAATAAGCGTTGCCGCCACCGAAAACTTTTGGAAAGAGTGCCTGCAAACCGCCATTGATCTGATCGAAGGTATCCTTGAAACGATTGCGCGTTTCCTTGTCGATCTTGCGAATGACGTTTTCCAGGGTTTCCAGCGCCTCGACCAGATCCGCATCCTGCGCATCCAGATAGCGCTTGCGCTCGGACTGCTGCTGATACTCGTCGATGGCCGCCAGGTTGATCGGCCCGAGCCGCGCGATACGTGCGGCCATGCGCTCCAGCTCCTCTTCCCAGGCGCTTTCCGTGGCCTCGGCCGGCAGCGTGGCGATCACCCCGTGCAGGTCGTAATTGTCCTCGGCGAGCTGATCGGCCAACGCCTTGCGCCGCACGTTGAGCGACTGCCAGTCCATGCGCTGTTGCTCCAGCTGGCTGCGCAGCAGTTGCGCCTGCTGCTCGGCCTGGGTGCGGCGCTTCTCGGCATCGCGCAGTTCGCGATCTGCGTCTTCCAGCGCCAGACGCGCCTGACGCAGTTCGTCGTCCACCGCCATGCGCCGCTCGAGCAGCTCTTCGAGCTTGATGCGCAGTTCTTCCAGCGGCGCCTCGCCTTCCTCCAGGTTCAGCGACAGCTGCTCGCGCCGCTCATGCAGGCGCTCGGCTTGCATTTCCAGGCGTTCCAGCGCCTGGCGGGTGGAGTCGTGCTGCGCCTTGAGCGAGCCGACGCGCACCGCCAGTTGATGCGCGTGATCCTTGTGCTGACGCGCATCCTGGCGCACACGATCGAGACGCTCGCGCAGACTGTCGCGGCTGGCCAGCAGGCTTTCGCGCTGCTCGTTATCCAGCGCCATGGCGTCCAGTGCGTCCTGCAATTGCAGGCGCGACTCGCCCAGTTGTTCCTGCTCGATCTCGCGCTGCTCGGCCGCTTCCTGCAGCTCGTCGTGCAGACGGCGACGGCGCAGGCCCAGTTGCTCGGCCTTGGCCTGGCTGGCGGACAGCCGCGCCTTCAGCTCACTCAGCTGGCGCGCCAGCTCCTGACCCTGGCGGCGCTGCTGTTCACGCTGTTCTTCCTGACGGCGCTGCTCTTCGCGCAGCCCCAGCAAGCGTTCATCCAGTTGCGCCAGGGCCGCCTCGCGCTCCTCGCGCTCCAGCTGCAGGCGTTCCAGCTCCTGACCGCGCGCCAGCACGCCGCTATCGGATTCCGCGGCGCGACGCACGCGCAGGAAATGCCGGCCGACCCAGTAGCCGTCGCGGCTGATCAGGCTTTCGCCCTCGGCCAATTGCGAGCGAGCCGCCAGCGCCTGCTCCAGGGATTCCACCGGGCGCACGCCGGCCAACCAGGGTGACAGGTCGTGGCTCGACTCGACCTTGTCCAGCAGGCTACCAGCGCGGCGCGCGCCGCCCCTGGCGGGACTGGCCAGGCGCAGCTCGCCCTGCTCCAGCGCCGAGAAATCCAGCCCGGCGAAATCATCCAACAGGACCGCCTGCAGGTCGGCGCCGAGCACGGTTTCCACCGCCAGTTCCCAGCCGGCTTCCACGCGCAGCCCTTCGGCCAGGCGCGGGCACTGCAGCAGGTTCTGTTCACGTAGCCAATCACCCGCGCCCTGCCCCGGATCGAGCGCTGCCTGTTGCAGCGCTTCCAGCGAAGCCAGACGACCGTTCAGTCGTTGCAGCTCGCCCTGCGCCTGCTGCTGGGCCTGTCCGGCCTGCTGCAGTTCCTCGCGCAGTTGTTGCAGACGCTCGGCCTGCTGCTCTTCAGCCAGGTGCAGGGCTTCCTGCTCCAGCTCACCCGCAGCGAGCTGTTCGTTCAGTTCGAGAATGGCCGCATCTTCGGGGTCAGCGGCCAGTTGCTGCAGTTCTTCGCCCAGTCGGCGCTGACGCTCGGCCAGGCGCTCCAGGCTCTGCTCCAGTTGGGCGATGCGCGACTGCTGCACCTCGGCCTGGCGACGCGGCTGGGCGCTGCGCTGGTTGAAGCCGTCCCACTGCTCCTGCCAGCCGTGCATGGCGGCCTCGGCCTCTTCCAGGCTGGCGGCGGACTCCTCGGCAGCGGCGGCGGTCATCTCCTGCTCGGGCAGGAGCATCTCCAGCTCTTCGCCGAGAGTGGCCAGCAGGGTACGGTCGTGACCAAGGTGGGATTCGGTTTCCAGGCGCGCCTTTTCCGCCTCGCGCAGGTCATCCTGCAACTGGCGCAGGCGCTGCTGGCCGTGCTGGATGCTCTGCTCGACGCGGGCGATATCGCCGCCCACGGAATAGAAGCGGCCCTGCACCAGATTGAACCGCTCGCTCAATTCATGATGGCCGTCGCGCAGGCGCTCGATGCTGGCATCGGCGCTGCGCTGCTCGGCCACCAGGGCCTCGAAGGCCACTTCCTGGTCGCCGATCACCTGCTCGCGGCTGCCGACCTGCTGGTTCAGACTCTGCCAGCGCAGAGCCAGCAATTGCGCCTTGAGCTGGCGCTCCTCGGCCTTGTATTCCTGATATTTCTCCGCCGCCTGGGCCTGGCGATGCAGACGCTCGAGCTGGCGTTCCAGTTCTTCACGCAAGTCGCTCAGGCGCTCCAGGTTTTCCTGGGTACGACGGATGCGGTTTTCGGTCTCGCGGCGGCGCTCCTTGTATTTGGAGATGCCGGCGGCTTCCTCGATGAAGTTGCGCAGTTCCTCGGGCTTGGCCTCGATCAGCTTGCTGATCATGCCCTGCTCGATGATCGAGTAGCTGCGCGGGCCAAGACCGGTGCCGAGGAAGATGTCGGTGATGTCGCGGCGCCGGCATTTGGTGCCGTTGAGGAAATAGGTGTTCTGGCCGTCGCGGGTCACCCGACGGCGAATGGAAATCTCGGCGAAGGCGGCGTATTCGCCTACCAGCGAATTGTCGCTGTTGTCGAAGATCAGCTCGATGGAAGCCTGGGTCACCGGCTTGCGCGTGTTGGAGCCGTTGAAGATGACGTCGGTCATCGACTCGCCACGCAGGTTCTTCGCCGAGCTTTCGCCCATCACCCAGCGCACGGCGTCGATGATGTTGGACTTGCCACAACCATTGGGCCCGACCACCGCCGCCATGTTGCTGGGGAAGCTAACCGTCGTCGGATCGACGAAGGATTTGAAGCCGGCCAGCTTGATGTTCTTCAGGCGCATCGTGGCTTAACGCTCGGCCAGGGTCGCCAGCACCAGCTGGCAGTTGTGCTGACCGTAAGCCTGCAGCACCTCGCGGGCGCGCGCGTTGTCACGAACGATGATCGCCTGCAGCAGACTGGCGAAGGTGCCCATGAACTGGCCCATCTCGCCTTTGCGCCGCTCCAGCGCCAGGTGATAGGTGCGACTGATGGCCGGCAGCAGATTCTCCAGGGTTTCCTGCAGATAGGGATTGTCGGCGAAGGGAAAGGCCGCACGCATCACGTCGAAGCTGCTCTCGACGAAGGCGCCGATATCGCCGCGTTCCAGACTGGCCAGCAGGCGCTGCTGGATATCGACGAAGGGCGCCAGGTCGGTTTCCACCTTCCAGCGCTCGATCACCGCACGCGCCAGCATGATGTAAAGCTCGATGGTCAGCGCGTAAAGGCTGGTGACGTGATGCGGGGTCAGTTCGCTGACCTGGGCACCACGGCGCGGCAGGATCACGATCAGGTGGCGACGCTCGAGAATCAGCAGCGCTTCGCGCACCGAACCGCGACTGACGTTGAGGGCCTGGGTGACTTTCTGCTCCTGGATGCGCTCACGCTCCTTGAGCTCACCGCGAATGATGCGTTCGGCCAGGTAATGGGCAATTTGCTCGGCGAGGCTGTCCGGGGCCTTGAATGTCATGACATTCCTTATTTGCGTCGATCCAGGGGCAGGCGGTCGAGTCTGGGAGCCCCGTCACGGCTGGGCGGGAGCAAAARAATCTGGCGGCGAGTGTAACACAGGGTGTTACCCCGCCAAGCGTCCCCGCAGGGCACTTTCCGTTCTAAAGGTTGGTCGTGGGCGTCTGTCCATGAAAATGGATTGTCCTACAATCCGAGATAAGCCTCTCGACAGTAATGACCTGGAGAATTCGATGTTCGAACGCCTGCCTTCACACTGGATGCTCGCCCTGAAAAAGGTCGGCTACTGGATCTGGCTGATCCCGGTACTGGGCATCCCGCTGAGCTATCACTGGTCACAGGGCAGCGTCCATGCAGACGCCTGGCCCTGGCTGGTGATCAGCGTGGTGTTCGGCGTGATTCCCCTGCTGGACTTCGTCGTCGGCCGCGACCCGGCCAACCCGGATGAGCGCGACGAAGTGCCGACACTGGAAGCTCAGGGCTACTACCGCCTGCTGAGCCTGGCCACGGTGCCGCTGCTGCTGGCGATGCTGGTGTGGAGCGGCTGGATATTCGCCACTTACGAAGGCTGGAGCTGGGTCGGCAAGCTCGGCTGGGTGCTGTCGGTCGGCACGGTGATGGGCGCCATCGGCATCACCGTGTCGCACGAACTGATCCACAAGGACGCACTCCTGGAGCAGAATGGCGGCGGTCTGCTACTGGCAGCGGTGTGCTATGCCGGCTTCAAGGTGGAACATGTGCGCGGCCACCACGTTCACGTCTCCACGCCCGAGGATGCCTCCTCCTCACGCTTCGGCCAGAGCCTGTATGCCTTTTTGCCCCACGCCTACAAGCACAACTTTCTCAACGCCTGGAAGCTGGAGGCCGAGCGTCTCAAGCGGCGCGGCCTGCAGGCACTGCATTGGCGCAACGAGCTGATCGGGTGGTACACCATCAGCGCGCTCATGCTGCTCGGCTTCACCCTCGCCTTCGGCTGGCTGGGTGCCCTGTTCTTCCTCGGCCAGGCGTTCATCGCCTTCACCCTGCTGGAGATCGTCAACTATGTCGAACACTACGGCCTGCACCGGCGCAAGCTGGACAATGGCCGCTATGAGCGCACCAATGCGCATCATTCCTGGAACAGCAATTTCCTGCTGACCAACCTCTTTCTCTTCCACTTGCAGCGCCACTCCGACCACCACGCCAACGCCAAGCGCCGCTACCAGGTGCTGCGCCATTTCGATGACAGCCCGCAGTTGCCCAATGGCTATGCGGGGATGATCGTGCTCGCGGTGCTCCCACCGCTGTGGCGCGCCGTGATGGACCCCAGGGTGCGTGCCTATTACGCCGGCGAAGAGCACCAACTGAGTGAGTCGCAACTGACGTAAACCTCCCGCTCCAGCAACCCCGGCAGTGCAAGCTCCCGGGGTTTTGCTTTTGTAGGGTATCGCGGGCCCACCCAGGCCCTGCGCACCAGTGCTGTGCCATGTTTGCCTGTGGTCATTGGTGCGCGCGGCGCACCCCACGCTCCCCTGGCAGAGCCTTCGCCGGCATGAAAGTTACGTAGGGTGCGCCATGCGCACCAACCAATCGCCGCCGAACATTTGTGCGCACGGCCTCGACGCCCCCGAGACATCCTACGGAAACCCCGCAGCAGAGCCCTCGCTGGCACGAAAACCGCTACGCTCAGTGCATGAATCCCGCCCGCCGCGCTCATAACTGAAACGCATGACAAGCAGCTGACCACGAGGTCAAATATTTGTTGACCCAAAAGTCAGAAAACTCTAGATTGCCCCCATGGCCAATCACGCCCGGGCCTTGCAATGCGTGCACACTACCCGGCGAGCCACCGATTCATAACAATAAAGTGCCTGGAGGTCGTCCTTGATCCAGTTTTTACTCAACCGGGAGCTGCGCACTGAGCATGCCCTGGACCCCAACGTCACCGTGCTCAACTACCTGCGTGAACACGTCGGCAAAACCGGAACCAAGGAAGGCTGCGCCTCCGGCGACTGTGGGGCCTGCACCGTGGTGGTCGGTGAGCTGGACGGCGAGCGCGTGCGCTATCGCACCCTCAACTCCTGCCTGACCTTCGTCTCCAGCCTGCACGGCAAGCAGCTGATCACCGTCGAGGACCTCAAGCACCAGGGCCAACTGCACAGCGTGCAACAGGCAATGGTCGACTGCCACGGTTCGCAGTGCGGCTTCTGCACCCCAGGCTTCATCATGTCGCTGTTCGCCCTGCAGAAGAATTCAAAGGGTTATGACAAGGGCGCAACGATGGAAGCCCTGGCCGGCAACCTGTGCCGCTGCACCGGTTACCGCCCGATCATCGATGCCGCCGAGCAGGCCTGCTGCCAGAAGCAGCCGGATCAGTTCGATGCCTTCGAAAGCAACACCGTGGCCCAGCTCAAGGCCATCGCCCCGCGTGAAACCGCCGAGCTCAACAGTGGCGACAAGCGCTGCCTGGTGCCGCTGACGGTGGCCGACCTGGCCGACCTCTATGCTGCCAACCCCGAGGCACGCCTGCTCGCCGGTGGTACCGACCTGGCCCTGGAGATCACCCAGTTCCACCGTGAACTGCCTGTGATGATCTACGTCGGCCACATCGAAGACATGAAGCGCATCGAAGTGACCGACAGCGCCATCGAAATCGGCGCTGCTGCGGCGCTGTCCGACTGCTACGAAGCGCTGTCGCGCGAATACCCGGACTTCGGCGAGCTGCTGCATCGCTTCGCCTCGCTGCAGATCCGCAATCAGGGCACTCTGGGCGGCAACATCGGCAACGCCTCGCCCATCGGCGACGCTCCGCCGCTGCTGATTGCCCTTGGCGCGCAGATCGCCCTGCGCCAGGGCAACACCCGGCGCATCCTGCCGCTGCAGGACTACTTCCTCGATTACAAGGTGACCGCGCGCCAGGAAGCCGAATTCATCGAGAAGATCATCGTGCCGCGTGCCCAGGCGAATCAGGCGTTCCGCGCCTACAAGGTCTCCAAGCGCCTGGACGACGACATCTCCGCCGTCTGTGCGGCCTTCAACCTGACCATCGAAGATGGCGTGGTCACCGCAGCACGCATCGCCTTCGGCGGCATGGCCGCCATCCCCAAACGCGCCAGCGCCTGCGAAGCGGCCCTGGTCGGCTCGGCCTGGTATCCGGGCGTGATCGAACGCGCCTGCAACGCACTGGCTGAGGACTTCACCCCGCTGTCGGATTTCCGCGCCAGCAAGGAATACCGCCTGCTCACTGCCCAGAACCTGCTGCGCAAGTTCTTCCTGGAGCAGCAGTCGCCCGAGATCGAAACCCGGGTTACCGCCTACGCGTAAGCGTGCAGTGAATTGATACGCCGCCGGCGCACCCGGCGGCATGCGAAGTTTTGGAGGCGAAGATGTCCAGTCATATCGAACACAAATCCCAGGAAGAGCTGGCCGCCCTGTTCCGCGCCGGCATGACCAGCGGCGTCGGCAAGAGCGTCAAGCACGAGAGCGCGGACAAGCACGTGTCCGGCGAAGCGGTCTATGTCGACGACCGCCTGGAGTTCCCCAACCAGTTGCACGTCTACGCGCGCCAGTCGGATCGCGCCCATGCGCGCATCGTGCGTATCGACACCCGCCCCTGCTACGAATTTCCAGGCGTGGCCATCGCCATCACCAAGGATGACGTACCCGGTCAGTTGGACATCGGCCCAGTGGTCGCCGGTGACCCGCTGCTGGCCGACGGCAAGGTCGAGTACGTGGGCCAGGTGGTGCTGGCGGTAGCCGCTGACAGTCTGGAAACCGCGCGCAAGGCGGCCATGGCCGCGATCGTCGAATACGAGGACCTGGAGCCGGTGCTCGACGTCGTCGAGGCCTACCGCAAGAAGCATTTCGTGCTCGCCAGCCACACCCACCGCATCGGCGATTCGGCCAGCAAGTTGGCGAGCGCCCCGCGTCGCCTGCAGGGCACCCTGCATATCGGCGGCCAGGAGCACTTCTACCTGGAAACCCAGATTTCCTCGGTGATGCCCAGCGAAGATGGCGGCATGCTGGTCTACACCTCGACGCAAAACCCCACCGAAGTACAGAAACTGGTCGCCGAAGTGCTCGGCGTACCGATGAACAAGATCGTCATCGACATGCGCCGCATGGGTGGCGGTTTCGGCGGCAAGGAAACCCAGGCTGCTGGCCCGGCTTGCCTATGCGCAGTGATTGCGCACCTCACCGGCCGGCCGACCAAGATGCGCCTGCCGCGCGTCGAAGACATGAGCATGACCGGCAAGCGTCACCCCTTCTACGTCGAGTACGACGTCGGCTTCGATGACGACGGCCTGCTGCACGGCATCGAGATGGACCTGGCCGGCAACTGCGGCTACTCGCCGGACCTCTCCGGCTCCATCGTCGACCGCGCCATGTTCCACTCGGACAACGCCTACTTCCTCGGCAACGCCACCATCAATGGCCATCGCTGCAAGACCAACACTGCCTCGAACACCGCCTACCGCGGTTTCGGCGGTCCGCAGGGCATGGTCGCCATCGAGGAAGTGATGGACGCCGTCGCCCGCAGCCTGGGCAAGGACCCGCTGGAAGTGCGCAAGCTCAACTACTACGGCAAGACAGAGCGCAACGTCACCCACTACCACCAGACCGTCGAGCACAACGTCATTCACGAAATGACCGCCGAGCTGGAGCAGAGCTGCGAGTACGCCAAGCGTCGTGAAGAAATTCGCGCCTTCAACGCCAAGAACCCGGTGCTGAAGAAAGGCCTGGCCATGACCCCGGTGAAATTCGGCATCAGCTTCACTGCCACCTTCCTAAACCAGGCCGGCGCGCTGATCCACATCTACACCGACGGCTCGATCCACCTCAACCACGGCGGCACCGAGATGGGCCAGGGCCTCAACACCAAGGTCGCACAGGTCGTGGCCGAGGTGTTCCAGGTCGATATCGAACGCATCCAGATCACTGCCACCAACACCGACAAGGTGCCCAACACCTCACCCACCGCGGCCTCCAGCGGCGCCGACCTCAACGGCATGGCGGCGAAGAACGCAGCCGAAACCATCAAGCAACGCCTGGTGGACTTCCTGGTGCGCGAGTACAAGGTCACGCCGGAAGACGTCGAGTTCCGCAACGGCCAGGTGCGCGTGCGCGAGCACTTCCTGTCCTTCGAGGAGATGATCCAGAAGGCCTACTTCGGCCAGGTCTCGCTGTCTTCGACCGGCTTCTACCGCACACCGAAGATTTACTACGACCGCGACAAGGCCGCCGGCCGTCCCTTCTACTACTACGCCTACGGCGTGGCCTGCGTAGAAGTGCTGGTCGACACCCTGACCGGTGAATACCGCATGCTGCGCGGCGACATTCTGCATGACGTCGGCGACTCGCTGAACCCGGCCATCGACATCGGCCAGGTCGAGGGCGCCTTCGTCCAGGGCATGGGCTGGCTCACCATGGAAGAACTGGTATGGAACGCCAAGGGCAAGCTGATGACCAACGGTCCGGCCAGCTACAAGATCCCGGCCATCGCCGACATGCCCATCGACCTGCGCGTGAAACTGGTGGAGAACCGCAAGAACCCGGAAGACACCGTGTTCCACTCCAAGGCCGTCGGCGAGCCGCCGTTCATGCTCGGCATCGCCGCCTGGTGCGCCCTGAAGGACGCCGTGGCCAGCCTGGCGGACTACAAGGTACAGCCGCAAATCGACGCCCCGGCCACCCCCGAGCGCGTGCTCTGGGGCGTGGAACAGATGCGCAAGCTGAAGGCTACGGCCAAGGCTGCCAGCGCTGCCCTGGTTGAAACGGCCTGACCTGACGCGGCCATCAGGCTGCCGTGGGAGGGGCTTTAGCCGCGACTGTCGCCGCTGAAGCGCCTCCCACAGACTGCGAACGAATGATAAATGGGTGTACAACAATGACAAAACACACCGAACCGAATAACCGCCCTGCTCGCCCGGCACCGGTGCCGATTCTCGACCCTTCGCCGAGCAACTGGCGCCTGCCGCGCCCGGGCCAGACCACGCCTTCCTGGAGGCTGAGCAAATGAGTTGGATCAGCGCCCTCGCCGAGCTGCAACAACAAGGTGAAGCCTGCGTGCTGGTGACCATCATCGAGGAACGCGGCTCGACGCCGCGTAATGCCGGCTCGAAGATGGTGGTCACCTTTGATCGCATCTTCGAAACCATCGGCGGCGGTCATCTGGAATACAAGGCCATGGAGATGGCGCGCGAGATGCTCGCCACGCGCAGCCAGGACACTCGCCTGGAGCGCTTCTCCCTTGGTGCCAGCCTCGGCCAGTGCTGCGGTGGCGCCACCGTGCTGCTGTTCGAGCCCATGGGCCAGCCACAGGCGCAGATCGCCGTATTCGGCGCCGGCCACGTCGGCCGCGCTCTGGTACCGCTGCTCGCCAGCCTGCCGTGCAAGGTGCGCTGGATCGACTCGCGGGAGAACGAATTCCCCGAGCACATCCCCGCCGGCGTGGAGAAGATCCTGAGTGACGAGGTGGTCGACGAGGTGGAGAACATGCCGCCCGGCAGTTACTACATCGTCATGACCCACAACCATCAGCTCGACCTGGAGCTGACCGCGGCGATCCTCAAGCGCGGCGACTTCGCCTATTACGGCCTGATCGGCTCGAAGACCAAACGCGTCAAGTTCGAGCATCGCCTGCGCGAACGTGGCTTCGAGGAAACGCTGATGGCACGTATGCGCTGCCCCATGGGCCTGGCCGAAGTAAAAGGCAAGCTGCCAGTGGAAATTGCCGTATCCATCGCTGGCGAGGTGATCGCCACCTATAACGCAAGCTTCGGCCAGGACGTGAAGAAGGGCGAATCCAGCGTCGCCAAGCTGCTACCGGCCTCGCGCAGGACCTGACTACTCTGCCTAATTCGCAGCGCGCCCAGTAGGGTGAGCCGCGCGCACCAATAACACCGCATTGCCCGTGGTATGCACAGCACACCCTACGCACTGCCCGCTCAATCGAGACCTAACAGATGACCACCCATATCAAAGCCTACCGCGCCGCCATCCTGCATAGCCTCGCCGACCCGGCCATCGTCGGCGTCGAGCAGTCCTACCAGTATTTCGAGGACGGCATCCTGCTGATCGAAAACGGCAAAGTCGCCCAGGTCGGCGCGGCTGCCGAATTGCTGCCGAAGCTGACCGGCATCGACGTCCAGCATTACCGTGACGCGCTGATCACCCCCGGATTCATCGACACCCACATCCACTACCCGCAGACCGGGATGATCGCCTCCTACGGCGAGCAGCTGCTGGACTGGCTCAACACCTACACCTTCCCCACCGAGAAACAGTTCGAAGACAAGGCGCACGCCAGCGACGTGGCGGCGATCTTCCTCAAGGAACTGCTGCGCAACGGCACCACTACCGCCCTGGTGTTCGGCAGCGTACACCCGCAGTCGGTGGATGCCTTTTTCGAGCAGGCCGACAAGCTCAACCTGCGCATGATCGCCGGCAAGGTACTGATGGATCGCAACGCCCCGGACTACCTGACCGACACCGCCGAATCCGGCTACGCCGAGAGCAAGGCATTGATCGAGCGCTGGCACGGCAAGGGCCGCCTGCACTACGCGGTCACCCCGCGCTTCGCCCCCACCAGCACGCCGGAGCAGCTGGAACTGGCCGGTAAGCTGCTGGGCGAGTATCCGGACCTTTACATGCACACCCACCTGTCCGAGAACCGCAAGGAGATCGAGTGGGTCAAGGCGCTGTTCCCAGAGCGCAAGGGCTACCTGGACGTCTATGACCACCACAAGCTGATCGGCCCGCGCGCGGTGTTCGCCCATGGCGTGCACCTCTGCGACGACGAGTGCAGGCGCCTGGCCGAGACCGGCTCTGCGATCGCCTTCTGTCCCACTTCCAACCTGTTCCTGGGCAGCGGCCTGTTCGACCTGAACAAGCTGGAAACCCATGGTGTGCGCGTCGGCCTGGGTACCGATGTCGGCGCCGGCACCAGCTTCAGCCAGCTGCAATCGCTGAACGAGGCGTACAAGGTGATGCAGCTGCAGGGCAAGAAGCTCGACCCGTTCAAGTCGCTGTACCTGGCTACGCTGGGCGGCGCCAACGCGCTGTACCTGGACGACAAGCTGGGCAACTTCCTGCCCGGCAAGGACGCCGACTTCGTGGTGCTGGACTACAACGCCACGCCGCTGATCAGCTACCGCATGCAACAAGCCAAGAGCATGGAAGAACGCCTGTTCGCCCTGACCATGCTCGGTGATGACCGTGCAGTGAAAGAGACCTTCGCCGCCGGTGTATCGGTGCACCAGCGCGATTGAAACGAACAGCCTGATCGCCTTGTAGGAGCCGGCTTGCCGGCGATCAATTCACTAGCGCATCGCTGGCAAGCCAGCTCCTACAAAAATACGCCTCAACGTAGACACGCCAACGAAAAAGCCCCGATGCGCGAGCATCGGGGCTTTCTTGTTACACGCAACGAATCAGCGGTTGGCAGCGCTGCGGCCGGGCTTCTTCTTGGTCTGGAGCAGGTGCGAGAACACCGCGTGCAGATCATCCGAGGCGCTTTCCTCGTCCAGATTCAGCTTGCTGTCGATGTGATCCATGTGATGCATCATCAGGTGCACGGCACGCTCGGCATCGCGCGCCTCGATGGCGTCGATCAGTTGGTTGTGCTCGTCATAGGAGCAATGCGAACGGCTGCCGCTTTCGTACTGGGCGATGATCAGCGAGGTCTGCGACACCAGGCTGCGCTGGAAACTCACCAGCGGCGCATTACGCGCGGCCTCAGCCAGCTTCAGGTGAAACTCGCCGGACAGGCGAATACCTGCACCTCGATCGCCGCGTGAGAAACTGTCCTGCTCGTCCTTGACCATCTGGCGCAGCTCGGCCAATTGCTCGGCGGTCGCGTGCTCGACGGCCAGCTCGGTGATGGCGCGCTCGACCAGGCGGCGCGCGTAGAAGATCTGCCGCGCTTCTTCGACGCTCGGGCTGGCCACTACCGCGCCACGGTTCGGGCGCAGCAGCACCACGCCCTCATGAGCCAGGCGCGAAAGGGCGCGACGGATGATGGTGCGACTGACGCCGAAGATCTCACCCAGCGCCTCTTCGCTCAGCTTGGTGCCGGGCGCCAGACGCTGCTCGAGAATGGCATCGAAGATATGGGCATATACGACATCGTCCTGAGTCCCGCTGCGGCTGCTTTTGCCCACGCGCGGCTGCTTCTTGAGAGGCTGCAATTGATCGTTCATTCTGGCTCGCGTCAATGAGAGTCGGCGACACTGCGACTCTACTGTGTTCTACCCGGTAGCTGACAAGCTCCGAGCGAAAAAACATCAGAAAAAAATTCCGGCAATTGTACACAAGTCAACCAGCCACTACACCCTTCGTTGTATGACGTCATAGCTGAGCATCGGTACCTCATCGCCTGAGACTGAGCACAGAACGACAAATTCTTTCCTTATATATAGCCGACTCCTCAGTCCATTAACGGCTAAGGACCTTCAACGGCTGACGAATCGATGCTCAGACGATAGAAAGCCTTCAGCCGGCCATAAAGATATCTCTTTGTTTTAAAAGAACTTCACTCTAAAGATCGAGAAGATTGTCGCCAAATCTCTACGCACCCACCTCGGCACGGCCAATTGGTGCGATCAATGCAACATTAAAAACATTAATTGCATTTTTTGTATACAACAGCATAATCGCGCCTGAGTGACTTCTTGACCGCTCGGTCAACAACTTAGCCAGGAAGCACCGCCGAAACACCGCCTGCCTCAGAGAGCATTGTTCTTGCGCAACGCTCTGGGCGGTACACAACAAGAGAGATGAGGAGTACCCGCTGTGGAAAGCGTCAAACAAGAACAACACGCGAATCAACTGGCAAGAGGTGGCCTGCTCGACCGCTTCTTCAAACTGACCGAGCATCGCACCACCATCAAGACCGAACTGCTGGCCGGCCTGACGACCTTCGTCACCATGGCCTACATCATCTTCGTCAACCCCAACATCATGGCAACCGCCGGCATCGATCACGGCGCAGCATTCGTCGCCACCTGCATCGGCGCGGCCCTGGGCTGTTTCCTGATGGGGCTGTATGCCAACTGGCCGGTCGGCCTGGCACCCGGCATGGGCCTGAACGCCTTCTTTACCTACACCGTCGTGGGTGAAATGGGCTACAGCTGGGAGATCGCACTGGGCGCAGTATTCATCTCCGGCGTGCTGTTCATGATCATGAGCCTGTCGAAGATTCGCGAATGGCTGCTCAACAGCATTCCGATGAGCCTGCGCTTCGCCATGGGCGCCGGGGTCGGCCTGTTCCTCGGTCTGATCGGCCTGAAGACTGCTGGCATCGTCGTCGACAGCCCGGCCACCCTGCTGACCATGGGCTCGTTCAGTAACCCTTCGGCGCTACTCGCCGCCGTGTGTTTCCTGATGATCGCCGTGCTCAGCCACCGCAACGTGTTTGGCGCCATTCTCTTCAGCATGCTCGGCGTGACCGCAATCGGCTGGGCCCTGGGCCTGGTGGAATACGGCGGCCTGGTGTCGATGCCGCCGAGCCTGGCCCCGACCTTCCTGGCCATGGACATCGCCGGCGCGTTCAACGTGGCGATGATCAGCGTGATTCTGGCCTTCCTCTTCGTGAACATGTTCGACACCGCCGGCACCCTGATGGGTGTGGCCCATCGCGCCAACCTGGTGGATGAAGATGGCAAGATCCAGAACCTGTCCAAGGCCCTGAAAGCCGACTCCACCTCGAGCGTTGTAGGCGCCATGGTCGGCTGCCCGCCGGTGACCAGCTACGTGGAAAGCGCTGCCGGCGTAGCCGCTGGTGGCCGTACCGGCCTGACCGCCATCACCGTCGGCCTCCTGTTCCTCGCGGCGATGTTCTTCGCCCCGCTGGCAGGCATGATTCCGGCCTACGCAACCGCGGGCGCGCTGATCTATGTGGCGATGCTGATGATGAGCGGCATGGCGCACATCGATTGGAAGGACCACACCGACACCATCCCAGCCATCGTGACCGTGGTGATGATGCCGCTGACCTTCTCCATCGCCAACGGCATCGCCCTGGGTTTTCTCACCTACGCCACACTGAAACTGCTGACAGGTCAGAGTGACAAGGTGTCGCTGAGCCTGTATGCGCTGTGCGTGATCTTCATCGCCAAGTTCGCCTTCCTCTGACGGCAAACACCCCGCGCTGAGCGAAGCCCCGGCTATGTGCCGGGGCTTTGCGTTTTGGTCCGAAAAAACCAGGCGGCGCACCCTGCGCGCGAACAAAAAAGGTTCTTCGCATAGTTTGGGGAACGTCCGGGTTGACACCGGACTGGCAAGTTTGTGTGCGTCTTGCTCACGGGCTTAGCATTATCCGTTACTGCGTGTGCTGAGCGTTTGGGTTGCGCCCCTTACGGGCGCCACACCTTGATTCGCTGCGCTCACCCTTCGGGCCAGCCTGCGGCTGTTACTTCGCTTCGCTGCGTTTCCTCGCTCCGGCGCCGCTCCGGAGGCCGGCTTACAAGGGCCATCCCTGGCCCTTTAAGCGGGGCCACCATCGGTATCTCGCCGCATCCATGCGGCTCGCTCCCCTACGCAACACCTCCACTCGGCCTCCTGAAGGGGACCGGACCGCGAGCTTGCGCAATCTCTGGAAGATAAAAGCCGGTAGCGTTTGGATTTTGCTCTTGAAGTGCGATTTCACAGACGACGCCCAAGTCCCCTTCAGAAGGCCGAGTGGAATCTCCGCGTAAGGGGTTGAGCGACATGGATGTCGCGAGAGCCACGATGGGCCAGGGATGGCCCTTCGTGGCGTGCCCCTGGAGTGGTGATGGAGCGAGGGAACCCCGGCGTAGCCGGGGCCGTATGTAGGGGTGTGTTTCTTTGCTTACTTTCTTTGCACAAGCAAAGAAAGTGAGTCGCCCGTAAGGGGCGAAACCCATCAGGCCAGGCGGCGTGCTAATGGAGAGTGTCAAGTCATCGACAGCTAACACGTAATTGCCAGTCCGGTGTCAAGCGTACCCGCCCCGCGAAAATGCGAAGAACAAAAAAAGCCCGCAGTGTGAGCGGGCGTAAGGACTCAAACGAGTCTGAGGGTGACAAGCATTCGTCTGGCAGGCGTCTGGCCCGCCAGTCAATCAGCTACCGCGATAGGTGGAGTAGCTGTAGGGGGAAATAAGCAGCGGCACGTGGTAGTGCTCCTGGCCGGCATCGATGCCGAAACGCAGGACCACGACATCGAGAAATGCCGTGTCCGGCAGCTTCACGCCACGGGCGCGGTAGTAGTCGCCGGCGTGGAAATGCAGCTGGTAAACGCCCGTGCGGTAGTCGTCACCCTGCAGCACCGGCGCATCGCAACGGCCGTCGTGGTTGGTGGTAACGCTGTTGATCAGTTCCAGCTGCGCGCCTTCGACGCGGTACAGCTCGACCTTGATGTCACTCCCTGGGCAGCCGTGCGCGGCGTCCAGTACATGTGTAGTCAAACGTCCCATGGGTCTCGGATGCCCGCAGCGACTCGCGCCCTACGAACACCACACCTCCTCTACTCTGTTGAAATCGGCTCGTCGCAGTGCTTCGACGCAATGGCAGGATAGCACGCAGATCGAATATAAAACACTTTACGCATAAATTGTACACAATAAATCCCATACAGATGCCATGCGTGCACCAAACCGGCTCACTACCCACGACATTGCCAGCCAGCAACCACGGCACAACCAGCGCGCATTGCTGACCGCTTAGGCAATTTTTTTGCCTTGGCGCGCAGAGAAGAAAATGATGAAAAGTCGATTTACAAACGGCAACTAACTTTGTATACAATTAGCCATCCCGGTCGCGTAGCCGTCGATTACCCGGCACGCAGTGACCGCAACGTTCCAGATAGGAAGATTGCAGTGAACGCTGATTACCCACGCGATTTGATCGGCTACGGCGCAACCCCACCCCACCCGCACTGGCCGGGCGACGCCCGCATCGCCCTGTCTTTCGTGCTCAATTATGAAGAAGGCGGCGAGCGCAATATCCTGCATGGCGACAAGGAGTCCGAGGCCTTCCTCTCCGAGATGGTCTCCGCCCAGCCGTTGCAGGGCCAGCGCAACCTGTGCATGGAGTCGCTCTACGAGTACGGCAGCCGCACCGGTGTCTGGCGCCTGCTCAACCTGTTCAAGAAGCACGACATTCCACTGACCGTCTTCGCCGTGGCCATGGCCGCCCAGCGTCACCCCGACGTGATCCGCGAAATGGTCGCCGCCGGCCACGAGATCTGCAGCCACGGCTATCGCTGGATCGACTATCAGAATATGGACGAAGCCACCGAGCGCGAGCACATGTTCGAGGCCATCCGTATCCTCACCGAACTGACCGGTGAACGCCCGCTGGGCTGGTACACCGGCCGCCTGGGCCCGAACACCCGGCGCATCGTGCGCGAGGAAGGCGGCTTCCTCTACGACTCCGATACCTACGACGACGACCTGCCCTACTGGGACCCGGCCAGCACCACAGAAAAGCCGCACCTGGTGATCCCCTATACCCTGGACACCAACGACATGCGCTTCACCCAGGTACAGGGCTTCAACAAGGGCGACGACTTCTTCGAATACCTCAAGGATGCCTTCGACGTGCTCTACGCCGAGGGCGAAGCCGGCGCACCGAAGATGCTGTCGATCGGCATGCACTGCCGTCTGCTCGGCCGCCCGGCGCGCATGGCCTCGCTGGCGCGCTTCATCGACTACGTGAAGAGCCATGACAAGGTCTGGTGCGCCCGCCGCGTCGACATCGCCAAGCACTGGCACGCCACCCATCCCTTCCGTGCGACCGAATGAGAGAGCTGCCCATGAGCCGTTTCCAGACCCTGACCCCTTCCCAACTGAGCCGCGACGCATTCGTTGCCGCCTTCGCCGACATCTACGAGCACTCGCCCTGGGTCGCCGAGAAAGCTTACGACCTGGGTCTCGACGAGAGCGTCGACGATATCGATAGCCTGCAGCAGCGCATGGCCGACATTCTCCTGTCTGCCAGCCATGAGGCGCAGCTGGCACTGATCAACGCGCACCCGGACCTGGCCGGTAAAGCCGCCGTTCGCGGCGAACTGACCGCCTCCAGCACAGCCGAACAGTCCGGTGCCGGCATCCACGAATGCACCGCCGAAGAGTTCGCGCGCTTCACCGAACTCAACGACGCCTACAAGGCCAAGTTCGGCTTCCCCTTCATCAAGGCCGTCAAGGGCAGCAACCGCCACCAGATCCTGGCCGCCTTCGAGGAGCGCATTCACAACACGCCGGAGCAGGAATTCCAGACCGCCCTGGCCGAGATCAACAAGATCGCCCTCTTCCGCCTGCAGCAGCTGTAAGCGCTGCAGCCTCTCCACACGAACAGAACAAGTAGAACAGCCATGCGTAGCCTGACCATCGAGCCCCTGAGCAAAGAAGCCTTCGCCCCCTTCGGTGACGTGATCGAAACCGACGGCAGCGACTTCTTCATGATCAACAACGGTTCCACCCGCCGCTATCACAAGCTGGCCAGCGTGGAGACCGCACAGCCGGAGGATCAGGCCATCATCAGCATCTTCAGCGCCGAGGCGCTCGAAATGCCGTTGATCATCCGCATGCTGGAACGCCATCCGCTGGGCAGCCAGGCTTTCATTCCGCTGCTCGGCAACCCCTTTCTGATCGTGGTCGCGCCAGTTGGCGATGTACCTGTATCAGGGTCCGTCCGTGCCTTCCTCAGCAATGGCAGGCAGGGCATCAATTACCATCGCGGCGTCTGGCACCACCCGGTGCTGACGATCGAAAAGCGGGATGACTTCCTGGTGGTTGATCGCAGTGGTTCCGGCAACAACTGCGATGAGCATTTTTTCAATGAGGACGAGCTCCTTCTCCTCAAACCCCACCAATAAGAGAAGCCCGGGGCTGGCGTGCCTATCCCGGGAAAGAGGTACAGATCGTGGAAGCACATTTCACCGAATGGCTAAACCTGGGCATCCGCTGGATCCATATGATCACCGGTATCGCCTGGATCGGCGCATCGTTCTATTTCGTCTGGCTGGAGAACAACCTCAACCGTAGCAATCCCCGCGAGGGCCTGTCGGGCGACCTCTGGGCGATTCACGGCGGCGGCATCTACCACCTGGAAAAGTACAAGCTGGCTCCGCCGAAAATGCCGGAGAACCTGCACTGGTTCAAATGGGAGGCCTACGCCACCTGGCTGTCGGGCATCGCCCTGATGCTGGTGGTGTACTACCTCAACCCGAGCCTGTACCTGATCAAGCCGGGCGTCGAACTGGCACCAGCCATGGGCATCGTCATCGGCTTCGGCTCGATGATCGCCGGCTACGTGGCGTATCACTTTCTCTGTGACTCGCCGCTGGGCAAACGCCCGGCCCTGCTCGGCGCCGTGCTGTTCGTGCTGATCATCGCTGCGGCCTATGGCTTCAGCCAGATCTTCAGCGGCCGCGCCGCGTACATCCATGTCGGCGCCATCATCGGCACCATCATGGTCGGCAACGTGTTCTTCACCATCATGCCGGCTCAGCGCGCGCTGGTTAAGGCCATCGAAGACAACACCACGCCGGACCCGACCCTGCCGGCAAAAGGCCTGCTGCGCTCGCGCCACAACAACTACTTCACCCTGCCGGTGCTGTTCATCATGATCAGCAACCACTTCCCGAGCACCTACGGCAGTCAGTACAACTGGCTGATCCTGGCCGGTATCGCGATTCTGGCCGTGCTGGTGCGCCACTACTTCAACACCCGCCATGACAGCAGCAAGTACGTCTGGACCCTGCCGGCCGCAGCGCTGGGCATGATCTGCCTGGCTTACGTCACCGGCCCGCAAACGCAATCGGTCAGCGCACCGGCAACGGCCCAAGCCCCGGCGATCAAGTACGCTCCCGTTCCTGCTACCGGCCGCCCCGGCAACCCCTCCACAACCAGCAAGCCTGCTGTAGAGGAAACCCAGGCCAAAGCCGATACAAGCGAGGCCTCACCTACTGCCGCTGACAGCGCGACACCTGCCGCCAGCACCGATTTCGCCCAAGTCGAAAGCGTGATCCATGAGCGTTGCACCGTGTGCCATTCATCCAGCCCCACCAGCCCGATGTTCAGCACCGCACCGGCCGGCTTCATGCTCGACACCCCCGAGCAGATCAAGGCGCAGGCAGCGAAGATCCACGCGCAGACCGTGGCCACGCAGATCATGCCGCTGGGCAACATCACCCAGATGACTCAGGACGAACGCGACCTGATTGGCAGCTGGATCGCCAAAGGCGCTCAGATCAACTGATTGCCACACATGTCGCGCCCGTGACTGGGCGCGGCATCTTTTTTACACCGATGAACCGCCGGCAGCGTGAGCTGACCGGCGGTTCATTTTTTGTGCACAATCTTAAAATAAATTGTTTTTAACCATGTCCACAAGTTGCTATAGTCGGCCCATTCTGACCGAATGGACAGCTTTCCTTCGAGCAGAGCAGAGGTGCCGTGAAGCCTCGTGTAAGCCCATGACCATATAAAAACAACTGGCAGGCTATGACATGACCACAGACCGCAACACCCAAGCCCCAGCTGCGCCCGTCGGCAACAGCGACCTGATCTATCAGCTGGACGACACGCCAGCTTTCGCCCCTGCCATCTTCGCGGCGCTGCAGCATGTGCTGGCCAGCTTCGTCGGCATCATCACCCCTACCCTGATCGTCGGCAGTGCTCTGGGCCTCGGCGCACACGTGCCTTACCTGGTGAGCATGGCGCTGTTCGTCTCCGGCCTCGGCACCTTCGTCCAGGCCAAGCGCATCGGCCCGATCGGTTCCGGCCTGCTGTGCCTGCAGGGCACCAGCTTCGGTTTTCTCAGCGTGATTCTCAGCGCCGGCTTCATCGTCAAGGGACGCGGCGCCAGCGAGGAGGAGATACTCGCCACGCTGTTCGGCATCTGCTTCTGCGCCGCCTTCGTCGAGATTGCCTTCAGCCAGTTCATCAACAAGCTGCGCAAGGTGATCACCCCGGTGGTGACCGGTACCATCATCTGCCTGATGGGGCTGTCGCTGATCAAGGTGGGCATGACCGATCTGGCCGGCGGCTATGGCGCGCCAGATCTCGGTGCCCTGCACCACCTGGCCCTCGGTGGCCTGGTGCTGGGCACCATCGTCGTGCTCAATCGCGCGTCCTCGCAGGTGCTGCGTCTTTCCGCGGTGATCATCGGCCTGACCCTGGGCTTTGCGGTCGCCTGGTTCACCGGCCGGGTGGATTTCGCCAACATGGCCGAGGTCCCGCTGATCAGCGTGCCACAACCGTTCAAGTACGGCTTCGGCTTCGACTGGATCGCCTTCGTACCGATCGCTGTGATCTTCCTGATCACCCCACTGGAAACCGCCGGCGACCTGACGGCCAACTCGATCATCTCCAAACAGCCGGTCAAAGGGCCGCTGTACATGCGCCGGATCAAATCCGGGGTGCTGGCCGACGGCTGCAACTCGGCGGTGGCCGCCATGTTCAACAGCTTGCCGATGACCACCTTCAGCCAGAACAACGGGGTGATCCAGCTCACCGGCGTGGCCAGCCGCCATGTGGGCTTCTACATCGCCAGCATCCTGGTGCTGCTGGGCCTGTTCCCGGTGGTGGGCGCGGTGTTGCAACTGATGCCCAAGCCGGTGCTCGGTGGCGCCACGCTGATCATGTTCGGCACCGTCGCGGTGGCCGGCATCAAGATTCTCAGCGAAGCCGGTCTGCACCGCCGCAACGTACTGATCGTGGCCATTTCCCTGGGCCTTGGCCTGGGTGTAGCCGGCGTACCGGACGTGCTCTCGCACATGCCGGACGTCCTGAAGAACATCTTCGGCTCGCCCATCACCATCGGCGCCTTCAGCGCCATCGTGCTGAACATCTTCCTGCCCGACGAGAGCCACGAAGTCGCGGAAGACGACTACGATCCCGAGGCGCACCTGCACACCGTGCTGCAGAACCGCCCCGACGATGCCGCCATCGACGACAACAACCTCAAGCCCCTCAGCCGCGATCTCGACCCGGCTGCCCGACCGAGCTAACCCCTGGCTTAGACCCAACTCCCGGCGGCACGCCGCCGGGAGATACACGCTTGCACGCCAAAAATAAGGAAAATCCATGAAACTCAAGCATCTGCCCCACTGTTTCGCCCTGTCAGCCGGACTGTTCTCCGGCCAGCAGGTGATCGCCAGCGACCTGCTTTACTGGCAGGACAACAGCCTGTCGTACCTGTATGGCGAAAACTTCCAGCGCATGAACTTCAATGGCGAAGAACAGCGCACCCAGACCACCTTCACCTTCGAGCACGCCAGTGGCTGGGCCTGGGGCGACATTTTCTACTTCCTCGACTACATCCGCGCCGACAACGTGCAGTCGCGCGGCAGCTTCGACAATGGCAGCTTCCGCCAGCATGACAAGGATTCCTTCTACTACATGGAGTTCTCCCCGCGCGTCAGCCTGAGCTGGCTGACCGGGCAGAAGCTGGCCGCCGGCCCGATCAAGGACGTGTTCGCCGCCTTCACCTACGAGAAAGGCGAAGGCGGACCAGGCCCGGAGAACTACCTGTACGGTATCGGCCTGGACTGGGAAGTGCCCGGCTTCACCTACTTCAAGACCAACCTGTATCAGGTGAAGATCAACAACCACACCTTCTTCGCCGACAGTGACAGCAACGGCTACGCCACCCAGCTGACCGTCAGCGCGGCTTACCCGTTCAGCCTGGGCGATCAGGACTTCGTAGTCGACGGTTTCCTCGACTGGCGCTCGCCCTCGCGCGATGCCGGCACCCAGACCTCGGTCGGCTCCTCGATCCAGGTCAAGTGGGATGCGGGCAAGGCCCTGTTCGGCAAGGAGCGCCAGCTCTACGTGGGCACCGAGATCAACATGTGGCGCGCCAAGTACGGCGTGAAACCGGTGGATGGTTCAGACGATCGTTTCGACCAGACCGCCGTGCAGGCACTGGTCAAGTATCACTTCTGATCACTGCCGCAACGCACTTGGCCGACGTCGGTAGGGACGGTGGCCGGGTAAAAAGGGGGATGGGCGTTCGCGCCCTTCCTCCTTTTTCTTTGATCTTCATTTTTCTATGAACAGGATGCGCTTGAGACYGGACTGGTAAATAAGTGTGTGCTTTCGGTGCTGCCCTATCCATTAACGCGTCGCCTGACCTGACGGGTTTCGCCCCTTACGGGCGACTTACTTTCTTTGCTTGTGCAAAGAAAGTAAGCAAAGAAACACACCCCTGCATACGGCCCCGGCTGCGCCGGGGTTCCCTCGTTCCATCACCACTCCAGGGGCACGCTGCGAAGGGCCATCCCTGGCCCATCGCAGCTCTCGCGACATCCATGTCGCTCAACCCCTTACGTGGTGATTCCACTCAGCCTCCTGAAGGGGACTTGGGCGTCGTCTGTGAGATCGCGCTTAAAGAGCAAAATCCAAACGCTGCCGACTTTGATCTTCCGGAGATTTCGCAAGCTCACGGCCCGGTCCCCTTCAGGAGGCCGAGCGGAGGTGTTGCGTAGGGGGATGAGCCGCATGGATGCGGCGAAATACCGATGACGGCCCCGCTTAATGGGCCAAGGATGGCCCATGTAAGCCTGCCCCCGCAGCGGCGCCGGAGCGAGGAAACGCAGCGAAGCGGAGTAACAGCCGCAGGCTGGCCCGAAGGGTGAGCGCAGCGAATCAAGGTGTGGCGCCCGTAAGGGGCGCAACCCAAACGCTCAGTGGGCTCGGTAATGGATAGTGCTAAGCCCGTCAGCAATACGCACACAAACTTGCCAGTCCGGTATCAGCCGACAGTTTCTCTAAACCAGGCGAGAAATCGTCCTCTTTGGGCCGAGCAAAAGAGCTGGTGCGCAAGGCGCACCCTACGGGTATTTACCATGCCCCCCGGCTGAACACCGTGCGCACCAACCCAGCGCTCCGCAATCAGGCCTGGCACCGCATCGGTGCAGAATCGGGCCGCCTATCCGGCTTTTTCATCAACGCCTTGCAATCACACAACTGACCGCAAGGTCAAGTTTTTGATCACAATATTTCTATTTTTTGTGTGCAATTTATCCAAAAGCCATATTCAACAATGTATTTTCTGTGTACAAGACAATCAGGTTCCTACCGAAACACTGTCGAAATGGCTGTATACATCGATTCAGTCATGACGCGAATACAAAATCGGAACGAAACCTGCAGACAAACCTCCTCACAGATCGCCGCAGCGCAAGAACAATACTGGGAGCTGTCCATGTCCAACACCGAAGACTTTCGCATCAAGAACATCGATCCGTCGTTATACAACGAGGACCTCGCTCCACTGGCTCCCGAGAAACGTACCTGGGGCTGGTTCGAGATATTCAACGTCTGGTCGAACGACATTCAAAGCCTGTTCGGCTATACCCTGGCAGCCACGCTGTTCATCTCCTACGGGCTCAATGGCTGGGCGGTGCTGGCCGGTATCGTCCTCGCCGGCTGCATCGTCATGGGCCTGGTGCAGCTGACCGGCAAACCCAGCGTCAAGTACGGCATCCCCTTCCCGGTATTCGCCCGCGCCAGCATGGGCGTGCGCGGCGCCAACTTCCCTGCGCTGGTGCGTGGCATCGTCGCCATCTTCTGGTACGGCGTGCAGACCTACTTCGCCTCCACCGCCGTGGCACTGCTGCTCAACTCGCTGCTGCAGCCGCAAGACCCTGCCGTATACATGGGCCTGACCGCCATCGGCTGGTTGTCCTACGTGATCGTTTGCCTGTTCCAGGTCGGCCTGTTCGTCTGCGGCATGAGCTGGATCACCCGCTTCCTGAACTGGGCCGGGCCACTGGTCTATGTGGTGATGATCGCGCTGATGGGCCTGATCTGGTATCAGGCCGGCCCAAGCCTGCTCAGTGAACTGGGCAACATCTTCAGCGGCACCGGAGAGTACAAGGCCGGCCCGGTGGCTGCGTTCTTCGCCGTGGTCGGCACCATGGTCGCCTACTTCGCGGCCGTGGTGATCAACTACGGCGACTTCGCCCGCTTCGTCAAAAGCGAAAAGCAGATGACCATCGGCAACTTCCTCGGCCTGCCGGTGAGCCTGGCGATCTTCTCGCTGATCGCTCTGGTGATCACTGCAGGCACCGTGGTGGTGTTCGGCGAAACGCTGACCAACCCGACCGATATCGTCGCCCGGGTAGACAACCTGACCCTGACCATCATCGCCGCGCTGACCTTCTTCGCCGCGACCGTGGGTATCAACCTGGTGGCCAACTTCATTCCACCGGCGTATGACCTGGCCAACCTGGCACCGGCGCACATCAGCGCTCGCACCGGTGGTTTCATCACTGCGGGCATCGCCTTCTTCATCGGCGCGCTGTGGGTGGCCTTCATCAGCAGCGTCGGCATCGCTGCCTTCGTCGATACCCTGGGCGCCGTGCTGGCGCCGCTGTACGGCATCATCGTCGTCGACTACTACCTGGTGCGCCGACGCAAGCTCGATATGCAGCAGCTGTTCAGCGCCGAGGTCGGCTCGGCCTACTACTTCGACGGCGGCTGGAACCGCAAGGCGCTGGTCGCCTTTGCCATCGCCTCGGTGTTCTCCGTCGCCTCGGTGTGGGCGCCCGTTCTGAGCCAGCTGTCGGGCTATTCCTGGCTGCTCGGCGCCCTGCTCGGCGCGGTGCTGCACTACGGCCTGATGCGCGGTCAGGCGCAGGCGCTGAAACGCGCCGACGCCAGCATCTGAGCGATCACGGACGGGACGAAGCCGGCGCCTGTGCGCCGGCTTTTTCTTTCTGCCGCTCGAGAAAGTCCACCTTCCACTGCTCCAGGCCGATGTAGTCACTATTCAGGTTGGCCTCGACGCGATAACTCGCCTTGAGCGCGGCAACCTGAGCCGAGTGCTCGGCAAGAAAGCGATCGAAACGGGCGATCAGCTGCGGGTGATGCAGGCTCGACAGGTGAAAGCTGCCACGGGTATGCGGCAACTTGGGATCAAACACCAAAGCACCCGGGCGCGCGCGAATGTTGTCCAGATAATGGGTGGCCACCACCACGTTGAAGTAGGCACCATCGGTGTCCTGCTTCAGCGCCTGGCGAATCATCTGGCGCAGATCATCGCTGTAGCTCAGCTGAATCTGCCCACTGTCGATAGGCTGTTCGTATCCGCGCGGTGTCCAGCCCTGCACCATGGCCAGACGACGGATGCTCTCCAGCGCCTGCCCCTGGCGCTGCGGCGCCACCAGCACGCCATCGACGTAGTCGACCACCGCCTGGCTGTAATGCAGTGTCATGCCTGCTTTCTGCGCGCCGGCCCAGTGCGGGCTGTCGGGATACTTGAGATCGATCTCGCCGCGCTGCAGGGCCGGCAGCAACTGATCCACCGGCAGTGCCTTGTAGCTCAGGCTGATACCGCTGTCGACGGCGAAGGCGTCCAGCACCTCGCGGGCGAAGCCACGGTAATGACCTTCGGCATCGAGGCTGTAGTGCGGAGCGAATGGCAGGTCCTCGACGCCGACCACGTAGGTCTGCGCCAGGACTGCGGGTGTCAGCACAATGGTGGAAAACAGGCACAGTCGTACGGGCTGCATTGAGAGCCTCCTTATTGTTGTTATGGGAATCCGATCAGACGGGCTCAGCCGCCGGTCATACTCATGAAGCGCACCACCTGCACCTGCTCGTCGTTGGCGAAGTGATGGCGCTCGGGTTTGAGCCGCAGCGCCTCGATCAGCGCCTGACGCAGGCGCTCGCCGTCGCCCGGATACGCGCGCAGCAGGCGCTTGAGGTCCAGCGCGTTGTCGTGGCCGAGACAGAGCACCAGCTTGCCTTCGGCGGTGACCCGGACACGGTTGCAGTCACCGCAGAAATTGTGGCTGTGCGGCGAGATGAACCCCACCTGGGTCTGCGTACCAACCACTTGCCAGTAACGCGACGGTCCGCCAGTGACCTTGCTGCTGCGCACCAGCGCATGGCGCTGTTCGATGCGCTGGCGCACCTCATCGCTGGAGCAGAAGGTCTGCTCACGACTGTGGCTGACCACGCTGCCCAGCGGCATTTCCTCGATGAAACTGATATCCAGGCCGCGCTCGATGGCGAACCCGACCAGATCCAGCACCTCGTCATCATTGCGCCCGCTCTGCACCACGCTGTTGAGCTTGATCCGCTCGAAGCCGGCCGCACGCGCCGCCTCGATGCCTGCCAGCACCTGGTCGAGCTTGTCGCGTCGGGTGAAGGCGGCGAAGCGCTCGCGCTGCAGGGAATCCAGGCTGATGTTCAGGCGCCGCACGCCCGCCGCGCGCAAAGGCGCTGCCATCTCCGCCAACTGCGAGCCATTGGTGGTGATCGCCAGGTCATCCAGCTCATCACGCTCACCCAGGCGCTGCAGCAGGCTCAGCAGGTTCTTGCGCACCAGCGGCTCGCCGCCGGTGATGCGAATACGCCGCACGCCCAGCCCGATGAAGGCATCGGCCACGGCGTAAAGCTCCTCCAGGCTGAGAATCTGCGCACGCGGCGCGAACTGCATGTCTTCGCTCATGCAGTAGGTGCAGCGAAAATCGCAGCGATCGGTCACCGACAAACGCAGGTAGGTGATGCGCCGACCGAATGGGTCGACAAGCTGATGGGTATTCACGGTGGGTCTCCTGCAGCGTCACGCGCCGAGACTTTTTGTCATGGATAACGCTGTGCGCGATAGAAACAGAAAAGCGATTTCCTGTATACAGAAATTTGACTGCAGAGTCAGTTAAGCGCTGGGCAGCCCGTGGGCGCTGGCTTGAGCCTCGTGCAAAGCCGGTGCTACCATGCCCGACCGCCGCCCGGCGGCAGAGCAAACCACAGGGCCTTATGACCAGCATCCGCGAGCGTAACAAAGAGCTCATCCTGCGCGCAGCCAGCGAGGAGTTCGCCGACAAGGGCTTCGCCGCCACCAAGACCAGTGACATTGCGGCCAAGGCAGGCCTGCCCAAACCCAACGTCTACTACTACTTCAAGTCCAAGGAAAACCTCTACCGCGAGGTCCTGGAAAGCATCATCGAGCCACTGCTGGCCGCCTCTGCCCCCTTCAACCAGCCGGGCCATCCGAGCGAAGTGCTGACCGCCTACATCCGCTCGAAGATCCGCATCTCCCGCGAACTGCCGCATGCCTCCAAAGTATTCGCCAGCGAGATCATGCACGGTGCGCCGCACCTGTCGCCTGAACAGACCGAACAGCTCAATGCCCAGGCCAAGCACAACATCGCCTGCATCCAGCGCTGGATCGATCAGGGCCTGATGGCGAAAGTCGACCCGCATCACCTGCTGTTCAGCATCTGGGCAGCGACCCAGACCTATGCCGACTTCGACTGGCAGATCTCCACCGTCACCGGCAAGGCCAGCCTGGACGATGCCGACTACGAAGCCGCCGCACAGACCATCATTCGCCTGGTGCTCAAAGGCTGCGACGTCAGCCCGATGCCGTCGATGGCCTCCGAGCTGGTGACCAGCGCCTAACTCGAATCTGCGGCATATGCCGAACCCGTAGAGTGCGCCATGCGCACCGAGTTTACGGCGCAGACGTTCGGGAAGCCTTGGTGCGCACGGCGCACCCTACGGACTGGTGGATGTAAAAAGCGACATCCCCTACGCAAAGCCGAAACCGTGGGAGGCGCTTTAGCGGCGACGTCTCGGTGCAGCAGTCGCGGCTGAAGCCCCTCCCACAGCCGTAGCCCGGATGCAATCCGGGGCATCGCGCCGCCGCGATCAAACCGGTGCGCGCAGCCTGGACGGCCCCGCGACACCCTAAGCCCCGGCATCCGCCTTCAGCCCCAGCGACTCCAGCGCACTCACCGCACACTGCTCGTCGATATCCGAGGTGTCGCCGGTGATGCCGACGGCGCCGATCACTTCGCCGCGTTCATCGCGAATCAACACCCCGCCCGGTGCCGGAATCAGGCTGCCCTGCGCCAGATTGTTCACCGCACCGATGAACGCCGGACGCTGCTGCGCGTCGGCGGCGATCAGGCGCGAGCCCTTGCCCAGGGCCAGCGCGCCCCAGGCCTTGCCGATGGCGATCTGCGGGCGCAGCAGGCTGGCGCCGTCCTCGCGCTGCAGGCAAATCAGATGCCCGCCAGCATCCAGTACGGCGACGGTCAGCGGCGCCGCCTTTATCTCGCGGCCTACAGCCAGCGCGCGGTTACCGATGGCATTGGCGGTTTGCAGGTTCAAGTTGCTCATGCTGGTGACTCCTGAAGTGACGAAGGGAACGAAACACCCGAAGCGAAGCCGGCACTGCGCACGCCGACAGCCCCAGGCAATCCAAAGCTCGCCCCACTATCCCACCAGAAACAAAAAACTCAACCACTACATACAATATTATTTTTTATTGTATACAGTTATCGCGCCACACCTCTTCGCCAGCACTGCCAACCCCGTCAAACGGGCGTTTCAAAAGAATTTGGCCTAGGCGACAGACTGCACCGGAAAAATTGTTGACCGCGAAGTCATGGCCTGCATAGAATCCGATCCAGATGTTTTGTATACAATCTGATAACAAAAGAGGCACAAGATTATGGCCAGAATGAGAGCAATCGAGGCAGCCGTACTGGTGATGCGCCGCGAAGGCGTCGATACCGCGTTCGGCGTCCCCGGCGCTGCCATCAACCCCCTGTATGCCGCACTGAAGAAACTCGGTGGCATCGATCACGTCCTGGCCCGTCACGTCGAAGGCGCTTCGCACATGGCCGAGGGTTACACCCGCACCAATGCCGGCAACATCGGCGTATGCATCGGCACCTCCGGCCCGGCCGGCACCGACATGGTCACCGGCCTGTACTCGGCCTCGGCCGACTCCATCCCGATTCTGTGCATCACCGGCCAGGCGCCGCGTGCGCGTATGCACAAGGAAGACTTCCAGGCGGTCGACATCACCAGCATCGTCGGCCCGGTGACCAAATGGGCCACCACCGTCATGGAACCCGGCCAGGTGCCGCGCGCCTTCCAGCGTGCCTTCCATGAAATGCGCAGCGGCCGCCCCGGCCCGGTGCTGATCGACCTGCCGTTCGACGTGCAGATGGCCGAGATCGAGTTCGATATCGACGCCTACGAGCCGCTGCCGGTGGCCAAGCCGAGCACCAGCCGCGTCCAGGCCGAGAAAGCCATCGCCATGCTCAACGAGGCCGAACGCCCGCTGCTGGTCGCCGGTGGCGGCATCTTCAATGCCGATGCGCAAGACAAGCTGGTGGAGTTCGCCGAGCTGACTGGCGTGCCGGTGGTGCCGACGCTGATGGGCTGGGGCGCGATCCCCGACGATCACAAGCTGATGGTCGGCATGGTCGGCCTGCAGACCTCGCATCGCTACGGCAACGCCACCCTGCTCGCTTCCGACCTGGTGTTCGGTATCGGCAACCGCTGGGCCAACCGCCACACCGGCTCGGTGGACGTCTACACCGAAGGCCGCAAGTTCATCCACGTCGACATCGAACCAACGCAGATTGGCCGCGTGTTCAACCCGGACCTGGGCATCGCCTCCGATGCCGGCAACGCGCTGGACGCCTTCCTAGAAGTGGCTCGTGAGTGGAAAGCCGCCGGCAAGCTGAAGGACCGCAGCGCGTGGGTCGAATCCTGCCGCGAGCGCAAGCGCACCCTGCAGCGCAAGACTCACTTCGACAACGTGCCGGCCAAGCCACAACGCGTGTACGAAGAGATGAACGAAGCCTTTGGCAAGGACACCTGCTACGTCAGCACCATCGGCCTGTCGCAGATCGCCGGCGCGCAGTTCCTGCACGTGTACAAGCCGCGTCACTGGATCAACTGCGGCCAGGCCGGCCCGCTCGGCTGGACCATTCCGGCAGCGCTGGGCGTGGTCAAGGCCGACCCGCAACGTCAGGTCGTGGCGCTGTCCGGTGACTATGACTTCCAGTTCATGATCGAGGAGTTGGCCGTCGGTGCGCAGTTCAACCTGCCGTACATCCACGTGCTGGTGAATAACTCCTACCTGGGCCTGATCCGTCAGGCGCAGCGCGGCTTCGACATCGATTACTGCGTGCAGCTGGCGTTCGAGAACATCAACGCGCCGGAGCTCAACGGTTACGGCGTCGATCACGTCGCCGTGGTCGAGGGCCTGGGCTGCAAGGCGATCCGCGTGTTCGACCCGAACGAGCTGCAGAACGCCTTCGCCGAAGCCAAGCGCCTGATGGCCGAGCACCGCGTACCGGTGGTGGTGGAGATCATCCTGGAGCGTGTTACCAACATCTCCATGGGCACCGAGATCAACGCCATCAACGAGTTCGAGGAACTGGCCGAGCGCGGCGTCGACGCGCCGACCGCCATCTCGCTGCTGGATTGATCTACCTACTCCCCTCTCCCTTTGGGAGAGGGGCCGGGGGTGAGGGCTGTGCAAGGCACGCGGTCCTCGCTCATTCCGACACTGTTTCCCTCACCCCAACCCTCTCCCGAGGGGAGAGGGAGCCAAATTGAAGGAGCACACCATGCCCCGTTTTGCAGCCAACCTGTCCATGCTGTTCACCGAAGTGGACTTCCTGGACCGTTTCGCCGCTGCTGCCGAAGCCGGCTTCAGCGGCGTGGAATACCTCTTCCCCTACGACTTCGCGGTAGAAGAGATCAAGGCCCGCCTGGACGCCAATCAGCTGGAACAGGTGCTGTTCAACCTGCCCGCCGGTGACTGGGGCAAAGGCGAGCGCGGCATCGCCTGCCACCCGGACCGCGTCGAGGAATTTCGCGCCGGCGTCGACAAGGCAATCGCCTACGCCAAGGTGTTGGGCAACAAGCAGATCAACTGCCTGGCCGGTATCCGCCCGCAGGGCCTGGATTGCGCCACCGTCGAGAAAACCTTCGTCGACAACCTGCGCTACGCCGCTGACAAGCTGGCCGGTGCTGGCATTCGCCTAGTCATGGAAGCCATCAACACCCGCGACATCCCCGGCTTCTACCTGAACAACACCAAGCAGGCCCTGGACATCCGCGACAAGGTCGGCAGCACCAACCTGTACCTGCAGTACGACATCTACCACATGCAGATCATGGAGGGTGACCTGGCCCGTACGGTTGAAAGCAACCTGGCCGCCATCAACCACGTGCAACTGGCCGACAACCCGGGCCGCAACGAACCGGGCACTGGCGAGATCAACTATCGCTTCCTCTTCGAGCACCTGGATCGCATCGGCTACCAGGGCTGGATCGGCTGTGAATACAAGCCGGCAACCACCACCGATGCCGGCCTCGGCTGGATGAAAGCGCACAACGCAATCTGAGCCCCACTCTTCAGGAGCAATCTCTCATGGCTAAAATCGGATTCATCGGCACCGGCATCATGGGCAAACCCATGGCGCAGAACCTGCAGAAAGCCGGCCACACCCTGTTCTTCTCCGAGCACTTCGACAAGGCCCCGGCCGACCTGGTTGGCGATAACGGCATCGCCCTGGCCAACCCGAAGGAAGTGGCTCAGGAAGCCGAATTCATCATCGTCATGGTGCCGGACACCCCGCAGGTCGAAGACGTGCTGTTCCGCGACAACGGCATCGCCCAGGGCGTCGGCGCCGGCAAGGTGGTGATCGACATGAGCTCGATCTCCCCCACCGCGACCAAGACCTTCGCCGAGAAGATCAAGGCCACCGGCGCCTCTTACCTGGACGCCCCGGTGTCCGGCGGTGAAGTCGGCGCCAAGGCCGCCACCCTGTCGATCATGGTCGGCGGCTGCCCGAACGCCTTCGAACGCGCCCTGCCGCTGTTCCAGGCCATGGGCAAGAACATCACCCGCGTCGGTGGCAACGGCGACGGCCAGACCGCCAAGGTGGCCAACCAGATCATCGTCGCGCTGAACATCCAGGCAGTGGCCGAGGCTCTGCTGTTCGCCGCCAGGAACGGCGCCGACCCGGCCAAAGTGCGTGAAGCGCTGATGGGCGGCTTCGCCGGCTCGAAAATCCTCGAAGTACACGGCGAGCGCATGATCAAGGGCACCTTCGATCCGGGCTTCCGCATCAGCCTGCACCAGAAGGACCTCAACCTGGCGCTGTCCGGCGCCCGCGAGCTGGGCCTGAACCTGCCCAACACCGCCAATGCCCAGCAAGTGTTCAGCACCTGCGCGGCCCTCGGCGGCAGCGGTTGGGATCACTCCGCCCTGATCAAGGGTCTGGAGCACATGGCCAACTTCAATATCCGCGGCGAGTAAGCGCAGCCCTCTCAGGAAATCCGTGGGAGGGGCTTTAGCCGCGACTGTCGCCGCTGAAGCGCCTCCCACAGATCCCGAAGGCCGCGTTTCGCCCACCCTTTCGACCTTCCTGGCAGGAGGTGTCACGGCCCGATTGCCAGGTTGGTCGATTCCATTCCCCAGTCGCTGCCAACGCGGCGCCTGCGGACTGGAATCGACCCACCGAGAGAACATTGATCGTTCCCACGCTCTGCGTGGCATGCATCCCGTGACGCTCCGCGTCACACAACAGCAGACGCCTTAGCGTCTCGCAGGGCGTTACCACGCGGAGCGTGGGAACGATCATCCAGTGTCACCCCAGAACAAGAGAACACCGCCATGACCTTTGACCCGCAACGCCTGCTGCGCGACCTGTTCGCCACCGCCATCGCTGCCGCGCATCCGCGCCAGGTGCTGGCCGACCACCTGCCCGCGGACCGCAGCGGCCGCGTCATCGTCATCGGCGCCGGCAAGGCTGCTGCGGCAATGGCCGAGGTGATCGAGCAGGAATGGCAAGGCGAGGTCAGCGGCCTGGTGGTGACCCGCTACGAGCACGGCGCCGACTGCCAGAAGATCGAAGTGGTGGAGGCCGCACACCCGGTACCGGACGATGCCGGCGAGCGCGTCGCGCGCCGCGTGCTGGAATTGGTGTCGAACCTCAGCGAGGACGACCGGGTGATCTTCCTGCTCTCCGGCGGCGGCTCCTCGCTGCTGGCGTTGCCGGCAGAAGGCATCAGCCTCAAGGACAAGCAGGCGATCAACAAGGCGCTGCTCAAATCCGGCGCCACCATCGGTCAGATGAACTGCGTGCGCAAGCACCTCTCGGCGATCAAGGGCGGTCGCCTGGCCAAGGCCTGCTGGCCGGCCACCGTCTACACCTACGCCATCTCCGACGTACCCGGCGACGAAGCCACGGTGATCGCCTCCGGCCCCACCGTGGGCGACCCGACCACCTCGGCCGAAGCCCTGGCGATTCTTGCCCGCTATGCCATCGACATTCCGGCCAACGTGCGCGCCTGGCTGGAAGACCCACGCTCGGAAACGGTCAAGCCGGGCGATCCGGTACTCGCCCGCAGCCACTTCCAGCTGATCGCCACGCCGCAGCAGTCGCTCGACGCCGCCGCAGCCAAAGCCGAAGCGGCCGGTTTCCCGGTGCTGATTCTCGGCGATCTGGAGGGCGAGTCGCGCGACGTGGCCAAGGTGCATGCCGGCATCGCACGCCAGGTGCAACTGCATGGCCAGCCGATCAAGCCGCCGTGCGTGATTCTCTCTGGCGGCGAAACCACCGTCACCGTGCGCGGCAATGGCCGTGGCGGGCGCAACGCCGAATTCCTCCTCAGCCTCACCGAGAGCCTCAAGGGCCTGCCCGGCGTCTATGCGCTGGCCGGCGACACCGACGGCATCGACGGCTCCGAAGACAACGCCGGCGCCATCATGACGCCCTACAGCTTCGCCCGCGCCGGCATCAAGGGCCTGTCCGCCCGCGACGAACTGGACAACAACAACGGCTATGGCTACTTCGCCGCCCTCGACGAGCTGATCGTCACCGGCCCGACCCGTACCAACGTCAACGATTTCCGCGCCATTCTGATTCTCGAGAAAACCCAATGAACGCCGACAAGAAAGTGAAGATCCTCGCCACCCTCGGGCCGGCGATCCGAGATGCCGCGCATATCCGCCAACTGGTGGAAGCCGGGGTCAACCTGTTCCGCCTCAACTTCAGCCATGGCGAGCACGCCGACCACGCCCAGCGCTACCAGTGGGTGCGCGAGGTGGAGCGCGAGCTGAACCAGCCCATCGGCATCCTCATGGACCTGCAGGGGCCGAAGCTGCGCGTCGGCCGTTTCGCCGAAGGCAAGGTGCAGCTGGTCAACGGCCAGAGCCTGCGCCTGGACCTGGACGCCACGCCCGGCGACGCCAGCCGGGTCAACCTGCCCCACCCGGAAATCATCGAGGCCCTGCAGCCGGGCATGAGCCTGCTGCTGGACGACGGCCGCCTGCGCCTGAAAGTGACCGCCAAGCAGAATGATGCCGTAGACACCTGCGTCATCGCCGGTGGCGAGCTGTCCGACCGCAAGGGCGTCAACGTGCCCGAGGCGGTGCTGCAACTGTCGCCTCTGACTGACAAGGATCGCCGCGACCTGGCCTTCGGTCTGGAGCTGGGCGTGGACTGGGTGGCGCTGTCCTTCGTGCAGCGCCCGGAAGATATCGTCGAAGCCCGCGAGCTGATCGGCGGCAAGGCCTTCCTCATGGCCAAGATCGAGAAACCCTCGGCGGTGATCCACCTGGAAGAAATCGCCAAGCTGTGCGACGCCATCATGGTCGCGCGCGGTGACCTGGGCGTGGAAGTGCCGGCCGAGAACGTACCGCGCATCCAGAAGGATATCGTGCGCACCTGCCGCCAACTGGGCCGCCCGGTGGTGGTCGCCACGCAGATGCTCGAATCCATGCGCTTCTCCCCGGCGCCGACCCGCGCCGAGGTCACCGACGTGGCCAACGCCGTAGCCGAAGGCGCCGATGCGGTGATGCTCTCGGCTGAAACCGCCTCCGGCGACTACCCGCTGGAAACCGTGCAGATGATGAGCAAGATCATCCGCCAGGTGGAAACCGGCCCGGACTACCAGAGCCAGCTCGACGTCGGTCGCCCGCAGGCCGAGGCCACCGCCAGCGACGCCATCAGCTGCGCTATCCGCCGTATCAGCTCGATTCTGCCGGTCGCGGCATTGGTCAACTACACGGAATCCGGCAGCTCCAGCCTGCGCGCCTCGCGCGAGCGGCCCAAGGCGCCGATCCTCAGCCTGACGCCGAGCCTGACCACGGCACGGCGCCTGACCGTGGCCTGGGGCATCTACTCGGTGGTCAACGAGCGCCTGCGCAAGGTCGAGGAGGTCACCAGCACCGCGCTGGAGATCGCCCAGGCCCAGGGCATGGCCCAGCGCGGCGAAACCGTGGTGATCACCGCCGGCGAACCCTTCGGCCAACCCGGCAGCACCAATAGCCTGAGGATCGAAACGCTGCATTGACTCGCCTCGTAGCCCGGATGAAATCCGGGGGAATGCTCGACTCCTGCTTCCCGGATTTCATCCGGGCTACGCGCGGTATTGATTCGCAGGGTGTCGCGGGGTCGCCCAGGCCGTGCGCACCCTACACGACTCCTCCAAGCGACACGGACGGCTCCCCTCTCCCGCTTGCGGGATAGGGGCTGGGGGAGAGGGCTCTCTTGGCACATACATCATGCCTCCACTACCAACCTCACACCCTGCCCTGCAAGGCCTGCGCGCCCTGCTCAGCGGCTTCGCCCAGATCTTCCTGCAACAGCATCCCGGCTGCGGCCTGCTGGTGCTGCTGGCCATCCTCATCGGCGCACCTGAACTGCTGGGCGGCGCCCTGCTCGGCGGCCTGACCTCGATGCTGATCGCGCAATACCGCGGCTACCCGCCTACCGACATCGCCATCGGCCTGTACGGCTACAACGGCATCCTGCTCGGCCTGCTGCTCAGCCTGAAACTGCCATGGACACCGCTGCTGCCCGTGCTGATCATCGCCAGCGCAGCTCTGTCCAGCCTGCTGCTGGCCCCCTGGATGCGGCGCATGCGCAAACATGGCTGGCTGCCTGCCTTCACCTTTCCCTTCGTGCTGCTGGGTTGGCTGTTGCTGGCTCTGCTCGCTCAGTTGGAGCTGCCAGCTGCACCAGCAGCCAGCGCGCCCGAAGTGCCGGAGCTGAACCTCCTGCAACTGATACTCGCCGTGCTGCGCGGCCTGGGCCAGGTGATCTTCCTCGACTCACCATTGGCCGGTCTGTGCCTGCTGCTCGGCTTGCGCCTGGCCGATGGCCGCATGGCGCTGTGGGCGCTGCTGGGTTCCAGCGGCGGCTTCGCCCTGGCGATTTTCCATGGTTGGCCCAGCGATGGTGCCCTCACCGGCCTCTACGGCTACAACGCCACCCTCGCCGCCATCGCCCTGGCCCAGGTGCACCGCAGCCCACTGGTACCGGCCCTCGGCATTCTGCTCGCCCTGTTGCTGCAGCCCGGCTTCAGCGCGCTGGACCTACCCGCCCTGACCATGCCCTTCATCCTCGCCTGCTGGCTGATCAGGGCCGGTGCACAAAGTTGGCAAAAGGCAGTCAAGGACAGCACGCCGACGATCTAGAATCGCGCAACGGACTACAAAGCGAGCGCGCAGAACATGGACAGACGAATTCTCGGCCTCAGCTTGCTACTGGCAACCGCTACGACCGGCGCAGAGTCAATCCCCAGCCTGATCGGCCCGGTCAGCCATATCGTGGTGATCGAAGATGGACTCGGCCCGGAGCAAGAAAACTGCCAGAGCTTCAAGGTCAACGAAGCAATGGTCGCCGATTTCCTGCGTCACGCCCTCCTCATCACCCATCGCCAGGAACACGACTGGTATCTCTACGGCCCCTGCCAGGCCCATGGCACCTTGAGCACCCGTTACGGTGAATGGCACTGGCAACTACTCAATCTGGGCACCGCGCGGATCACAGCGGTCACCGGTGAAACCTTCGTGCTCGGTGATCCGCGGGAGGAGTCGTCGCTGGAAGGGGATTGAGAACAGAGCAGCAAGCACAACCACGGCCTTGCCCTCACTCCGCCTTACTGCCTACGCTGTGCCCTTTCGCCTGATTTGGACCTTGCCATGGAAAACCGGCAGAGCTGGCGCCAGCGCCTTTACATCATCATTTTCGAAACCAGCACGCCGGCAGCGCAGCGTTTCGATAACTGGCTGCTGGTGGCGATTCTCGCCAGCCTGGTGGTGGTGATGCTCGACAGCATCGAGCGCTTCCACAACCAGTACGCCGATGTGTTCGGCGCGCTGGAGTGGTTCTTCACCGCGCTGTTCGCCATCGAGTACGGCCTGCGCCTCTATAGCTCGCCCAAACCGCTGCGCTATGCCTTCAGTTTCTTCGGCCTGGTGGATCTGCTGGCGGTGCTGCCGGCCGTTCTGGCGTTGGTGTTCGCCGATGCGCAGTACCTGATGATCGTTCGCGTCATCCGCATGATCCGCATCTTTCGCGTGCTCAAGCTGCGCCAGTACCTGACGCAGGCCAACTTCCTGCTGGTGGCACTGCGCGGCAGCAAGCAGAAGATCGTGGTGTTTCTGGTCAGCGTCTCGACCCTGGTCACGGTGTTCGGTGCCTTGATGTACGTCATCGAAGGCCCGGCCAACGGCTTCACCAGCATTCCTACCGGCATCTACTGGGCGGTGGTGACGCTGACCACCGTTGGCTTTGGCGATATCACGCCGAAGACGCCCATCGGCCAGATGCTGGCCACGATGGTGATGATCACCGGCTACTCGATCATCGCCGTACCGACAGGCATCTTCACCGCCGAGCTGGCCAACGCCATGCGCCAGGACGGGCTGATGGAGCATGACTGCCCGCATTGCCGAAAGAACCGCCACGAGCACAGCGCGGCGTTCTGCAGTCGCTGCGGTGGACCTCTGTTCAGCAGACAGGCCGAGCCGTCATCATCGGCGCAAAGCCCGCCTGAAACAGACTGAAGCAAAACCGATCGACCACCGCGTGGTCATAAAGTCGCCCTGTGGGCTATAAAGCCCGACTTTTTAGCTGAAGGAAGCGCGCCATGGCCGTTACCACCAATGAATCCACGGCACCTGCCAAGGCTGCCTGGATTGGCCTGATTCTGGGCCCCTTGCTACTGCTCGTCTGCCTGGTCACCGAACCACCAGCCGGTCTCTCCAGCACCGCCTGGGCCACCATCGGCCTGACCCTGCTGATGGCCACCTGGTGGTCGACCGAAGCCATTCCGATCCCGGCCACTTCGCTGCTGCCGATCCTGCTGATCCCGGCACTGGGCATCGACAGCCTCAACGCCGCGACCGCGCCCTACGCCAACCCGACCATCTACCTGTTCCTCGGTGGTTTCGTCCTGGGCCTGGCTATGGAGCGCTGGAACCTGCACAAGCGCATCGCGCTGATGACGCTGCTGGCCATGGGCAGCAAGCCGAGCAGACAGATCGCCGGGTTCATGATGGCCACGGCATTTCTCAGCATGTGGGTGAGCAACACCGCCACCACCATCATGATGCTGCCCATCGGCCTTTCGGTGATCGGCATGCTCACCAGCGAGCAGAGCACCGGCGAAGCCGACCGTGAGCGCTTCGCCACCGCACTGCTGCTGGCAATTGCCTATGCCGCCAGTGTCGGCGGTATCGCAACACTGATCGGCACACCGCCGAATGCCTTGCTGGCCGCCTTCCTCGCCGACAACTACGACGTGCAGATCGGCTTCGGCCAGTGGATGCTGTTGGGCGTGCCGGTGGCGGTGATCATGCTGGCGTTCATCTGGTGGTGGCTGACCCGTGGCGGCTTCAACCTGGCCGGGCATGACAGCACGCAGCTGATTCGCAGCGAGCTGGCCGAACTCGGCCCACTGAGCCGTGGCGAGAAGCTGGTGGCGCTGGTATTCGTGGTCACCGCACTGGCCTGGGTATTCCAGCCGTTGATCTCCGGCTGGGTGCCCGGCGTCAATGACACCAGCATCGCCATCGCAGCGGCGATGGCACTGTTCATGATCCCGGTGGACGTCAAGCAGCGCGTGTTTCTGATGAACTGGGAAAGCGCCAGCAAACTGCCCTGGGGCGTGCTGTTGCTGTTCGGCGGCGGCCTGTCGCTGGCCGGCGTGATTCGCAGCACCGGCCTGGCCGAATGGATCGCACAGAGCCTTGGCGCACTGAGTGCGCTGCCGGTGATCGCGATGATCGGCGTGGTGGTGCTGGTGATCATCTTCCTCACCGAAGTCACCTCCAACACGGCCACCGCTGCCGCCTTCCTGCCGCTGCTGGGGGCACTGGCCGTGGCCCAGGGCATGCCGGCCGAGCTGCTGGCGATTCCAGCTGCCATCGCTGCCAGCTGCGCCTTCATGATGCCGGTGGCGACGCCGCCCAATGCCATCGTGTTCGGCACCGGGCACATGAAGATACAGTCGATGATCAAGGCGGGCTTCGTCCTCAACCTGTTCGGTGTGGTGCTGGTGACGCTGATCTGCTACCTGCTGGTGGGCATGATCTGGGCGCACTGAGCCTGGCTCGCACCAACAAGAACGGCGCCTTCGGGCGCCGTTTTCATATGCGGTTGTAGGGCGGGTGCAACCCGCCAGGCCGATTGGCGGGTTTCACCCGCCCTACGAGATCAGCGGTTCTGGTACTGGCGAAACAATCCCGGCGGGATGCCCGAGCTGTCGGTTTCCTTCCACGGCCCGCCGGCTTGCGACGACCAGCTCCAGCCGCCGTCCCAGCGGTAGAAGATGCGCTCGCGGTAGTACAGATCACGTGCGCCTTCGACCACATAGACGCCCAGGCCCGGGTTCCAGTGGCTCTTCACCCCAGGCGGTGGCGCGTAGCGCGGGTGCGAGGGCTGCTGCACCGGCGGCAGTTCGCCGACCGGTGCACTCGATTGCTGCAATACGCAGCCACTCAGGCCAAGCCCGAGTGCGCAGGCCAGCACCAAACGCTTCACTGGGCCTGCCCGTCGCGGCTGTCGATCAGCAGCGCCTGAACGTCACGGGAGGTGTTGGCAACCGGGCCGATCTGGCCGGTCCATTCGCCCTGGGTGGCGTTACCTGCGCGGGATACACGCGCCACCAGTTGCACCTGGTCGAATCGGGAAATCTTCAGTTCGGGCATCATCGCATCCACATCGGAAAGGCTGATCTGCACCGGCAGGTCGGAGACCTTCAGGCGCTTGACCGCCAGCGGCATCGGCGGGCCACTGAGTGCGCGGGCGAATACGAATACGGCATCGTCCGGCCGAACATTCTGCTGCACATCAGGTGACAGCGATACGCGGACCTCCAGCGCGTGCACCTTGACGCTCGGCTCGGCAGCCGCGCTGGGCTGCTCGCCCTCGCCCATCTGCTGACGGGCGCGTTCGATACCGCCGGCGATGGCCGCACGCGACGGGTCCTGCTCCGGCAGCACGGCGACCAGGCGTTCCCAGTAATTCACGGCATCGGCATAGCGCTGGCTTTCATAGGCGGCGATGCCGAGCAGGCCGAGGCTGGTGACCTCTTGCGGATCGGCCTTCAACGCTTCGTCGGTGAGCGCCTGCATCTGCTCGCTCCACTGCTTGCCTTCGGCGAAGTAAAGCGCCTGCGCCCATTGGCCGAGTAGCTCCGGGGCGCGCCCGGCGATCTCCACGGCGCGCTCGAACGCCTTGGCGGCATCGCCGGCACGCTCCTGCGCCATATAGGTACGACCGAGGAAGTACCAGGCCTCGGCAGACTCCGGCTGTTGCTGCACGGTCTGCTCCAGGCGCGCGGTCATCTCCTCGATGCTTTGCGGCTGCGCAGCGGCCATTTGGCGAGTCTGTACGACCTCATCGACAGCGCCCCAGTGCAGATAAAGGGCCACACCCAGCACCGGCACCAGCAGCGCCGAGATCAGCGGAATCTTGCCGCCAAGCACGCTGCTGCGGCGCTGCACGCCTTCGGTGTCATCCAGCAGTTCGCGCGCCGCCTCGGCGCGACCGGCCTCCATCTGCGCATCATCGAGCACACCAGCCTGGCGCTGGGTTTCCAGCTCCTGCAGGCGCTCCTGATAGAGGGTGACGTTGAGTGCGGTGCGGTCTTCTTCGGCCTGCAGCTTGCGAATACGCAGTACCGGAATCAGCAGAAACGCCAGGGCAGTCAGCAACAGCAGCCCGGCGGGCAACCAGAAATCGATCATCGGTCTTTCTTGTCCTGAGAGGCTTGTTCGAGCAGTGCGGCGAGGCGCGCCTGCTCATCGACGGAGAGGCCGGCAGCCGAGCGGTCCTTGTTCTGACCACGGCGGCGCAGGACGATCACCCCGAGCACGGCGAAACCTATGACCAGCAGGCCGGCCGGGCCGTACCAGAGCAGCAGCGTGCGGCTGGTCAGCGGCGGTTTGTAGAGCACGAAATCGCCGTAACGCGAGACCAGGAAATCGATGATTTCCTCGTTGCTCTTGCCCTCTTCGAGCATGCGGTATATCTCGCCTCGCAGATCCATGGCGATCGGCGCATCGGAGTCGGCGATGTTCTGGTTCTGGCACTTCGGGCAACGCAGCTCTTCGATCAGATTGCGATAGCGCTGACGCTCGGCCTCGTTGGCGAACTCGAAGGTATCGATGGCGGCATGCGCGCTGGCCAGCAGGCCCAGCGCCAGACCGGCAGAAATCAGCAGACGCTTCATGGCTGGGCCTCGTCGACCAGTTGCTGGTAAATCGGCGCCAGCTTCTCGCGCCAGACGCGCTCGTCGATGGTGCCGACGAACTTGTGACGGATGATGCCCTTGGCATCGACGAAGAAGGTCTCCGGCGCGCCGTACACACCCAGGTCCAGGCCCAGGCTGCCCTTGGCGTCCTCGATGTTGAGCTGATAGGGGTTGTGCAGGTCGCGCAGCCATTTCTGCGCCGGCTCGCGCTTGTCCTTGTAGTTGACCCCATGGATCACCACACCGGCCTCGGCCAGCTTGTTCAGCACCGGATGCTCGTGGCGGCAGGCCGGGCACCAGGTGGCCCAGACGTTGACCAGCGCAGGTCGACCCTTGATGTCGGCCTCGCTGAGGGTGCGCTCGGGATCATCCAGCGACGGCAGACTGAAGGCCGGGAACGGCTTGCCGATCAGCGCCGAGGGCAGTTCGGACGGATCGAGGAACAGGCCGCGATAGAGGAAGACGGCAATCGCCAGAAAGGCCAGCAGCGGCAACAGCAGGAGCAAGCGTCTCATGCGCTGGCCTCCTGCATGCCCAGGGCTTCACGCACGCGGGTTCTGACCTTGATGCGGTAGCGCTTGTCGGCCGCAGCGAGCAAGCCGCCGAAGCCCATCAGCAACGCGCCCAGCCAGATCCAGCGGACGAAAGGCTTGATGTGCACACGCACCGCCCAGGCGCCCTGCTCCAGCGGCTCGCCGAGGGCGACGAACAGATCGCGGGTGAAGCCGGCATCGATGCCCGCCTCGGTCATGGTCGCCTGCTGCACGGTGTACAGGCGCTTCTCCGGGTACAACACACTGATCTGCCGCTCGCCGTCGAATACTCGCACCGTGCCCTTGTCGGAGATGAAGTTGGGGCCTTCATGATGCACGGCGCCGTCGAACTGGAAGCGGTAGCCGCCCAGCTCCACCGACTCACCCGGCGCCATGCGCAGATCGCGCTCGTAGCTGCCGAGACTGGTGAGCACCACTCCCAGGGCGCACACGGCGAAACCGAAGTGCGCCATCTGCATGCCCCAGTAGCTGCGGCCCAGGCTCGGCAGGCCCTTGATCAAGCCCTTGTGGCGCGTCTTGTCGAGAATGTCGCGCACGCCTGCCAGGATAACCCAGAAGGCCAGCAGGCAAACGGCCAGGACGGCCCAGCTGAAATCGCCGTGCAGGAAGGTGGCAACTACCGCCAGCACCACGCTGGCCACCAGCACCGGCGTCAGCATGCTACCCAGCCATTTCAGCGGGGTGTCCTTCCAGCGCACCAACACGCCGACACTGATCACGGCCATCAGCAGTGCCATCAGCGGCAGGAACAGCGCGTTGAAATAAGGCGGGCCGACCGACAGCTTGGCGCCGGTCAGCGCGTCGAGCACCAGCGGGTAGAGCGTGCCGAGCAGGATCATCGCGGCCGATACCACCAGCACGATGTTGTTGACCAGCAGCAGCGTCTCACGCGACCACAGGCCAAAGCCGACCTGGCTCTTGACCACCGGCGCGCGCACGGCAAACAGCGCCAGTGAACCGCCTACCACCACCAGCAGGAAGGCGAGGATGAACACGCCGCGCTCCGGATCGGTGGCGAAGGCGTGTACCGAGGTCAGTACGCCGGAACGCACCAGGAAGGTACCCAGCAGGCTCAGGGAGAAGGCCGCGATGGCCAGCAGCACGGTCCAGCTCTTGAACACACCGCGTTTTTCCGTCACAGCCAACGAGTGAATCAAGGCGGTGCCTACCAACCAGGGCATGAAGGACGCGTTCTCTACCGGGTCCCAGAACCACCAGCCACCCCAGCCCAGTTCGTAGTAGGCCCACCAGGAGCCAAGGGCGATACCGATGCCGAGGAATGCCCAGGCGACGATGGTCCAGGGCCGCGACCAGCGCGCCCAGGCAGCGTCCAGCTTGCCGCCGAGCAAGGCGGCAATGGCGAAGGCGAAGGCCACCGAGAAACCGACGTAGCCCATGTACAGCATCGGCGGATGCACAATCAGGCCGAAGTCCTGCAGCAAGGGGTTGAGGTCGCGGCCATCGGCCGGCGCGTTCGGCAGCAGGCGCTCGAAGGGGTTTGAGGTGACGATCAGAAACAGCAAAAACCCGACGCTGATCATGCCCATCACCGCCAGCACACGGGCGAGCATCTCTTCCGGCAGGTGGCGCGAGAAGATCGCCACGGCAAAGGTCCAGCCCGCCAGGATCAGCGCCCACAGCAGCAAGGAGCCTTCGTGCGCGCCCCATACCGCGCTGAACTTGTAGTACCAGGGCAGCGCGCTGTTGGAGTTGTTCGCCACGTAGGCGACGGAGAAGTCGTCGACCATGAAGGCATAGGTCAGGCAGATGAAGGAAAACAGCAGGAAGGCGAACTGACCCCAGGCGGCCGGCTGAGCCAGGCTCATCCACTGGTGGTCACCACGCCAGGCACCGATCAGCGGCAGTGTCGCCTGCACCAGGCATAGGCACAGCGCCAGGATCATCGCCAGATGGCCGAGCTCGGGGATCATTGTGCGCTCTCCTGCTGATAGCCTTTTGCGGCTTTGGCCTCATTGTGCTTCTGCATCATTCCGCTTTTTTCCAGCGCCTGCATGACTTCAGGCGGCATGTAGTTCTCGTCGTGCTTGGCCAGCACCTCGTCGGCCACCAGCACGCCCTCGGCATTGACCCGGCCCAGGGCGACGATGCCCTGACCTTCACGGAACAGGTCCGGGAGGATGCCGTGATAGCGAATGGTCACGCCGTGGGCGCCATCAGTGACGACGAAGTCGACTTCCAGGGTATCAGCGGAACGCTTGACGGAGCCCTCTTCCACCAGGCCGCCGGCACGAATGCGAGTGTCGACCGGCGCCTCGCCGGTGGCGATCTGGCTGGGGGTGTAGAACAGGTTGATGTTCTCCTGCAGCGCGGTCAGCGCCAGCGCCACGGCGATACTGACGCCGCAGAGAATGGCCAGAACGATATACAGGCGTTTCTTGCGAACCGGATTCACTTCGACTTCTCCCGACGCAAACGGCGCGCCTCGTCTTGCAGGTAACGGCGGCGCGCCAGGATCGGCAGCACCACATTCAACGCCAGGATCGCCAGGCTGATACCGTAGGCGCTCCAGACATAAGGGCCATGGGTACCCATGGCGAGAAACTCGGAGAACGACGCGAAACTCATGCCTTGCCCTCCACCAGGGTCTGCACTTCGGCTTTCACCCAGCTACTGCGTGCTTCGCGCTTGAGCACTTCCAGACGCATGCGATAAAGCAACACGGCGCCGAAGAAGCAGTAGAAACCCAACACCGCGAGCAGCAGCGGCAGCCACATTTCCATCGGCATCGCCGGCTTTTCGGTGATCTTGAAGGTGGCGGTCTGGTGCAGCGAATTCCACCACTCCACCGAGTACTTGATGATCGGGATATTGATCACGCCGACGATGGCCAGCACGGCGCAGGCCTTGGCGGCGCTGTCACGGTTGCTGATGGCATTGCCCAGGGCGATGACGCCGAAGTAGAGGAACAGCAGGATCAGCATCGAGGTCAGGCGCGCGTCCCACACCCAGTAGGTGCCCCAGGTCGGTTTGCCCCAGATGGCGCCGGTGAGCAACGCGATGGCGGTCATCCAGGCGCCGATGGGAGCGGCCTGCTGCAAGGCGACGTCGGCCAGCTTCATCTTCCATACCAGCCCGACCAGCCCGGCAATGGCCAGGGTCACGTAAATCGACTGGGCGAGGAAGGCCGCCGGAACGTGGATGTAGATGATGCGGAAGCTGTTGCCTTGCTGGTAATCCGGCGGTGCGAACGCCAGGCCCCAGATCAGGCCTGCGGCGATCAGCACCACGGCAGCGATGCTGAGCCAGGGCAGCCAGCGGCCGCTCATCTCATAGAACCACTTGGGCGAACCCCACTTGTGAAACCACGTCCAGTTCATTCAGTCGACTCATCATCTACACGTAGCCCGGACACAATCCGGGGAGGCTATCGAGAGCTCCCGGATTGCATCCGGGCTACATCACGGTTCGTTCTTATTCGCCGACACTGATGGTCAGACCGGCGGCAATCGCAAAAGGTGTCAGGGTCACCGCCAGGGCAGTGAGGCTCGCCAGCCACAACAGGTGGCCGCTAGCCGGCAGTCCTTGCAAGGCCGCCTGCAGCGCCCCGCTGCCAAGAATCAGCACCGGGATGTACAGCGGCAGGATCAGCAGCGCCAGCAGCAGGCCGCCGCGCTTGAGACCAACGGTGAGCGCCGCGCCCACCGCACCGAGCAGGCTCAGCACCGGGGTGCCGAGCAGCAGGGAAATCAGCAGTACCGGCAGGCAACGCCCAGGCAGACCGAGCATCAGCGCCAGTACAGGCGCCAGCAAAACCAGCGCCAAACCACTGAAAAGCCAGTGTGCCAGCACCTTGGCCAACACCAGAAGAGGCAGGGGGTGCGACGAAAGGACCCACTGCTCAAGCGAACCATCCTCGAAATCACTGCGGAAAAGCCCGTCCAGCGAGAGCAGCACGGCCAAAAGCGCTGCGACCCAGACCAGGCCCGGAGAAAGGGTTTGCAACAATTGCGTCTCTGGCCCCACCGCCAGAGGGAACAGTGCGATGACGATGGCAAAGAACACCAGCGGGTTGGCCAGGTCGGACGGACGACGAGCAAGCAAACGCATTTCGCGCGACAACAGCTGAGTGAAGACGTTGCTCATGCGGCGTGCTGCCCCAGATCCAGATCGCGATAAGTCGCCGGCTTGTGCTGCAGGCTGTGGTGAGTGGTCAGCACCACCACACCGCCACGCTCGCAATGACCGGCCAGGTGCGCTTCGAGTTGCGCCACACCGCTCTTGTCCAGCGCAGTGAACGGTTCATCGAGCACCCACAGAGGCGGCGTATCGGCCAGATACAGGCGTGCCAGGGCGACACGGCGCTGCTGGCCGGCCGACAGGGTATGGCAGGGAACATCCTCGAAACCGCGCAGGCCGACCGCCTCCAACGCCTGCCAGACCGCTTCGCGACTGGCCGGGCGATGCAACGCGCAGAGCCAGGCAAGATTCTCTTCGGCAGTCAGCAGTCCCTTGATACCGGCGGCATGGCCGATCCACAGCAGATTGCGTGCCAGCTCGCTGCGTTGCTCGGCCAGGGGCTGGCCCTGCAGGAAGATATTGCCGGAAGTCGGCTGACGCAGGCCCGCGATAAGCCGCAGCAGGCTGGTCTTGCCGCTGCCGTTGGGGCCGCTGATCTGCAACATGTCGCCTGGTTGCAGGGCGAAATGCAGCTGCTCGAAGAGCATGCGCCAGTCCCGCTCACAGCTGAGCGCCACGGCTTCGAGAAGGGGAACAGGACGGGTCATCGATACCTGGCAGGGTTAAAGTCGACGGTGCTCCGGCCGCTATACTGACGCGTGCCGGAAGTGCGCTGCGCAACGGGCCGGCATTATACATGTCGCATCACTGTCCCCGCAGTCAGCATTTTCGACAGGGTGTTAATCGCGTAGGGTGTGCCATGCGCACCAGCAGTCGAAACCGGTGCGCATGGCGCACCCTACGGCACCGCACAGGACGGAGCTTCACGAAAGCCCATGAGCGAAATCAGCAGCCCACGCCCGCTTCCCCCTTCCGTGCCGGTGATCCGCAACACTGCGACCGCAGCAGACATGGCCGTGCGCCTGTTACAGCCGCTGGAGGGCATGCTGGCGGCCGGCGAAAGCGCCAAGGCCGAAGTCGTGGCGATTCGCGAGCAGGCGCAAAGCTTTCAGTTGCTACTCAAGCTGACCCTCGCAGGTGGCAAACAGGCGACTCTGCAAGCCGAAAGCCCCAGGCCACTGGCCCAGGGTAGTGCGCTGGTGGTCACCGCCCTGTCGGATACTCGCCTGGCGCTGGCCTTGCAAGCGGGCGGCGACAAGCCGCTGACCAGTCTCGACCTGCAGCAACTGCCGCCAGGTACATTGGTCCAGGGCAAAGTGGTCAGCCGCGACGCGTTGCCGCCGCAGGGCGCGCAGACGCTCTACCGCCTGGTGGTGAACCTGCTCAATACCCCGCTCGCCGGCAGCCAATTGGCGCTCGACAGCCCGCTGGCCCTGCCGCTCGGCAGCCTGCTCAGCGCCCAGGTGCAGGGTAGCCAGAGCCTCGCCTTCCTGCCGCTCAGCGGCCGCCTCGATCAATTGGTGCTGGGCCAGCAACTGGCAGCCCAGCAGAATCGCCAGGCGTCGCTGGAGGGCTTGTTCAAGGGCCTGCAGAAGCTGAGCGGCGGCGATGAAGCGCTGCGCGGCAGCATCGACAAACTGCTTGGCGCACTCCCCGACAGCACCCAGTTGAGCACCGCCAAAGGCCTGGCGCAGGCACTCGAAGGCAGCGGTGTGCTGCTCGAAGCCAAACTGCTGCAGGGACAGACCGGCACATTGCCGCAGGATCTGAAGGCCAACCTGCTGCGCCTGATCGCCCAGCTGATGCCGCAATTGCCGGGCGCCTCAGGCCCCCTTGCCGGCCTGCAGAACGCTCTCAATCAGAACCTGCCCAACCTGGCCCGACAACTGCTCGGTGCAGGTGCTACCGGCTCGGCGCGCCAGCAGGCACTGACCTTTCCCCTGCCCTCGCGCTTGCTGCAGAACATGGATGACGAGGCAGACCTTGAAACCCTGCTGAAGCTCGCCGCTGCAGCCGTTTCACGACTGCAGACTCACCAGCTGTCGAGCCTGGCGCAAACCCAGGTCGACGCCAACGGCAACCTGCTGACCACCTGGCAGTTGGAACTGCCCATGCGCCATCAGCAGGAGGTGATTCCCCTGCAGCTCAAACTGCAACGCGAGGACAGCGGCAAGGCGGAAAAAGCGGAACAGAAGGAAACGCTCTGGCGCGTGGAACTGGCCTTCGACCTCGATCATCTTGGCCCGCTACAGGTTCGTGCTCAACTGCTACGCGGCAACCTCTCCAGCCAGTTATGGGCCGAACGCGCCGACACCGCTTCGCTGATCACCGCCGAACTGGGTACCCTGCGTGAGCGCCTGCAAGCCGCAGGTCTGGAGGTGGGCGAGCTGGCCTGCAGCCAGGGCATGCCGCCGCAAGGGCCGAAAACCTCGCTGGAGCAACGCTGGGTGGATGAAACCGCATGAGCCGCAAGCCGCAGTCCGAAGCGCGTCAGGCCATCGCCCTCAACTACGACGGGCAAAACGCGCCGATACTCAGCGCCAAGGGCGATGACGAACTGGCCGAAGCCATTCTCGCCATCGCTCGCGAATACGAAGTACCGATTTATGAAAATGCCGAGTTGGTGCGTCTGCTGGCGCGCCTGGAGCTGGGCGACGCCATTCCGGAAGCACTGTATCGCTGCATTGCAGAGATCATCGCCTTCGCCTGGCACCTGCAAGGCAAGGCCCCGCCGGGTTTCGAGGCCGACAAAGAGCGCGACGTCACCCCGCCGCTTCCCCTGCTCAAGGGGCCGGCAAACTGAGCGCCAGCCGTTCGTTGGCGCTGCCCTTGCTGCTTGGCATATCGAACAACTGCCAGGCAAAGTAACCGCCACGAAAATAGAACACACGGGTAAAACCCCAGCCAACTGCCTGCTCGACCGCGACGGCACTCTGCGCGCACACCTCACTGTCGCAGTAGATGACCAGGGGCACCTCGCGCGGCCACGGCACCTGCGCCAGAGCTGCAAAGTGCCCGCGCAGGTCGAGATGAATGGCACCCTCGACATGCCCCCAACCCCACTCGCGGGCCGGCCGTACATCGATGAACAGTGCGCCATGGTCGTGCAGGTGCTTGGCCTGCATGACGTTGACGGTGGTCGCACCCGCAACCTGCAGCGGCGCCTCCTGGGCAACCAGGGGCTGGCAGAGCAGCCAGCCAACGAGAAACACAACCAGACGATGCATGACCAATCCCCCGTGACGACCACAGCCGGACGAACCACTGCCTTCTATCAGCGTAGATGGGCGCACAGGGACGCTAGGATTGATTGCGCAGGCGGCAGGGCCTGCTAAGAACGCGCTCGACTATGCGTCAAGGCGCAAGGACGGCTATTGCGACTGGCCTGTCTTGGGTGTGTGCAGGCGGCTGATCAGTTCGGCCTCGGCCTTGCTCAGGCCACAGGACTGGGTCAGGTCATCGACGCTGGCGCCCATGCCTACCAGGCGCGCAGCCTGGGTGAACGACAGACTGCTGGGGTCGCGCTGTTCGATCTGGCTGACCTTGTCCGGCAGCGGCGCCACCACACGGCGCAACTCATGCAGCTCTTCGCCCATGCGAATGCTGCCGGTCAGGTAGGCGTCGAGACGTTTGCTCAGCTCCCTGATCCGTGTATCGCGCACGGCGTCACGCTTGGCCTGCTCGGCCAGCAGTCGCTGCTGGTTGCGATACAGGCCTTGGCAGACGATGCCAAGTGCCACGCATAGCAGCGCCACGAAGGTCAGGGCCGCGGCAAGCATGGCGAACTCGGACATGGCTCAGATGCTCTCCAGCTCCGACCACTCTTCCTCGGACATCATCTTGTCCAGCTCGACCAGGATCAGCAGCTCGCCGTTCTTGTTGCACACGCCCTGGATGAACTTGGCCGACTCGTCGTTGCCGACGTTCGGTGCGGTCTCGATCTCTGACTGACGCAGGTAGACCACTTCGGCCACGCTATCGACCAGGATGCCGACCACTTGCTTGTCCGCTTCGATGATGACGATACGGGTGTTGTCGGTGACCGGCGCCGAGCCCAGGCCGAAACGCTGGCGGGTATCGATCACGGTGACCACATTGCCGCGCAGGTTGATGATGCCCAGCACATAGCTCGGAGCTCCCGGTACCGGGGCGATCTCGGTGTAACGCAGGACTTCCTGCACCTGCATCACGTTGATGCCGTAGGTCTCGTTGTCCAGGCGAAAGGTCACCCACTGCAGAATCGGATCTTCGGCACCTTGTGCAGAACTTTTCTTCATGTCCCTAGCCTCATCAAAAACCGCTCAGTGCGGCATGCGCGGGTCGACCCGCTTGTCATCAACTATAGAGCCCGTTGGCACAGGCTCACCAATTCTCAATGCAGCTTTCCGCCATTCAGGCGCTTCGCCCCGCCGCTGGCGATCAGCTCGGCCAGTGCCGCCACGTCGAGCAGCGCGCACATGTGCTCGATCACCGTGCCGGCCAACCAGGGACGCTGGGTACGCTGACTGCGCCACTTGACCTCGCTCGGGTCCAGGCGAATCGAACGGCTGACCCGATGCACCGACAGTCCCCACTCGTAGCCCTGCACCGAAATCACGTACTGCAGGCCCTCGCGGAAGTCCTCGCGGTAACGGTCCGGCATCACCCAACGGGCGGTATCCAGTACCTTCAGGTTACCGGCCTGGCTCGGCAGGATGCCAAGAAACCAATCCGGCTGACCGAACAGCGGCGTCAGCTCCTGGCCTTCGAGCGGGTAGATCGAGCCCAGGCAAATCAGCGGCACGGCCAGGGTCAACCCGGCAACGTCGAACAGCAGGCATTCGAACGGCTCCTCGGCCCAGGCAGGGCGACCATCGGCCAGCAGAGCAGCCGGCGGCGGCACCTGTTCGGCAGCGGGAGCAGGCTCTGGCGGCGCCTTGTCGATGACCGGAGCCTGTATCGGCGCGAGCAATTCAATCGGTGCAACGTCCGCCTGTACCTGCGGTTCGACCACGGTGGCCAGTGCGACGGGCGCTACCGGCTCGACCAGTCGCGCATCACGCACCTGCTCTTCGAGCACGGCGGCCTCGAACTCGTCGAGACTGACGGACATCTCCAGTTCGGCAGCAGCCTCCTGCAGCAGCCCGTCGAGGTAGGACTGCAGGGCCAGCTGGGAACGCGTGGCGGTGGCGAGGTTACGACTCATGACTGGAACCCGGAATAAGATCTTGACAGCCTATCGGCCGCTGCATGCTCCGACTTGAGTGTCGCAGTTCAACACAGACGCTCATTTCAAGCCACCTGCGCCGCCGGCTGATGACTCAGCAGATGCTTGAGCAGCGCACGATAGGCGATCACCCCACGACTGCCCGCATCGAACTGCGAAGGCGTGCGCCCTGCCCGGCTGGCATCACGCAAGCGCGTATCGACCGGAATATAGGCCGGCCACAGGTGCTCGGGATAGGTATTGCGCAACACCCGCAGCGTGCTCATGGACGCCTGGGTACGACGGTCGAACAGCGTCGGCACGATGGTGTAGGGCAACGCCTGCTTGCGCGAACGATTGATCATGGCCAGCGTGGTGATCATCCGCTCCAGGCCCTTGACCGCAAGGAACTCGGTCTGCACCGGAATCACCAGTTGCTGGCTGGCGGCCAGGGCGTTGACCATCAGCACGCCGAGCAATGGCGGGCTGTCGATGACGGCGTGATCGAAATCTTCCCACAGCTGCGCCAGGCTCTTGGCGATCACCAGACCCAGGCCACTCTGCCCCGGCGACTGGCGCTCGAGCGTGGCCAGCGCGGTGCTCGACGGCAACAGGGCGATATTCTCGTGACTGGTGCTGTGCAACAACTGCCGGGGCAGGCCTTGCGGCACGTTGCCCTGGTGCAGGAACAGGTCGAAGCAACTGTGCTCCAGCGCATCGGGGTCATGACCGAAGTAACTGGTCATCGACCCATGCGGATCGAGATCGACCACGACCACACGCTTGCCGGCATCGGCCAACAGGCCTGCCAGGGCGATGGAGGTGGTGGTCTTGCCGACCCCACCCTTCTGATTGGCTACTGCCCAGACTTTCATCTTCTCTCATCCTCCCGGCAAGAGGCGCTCAGGCCGAGAATGGCTGTCGCCTGCACGCAGCAGGCGACTGGGATTTGACGGCTCACGACTGTGGAACCCCCGACGCAGACGCTGGTGCAGGTTGCGTGCCAGCCTCCGACTGCTGGGTCGCGGCACTGCCAGCGCCACGTCGCGTGTCGAGGTTGCGCGAAATCACCAGCACGACCCGGCGATTACGCCCCCTGCCCTCGGCAGTGGCATTGTCCGCCACCGGCTGGAACTCACCGTAGCCGACGGCCGCCAGACGTGAAGGGTCGACGCCATCCATGGCCAACATGCGCACGATGCTCGCCGCCCGCGCCGAAGACAACTCCCAGTTGGTTGGGTATTGAGGGGTCTGGATCGGCAGGTTGTCGGTGAATCCCTCCACCTTGACCGGATTCTGATAAGGCGCCAGGATTTTGGCGACCTTCTCGATGATGTCGAATGCCTGGTTGTTCGGAATGGCATCACCACTGGGAAACAACAGGCTGGAGCTGAGCTCGATCTCGATCCACATCTCGTTGCCGCGCACGGTCAGCTGATCACTCTTGATCAGTTCGCCAAAGACCTCGCGTACGCTGGAGGCAATGCTCTGCAGGGTCGAATCCGAGCTGGGGTCGTCCATCGAGGTGTTATCCGGCTCGCTGGTGCGCGGCCGTTCCTCACCGACCGGAATCGGCTTGATCGAGCGATCGGGCTGATTGAACACACCGGTCAGCGACTCCGAGAGGATCTTGTACTTGCCTTCGTTGATCGAAGAGATCGAATACATCACCACGAAGAAGGCGAAGAGCAAGGTAATGAAGTCCGCATAGGACACCAGCCAGCGCTCGTGATTTTCGTGCTCGTCATGATGCCGCCTGCGCGCCATGCCATACCTCCATCAGTCCATGAAGCCTTGCAGCTTCAGTTCGATAGAGCGCGGGTTTTCACCCTCGGCGATGGACAGGATGCCTTCGAGGAGCATCTCGCGGTAACGCGACTGGCGCAGAGCGATTGATTTGAGCTTGTTGCCTGCCGGCAGCAGCAGCAGGTTGGCGAAACCAACGCCGTAGATGGTAGCGACGAACGCCACGGCAATACCGCTGCCGAGCATGCTCGGGTCAGCCAGATTGCCCATCACGTGGATCAGGCCCATCACCGCACCGATGATGCCAATGGTCGGTGCATAGCCGCCCATGCTCTCGAACACCTTGGCGGCCTGGATATCGCGCGCCTCCTGAGTGTAGAGATCAACTTCCAGAATGCTGCGAATGGATTCCGGCTCGGCGCCGTCGACCAGTAACTGCAGGCCCTTGCGCGCATAGGGGTCAGGCTCGGCATCAGCTACCGCTTCCAGACCGAGCAGGCCTTCCTTGCGCGCCACCATGCTCCACCCGGTCACGCGATTGATGCCGCCGACCAGATCGATACGCGGCGGGAAGAAGATCCAGCGCATGATGCTCATGGCACGCTTGAACACCTGCACCGGTGCCTGCAGAAAGGCCGCGCCCAATGTCCCGCCGATGACGATCAGCGCCGCCGGACCGTTGAGCAAGGCCCCAGCATGGCCGCCTTCGAGATAATTGCCGCCCAGAATGGCAACGAACGCCAGAATGACGCCAATAAGGCTCAGTACATCCATGCGCATGCTTCCGACTTAGCGTCCGTCACTGGCAGGCCTCGGTCAGGTGCCGGCCGATGTCATCCAGGCCGTAGACCGCATCCGCCAGATTGGCTTTGACCACGGCCATGGGCATGCCATAGATCACGCAACTGGCCTCGTCCTGAGCCCACACCTGGCTGCCGCCCTGCTTGAGCAGGCGCGCGCCCTCACGACCGTCGGCGCCCATGCCCGTCAGCACCACGGCCAGTACCTTGTCGCCATAGGACTTGGCGGCGGAGCCAAAGGTGATATCGACACAGGGTTTGTAGTTGAGGCGTTCGTCCCCCGGCAGGATTCTTATCGCACCGCGCGCATCGACCATCATCTGCTTGCCACCAGGAGCCAGCAACGCAAGGCCTGGGCGCAGGATATCGCCGTCCTCGGCTTCCTTGACCTGAATGCGGCACAGCTTGTCCAGGCGCTCGGCGAACGCCTTGGTGAAGGCTGCCGGCATGTGCTGGATCAGAACCAGCGGCGCCGGAAAATTGGCCGGAAGCTGGGTCAACACGCGCTGCAGCGCCACCGGGCCACCGGTCGAGGTGCCGATGGCCACCAGCTTGTAGGCCTTGCGCTTGGGCGCAGGCGATGCGGAGGCAGCGCCACCGGCCGCTGACGCAGGTCGCGCAGGAACAGCAGGGGCCGTGGCAGGTCGCGCCGAAACGGCTGGACGAGTCGTCGGCGCCGCACTCGGACTAGCCGCAGTCGGCGCCGGAGCCACTGCGGCCGAACTGAAACGGCGATTGCTGCGAGCGATGCTGTGCACCTTCTCGCACAGCATCTGCTTGACCTTTTCGGGGTTGCGCGAGATGTCTTCGAAGTTCTTCGGCAGGAAATCCACCGCACCCGCATCCAGCGCATCGAGCGTGACGCGGGCGCCTTCATGCGTCAGAGAGGAGAACATCAGCACCGGTGTCGGACAGCGCTGCATGATGTTCCGCACCGCGGTGATGCCATCCATCATCGGCATCTCGTAATCCATGGTGATCACGTCGGGCTTGAGCGCCAACGCCTGATCGATGGCTTCCCGCCCATTGGTGGCCGTGCCCACGACCTGAATACTGGGGTCAGCAGACAGAATTTCCGACACGCGGCGACGGAAGAAACCGGAGTCGTCCACCACCAAGACCTTGACTGCCATACACACTCCTAGACGGCGTGGACCTCGGGTCCACGCCGCGAAACATCAGAAACGTCGAGCGTAGCGCTTGAGCATGCTCGGTACGTCGAGAATCAACGCGATGCGTCCGTCGCCCGTGATCGTGGCACCGGACATTCCGGGCGTGCCTTGCAGCATCTTGCCCAGTGGCTTGATTACCACTTCTTCCTGGCCGACCAGTTGATCGACGACAAAGCCGATGCGCTGACTGCCAACGGTGAGAATCACCACATGGCCTTCGCGCTGACCTTCATGGAAGGCCTGTGGGACCAGCCAGCGCTTGAGATAGAACAGTGGCAGCGCCTTGTCGCGCACGATCACCACTTCCTGACCATCGACCACGTTGGTGCGCGACAGGTCGAGATGGAAGATCTCGTTGACGTTGACCAGCGGGAAAGCGAAGGCCTGGTTCTCCAGCATCACCATCAGCGTCGGCATGATCGCCAGGGTCAGCGGCACCTTGATGATGATCTTCGAGCCCTGGCCTTTCTGCGAGAACACGTTGACCGTGCCATTGAGCTGGGAAATCTTGGTCTTCACCACATCCATGCCGACACCACGGCCAGACACGTCGGAAATCTCGGTCTTGGTCGAGAAGCCCGGGGCGAAGATCAGGTTGTAGCATTCGAACTCGTTGAGACGATCAGCTGCGTCCTTGTCCAGCAGGCCCTTCTCCACGGCCTTGGCACGCAGCACGTCGGCATCCATGCCTTTGCCGTCATCGGTGATCGACAGCAGGATATGGTCGCCTTCCTGCTCGGCGGACAGCACCACGCGCCCTGCACGGGCCTTGCCGCTCTTCTCGCGTTCTTCCGGCGTTTCCACACCATGATCGACGGCGTTGCGCACCAAGTGCACCAACGGGTCAGCCAGGGCCTCGACCAGGTTCTTGTCGAGATCGGTTTCTTCGCCAACCAGCTCGAGGTTGATTTCTTTCTTGAGGTTACGCGCCAGATCGCGGACCAGACGCGGGAAACGGCCGAACACCTTCTTGATCGGCTGCATCCGGGTCTTCATCACCGAGGTCTGCAGATCGGCCGTGACCACATCGAGGTTCGATACCGCCTTCGACATGGCCTCGTCGCCGCTGTTCAGGCCCAGACGCACCAGACGGTTACGCACCAGCACCAGCTCGCCGACCATGTTCATGATCTCGTCGAGGCGCGCAGTGTCGACCCGTACGGTGGTTTCCGCTTCGCTCGCGGCCGATGCCTTTTCGGCAGCGGGCGCCGGCGCGGCAGCAGCACGAGCAGCAGCAGGCTCAGCCTTGGCTGCTGCGGGTTTGACAGGTGCAGCGGCCTTGGGCGCTGCTGCAGGTTTAGCCGCAGCGGCAGGCGCGGGCGCCGGCTCAGCGGGCGGCACGAACTTGCCCTTGCCGTGCAATTGATCGAGCAACGATTCGAACTCGTCGTCGGTGATCTCATCACCCGCCGGAGCGAGCGCTGCAGCAACGGCTGCAACCGGAGCTGCGGCTTCGGCCGTGGCCGAGAACTGGCCCTTACCATGCAGTTGATCGAGCAGCGCTTCGAATTCATCGTCAGTGATGTCATCGCCTGCCGGTGCGCCAGCAGGCACAGAAGCAACTACCGCAGCGGCGGGCGTTTCGACCGTACCGGCGAACTGGCCTTTGCCGTGCAACTGATCGAGCAGCGACTCGAACTCGTCATCGGTGATCTCGTCGCTGGCACTGGTCTGCGCACTCGGGGCGGCAGCCGGCGCTTCACCCAACGCGTCGAGCAGTTGCTCGAACTCGCTGTCGGTGATGTCGCCTGCGGGAGCGGAAGGCGCAGCCGGCTGAGGCACCGGCGCGGGTTTCGCTTCGGCTTGCTGCACGGGCTCAGGAGCCGCTTCGGCGCCGCCCGGTTCAGCCAGGCGAGCCAGTGCCGCCAGAAGTTCAGGCGATGCGGGCGTCGGCTCGCGACGCTCACGCACTTCGCCAAACATGCCATTGACTGCATCAAGAGCCTCGAGCACCACATCCATCAGCTCCGAATCGACGCGACGCTCACCCTTGCGCAGGATGTCGAAGACGTTTTCGGCGATATGGCAGCACTCCACCAGCTCGTTGAGCTGGAGGAAACCCGCTCCGCCCTTGACGGTATGGAAACCGCGAAAGATGGCGTTGAGCAGGTTCATGTCGTCCGGTCGGCTTTCCAGCTCGACTAACTGTTCGGACAACTGTTCGAGAATCTCGCCGGCCTCTACCAGGAAATCCTGGAGGATCTCTTCATCGGCGCCGAAGCTCATATTTGTGTGCTCCTTAGAACCCTAGACTGGACAGCAGGTCGTCGACATCGTCTTGGCTGGAGGCGACGTCATCACGCTTATCGGCATGAATCTGCGGACCTTCACCCCGCGATGGCTCTTTTGATTTTTCCTGTTCGGTACGCAGCGCTTCGTGATCGTGCTGAATACCGGCAAAACGGTCGACCTGGCTGGCCATGAGCATCAGCTTGAGCAGGTTGCTTTCCACTTCGGTCACCAGTTGGGTGACACGCTTGATCACCTGGCCGGTAAGATCCTGATAGTCCTGCGCGAGCAGAATGTCGTTGAGGTGGCCGGAGAGCTTTACGCCATCTCGCTCACTGCGGGCGAGGAACAGCTCGACACGCTTGGCCAGCTCACGAAAACCGTCAGCCCCGATTTCGCGGCGCATGAAACGGCCCCACTCGGCGCTGAGGCTCTGCGCTTCGTCACTGAGGTCGTTGACCAGCGGCGCACTCTGCTCGACCAGATCCATGGTCCGGTTGGCGGCCTTCTCGGTCATGGTCACGACGTAGTTCAGGCGCTCGGTCGCGTCGGCGATCTGCGACAGCTCCTGAGCATGTGGCATGCGCGGATCGAGTTGAAAATTGACAATGGCGTTGTGCAGTTCACGGGTCAGTTTGCCGACCTCATGATACAGCCCGCGATCACGGACCTTGTTCAGCTCGTTGATCAGTTGCACCGCAGCGCCGAAGTTACCCTGTTCAAGGCTATCGACCAGATCGCGGGCATTGTTTTTCAGGGTCGACTCGAGGTCACCCAGCGTGGAGTCATCGTGTTCCATAGCACCCTCGCGGCTGACATCAGCCGTTGACCCGCTCGAAGATCTTCTCGATCTTTTCCTTCAACACCTGAGCGGTGAAGGGTTTGACCACGTAGCCATTCACACCGGCCTGGGCCGCCTCGATGATCTGATCGCGCTTGGCTTCAGCGGTCACCATCAGCACCGGCAGGTGCTTGAGGCGCTCGTCGGCACGTACGGCACGCAGCAGGTCGATGCCGGTCATGCCGGGCATGTTCCAGTCGGTCACCAGAAAGTCGAAGCTGCCGCTTTGCAGCATCGGTAGCGCCGAGGTGCCGTCATCGGCTTCCGCGGTGTTGGTGAAACCCAAGTCCCGCAAGAGGTTCTTGATGATCCGTCGCATCGTCGAGAAATCGTCAACGATGAGGATTTTCATGTTCTTGTCCAAGTCGACCTCCGTACAGTCCCAAACGTATTGCGCTTGCAACTACGTCCTTTAATCATGAAACCGTTTGCGCCTGCGAGTACACCGCGTTCAGGCAGCGCGCCATTCACTCAGCCGCGAGCGCAAACGCGCTGCGCACTGGCTGTGCAACTGACTCACGCGTGACTCGCTAACCCCCAGCACTTCACCGATTTCCTTCAAGTTCAGTTCTTCATCGTAATACAGCGCCAGCACCAGACGTTCGCGCTCCGGCAAGCCAGCGATGGCATCGGCCAACGCCGCCTGGAAGCGTTCGTCTTCGAGGTCCCGCGAAGGTTCGAGGTGAGAGTGTCCGGCGTCTTCGTGCAACCCGCCATGCTCGCCGTCCTGCAGCAGGTCGTCGAAGCTGAACAGGCGGCTGCCCAAAGTGTCGCCAAGAATGCCGTAGTAATCCTCCAGACTCAATTGGAGTTCGGCCGCAACCTCATGATCTTTAGCGTCACGCCCGGTTCTTGCTTCAACGACACGAATGGCATCACTGACCATACGGCTGTTGCGGTGTACCGAACGCGGCGCCCAATCACCCTTGCGCACCTCGTCGAGCATGGAGCCGCGAATACGGATACCGGCGAAGGTCTCGAAACTGGCGCCCTTGCCGGAGTCGTATTTGCGCGAGGCTTCGAGCAGACCGATCATGCCGGCCTGAATAAGATCGTCGACCTGCACGCTGGCCGGCAGACGGGCCAATAAGTGGTAGGCGATACGCTTGACCAGAGGCGCATAGCGCTCGATCAACTGGTGCTGGGAGTCCTGCGCCTGAGCCTTGTTATACATACGAAGTCCAGAGGCTGCTGTCATACGGCCGAGTCTGCGGTCGGTTGTTGCACCAGACGCTCGACGAAAAACTCCAGATGACCACGGGGATTGGCCGGTAACGGCCAGGTATCTACCTTCTGAGCTATCGCCTTGAACGCCAGGGCGCACTTGGATCGAGGGAAGGCTTCATAGACGGCGCGCTGCTTCTGCACGGCCTTGCGCACGCACTCATCGTAAGGCACGGCACCGACATACTGCAGGGCGACATCGAGGAAACGATCCGTCACCTTGGTCAGCTTAGCAAAGAGATTGCGTCCTTCCTGCGGGCTGTGAGCCATATTGGCCAGTACACGGAAGCGGCTGATGCCGTGATCGCGATTGAGCAGTTTGATCAGCGCGTAGGCGTCGGTAATCGAGGTGGGCTCATCGCAGACCACCACAAGGATCTCCTGCGCAGCACGCACGAAGCTGACCACCGCATCGCCGATACCGGCGGCGGTGTCGATCACCAGCACGTCAAGATTTTCGCTGATGTCACTGAACGCCTGGATCAACCCCGCGTGCTGCATCGGCGTGAGGCTGACCATGCTCTGCGTACCGGAGGCTGCCGGCACGATGCGCACGCCACCCGGCCCCTGCAGCAGAACATCGCGCAGATCGCATTCGCCTGCGATGACATCGGCCAGGGTGCGCTTGGGCGTCAGGCCCAACAGAACATCGACGTTGGCCAAGCCAAGGTCAGCGTCCATCAACATCACCCGACGGCCGAGATCGGCCAGGGCCATGGACAGATTGACCGACACATTGGTCTTGCCGACGCCACCCTTGCCGCCAGTCACCGCAATCACCTGTACGGGATGCATACCCATGTTCTTTCTACACCTTGTCTAACTTCGACTTGGCCCTACAGGCCGTTGAAAAACACCTGCCGGGCCGTTCACTCCCGCACCATGTGCGAGAGGGTGCAACAATTTCGCTGCTTCAGCCGGCCCGCTTGGCCGGATTGTGATAAAGGCCGGCGAACAACTGCGCCATGGCGTCTTCACTCGGCTCCTCGGCAGCCTGCAGCCCCACGGCACGGCTGACCAACTGGTGACTACGCGGCACGTGCAGATCATCCGGAATCCGCGGCCCGTCCGTCACATAGGCTACCGGCAGTTGCTGGCCTATAGCCAGACCTAAAACCTCACCCAGACTTGCGGCTTCGTCCAACTTCGTCAGTATGCAGCCTGAAAGGCCACAACGCTTGTAACTATGGTAGGCGGCCTTGAGCACTTGGCTCTGACTTGTTGCGGCCAGTACCAGATAATTCTTCGCCTTGATGCGTGCCGAGGCCAGGCTTTCCAACTGCAGACGCAGCGCCGGATCGTTGCCTGGCAGGCCAGCGGTATCGACCAGCACCACGCGCTTCTTGGCCAGCGGCGCCAAAGCCTGCAGCAGAGACTGACCAGGGTCGATCTGAGTCACCGACACACCGAGGATGCGCCCCAGGGTCTTGAGCTGCTCCTGCGCGCCAATACGGAAGCTGTCCATGCTCACCAGAGCGACCTGTTGTGCGCCGTACTTAAGCACATAACGCGCAGCCAGCTTGGCCAGGGTAGTGGTCTTGCCCATGCCGGCCGGACCGACCAGGGCGATCACACCACCCTCTTCCAACGGCTCGACCTTGGGTGTAGTGATAGCGTGAGCCAGATGCGCCAGCAGCATGCGCCAGGCCTGACGCGGCTCGGCAACGCCGGCCACTTTGCTCAGCAACGCCTGCGACAGTTCGGCAGACAGCCCCATGCGCTGCAGGCGACGCCATAGATTGGCCTGCTGCGGGCGGCGATTCTGCAGTTGCCCCCAGGCGATGGAACCCAGCTGTACTTCGATCAACTCACGCAAGCCGTGCAGCTCGAAGCGCATGGCTTCCAGTGCACGCGGGTCGACCGCAGGCGCAGCCGATACAGGGGCCTCGACCGGGCGCTGCGGCTTGACCAGGGTCGCCGGCAGCTCGGGCGCCAGCAACGACTCATTGGCGAATAGTTGGCGGTCCTTGCCGGCATCCTGCTCGGCACGCGTGGTCAGCTCAGCCTGAGCGCTGGCGATGCGCGCCTGGGTCTTGCGCAGCTCGGCTTCCAGCGCCGGGTTCGGGCGCACCGACATCGGCGCCTGATAATCCAGCGCTGCAGTCAGCTCGACACCACCGGCGACACGGCGATTGCCGATGATCGAGGCGTCGGCGCCCAATTCGTCACGCACCAGTTTCATGGCGGTTCGCATATCGGCGGCGAAGAAGCGTTTAACCTGCATGACCCTTTACCTCAGTTCTGGCCAACCGTAGCGACTATGGTGACCTGCTTGTTGTCCGGAATTTCCTGGTAGGCCAGCACATGCATGCTGGGTACCGCCAGCCGCGCGAAGCGCGACAACATTGCCCGGACCGGTCCGGCCACCAGCAGAATCACCGGCTTGCCGAGCATTTCCTGGCGCTGCGCCGCTTCCACCAGGGAACGCTGCAGCTTCTCGGCCATGCCCGGTTCGAGGAGGATGCCATCCTCACCGCCCTGACCGGCCTTCTGCAGACTGTTGAGCAAGATCTGTTCCAACCTTGGCTCAAGGGTTATCACAGGCAGCTCCGGCTCTAGTCCCACGATGCCTTGGACGATGGCACGGGCCAGCGAGACGCGTACCGCAGCGACCATCGCGGCGGGATCTTGACTCTTCGGCGCGACGTTGGCGATGGCCTCGGCGATGGTACGGATGTCGCGCACCGGCACCTGCTCCTGCAGCAGCGCCTGCAGCACCTTGAGCAGGGTCGACAGCGACACCAGCCCCGGCACCAGCTCCTCGGCCAGCTTCGGCGAGCTCTTGGCCAGCAACTGCATCAACTGTTGCACTTCCTCGTGCCCCAGTAGCTCATGGGCATGCTTGTGCAGGACCTGGTTGAGGTGAGTGGCCACCACGGTACTGGCGTCGACCACGGTATAGCCCAACGATTGCGCCTGATCGCGCTGGGTAGGGTCGATCCACACGGCCTCCAGACCGAACGCCGGATCCTTGGCGGCGATGCCATTGAGCGGACCGAACACCTGGCCAGGGTTGATCGCCAATTCGCGATCCGGATAAACCTCGGCCTCAGCCACGCTGACCCCCATCAGCGTCAAACGGTAGGCATTGGGCACCAGGTCGAGGTTGTCGCGGATATGCACCGACGGCATGAGAAAGCCCATTTCCTGCGACAGCTTCTTGCGCACCCCCTTGATCCGCGCCAGCAGTTGACCACCCTGGTTGCGATCGACCAGCGGAATCAGGCGATAACCCACCTCCAGACCGACCATGTCCACCGGGGTGACATCATCCCAACCCAGCTCCTTGACCTCCTGCGCCTTCTGCGCAGGGATCAGTTCCTGTTGGCGTTGGACCTCCTTGACCGCTTCTTCCTTGGTCTTGCGCTGGCGATTGGCGATCCAGTAGGCGCCGGCAGCAGCGATCAGGCCGAGGCTGATAAAGGAGAAGTGCGGCATGCCCGGCACCAGGCCCATGGCAATCATGATTGCCGCCGCCACGGCCAGCGCGCGCGGCGAAGCGAACATCTGCCGATTGACCTGCGCGCCCATATCTTCAGAGGAAGAAACGCGAGTCACCATGACCGCTGCGGCAGTGGACAGCAGCAGGGAGGGAATCTGCGCAACCAGGCCATCACCGATGGTCAGCAGGGTGTAGACCTTGCCCGCCTCGGCGAACGGCAGGCTGTGCTGCAGCACGCCGATGGCGATACCGCCAATGAGGTTGATGAACAGGATCAGCAGACCCGCGATGGCATCGCCACGGACGAACTTGCTGGCACCGTCCATCGAGCCGTAGAAGTCTGCCTCCTGAGACACTTCACTGCGGCGCTTCTTGGCTTCGCTCTGATCGATCAGGCCGGCGTTGAGGTCGGCGTCGATCGCCATCTGCTTGCCGGGCATGGCATCGAGGGTGAAGCGCGCACTGACTTCGGAGATACGCCCGGCACCCTTGGTGACCACCACGAAGTTGATGATCATGAGGATGGCGAACACCACGATACCCACCACGTAGTTGCCGCCGATCACCACTTCACCGAAGGCCTGGATCACCTGGCCAGCCGCTCCATGCCCCTCGTGACCGTTGAGCAGCACCACGCGCGTCGAAGCCACGTTCAGCGCCAGACGCAACAGCGTAGCTGCCAGCAGGATGGTGGGGAATACAGCGAAGTCCAGCGGCCGCAGCGCATAGATACTGACCAGCAGCACCACGATCGACAGCGCGATGCTGAAGGTGAACAGCACGTCGAGCAGGAAGGCCGGGATCGGCAACATGACCATGCCGAGCATGACCAGCAACAGCAGGGGGATACCCAGATTGCCGTGACGCAGGCCCGCCAGATTGCTGCGGACATCACCGATTAACTGTGCGCGATCTACTGCCACGTCCCTACCCCAAGCCATTCAATCTTTTGACGCGAAAGTGCGTCCTGAAAGGGTAATGGCAAGAAGCGTTCCAGAAATGACAGGGCAGCGTACAAGACGCCCTTTACGAGTCGCGACGTAAATCCGGCGGAATCGGCAGATCCGGCAACGGACCAGGCCGCTTGCCCTTGCCCGCCCGGTACTGTCGCAACTGATAGACGTACGCGAGCACCTGCGCCACGGCCAGATACAGGCCAGCAGGAATTTCCTGGTCCAACTCGGTCGAGTGATAAACCGCCCGGGCCAGCGCCGGCGACTCCAGCACCATCACCTGGTGCTCCTGGGCAATCTCGCGGATCTTCAATGCCAGGAAGTCGCCCCCCTTGGCCAACAACAGCGGCGCGCTGCCCTTCTCGGGGTCATATTTGAGCGCCACCGCAAAGTGCGTCGGGTTGGTGATCACCACGTCGGCCTGGGGAATGGACTGCATCATGCGCCGCTCGGCCATCTCGCGTTGCAGCTGACGAATACGACCCTTGACCTCAGGCTTGCCCTCGGTGTCCTTGTACTCGTCGCGCACTTCCTGCTTGGTCATCATCAGCTTCTGCTTGTGACTCCAAAGCTGGAACGGCACATCCACTGCGGCGATCAGGATCAGCCCGCAGGACAACCAGAACGCGCTCCAACCGACCACATTGAGGCTGTGCAGGATAGCGGGTTCGACCGGCTCATTGGCAATGGCCAGCAGATCGTCCTGATCTGCCGAAAGCACCACCAGCGCCACCGCAAGGATGACCAGAAACTTGGCCAGTGCCTTGAACAACTCGGCCAGCGCCTGAACCGAGAACATACGCTTGAGGCCTGCCAGCGGGTTCATCCGGCTGGCCTTGGGTTGCAACGCCTCGGCTGAAAACAGCCACCCACCCAGGGCAATCGGGCCGGCGATGGAGGCGATCAGCAAGGCAAGCAAAAACGGCTGCGTCGCCAGCAGCGCCTGCTTGCCCGAAGCCAGCAGGTACTGGGCCATACTGCCCTCGTTCATCAACACGTCACGCGGTAGGCTGAAGTTGCCGCGCATGATGTCCATCAGCACATTGCCCATATAGGCGCCGAAGATGATCAGCGCCACGGTGCCGGTGAGGGTCACCGCCAGTGTATTGAGCTCCTTGGAGCGAGCGATCTGGCCTTTCTTGCGCGACTCTTCAAGTCGCTTGCCTGTGGGTTCCTCGCTCTTGTCGGCGCCACTCTCGCTCTCAGCCATGCTTGCCCCTCATCGCGTCAGAGCGAATTCGCCCAGCTGCTGCAGGGCGTCGCTGGCCAGCGCCTGGAACAGGCTGCCGAAATCGGAGAGGCTCACCCAGAAGATCACCAGGCCCATGGCCAGGGTCAGCGGGAAGCCGATGGAGAAGATGTTCAGTTGCGGTGCCGCGCGCGTCATCACGCCGAACGCCAGGTTGATCACCAACAACGCGGTGACGGCCGGCAACGTCAACAACAGGCCGGCACCGATCACCCAGCCCAGCTTGCCAGCCAGCGCCCAGTAGTGATTGACCATCAGGCCCTGGCCATATGGCAGCGTGACGAAACTCTCTGCCAGAATCTCCAGCGCCACCAGATGGCCGTTGATGGCAAGAAACAGCAACGTCACCAACATCAGCATGAACTGCCCGAGCACGGGCACCGATACACCATTGGTGGGATCCACCATGGACGCGAAGCCCAGGCCCATCTGCATGGCAATGATCTGCCCGGCCACCGCGAACAGATGAAAGAACAACTGCAGGATGAAACCGAGCATGGCGCCGATCAGCACCTGCTCGAGAATCAACAGCAAGCTGCGCAGGCTGAGCGCATCGATCTGTGGCATCGGCGGCAAGGACGGTACCAGCACCACGCTGATCGCCAACGCCAGATAGAGACGCACACGAGTCGGCACCAGCTGGGTACCGATGATGGGCATCACCATCAGCATCGCGGCGATACGAAACAACGGCAACATGAACTGGCCGACCCAGGCGCTGATCTGCTCGTTGCTCAATTCCAGCATCGCGCCCAGCCCCTCAGCCTATGAGGTACGGAATGTTCTGGATCAACGTCTGGGTGTACTCCATAAGCTGACTCACCAGCCAGGGTCCGGCCCAGATCAGGGTGATCAGCATCACCATCAGACGCGGCAGAAAACTCAGTGTCTGCTCGTTGATCTGCGTGGCAGCCTGGAACATCGCCACGATGAGCCCCACCACCAGACTGGGCACCACCGCCAGACCAACGATCAGGACGATCAGCCATAGCGCTTCGCGAAACAGGTCAACCGCAACCTCGGGAGTCATCAAAGGCCTCGCTATAACGTGCCGAAACTGGCGGCCAGGGTGCCCATGATCAGCGCCCAGCCGTCGACCAGGACGAACAGCATGATCTTGAACGGCAATGAGATGATCAGCGGCGAAAGCATCATCATACCCATCGCCATGAGGATACTGGCGACCACCATGTCGATGATCAGAAACGGAATGAAGATCATGAAGCCGATCTGGAACGCGGTCTTCAACTCGGAGGTGACGAACGCCGGCACCAGAATGGTCAACGGCACGTCCTCGACGCCGGCCAGGTCGGTGCGCTTGGACAGTCGCACGAACAGTTCCAGGTCGCTTTCGCGAGTCTGCGCCAGCATGAAATCGCGGATCGGCCCCTCTGCCCGAGTCAGCGCCTCCTGAGCGACGATCTCCTCGTTCAGATAAGGCTGCAACGCATCGGTGTTAATCCGGTCGAAAATCGGCGCCATGATGAACATCGTCAGGAACAACGCCAGGCCGACCAGTATCTGGTTCGAGGGTGTCTGCTGCAGGCCCAGCGCCTGGCGAAGAATGGAAAAGACGATGATGATGCGGGTGAAACTGGTCATCAGCATGACGAACGCCGGGATGAAACTCAGCGCCGTCATGATCAGCAGAATCTGCAGGCTGACCGAGTACTCCTGCTGGCCCTCCGCGTCCGTCGACAGGGTAATGGCCGGGATCGATAGCGGACTGCTGCCCTGCTGAATCAGCGTGCTGGCGCCAGGCGGGTCTTCGGCGAACGCCAGTGATGCGGCGAGACTCAGCACCAGCACCAGCAACAAACGCAGCATCAGGATTTGTCCTTCTGATCCTTGCCCAGCAGCTCCATCAGGCGCTGAGCGAATTCCGGTGTGGCCTGCTCGGCGTCAGCCAGGTGCACGGGTTCCTTGAGCACGTGCAGCGGAGTGATCCGCCCGGCAGACAGGCCCAGCAATATCTGTTCATTGCCCACCTGCACCAGCACCAGGCGATCACGCGGGCCCAGCGCCTGAGTCGCCAGCAGCTTGATCACCTGACCACCGCGCGGAGCCAGTTGCTGTACACGACGCAGCAGCCAGGCGAGCAGGAAGATCAGACCGATCACCAGCAGCAGGCCGAGCAGCAACTGACCGAGCTGGCCGGCTACGTCGCTGCCAGCCATGGGCGTCGCCGCCTTGCCGGTAGGTTCGGCAGCCATGGCCACCAGGGGCATGCTCAGAAACAGAGCGAGAAGACGAGCCATGGTCAGCGCAGCTTCTTGATACGTTCGCTGGGACTGATCACGTCGGTCAGGCGAATGCCAAACTTCTCGTTGACCACCACCACTTCGCCATGGGCGATCAACGTGCCGTTGACCAGCACGTCGAGCGGCTCACCGGCCAGACGATCCAGCTCGATCACCGAGCCCTGATTGAGCTGCAACAGGTTACGGATCGTGATATCGGTGTTGCCCACTTCCATGGAGATGGACACTGGAATATCCAGGATCACGTCCAGATTGGGCCCTTCGAGATTGACCGGCAGGTTGCTGGTGGGGGGCGCGCTACCGAACTCTTCCATCGGCGCACGCGGCGCTGCAGGTTGCGCCGCCTGAGCGGCACCCTGCCCGGCCAGCATGGCATCGATATCGTCCTGATCGGCATCACCTGCCTCGGCCAGCGCTGCGGCCCATTCATCGGCCAGTGCCTGCTCCTCGGGGGAGGTGTTCTCTTCGTCTGCCATCGTGGTTCCTCGCCTGGCTTCTGCTATTCGTTCGCTTCGGGCCTGGTGGCCCTACGGAGGTGCCAGCGCCTCAGCGTTGGCGTTCGATTGGTTCCAGTACCTGCAGGGCCAGATTGCCCTTGTGCGCACCGAGCTTGACCTTGAAGGTCGGCACGCCATTGGCGCGCATGACCACGTTGTCCGGCAATTCCACGGGGATCACATCACCCGGCTGCATATGCAGGATGTCGCGCAGTTTCAGTTGGCGACGGGCCACGGTGGCGGCCAGCGGCACGCTGACATCGAGAATGTCCTCGCGCAGGGCCTTGATCCAGCGTTCGTCCTGATCGTCAACATCGGACTGAAAGCCGGCATCGAGCATCTCGCGGATCGGCTCGATCATCGAGTACGGCATGGTGATATGCAGGTCGCCACCGCCGCCGTCCAGTTCGATATGGAAGGTGGACACGACCACCACCTCGCTCGGACTGACGATATTGGCCAGCGCCGGGTTGACCTCGGAATTGACGTACTCGAAGTTGATGTCCATGACCGCGTGCCAGGCTTCGCGCAGGTCGACGAAGGCCTGGTCGAGCACCATGCGCACGACACGCAGCTCGGTGGGGGTGAATTCACGGCCCTCGATCTTGGCATGGCGCCCATCGCCGCCGAAGAAGTTGTCCACCAGCTTGAACACCAGCTTGGCGTCAAGGATGAACAGACCGGTGCCGCGCAGCGGCTTCATCTTCACCAGATTGAGACTGGTCGGCACGTACAGCGAATGCACGTATTCGCCGAACTTCATCACCTGCACGCCACCAACGGCAACGTCAGCCGAGCGGCGCAACAGGTTGAACATGCTGATGCGGGTATAGCGGGCGAAGCGCTCGTTGATCATCTCCAGCGTCGGCATACGCCCACGGACGATACGATCCTGACTGGTCAGGTCATATTGTTTGACGCTCCCGGGCTCCGCGGCGTCCTCGGTCTCGACCAGGCCGTCATCGACGCCATGCAACAGCGCATCGATCTCGTCCTGGGAAAGCAGGTCTTGCACGGCCATCTTCGGCTCCCGCTACTGCAACACGAAATTGGTGAACAGCACCTGCTCGACCACAGTGCTGCCGGTTTCCTTCTGCGCCAGTTCCTGCACGCTGGCCAGCGCCTGCTGCAGAAGCATCTCCTTACCCAGCGGCGTTTGCAGCGCGACAAAATCCTGACCGGAGAGCAGCATCACCAGACGGTTACGCAATACCGGCATATGCACCTTGAGCTTTTCCATGCCGACAGTATCGCGACTCATCAAGGCCATGCTGACCTGCAGGTAGCGGGTGCGATTCTGGTGATTGAAATTGACCACGAAGGCCGGCATCAGATCCTGGTAGATGGCTGGCTGACGCACTGGAGCCGCCGGTGCCGCGGCCTCTGCCGGCTCAGCCGCCTCGCTCTTGTCGCCCTTGCTGAGAATGAACCAGGTACCGCCCACGGAAAGGCCAACGGCCAGAAGCAGGCCCACCACGATCAGAATGATGAGTTTGAGCTTGCTCTTGCCGGCGGGTTGTCCGTCGGCAGCCGGTGCCGCTTCTTTCTTAGCCATGCCAATAATCCGTCAGTACCTACGTTCTTTCCGCATTCAAAGGGTTAAGAGCAAGTGTTATGCCAGCATATGAGCAGGCTTGTCTAACTCTGGGCTGCGGATTTAACAGGTCCAGCTCCCTGCTGTCACCCAAAATGCATTCGCCCGAGCACCTTTCGGCAACCCGGGCGAATGCAAGTCTAGCGGAGGAACACCGATCTTCGGGCATTGCCCAGTGTCGATACAGTACCTGGCCGCTACCTATGCGTAGTAGTCGACCAGCCCACGGCCAGTGGTCACGTGCTCACTGCGCACTTCCTGATGGACACCAGGCTGCAACTCGTCACCGGCAAGCAGACCATCACGCGAGCCGGAACCACCACGACCACCCTCGCCCTGCCCTTGCCAACCACGGTTAAGCGACTGATCGGAAACATTGGCATCGGCCAGGTTCATGCCTTGCTGCGCGAACAGCTCACGCAAACGATGCATCTGCCCTTCCAGCGCTTCACGCACCCCGGCATTGGGGCTGGCAAACGTCACCTGGGCCTGGTCCTGAGACAGGTTCACGCGCACTTCGAGACGCCCAAGATCTGCCGGGTCCAGTTGAATTTCGGCCGATTTGAGGTTCTGGCTGGAAAGCCACATGACGCGATCCACCACCGCCTCACTCCAGCCGCCCTGCTGCATGGCGACCGGCTGACCAGGCACCAATGGCAGACGCTGCGTAGCACCAGCCTGATGATTGAATGCCTGCGTCAGCGCATTGAGCTTGCTGACGAACTGATCGGGTCGAGTGGGCTGAGCACTATCCTTGAGACTCTCCAGCGCCTCCTTGGCCAGGCTTTCCAGCGGCAAATCCAGGGTCGCTTCTTCAGTGCTCTCCACTGACGCCTCGCCTTTGCCCATGGCCGCCATGGCTGCGGCGAAGTCCGTGCTGGTCGCCACACGCGCGCTCTTGATCGCGGCGTCCTGCGGCAACTGGGCCTTGCTCGCCTCTTGCGCCGGTTGCTTGAGCAGCGCCAGCGGGTCGAGCGCTTCTTCCTCCAGCGCTGGCTCGGCAGTCTCGGCGCCATCGCTGCCTGCGCCGGTAATCACCAGCGCCGGCAGCGCCGACGACGCCTCGGTTAGCGGAGCATCGTCTACCTGAGCCTGGATACCGCCCAGCGCCATTGCCAGCAACGGATCGAGTTCTTCTTCAGCACCCTCCTGCGTCGGCAAGGAATTGCCGGGGGCGGCAACCGCAGGCTGCTCGGCGGCAGTTGAAGCGGCATCGGGCTCCCCTGCTGATGGCGCAGACTTCTGTTCCTGGCTGGTTTTGTCGGTACTGCCAGCGCGCTCGCCAGGCTTGGCCTGACGCTCCTTGGCATATACCTCGGCAAAGCTGGAAGCACCGTTCTTGCTGGGTTCCGGCGCTTTGGCCGGCTGCTTCGCTTTGCTCTTCACCTCAGGCGTAGCCTGCAGGCGTAAGTCGGGCAACGCGGACATGGACGCTCTCCGTCTGATGGGTCGTGACAGGATCAGAGCAAAGGGCGGGCCAACTCGTGAAACGGCGTCAGACGCGATAGCGCTGACGCTCGGATTTGAACAGGATGCGGACGATGGCGAACTCGCGCTCGATCTGCTCGATCAGGGCTGGAGCCGGCTCCAGGGCCTCGCGCCGCCCCGCGTCCTCGAGCTCCTTGCACAAGCTGGCCAGAAGCACCGCCCCCATGTTGCTGCAGCTGCCCTTGAAGCTGTGCGCAGCCAGGCGCAGGCCCTGCGCGTCACCCTCGGCCGTAGCTTCATGCAACAGACGCAGACGCTCCTCGGAATCGGCCACGAAGGTATCGAGCAGAATCGGGTATTCGTCCTCCATGACGTCCTGCAGGGCCGCCAGGACGGCATCGTCGAGATGGATATCGGACACCGTGTCACCCCCTGAACAACAGCCTCGCATTATGCCTCAGAGGACCAGCAAAACTCCACGCTGACCCCCTGGCCAACCGGGGCGATCTGGAAACCATCACTGAGCTGACGTACCAGGGCAAGACCGCGACCACACAGGGCTTCGTCACCGCGCGCCATGACGGTGACCGGATCGAATCCGGGGCCACTGTCCTCGACCCGGACGATCAGTCGCCCTCCCCCTTCTTCCGGCAGCATCTGCACATGAAATCGGACATAGCCATCCTGCAGGGAGGCCAGACGCAGCCGTCGCTCCCGGTAGTACTCAGCAAAACCACTGGCATCCTGCTTGAGTGAGGAATCCAGGCCCATAACCCCATGTTCCAGGGCATTGGAATAGAGCTCGGCAAGCACGGTATACAGCTCTCCACCACGCGGCCGCAACGCCCGCACGTCCAGCAGCAGCTGCAGCAAAAATGGCAGAGGGTTGAAATGACGCAGGCTCAGTGCACGAAACTCGAAACTGGCTGACCAGTCCATCACGCTGCTCTGACCACTGTCGGCAAAGGCCAGTGGGCGAGGACGCTCATCGTCTTCGGCCAAGCCGACCTGAACCATGCTGACGTCATCCTGTTGCTCGCCACGGAACGCCGTCAGTGCCTGCTGGATTTCTTCGAACAATGCCTGCGGCTGACGATTGGACTCCAGAAGCTCGAGCAGACGCGCCTCGCCGAATAGCTGCCCTTGCTGGTCACTGGCCTCGAGCACGCCATCGCTGAGCAGAAAAATACGATCTCCCGGCGCCAGCGGATAGACCTCGCAGCGATCACTGAACGCCGCTGGTTCGAGGATTCCCAGGGGCAGATGGCGTGACACCAGTGACTGACGCGGGCGACCATCGCCATGTAGCAGGTAGCCATCCGGCAACCCGCCACTCCACACCTCGAGCAAGCCTCGCTTGCTGCTGATGTTGAGCACGGTGGCGCAACAGAAAACGCCTACAGGAAGGATGCGCTTGAGCTTGGCGTTGATCTCGCGAAGGACCTCGGCAAGGGCATGGCCTTTGGCAGTCATGCCGTAGAACACCTCGGCCAGCGGCATCGCGCCAATAGCCGCCGGCAAACCATGGCCGGTGAAATCGCCCAGCATCACGTGCATGCCGCCAGACGGCTTGTACGCCGCCAGCAGTAAATCACCGTTGAACAGCGCGTAGGGTGACTGCATGTAACGGATATTAGGCGCATCCAGACAGCCGGAATGCGCCACCTTGTCGAATACCGCCTTGGCCACGCGTTGCTCACGCAACAGGTGCTCATTGTGCCGAGCGATCAGGTCGCGTTGTTTCAATACCGTGTCATGCAATCGGCGCAGACGATCCATCGCACCGATCTTGGCCTCGAGGATCACCCTGTTGTAGGGCTTGGCGAGAAAGTCGTCGCCACCGGCCTCCAGACAACGCACCAGCGCTTCGCCCTCGGTCAGAGAAGTGAGGAAGATGATCGGCACCAGCGCCTCGCCGGCCTGATCCTTGATCCGTCGCGCCGCCTCGAAGCCATCCATCACCGGCATAAGCGCATCCATCAGGACCAGATGTGGGCGCTCCTGCTCGAACAGGGCCACCGCCTCCAGGCCATTGCTGGCGGTCAGGACACGGTGGCCCTGACGGCTGACGATGGTGGACAACAGCATGCGGTCGGCCGCGTTGTCCTCAGCGATCAGAATGGCAAGTCGCTCAGGCATGCTCAGCTGATCTTGAACAACTGCTCGAAGTTGGAGATGGCGAGGATCTTGCGCACGTCACTGCTGCAGTTGAGCAGGCTGATCTGCGCCGAATCGCCGCCAGCATGGTCACGCAACAGCAGCAGCATGCCCAGTGCCGAACTGTCCAGATAGCTGGTGTCGCGCAGGTCGACCTGATAGCGCCTGGGCGTCTGATCGACGCGCTCATAGGCGTCACGAAATTCCTGGTGGGAGGCGAAGTCGAAGCGTCCTCGAATCACGATGGTCAGCTCTTGCCCGTCTGCCGAGGGCTGCGAGGTAATGGCCATGTCTACTCCTTTGTCGAGACTTTGCCAGATAGGGCAGTTCACGTTTGAAGGTGTAGCATCTGGTCGGCGCCGAAACAACCTCTATTCAGGGTTCGCCACGGTCGATCAGGCGTTGCGCCAGTTCGTCGAGCAGTTTCTGTTCGCGCTTGTCTTCGGCCAATCGGGCTTCATCGATGTAGCGCTGTACCAGTTTGCGAAGGCCCTCAAGACGCGCATAGCGCTGCTGCCAAACGGCACGCACCTTTTCAAGATTGGCGCGATGCCACTCCAGACTTTGCTGCTGTTGGCCGACCGCCGTCTCCAACTGCGACAGAAAGCGCTGATAGTTCATCAGCCACTGACCGGAAACGCCCTTGCTACCCTCGCTGATCCACTGCTGCTGGTAGTCGCCACGGAAACGCTCCAGCTCACCCAGCTTGGCTTCGGCCTGGCCGACCAGCCCCTGGCAATGCCCGACTTGGCGCGCGGCCTCGCGCTCGGCCTTTTCTGCCATCTCGACGACCGGCTGCAGGCGCTTGGCGCGACTGAGACTCATCGATGCACGACCTCAGCGATGACGAAAAACACCTTGATCAACGCCATCATTGCCCCAGCAAGGCCGCCAACTGCTCACGACTCTGTGGCATGCCCACACTTTCGTCCAGCCCCTGACGCAGGTATTGAGCCATGACCGGCTGGCGGGCGATGGCCAGGTCGGTGTCCGCATCGCCACCGGGAACATAGGCCCCCACACTGATCAGATCGCGGCTCTGTTGATAGCGTGACCACAACTGTTTGAATCGCTGCGCCTGCTTGAGCTGCTCGGGCGGTACCACTTGCGGCATGACCCGGCTGATCGAGGATTCGATATCGATCGCGGGATAGTGCCCTTCCTCGGCCAGACGGCGTGACAGGACAAAGTGCCCGTCGAGCACACCACGTGCCGCATCGGCGATAGGGTCTTGCTGGTCATCGCCTTCACTCAGCACGGTGTAGAACGCGGTGATCGAACCGCCGCCGGCTTCGGCATTGCCGGCGCGTTCGACCAACTTGGGCAACTTGGCGAACACCGATGGCGGGTAGCCCTTGGTCGCTGGCGGCTCACCGATAGCCAGAGCGATTTCACGCTGGGCCTGGGCATAGCGCGTCAGTGAATCCATCAGCAGCAGAACGTTCTTGCCCTTGTCACGAAAGTACTCGGCGATGCGCGTGCAGTACTGCGCCGCACGTAAACGCATCAGCGGCGCTTCATCGGCCGGAGAAGCCACAACCACGGAGCGCTTGAGACCTTCTTCGCCAAGAATCTCGTCGATGAACTCCTTGACCTCGCGCCCGCGCTCACCGATCAACCCGACCACGATGATCTCGGCCTCGGTAAAACGCGTCATCATGCCCAGCAGCACCGACTTGCCCACGCCGGTACCGGCGAACAAGCCCAGACGCTGACCGCGTCCGACAGTGAGCAAGCCGTTGATCGAACGAATGCCGACATCCAATGGTTGGCTGATGGGGTCGCGATTGAGCGGGTTGATGGCAGGGCCATCCATCGGCACCCAGTCCTCGGCCTTCATCCCGCCTTTGCCATCCAGGGCGCGGCCAGTGCCATCGAGCACTCGGCCAAGCATGGACATGCCCATGGGCAAGCGCCCGGCATCGGGCAATGGCACAACGCGCGCACCCGGCGCAATACCCGCCAGACTGCCCGCCGGCATCAGATAGATCTTGCCCCCGGAGAACCCCATCACTTCGGCCTCGACCTGAACCGGATGGTAGCTGTCTTCGTTGATGACCAGGCAGCGGCTGCCTATGGCTGCGCGCAGCCCTTCGGCCTCCAGGGTAAGACCGACCATGCGCAGTAGGCGGCCTTCGAGTATGGGTTGGCTGGGCAGGCTGATCGCATCACTGTAGCCCTCCAGACGCCGGGCGAAACTCACGCGGTCAACGCGCATCGTCGCGATCCAGGTCCAGGTCCAGATTGATGTCCGCTTCCGGCGGCTGGGTGCTCTGCGCGCGCTGCTGCTCGAACAGTTGCTTGAGTGCCTGCGCCATGCGCGTCTCGACGCTGGCGTCGATCTGGCTATGCTCCGACTCGATACGGCAACCGCCAGGCAGCAGACTGTCATCCTCGAGGATGCGCCAGCTTTCCTCATGACGCTCGCGCAGCGCCTTGATCACCTCGAAGTCCTGGGGGTTGACCTGAATGCGTACGTTGCCCGCCCCCATCGGCAGCAGCTTGAGCGCTTCGCGCAGCACCTGGCGAATCTGACTGGAGTCGGTGCTCAGTTCACGCTGAATCACCTCGCGCACCATATGGCTGACCAGACGCACCATGGCCACTTCCATCTGCTGGTCCTGCTCGGCAATCGGATCGAGCAACTGCATCATGAGCGTTTCCAGGCTGCCGACCTTCAGCGCCAAGGCCGCGTCAGCCTCCTGCTTGGCCTTGATCTGGCCGGCATGGAAGCCGTCCTTCTCGCCCGTGGCGAAGCCTTCGTTGTAGGCATCCTGGCGGATGGCTTCGAGCTCATCGAGCGTCAGCGGTTTGACATCTTCGAGCGCGACCTCTTCGATCTGCGCTGCATCCTGCTCCTCGACCTCGGCCGGAGGCTGCGCCTGTTCATCAGCAACAGCTTCGGCTGCTGCCGGTTCTTCACCCGGCGCATCGAAGCTGGGCAACGCCCAGCGGTCGAACGCGCCGAGATCCTTGGCGCGAATCAGCTCGCTCTCGGGCTCCTTGGCAGCCATGGCTTAAACCATCTCCTCGCCACCCTTGCCGCCGAGCACGATCTCTCCGGCTTCGGCCATGCGCCGGGCGATGGTGAGAATTTCTTTCTGCGCCCCTTCGACGTCGCTGACACGCACCGGCCCCTTGGCCTCCAGGTCGTCGCGCAGCAACTCGGCTGCGCGTTTGGACATGTTCTTGAAGACCTTGTCCTTGATTGCCTCGTCGGCGCCCTTGAGTGCCAGTACCAGCACCTCGGACGAGACTTCGCGCATCAGTGCCTGGATGCCACGGTCGTCGACATCGGCCAGGTTGTCGAAGACGAACATGAGGTCTTCGATCTGCGTCGACAGGTCTTCGTCCACTTCGCGGATGGAGTCCATCAGCTGACCTTCCACCGAGCTGTCGAGGAAGTTCATGATGTCCGCCGCACGCTTGACGCCACCCATGGTGGCGCGCGTGGTGTTGGCGCTGCCGGAGAACTGCTTCTCGAGGATCTGGTTGAGCTCCTTGAGCGCCGACGGCTGCACGGTATTGAGCGAGGACACGCGCAGGATGATGTCCAGGCGCACCTTGTGGTCGAAATGGCTGAGCACTTCGCCAGCCTGATCCGGATCGAGATAGGCGACGACGATGGCCTGGATCTGCGGGTGCTCGTAGCGGATCACGTCGGCGACGGCGCGCGGCTCCATCCACTTCAGGCTGTCCAGGCCGCTGGTACTGCCGCCGAGCAGGATGCGGTCAATCAGATTACCGGCCTTGTCCTCACCCAACGCAGAAGTGAGCATCTTGCGGATATAGGCATCGGAACCCACACCGAGGCTGGTCTGGTCGCCAACGATATCGACGAACTCGGCCATTACCTGCTCGACCTGCTCGCGATGGATATTGCGCATGCCGGCCATGGCCACACCGACGCGCTGCACTTCCTTCGGCCCGAGGTGACGCAACACCTGTGCGGCATCGGTCTCACCCAGCGAAAGCAGCAGAATCGCAGCCTTGTCGACCTTGTTCAGCTTGGTAGCGGTACGATTCTCACTCATCGGCGTTGATCCACTCTTTCACGACCTGGGCGACGCGGCCAGGATCTTCCGCTACCAGACTCTTGATAGCGTTCAGTTGTGCATCATACCCCTCGCTGGGGCTCGGCAACATGATGCTCTGCGGCCCACCGAGGCTGACGCGGTCGTCGGACAGCTCGCCGTCCAGACCTCCCATTGCGCCAAGTTCCACATCGCCGGAACCTGCCAGCTCCTTGCCCCTGCCGCCGCCGGTGATGTTGTTGAGCACCGGGCGCAGCACACCGAATACCAACACCAGGATGAACAGCACGCCGAGCACCTGCTTGACGATGTCCCAGAACCAGGGCTGGGTGTAGAACGGAATATCGGGGATTTCCTCGCCCAGCGAGGCCGTGAAGGCAGTGTTGATCACACTGACGCTGTCGCCGCGGCTGGCATCGAAGCCCACCGAATCCTGGACCAGACGGGTAAAGCGCGCGAGGTCATCGGTCGTCCACGGCACTCGGCTGCTCTCGCCAGTGGCCGGATCGACACGTACCTGGTCATCCACCACCACCGCCACCGAGAGCCGACGCAGACGCCCCTGCTGCTGACGGGTGTAGCTGATCGACCGGTCCAATTCGAAGTTGCGGGTGGACTGCTCGCGCTTGTCTGCCGGGTAAGGTGCCAGCATCGGCTGGCCGGTTACCGGGTCCATGATCTGCTGGCCATTGGCGTCGACCAGCGGCTGACCCGCGGCGACCGGGCCTGCTGGTGCAGCCGCACCAGCAGCCTGCTCCGGAGCGGCAGCCGGACCCGGTGGCTGATTGGACAAAGCACCCGGCACGCCCTGCGGCGGCAGGCTGCTCTGGCGCTGTTCATTGACCTGCTGCTCACTACGCAGCGCGGGTTGATCCGGATTGAACATTTCGGAGGTGGATTCAACCGAGCTGAAATCCACGTCAGCCGATACTTCCGCCTTGTAGCGACCGGTGCCCAGCACTGGCTGCAGAATGTTGTGCACGCGTTGGGTGAACAACGTTTCCATGCGGCGGGTGTAGTCGAACTGCTTGCCAGCCATGCTCAGCTCGGACAATTCCTGCTGATCGGAGAGCAGATTGCCCTTCTGGTCGACCACCGTGACCTGGCCCTTGTCCAGCTCAGGCACGCTGGTCGCCACCAGGTTGACGATCGCCATGACCTGGCTGGGCTCCAGCCCACGTCCCGGGTACAGCTCGACCAACACAGAGGCAGACGGTTTGCGCTCATCACGGACGAAAACGGACGCCTTGGGCATGGCCAGATGCACACGCGCCGCCTTGACGTTGTTGAGGCTGGAAACCGTACGCGCCAGCTCGCCTTCGAGGCCACGGCGATACCGGGTCGCTTCCATGAACTGGCTGGTCCCCAGGCCCTGCTCACGGTCAAGGATTTCGAAACCGACGCTGTTGTCGGTCGGCGCCACGCCAGCGGCAGCGAGGCGCATGCGCGCACGCGCCAGATCGTCAGCCTTGACCAGCAGCGCGCCGGAGTTGGGTTCGATGGTGTAATCGATGCCGGAAGTGGTCAGGGTATCGACCACCTGGGAAGCATCCATACCATTGAGGCTGCCGTACAGCGGACGATAGTCCGGTTGCTGCGACCAGAGCACCACGGCAAAACCGATCGCCACGCTGGCAGCCAGACCGACCAACAGGCCGAGCTGACGCAGCACCGACATCTCCGCGAGGTTTTCCAGGAAGCTGAGGCCCAGCAGGGGCTTCTTGGGCTCACCCGGCTCGGCCTTGGCCGGTACGTTTGCTACTGCTGCTTCAGCCATGAATCAATCCTCAGACCGGCATCTGCATGATGTCTTGATACGCCTGGACCAGCTTGTTACGCACCTGGGTCATGGCCTGGAAGGATACGCTGGCTTTCTGCGAGGCGATCATCACGTCGGTCAGGTCGACCCCGCTCTGCCCCATCTCGAAAGCGGTCGCCAGTTTATTGGAAGCCTGCTGGGTCTCGTTGACCTTGTTCACCGCCTGGCCGAGCATTTCCGAGAAACTCGGCGCCCCTTGCACTGGCTCGCTCGCAGCAGGTTTCTGACGCGCCATGGCCTCAGCCTGCATGGAACGCATTTCCAGCATCAAGCGATTGAATTCGACACCTTGGCTCATGACTTCCTCCACTGCCCGCTTTTTGACACTAGCGGCGCTATGCAGGGGTATTTGCAACAAGGGTGCCAACAAAGCAGCTACAGGCGGCTTATGGGAATCAGACCGAGGACACGCAGATAAATTAGGCTAACTACCGTCATCCCCGCGAAGGCGGGGACCCAGCGGCAGGAGCCGAATCACCAACAATCTCCGACCAGAGATCCTGCCACTGCGGATTTTGCTCTTCGATCAGACGCAACTTCCAGACACGATTCCATTTCTTGATCGCCTTTTCCCTGGCTATCGCGCCACTCATGCTTTCATGCTGCTCGTACCACACCAGCAACTTCACGCCATAGCGGCGTGTAAAGCCCTCAAGCACTCCCTCTCTATGCTGCCAGACACGCTGCAGCAGATCCGCCGTAACCCCGGTATAGAGCGTGCCATTGCGCCGGCTGGCCATGATGTAAACGGCTGGCTGTTTCATGCTGCAGTCCTTTGCAGATTGCGCCCTCCATAAGTATGGAGGCCTATTCAGCGATCAATTCAAACCCGAACAAAAAATAATCACTCATACAAGCCAGGACAACCTGAGCACCGCAGCTGGATCCCCGCCTGCGCGGGGATGACCTCGGTTTTTCTATCACCGTCATCCCCGCGAAGGCGGGGACCCAGGCCACCATATCAGCCGTACCCACTCCCCCCCGCTCAGCACAGCACAGCACAGCACAACTAGCTGGCGTACAGATACGCCTCGACATCCATGCCGGCATCACGCATCTGCGCCAGCTTGTAGCGCAGCGTACGCGGGCTGATACCCAGGCGCTCGGCAGCTTCCTTGCGACGACCACGCTCGGCACGCAGGGTATCAATGATGACCTGGAACTCACGACGGCGAAGATCCTCGCCCAACGCGCCGGCATCGACCGCACTCGGCGACTCAACCGGTTGCGCCATTGGCGGCGCAACGGCCGGCACCACTGCCAGGCGCGGAGCCGTCCCCTGCACCGATTGGCCGACGGGTGCATGCAGGCACAGATCCTGCGCCTGAATTACACCACCCTGCTGCAGGATCAATGCGCGCTGAATGGCGTTGTCCAACTCGCGCACATTGCCCGGCCACTGATGCTGCACCAGGCTTCGCGCAGCCGACTCGGACAGCCTCACGTGAGGCTGATTCATTTTTTTGACGTGCTTGGTCAGCAGTCGTTCGGCCAGCGGCAGAATATCGGCAGGCCGCTCACGCAGCGGTCGCCAGGCCAGGGGAAAGACCGACAGACGATAATAGAGATCCTCACGGAAGCGCCCCGCTGCCACCTCACTGGCCAAGTCACGGTTGCTGGTGGCCAGCACACGAATATCCAGGTCGATCGGCTTGCGCGCCCCGACCCGCTCTACCTCACGCTCCTGAAGCACACGCAGCAACTTGGCCTGTAGCCCCAGCGGCATTTCGGAAATTTCGTCGAGCAAAATGGTGCCGCCGTCAGCCAGCTCGAACTTGCCCGGCTGAGCAGTGACCGCACCGGTGAATGCGCCCTTCTCATGCCCGAACAAGGTGGCCTCAAGCATATTGTCGGGAATCGCCGCACAGTTGATGGCGATGAAAGGCCCGGATGCACGCGGCGACTGCTGATGGATATAGCGCGCCAGCACTTCCTTGCCGGTGCCCGACTCACCGGTGATCATCACCGTCGAATCACTCTGCGCCACACGGGACGCTAGCTCCAGCAGCTGCACGCTGGCCGGCTCGAGCGCTACCGGACCATCACGATCTCCCGCCGTCAATTTTCCGAGTGCATGCCTGGCCACCAGCTCCAGCAACGTACGCGGCTCGAACGGTTTGACGAGATAGTCAGCGGCGCCCTGGCGAATGGCATCCACCGCCCGCTCCACCGCGCCGAAGGCCGTCATCAGCAATACCGGCAGTTGCGGATAACGACTACGAATCTGCGCCAGCAACTGATGACCATCCATACCCGGCATGTTGACGTCACTGACCACCAGCCCGAACGGCTCTTCGGTCAACGCGACCAACGCCGCCTCGGCACAATCGACCGCCCGATAATCATGCCCGCCCAGGCACAGGGTATCGGCCAGGGCTTCGCGCAGCGCGCGATCGTCTTCAACCAGCAGGACTTTGGTAGCCATGGATTACTCCTGATTCGAGTGAGGCGCTGCACCTTGCAGCGGCAAGGAAACGATGGCGCAGGTACCACGACCCGCACGCGATTGCAGCAGCAGCTGGCCCTGATGAGCACGTGCCACCGCCTTGACCACCGCCAGCCCGAGGCCGGTGCCAGTGGTCTTGGTGGTGAAGAAGGGTTCGCCCAGGCGCGCCAGGGTTTCCCGGCTCATGCCTGGCCCGTTATCGCTGACGCACAGGCGCAGTTGGCTGTCGCGGCGATATAGATGAATCTTCAGACGCGCATCACGCCCGGCAGCCTGAATGGCGTTGTCGATCAGATTGAGTACGGTGCCGACCAGCGTGTCGCGATTGCACATCAGCTCGCCGTCGCGCACATCGCACTGCCAGCGCACGGCCATATCGCCCACATGTGCATCGGCAGCCGCACGCAGCGCATCGAACAAGACAGGCGGCGACAGGCGATCCGGCAACGGCAGCTCGCCCCGGGCGAAGATCAGCATGTCGCGCACCTGATTTTCCAACTCGTGCAGCCGCTCCTTCAAGCGCCCGGCGAAGCGCTGCTGCTGTTCGGCCGGCAGCACCTGCTCGTTCAGGTGGCTTGCGTATAGCAGCGCAGCGGAGAGTGGCGTACGGATCTGATGCGCGAGAGAGGCGACCATGCGCCCCAGCGCCGATAGACGCTCATGGCGAGAAAGCTGATCCTGCAGGCGACGGGTTTCTGTCAGGTCGGTCAGCAGCACCAGCTGCCCCGGCTCCCCGTGCAGAGAACGTGTGGCGATGGAAAGACGGCGGCCGTCACGCATGGAGATTTCATGACCATCGTCTTCGCGCGGCGCAAAGTTGCGAGCGATCACCTGGCGCCAGAGCATACCCACCAGTGGCTGTCCGAGCAGTGCACGCGCGACGGGGTTGGCCTCACGCACGACGCCCTGACCGTCGATGACAATCACACCGCCGGGCAGCAGATCCAGCAGGCTTTGCAGGCGATGGGCCAGGCGCTCCTTCTCCGCCAGTTCCTGCATACGCTGAGCACTGACCAGTGCCAGTTGCCCCTTCAACTCATTGACCCGCGCCTCGAGCAGGCTGTAGGACTCGCTGAGCTGATTGGACATCTGATTGAACAGGGCAAAGGCCTGCTCCAGTCCTGCGCGGCTGGCGTGTTCGAGCGGCGCAGATGCGCCTGGCTCGGCTGACTCGGTAGGACGACGGTTGGCTTCCATCTGCTTCTCTCGTACGACGCACCGTCAGAAGACGGTCGGATACAAGAGCCATAGCAATCCCCGTGCCTACTTTTTTATTCTTATTTATCAATCACTTGAAAAAACAAAGCCGGAGCTCGCGTCAAAGCTCCGGCTTTCGGGTGACCAATTTCCAGTAGGGTGCGCCATGCGCACCAGCTCTACGGGATCATGACTTGTAGAGCTGCGCGGCCGCTCCCAGCCACGTCAATCCTCGTCCTGACCATCTTCTTCGCGACGGCTCATGCCGTACTTGCGCATCTTCTCGACCAGGGTGGTACGACGAATACGCAGGCGCTCGGCCGCACGCGCCACCACGCCACCGGCATCATCCAGCGCTTGCTGAATCAACCCTTGCTCCAGATTGCCGAGATAGTCTTTCAGGTCCAGCCCCTCCGGCGGCAGCATGGCTGGCGTATCGAGGCCCGGCAGACCGGCCATGATTGCAGCGCGCTCTTCCATTTCATCGCGCAAGCTGGCTGCAAGCTGCTCATCCTCGTCATCGACATGACGGAACTTCTTCGGCAACTCGCCCACCCCGATCACCCCATAGGGATGCATGATCGCCATGCGCTCTACCAGGTTGGCCAGCTCGCGCACGTTGCCTGCCCAGTCATGGCGACACAGCGACATGATGGCGGCCGAATTGAAGCGAATGGAGCCACGCTTCTCGTGCTCCATGCGCGAAATCAGCTCGTTCATCAGCAGCGGGATATCTTCGATACGCTCGCGCAGTGGCGCCATCTCGATGGGGAAGACATTGAGGCGGTAATACAGGTCCTCACGGAAACTGCCGTCCTCGATCATCCTCTCCAGGTTCTTGTGCGTGGCGGCGATGATGCGCACATCGGCGGTCTGCGTCTTGTTGCTGCCGACACGCTCGAAGGTTCGCTCCTGCAGCACGCGCAGCAACTTGACCTGCATCGGCAGCGGCATATCACCGATCTCGTCGAGAAACAGCGTGCCGCCGTTGGCCAGTTCGAAGCGCCCTGCTCGACTGGTGATAGCCCCGGTGAAGGCGCCCTTCTCATGACCGAACAGCTCACTTTCCAACAACTCGGCCGGAATCGCGCCGCAGTTGACCGGCACGAACGGTGCTTCGCGACGCTTGGAGTGGTAGTGCAGATTGCGCGCTACCACTTCCTTGCCGGTCCCGGACTCACCAAGGATCAGCACGCTAGCCTCAGTGTCGGCGACCTGCTGCATCATCTGCCGCACCTGCTGAATGGCGCGGCTGGTACCGACCAGGCTGCGGAACAGATTGGGCTCGCGCTGCCGACCACGATCGCGGGCCTGATCGTACATCTCGCGATAGACCTGGGCACGGTGCAGCGAATCGAGCAGCTTGTTATAGCTGAGCGGAGTCTCCAGGGTGGCCAGCACACGTCTGCGCAAATCTTCCGGCCACTCGACGATGTTGGAGTCGCCAACCGTCAATAGCGGCAGAAACTCATCCCAGCCAGCAATCTGCTTGGTCAGCTCGAGTGCGCCCCCCTTGGTCTCGACATCGCCCAGCAAGACGCTGAGCACTTCGCGACTGGAAGCGAGCTCGGCCACAGCAGTACGCCAATCCTGGCTGGTACAGGCCAGATGCTCTTCCCCAAGAAAACTCAGAATGATCGCCAACTCGTGGCGGCGCGCAGCATTGTCATCGATCAACAGGATTTTGGTTTCACGCCACATCTTGTGCTTGTCTGACCCGAGAAGTGAGGGAAATTGCGCGCCAGATCTTCGACGCACACCGGCAATTAGCCACTAGTAAAGTCAAAAAATTGAAGCCAGTCAATTTTATGGCGTAACTTTTTTGCCCACCGGCGTAATTAGCTAAGCATCTGTTTGCAGAGCCGGGTAGTGGCAGCCGATAAAAAAGCAGGAGAAACGAAAATGGAGAGAGAGGACAACCGAGCCGAACCTGCTGGTTAAACTCGGTAAACACGCTGTTATCAGCCGAAAAGCTGATAAACCTTGGCCCCTTGGCGGGAGTGATTGAGCTGCACCAATTCGCCAGCCAGACGCTGCTGCTCGGTCTGACAAACGGTCACCAACTCACGATACAGTGACAGCAGATTTTCCAGCCCACTGCGCAGCTCTTCTTCGTCATCACTATCGACCATAGCCGCATCGACTACCATGCGGCACTGTAGATCGAGCTCGCCAATCGCGGCCCAGTCCTGTTTGGCCAGAGCATCGCGCAGGGCCGAACCGGTCGCTTGCAAACGTTGGACGGATGAACTCATTTGCTTCTCCTCCGATGCCCACTCACTACTGAGCGATGGCATCCCAACCCTGTTTGACTTTACGCAGCAGCCCTGAAACTTCCTCGAGAAGCTCCGGCTCGTTGCTCACATTGGCCTCGGTCAAACGGGCGATCATGTATTCGTACAGGCTATCGAGGTTAGCGGCCAGCTCGCCACCTTGCTGATGGTCGAGACTCTCGCGCAGTCCCGCGACGATGGCAATACTCTTGCCGATCAATTCACCTTTCAGCGCTGTCTGGCCTCGCTCCATGGCACCACGTGCCTGAGCGATACGAGACAGACCACCCTCCATCAACATCTGGATCAGTCGATGAGGGCTGGCTTCAAAGACCTGTGCATGATTGTTTACGGTTTGATACTGCTTGAGAGCCGCCATCGCATTCATGACATCTGCGCCTATATGGTTGATACCTTAGATATCGACGCGCACTCAAGAAACTTTAGAAAAATCAGGTGGGAGCAGTTGTCTCATCAGGCTCGATAGCGTCCCAGGCATCCTTCAGCACAGCCAGCAAAGACTCGACTTCATCCAGGTTACGGGGCGTATCGTCCACAGCGACACTGGCTAGACGTCGCGTCATGTAGTCGTAGAGCGAATCAAGGTTCTGAGCTATTTCGCCTCCCAGCTCTTTGTCCAAGCTGGCCTGCAGAACGCCAATGATACTGAGCGTACTGCCCACTGCCATCCCGCGCTGCTCATGATTGCCCTCAAGTTTGGCGCGCCTCGCCAAAGATACACGCGCCAGTGCCCCCTCCAGCAACAACTGAACCGCACGATAAGGCGTCACATCCTGATGTGTCTTTATTTGCCGGTACGTGTCGATTGGGTTACTCACGAGTCTTTCCTCACGACACCAGGCAGGTTGTTCAGGGCAGAACTCAACTGGCCACTGGTACTGTTCAATTGACCGATCAGCGACTCCATCGCAGTAAACTGTGCGACCAAGCGCTTTTGCATTTTATCAACACGCAGGGTCAGATCATCACGCTGCTGCTTGATGTCACTTTGCGTACTCCGCAAAGCACCCATCCGCTGTTCGAGAATCCCGCCAGCCTGGTTGTAGGACCCGACGCGATTGTCGAGACGCTTCATCAGCCCTTGGTCACCCGTAAAGAATGAGGCCATGTCATCAAAGTTGTTTTTCAGAGAATCATTGAGCTTGTCATCGTCGATCTTCAGGGTACCATTCTGCTGAGTGGTGATACCCAAATCCGCCAATGCCCGAATGTTGCCCTGACCGCCAGATAGCGCCACAAGCTCGTTGCGCACCCCACTTACCAGCGTACGTACGGTTGCATCACCCACCAAACCGCCAGTAAGCGGTGTGCCGTCCTCCCCCACCTTGACGACGCTGGTCAGCGAATTGCTGGTGCTTATAAGCTTGTTATACGCGTCAACAAACTTCTTTACATTCGAAGTAACAGCCGTCGTGTCCTGCCCCACTGTAAGCGTCAGAGGCTTGTCAGCCTCAGTTTTCGCTAACAATTGGAAAGTCACACCTGAAATGGCATCGGCGGGGCTGTTGGTCGCACTGCTTAGCGCGAGGCCATCGACAGTGAACTCCGCATTGGCAGCCTTGACGATGTAACCAGCACTCTCATTGTCAGTCGCCCCATTTCCATCCGCCAAGCTAACGCGGCCGTCAACATCAAGCGCCTCATAGCCACCCTTTCCCGCGACAATAATATCTTTGCCTACGCCGGTCGTATTACTGCCGAAGACCAGGCGCGAGGTACCTGTCGCAGGATCAGTCACGGCGCTTACCGTGATGCCCTTATCCTTGAGCGCGGCGTTCAACTGATCGCGCGTGCTATTTAGGTCAGATCCAGCGGCAATCTTTACGTCGAGGCCGGCATCATCAGCGCCCAGCTTGATATTCAAGACCTGATCAGACTCTACTTTGAATGTCGAGGTCTGAGCCGCGGTAGCGACTTTACTGGCGGTGGCCAGACCTTTGACTTCAATCTGATAACTACCGGCACTCGCCGTCTTGCTCGCCGTGGCGGTCAAGGCAGAGGTATTGGAGGAGGTAGCCGAGCGCTTTTCGAAAAGGCTGGCGTTGTTGAGGTCCTTAAGCGCAGTACGAAATTCACTAAGCGCCGAATTCAGCTGCCCTAAGGCGGAAAGCCTGGTCGTCGTGGTTTTATCCAGGCGATCGAGCTGGGCTTCCTTGGGTGCCTTCTCCGCATTAACCATCGCAGTGACTAGATCACCAATGGGCAGTCCCGAATTCAGGCCTGTGGTGAGCCCACCGATAGTCGCCATAGTGATTACCTCGTCATGAAATTGGCAGTAGCACGCTTATCACGCGCCGATGCACTCAAGTATTCAAGAACCATACCAGCGCATCATGCCTCTGCATTGAACAGCAAGCTGCGTACTTCCGTTAGGTTTTCTGCAAGGCGAAGCGCCTCTTCGGACGGAATCTGTCGGATAACATCTCCCGAGCCGGCGTCCGTAACCTTGACCACGACTCGCCCATTACCGTCATCCAGCGAGAAGTTGATGTCACGACGAACAGACTGAACGAACTCCTGAATGTTACTGACAGCCTCTTCTACCTCTGCACGGGTAATTGCAGCAGCATCACGCTCCGGTTCTACAACAGAATCTTTGCCTGGCGAAAGCGATTCCTTGGCCACAGAGTCGGAAGGCTCACTTGGACGAGTCTTGACAGACTGCCCTTGTGCCGCTGCCGGCTTCAGCCAATCATGCACTGAGTCAATGTTCATTTCTTTTTCCTCACAACGAGGTAATGGGGGAAAAGGTCATGCCTTTCCCCCCATTGGCGCCGCCTGTCGACTTAGCCCAGCAGGCTGAGTACGGCCTGTGGCAACTGGTTGGCCTGGGCCAGGATAGCCGTACCGGCCTGTTGCAGCACCTGATTCTTGCTCAGGTTAGCAGTTTCGGCAGCGAAGTCAGTATCCTGGATACGGCCGCGAGCTGCCGACACGTTCTCCGCGATATTCTGCAAGTTGCCGATGGTGTTCTCGAAACGGTTCTGCACCGCACCGAGGTCTGCTCGCTGGGAATCGATTGACTGGATCGCCTGATCGATCACCAATACCGCTTCCTGAGAGTTCTGCACGCTACTGACATCAATGTCGGAAATCTTGTCAGTCGTTACCGCCGTGGCAGCCGTGTAGGCACCAGTGGTAAGGCCAGCAGGAGCACCAGTGATGGTCAGAGCGGTCAATTCGTTGCTGCCATCCTTGTCTTGCGAGATGATTTTCATCGCGCCAGTGTCGTCGACGAAAGCACCTACACCCAGGTTGGCATCGTTGATTGCCGCGCCCAACTGGCGAGCAGCCTGAACAGCAGTAGTGCCGCTGGCAATGGTGGTTTCAACGGTTACGGTCTTGCCATCTACGGTCATCGATACCGACGCGGTACCAGAAGCCGTGGCAGTACCCGTGACAGCCGCGACATCGCCCTCATAGTACTTGCCGGTCAACGAGTCGGTGCTCATCTCGTCAATCTTGACGCTGATGGTTTCGTTTGCTGCGCTACCCACTTGGAAGGTAGTGGTTTCGAAAGAACCGTCCAGCAACTTCTTGCCACCGAAAGTGGTGGTATTGGAGATACGGTTCAGTTCCTTCTTCAGCTCGGTAACTTCCGAGTTGAGCGCCTTACGCTCTTCGTCACTGTTGGAACCGTTGGCCGATTGCAAGGCCAGGTCACGCATGCGCTGCAGAATGCTGGTGGACTGCTGCAAAGCACCTTCAGCAGTCTGCGCCATGGAGATGCCGTCGTTGGAGTTCTTCACTGCAACGTTGAGGCCGTTGATCTGGCTGCTCAGACGGTTGGAAATCTGCAGGCCGGCAGCGTCGTCTTTGGCGCTGTTGATACGCGAACCCGTGGACAGGCGCTGCAAGGAGGTGTCCAACGCCTTGGACGAGCTGTTCAAGTTACGCTGAGTGTTGAGGGAAGCAATGTTCGTGTTGACTGTAAGAGCCATGATGTATGTCCTCCATCGGACCTAGCTTGTTTGTCTGAGGCTGCGAAACCCGATTCTGCAGTTCTCAGACAGCCATTGAGTTCGCATTCGTATTGCTTATCGGCTTGTGCGGCAGGAGCTTTAGGGCCAAGTGAAAAAAAATTTCTTCCTGCCTTGACAGCGCCAACGCACTCCTAATTCACGTCAGGTCTATCGGCACGATCAGCCCCAGCTTTAGCCACATCTGAAAACGCATCAGGCCGCTCGAAAGCGGCCTGATGCGGGAACCTGTTCAGTCAGGAAGCCAGGCTGTCCGCCAGGCTTGTAGGCCCGGCCCTTCAAGCATCCAGTCACAGTGCACAGCACTGCGCAATGCATCACCCGCCTGGGCACAGGCGTCAAGGTCGGTTATGTGCATGCGTATGGCGTCAACCCAATCACGGAAGCGGTTCTTAACCCGCATGACGGGCAGCCCATCCTGATAGCAGCGTACATCACTGCATATCACCGGGATGCCACAGGCGCCATACTCCAGCAAGCGTAGATTGCTCTTACACTCATTAAATAGATTCTGCTCAACAGGCGCGAGGGCAAGGTCCAAATTCAGCGCGGCAAGAGCCTGGGGATAACGGGTGATATCAACGCCTGAGTGAAACTCTTTTACGAAGGGTCGAATTACCTCTGGGCACATTCCAAAAAACACCCAGTCCACCTCACTGGCCAGTTCCTTGACGACATCGACGATCATCTCTAGATCGCCGCTGTGACCCGCTCCCCCGGCCCAGCCGACTCGAGGCCGGGCAGAGGTTCGACGGCAGCTTTGCAAATTACCCCACCAGTGGCTGGGCAACCTGTTGTGGACGATCCTGATCCGCTCATGCATGCCGACAAACGCTTCGGCTAACGCCTCGGTGGAGACCACCAAGCGATCAACACACGCAAAGCCCTGACGCAACGAACGCAGGATATCCTTGGGCATATGCTGACGATGGGCATTTTTCAGCGGCAGGTTGGGTAGATAATCATCCAGCTCGTAGACTTTGAACGCCGATGAAAACGCCTTCATTCGCTGCATAGCTGCCAGTCGCTCAGCACCGACCTGACGCTGTAACAGAATGACGTCGGGCTGGAAGCGCTCCAGCTCGGTCAGAGGCAGAAGACTGGTGGACATGGCACCCTCAACCAGACCGGCATCCTCTAGCGCCTTAAATGGCTGGACAATCCGGTAATGACCACAGCCGAAGAGATCAGCCGGATGCGCAAGGACCCGGGGCAACGGGCGCCAAGACTCCAACGGGCGCCAAGCCAGGCCGGGATCGGCAAGTTTGAATCCACCGGACTGCACCAGGGAAAAATTCGGGTTGTACGCAGGGTCCCTGGCCAGCACGGGCAACCAGCGTGCATACACGGCATCCTGCTCCTCTGCACTGGCAGTTGGCATCGAGCTGGCGTCCAGCATTAGCTTCGCATTGGCCGCCCACACAGTGAGATAGCCGGCCTGGAGCGCTCGTAGGCAAAGATCAGTATCGAGGTAACGATCGGGCAGATCATCCGCACAACCAGCCAACTCAGCGTAGAGCTCACGGCCGATCATCAGACATTCGCGACTGACAGCACTGTAATCCTGATCCACCCGCAGGCGCTGCATGTAACCGGGCGCGTCCAGCCCCTCGCCCACAAACGGAAAGCCCACCGGCCCATCCAGTCCGAGAACCAGGCCGGCATGACGAATCGAGCCATCCGATGCAATTAGCTTGGCGCCGACCACCCCCACTTCCGGCCGAAGAGCGTGGTTGACCAACTCGTCCAGCCACTGATCGTCAATCACCGCCGTTTCCGGCGACAACATCAGCAGAAAATCGCCTTTGGCCTGGACCGCCGCAAAATTCAGAGCTGCGGCTGCACGCAACTGCGACTCATCCGGCCAAACCGCCCTCAAGCGGGCCTCACCCAACCCAGCCAGCGCGGTCAGCCAGTCACGAACCTCACTCGCCGATGGGTCGCTCTCTATCAACAGCAGTTCGTAATGTGGATAGCGAGTACTTTCCAACAAGCCTTCCACGCAGCGCTGCAGCTGCGATAACTGACTGCCCGCCAGGAGCAACACCGACACCAGGGGCTGCCGGGAATGCTCATAACGAATGCGATACTGCCCCGGTTGAATCGAGTCTATCTGCGGCGACTCATAGCCCCGCAACTGCAGGTGCCGCAGGATCGCCAGACGCTCATCCTCAACGTCCGAGAGCACCGGCGCATCGGTAATCAGCAGCGGCTCAGCGATATGACCTAGCCCGGCAAGGCCGCCAACATTGATGAGCCGAAGTATCATGTCCAGCTCGATGGCACGGGGCAGCGTGTCATCGAACCCACCAGCCTGAAGCAGAATATCTCGACGGAACAGCCAGTGATGGGCCATACCAGCGGGAAAGCTCAACAGGTAGTCCAGATTGAATGCTGGACGGAAACCGACACCCAGTCCTGCGTTGTCCTGGCGGTATACCTGATCGCAGTACACCGCTCGACAATCGGGAGCCGTCAGTAACTCCAGGCTCGCCATCAGCAGACCATTGACTGTGAATGTCTCGCCGGGATTGACCAGCACCAGCCAATCGCACTCTGCTTCCTGTAACACCTGATTAAGGGTGATCACCCAGGTGTCGGAGGTCACGCTGACCCTATGGCCTTGCCAGTCCTTCGCCGATTGGCCGACGGATAGAAGCAACGGATAAAGATTGGCGTAGCCATTGCGAGACGGATGCAGGGATTCCAACGTCCGTACGACACCCTCATCGTCGCCCTTCAGGTCCAGCACAACTACACCGATGCAAGGACCACCCGCATGCTCCTGCAGGCGCTCGTCCACCAACCGCTGCTGAGTCGAGTTTAGCTCTCGCGCTTGCAACCAGTCCTGCAAACCAGCCTTGCGCGGCTGCCGAGTACCATCGCCTAAACCGAAACGTCCCAGCATTTCCTCCCGGCCAGCACGTACCCTATCGCTGCCAAGATCAGAATGGCGGCGGTACATTTCCTGATACAGAGCGCCAAAGTTCTTCTGCTCACGTCCAAGCATGTGGTCCGACCCGGTATTCGGTGCGTCCCGCAAATGCACCTCGGCGGTTACGCCAGGCAGATGCACGAAGGGATAGCGGGCCGCCAAGCGCAGCAGCATGTCCCAGTCCTCGAACGCCGTCAGGCTGGTATCGAACTCACCGACCTCTGCCAGCATGCTGCGCGGATGAGCCCAGGTGTTGACCGGAATGTAGTTCTGGACGAACAACCGCTCTCTGTCGAAGATCTCGTGGGAGAAAGGTGCCTGGCGACCAAGCTCAATGCGCGTATCCCCCTCAAGTCGCTCGCTGATGTACTCGACCCCGGCGTAGACCACGCTCTGTGGCTGGCGCTCGAACGCGTCAGCCAGACACGCGAGGTGCTCGGGCAGATAGAGATCGTCATCGTCCAGGTAACAGATGTAGCGCCCCCGCGCCAGCCTGAGCCCCGCGTTACGCGCCGCCGACAGCCCTTGGTTGCGCCCTTGGTAGAGGTAAGTGATAGGAAAATCGAACTCCGCCAGCAGCGACTCGACCGGATCACCATGGTCGTTGACCAAAATCACCTCGAAGTCGCGCAGGCTCTGTTCGCCCAGGCTGGCCAGGGCATGGCGGAGCAATCCGGGGCGGTTGTAAGTGGTCAGGATGATGGAGAAAAGTGCCTCCTCCCCTAGACGAGCCAAATCCTCCAGGCGCTCACAGAGCTGGCGGGCTTGCTGACCCAACGCCGAATGCTGTTCCTCTGGATATAGGGCAAGCCGGCGACTGATGTGCGCCGCCACCTCACGCTCGCGCCCCCTCAGGCAACGTTCCGCATTGCGATTGAACACGCCCTGAACAATTGCAAGGTGCGCAGCCAAAGGTTCGGATGAGGCGTAGAAACGAGTCGACTCCTGCCCGCCATGCCAGCGATAGCTGACCCCGGGGGCATCCACGTAAACAAAGTCGGGGTAACGCTCGGCCATCTGCACGACCATTTCCCAGTCGCCGGCACTGTAGGTCTTCTCCGGTCGCCAGGTGCTGCAGAAGGCTTTTCGGCGATAGATGACGGCGGAAGGCGCCATGTAACAATCATGGATCAGCAGGTCAGCGACTTCGTTACGCCCACCCACATAGTCGCCATTGCGGTACCCCGGATGACGGGGCTGATTCAGGGGCTGCCCACTCCCGTCGACCCAGCGGATACTGGTATAACCCACTGCGACATGGGGCTGCCGCTCCAGGGTTGGCAGGAGGCTCGAAAGATGACCAGGGTTGAAGTAGTCGTCCGCCGATAAGAAAGTAATGTAGCGCCCCTTGGCTATCCACATACCATTGCGCCAGTTGAAACCTGGCCCATAGTTATAACGATTGCGCATGTAGCGAACACGCGAATCACCGGCAAATGTACTCATGACCTGCGAGGTATCGTCGGTGGACGCGTTGTCCAACACCAGAATCTCGATGTCATCCACCCCCTGGTCCAGCACCGATTGAATGCACTGCCCGAGAAAGCGCCCGTAGTTATAGGTCGGGATGATGACGCTGAGGAGTGGTTCGTCACCGCGTACTGTCGCGGCATCGGCGGCGACGGCTGATGTCACGCGATGAATCCAGAAATCCGCCGAGCGACTGTATAGCCGAGAGTAGTCACGCTCGTCGGCATCCCGGGCGATCGCCCACTGTGCAGAATCCGCGCAAGCAGGATCGGTGAGGGTATGAGGGTTGAGGGAGATCAGTCGCTCATCATAATGATGGACCGACATTGGCAGAAACAGCTTGGCGAAGGTTGCCTCGTTTTCTAAGCCGTCCCGCTCGGAGCACTCCTGCAAGACCAGATAACGACGCTGTCCGGGAGCCGGACTGAGCACTACCTGATCGCGATACTCGCTAGCGATCAGCAACAGCCCATCGTACCCGGCAAGCGCTGCATGGGTGAGGCGCTCGAAGGACAGACCATTGCCTCGTGCGTAGCTCGCCAAGGGCTCAAGCGGCATCTGCTGCTTGAGGCTGCCCCAATCATCTTCGGACAACAGGAACACCTGTTGGGCATTCGTATCGAAGCCGGCAATTCCCACCTGCCAGGGTTGCTTGCAACGGCCCCCCGCGATCAAAGCCCAGTCCGTCATGCTGTTCCCACCTAGGTTGGAGCTATCAAATTTTGTTTGGTTGTCGATTGGCGACTGAACGGGCGCGGATATCAATCCGTCTTGTATCCCGGCCAGGCTCAGATCCGTTCCAGTATCGGCCGCGAACCGCGTGTTGAAAGACCAGCAGAGTCCATCGGCTCCGCAACAGCAGACACCACAGCGTGCACAGGCACGTCCACTAGGTCTTTCCAGGAAACGATCAGCACCTCGCTGGCAAGGTTCTGCCTGATGAGGGCCTCGATGTAATGCTCGTGGTCCCGTTCGGAGCTCATCACGATGACATCCCCTGGCAGGACATTATCACGCATCCAACTCAACGGCTGGATAGGCACACCCAAGAGCCTCCTGCCCTGTCGGTTGACATTGGAGTCCAGGCACGCGACCACCTCGCCAGCATTCTTGCGCGCCTCGAGCACCAGCAGTGCCGCGATAAAAGCGCTGCCGAACACGATGATCCGCCGCCTTGCAACGGCCGCCAGAATACTCGAAGCGGGATCGGCTGCATGCCGCTGCGCCCAGCGCAGCAGTTGTCGGGTGGCACTGCCGTGCCCCTCCGCCGACAACGTTTGCAACCTGTCAAAGCGCTCCGCCGGCGAGAGCAGGCTGTGCAGCATTACAACCGGCAGGCCGGCAAGAAATGCGTCGAGGGAAACATCGGCGGTAGCCTTCAGCTTGCGGGCCGCCCGAGCGACTTTATCCGCAGTGCGTTTACTGACAAGAGACCGCTCCTGCGTGGTGATCGCTTCCTGAATCTCGAACCGCTCCACGAACGCATCGAAATGCAAGGCGTCCGGTCGCCCTCCAGGCACCTCGCTGGCAACCTTCTTCAGGCGCCGATACAGATATACCCCCGGACGCGACAGGCTCGCCACATGAGAGAACTGGTTCGTGTGGACACGGCGTCGGAGCAGAGGCGAACCGATGAATCCGATAAAATGGCGCCTGTTGACACGAGCGGGCAGCAACACATCGGCGATTCCCGCTACATCCATCGGATTTTCCTGTTGCCGCAAGACGCGAAACGGCAACGCCATCGAATAAACCTTGGGCAGGTACGCTCGCTCCAGCATGACGCCACTGGGCATTGGCCAGAGCCGCTCCTTGAGAAAGCTGGCGATATACTGCCCGGGAGCGAACACGCGATCTTCCGTCCGCTCGGCAACACTACCCGCTATCGGCAGGCCATCCTGATCAATATCGCTGACGGCGCTCCAGACCAGGCGCACTTCGGGATTGGCATCCAGAAACGCCATCTGCTGCGCCAGCATATCGGGCTCCATGATGTCGTCGTCATGGGTCACGATCACACGCTTGCCGATGGCAATGTGGAAGGCAGAGCAGCAGTTGAACTCCACAGAGCTGTAGTGGGCGGAGTTACGCACATAGCGAATCCGCGGATCTTGCAAGCCCTGAATATATGCGCCGGTAGCGTCGGTGCTGCAGTTGTCCAGCACCAGCAGCTCAAACTCGCGGTAGCTCTGTGTGAGGATCGCCTCGATGGACTCTTTGAGGTAGTGCAGCCGGTTGTAAGTCAGCAAGGCAACTGTGAGCGGTGGTACGGACAAGCTCATGGCGCTGTCTCTGGGCTGCAATCGCCGGCTATATGGCGATGCTGCTCCACATGGAGAAAGATGAAGTTCGTCTCTGGCGTGTCTTCATTGATCACAGGACAAGGTTTCAGTCCGGCAGCCCCCAGGGTGTAGGCGCGGTAGCCATACCTGCCGAGCAACTGCACGACATCATTCGGGTGGTAGTCGAACTGCCGCGCCCACTTGCGCAGCAACTCGATGAGAATCACCGGCTTGTGGTTGGCGATGGTCGCTTCGCCGCCCTGCATCACCATGAGCTCAGCCCCCTCGACATCACATTTGATGATTTGCGGGGCCAGGCCATGGCGCGTGCAGAACAGGTCAAGTGTCGTGCCCAGGCAGGGAATCCTCTCTAAAGTCTCCTGGTCACCAGGCTGCCCCGCCACGGCCAGCGAGGTTGCGCCTGAGCATAGAGGTGTATGGAGAAACTCCAGAGGGCCTTCCTGATTAGAGAAGGCAAGGCGGTGCGTCTCAATATTGCTCAAGCCGTTGTGCAGGATGTTCCGCGAGAGGATCTCGTGGGTATGGGGTATCGGCTCGAACGCATGCACCTGTACCGAGGAGCAATGGCGAGCCAAGGCGAGCGAATACCAACCGCAATTGGCACCTATGTCCAGAAAGGTGCCATTGGGCTGGATAACCGACTTGAGAAACTCGGTCTCGGTAGTTTCGTATGACCGGAAGTTCATGAGGGTGTAGGGCACTAGATGCTGGTCCTGGGGGTCGAGCACCAATTCGATTTGCTGAGACCGGGAACGAACGTAGATACCGTCATGCTGGATGCGTACAGCTTCCACATCGGTCTCGGCAATAAACGCCGAATACTCGAATAGGCTGCTATGCCGGGCATGGATGGCCTCGATATAGTCTTGCTTACGAGTCTTCCCCGCTTCATGGGCATCTCGTAGCTGAGTTAGCGTGTTCATCGGCTTACGATGCCCTCCGGGGCGAGGCTGATAATGCGTCCGGTCCAGGCATACTGATCAAGGAGCATGCGTCTTATCTCATCAGCGTAGGTCGTGCTCGCGATGAAGACCGTGGCACCCGCATGCTGCAGTACGGATTCCGGTGCTGAAATAGCAACACCCAGCAAGGATTTACCCTGCAGGCTTTTATTCCGGTCGATGACCGCACGCAGGTTCACATGGGCTAGACGAGTGTCACACAGCAAGCGACTTGTCAGAGAACCAGCGCCCCAGATAACCACTGGCTCCCCGCTATCCTCCAACTGCCTGGCAAGCGCTTCCACGCAGGCCAGTTTCTCCTGCGAGAACGCCACGTATCGATGCAGGCTGCTCGCCGATACCCGGTCGATACTGGGTGTTTCCATCCGGCTGCCGGTCTTACGATAGAGGGCCAGCAGGTAATGGTTGTCGTAGAAATCATTGTGTTGAGAGATGACGTCTACCTTTTCGAAACCCGCGCCACGGAGCAGATTGTCGAGGCTGGTCTCGCTGAAGAAGTTGATGTGTTCCAACGCAAATTCGAGAAACGCCTCAGCAGGCGGGACAGCACCGAAAGAAACCCCATCGGGAACGGCAATGAATAGATGCCCGCCCTCTTCAACCAACTCAGATAGCTGCCCTGCACTGCGTTTCAGATCAGCAATATGCTCTAGCACACCACAGAGACTGACCAAGTCAAAGGGATGAGTGGCAGAAAGGGTATCCATGGTTTCCGTGCGAATCTCGAGGCCGTGAACCTCCATGCCCAAGCGTGCAGCCGTCGGACTCGGCTCGATGCCCAGTAGGTCGACGAGGCCCGCCGCCTTGAACCGGGACAGGAAGTGGCCCATGCCCGAACCGATGTCCAACACCCGCACCGACTCCGACAATGGGACATGCCGCTGAACGAACGCGAAAAAGTCGTCATGGATGCGTGATAGCCCTGCAGGCACCTCCTGATGCAGATGGTGCTCGGACTCCTGATAGAAACTGTTCAGCACGGACTGATCGGGAATATCGCTGGCAAAGGCGAAGCCACACGCCCGGCAAGACACGACGTCGTAGTGCACGGGTTGCACCTGCCCGGGAAACAGGAAGTGCTGACGGTGGATAAGGTCCAAATCTTCGCCAGCACAAAGTTCACAAGGTCTCATAGAGTCGCATCAATGGCTTGTTGTTGAATGGGATCCCATTGCCGCTGTAGTGGCATCACATTGCGCCTTTACTTGAACGGAAAAGGTACCAATCGCGGGCGATGGTCTTGATCTGGGCGAGCCGGTTGAATACATCATCTGGAATGGCGGCACATATCTCGATCTGCTGCTCCAGAAACATGAGTTCATCCGAACTGCATCGCACTTGGCTCTCCTCTTCGACTACCTGTGCATCAGGCTCAGGCGCCCAATTATCGATAATTTGGCCTGAGACATCGATGTTGTCACCCAGCCCGTGGCAGCGCAGCGTTTGCACGAAATTCCGGTAAGCGACCTGATAGCGCTTGCTGGTTTCCGAATAATTGCAACGGGAGAGAAAGAAGTCGATATTCAACGTTTCAGGCAACTCGTGCTCGGCAACGAAAGGCAGCGAGAAAAACTCGCACATTTCTCTAACCCGTGCATCGTGGGCGATGAAAACGGCGGGCTTACCCGCATGAATGGCTGGGGTAAGGCCATGCATCCTGGCTCCAAAAGCAAAATCCATCGAGGCCAGGAACTCCTTCCACAGGCTGTAGTTAGTGAAGTAGCGCATGCGCCCTTTACGCAACAGGGAAAGCAGTGGTGCCAAATCTTGGTAGTTCGTCCGCGCGGCATGGATATCCGCTCCCGTTACCTTCCCCGGGTAATACAACGCCTGAGCCATCAGACCGAACGCCTGCTCGACGTAGTGGTAGCCAGCGCGATCGGCCATCCGGACGAAGTCTGCGATCCTGCTGTGCGGATTCCCCTGATAGTTGGAGTAGCACACCGCCACCCGCTCGGGAGCCTGAGGCACATGCAGAAGGGACTCGCGAAGGGACGGCCCGTTCAGATACAGCGAAGGACACCCCAAAGGAACGGCATTCCTGATACCCAGCTTGTGCAGTACGTCTGCGGAGTAGTCACCACGCGTACCAACAATTGGGGACTTTTCAGCAATGACTTTCAGATAGCGAACAACCTTGGGCGAGAGAGACTTATGAAAAACCGGGTCATAGTCATAGCTTCGAGTCTGGATCGACTCGCCAAGACTGAAGAACGGGATACGAAGGCGCTCAATGAACTGAGTCGCAAGCTCGTAGGGATACCCATCCTCATCAAACGGAGCGTTTGCAATGCGACAAGGCACAAAGAACACGACTTTCGAGAATTTCTCGTTGACCTCCTCCGCTGACATACGGAAGTTCCAAGCACTGAAATTGCGCCCTGAGGTCAACAAGGCCCCGGCATGGGCGTAAGCAATATCGCCGATATTGATGAACTGAGAGTGCCCCAGGTAGTTCGCCCCCGTCTTGCGGATCCCCTCTAGCGGGGGTAGATAGCCAATAAGCGTCGGCCGTGTGTCCTGATTATCAGACATACTCAGTTCACCCGTAGCAGTCTAGACAAGCCAGCTTCCAGATTGACGCGCGGAACCCAACCTAGTGCCCGGATCTTATCGATATCGAAATGCCCCGAGCTGCGTGCCGCAGGCGCCAAAGGACTGCGGGCCTTGGCGGTAACATGAAGACGGTCGGTCTTGCCGGCGGCGGCGATCATCATGTGCGCCAGTTCCAGGATGCTGGTCTCGTGGGTTTCCCCGATGTTGTAGGCCTCCCCGGCCTCACCGTTCAGCAGCACATGGAACAGCCCCAGGACGGTATCGGAGACATAGCAGAACGGGCGAGAGGCGCTGCCGTCCGAGTCAAGCTGGATATCCCTATCGTTCAGCACATCGACAAGCAGATCGGCAATGACCCGGCCGTCGTCCAGACGAATGCCCGGGCCATAGCAATGGGAGATACGTGCGATGCGGGCGTCGACGCCGTACTGGGTGTGGTAGGCCCGGCAAAGGGTCTCGGCCAGACGCTTGCTCTCGCTGTAACAGGCGCGCGGCCCCAAGGGGTCCTCGCTACCGAAATCGGTCTCACGCATAGCGTCGACCTGCAATATGTTGTCGCCGTAGACAGCACCACTGCTGAGGAACAGCACGCGGGCTGCCCCACTCCGGGCCAAGTCGAGCATATGCCGGGTGCCATCGGTATTGGCGCCAATGGTATCCACCGGCCGCTGCAGGTAATGCCTGGGACTTGCCGGGCTAGCCGCGTGAATGATGATGTCCGGCGGTGTATCAAGGTGGCAAGGCTGACGGATATCCTGGATCACAGGGCTCAACTCGCCAGGAATGTCGAGCCAGGGTAAGCGCTGATGCAACCTGCCCAGATCGCGTGCCAGCGCATAAATGCGCAGCCCGGCATGGGGCTGGCAGCGATTGAGCCAGGCCAGCGTCTCAACGATATGACCGCCAATAAAACCCGAGGCACCCGTGACCAGGATCGTGCGGCCATATAGCGACTCCCAAGGCAGGGGCGCTGCAAGAATGCTGCTCAGGTCTTCGCGGAGGATGGGCTCAGGGACTTTCATAAATGCTCTCAAGACCGATGATCCGCGCCGGAGCAATGCCTATGGAAAGCAGGTGTTGCCTAATATCAGCCGCGAATCTGATGGAGCAGACAAGTATCGGTAACTCTGCGTGTTCATTGGGATCGTAGGCGCCAACAACATGGAGACCGACCTGTTGCCCCCACTTGGCCGGCGACGAATCCAGCAAAGCCTGAATTTCAAGTAACTCAGCCAGTGGCGCCACGTAATTGAGAAAATCACCGCCGATGCCGTAGACGAAAAACGGACCGCCAAGCCTCTCGTGAAAGCGCTTTAACAGCAGACGTTGCTGGCTGTCGGCAGTGGGCTGAGGCCGGGCAACAACCCGAATCGAGTCCGAGTAGACCGGCGACTCGTAATGCCCTGTAGATAGCTCATGGCAGACAAAGCCACAGCGAGCCAGCAAGAGGGTTAAAGACGCTGGCGTGAACTGGTGCAGGTGCTCGGGGTTACCGTCATTGGCCAATAGCGGATGGCCTGCCTGGTTGGGCACTTCAATCAACAGTTGTCCATTGGCCGATAACAGCCCCGACCAGGCTGCAAGTTCCTGCTCGGGCTGGGCGATATGTTCCAGTACGTGGAAGGAAACAATCAGATCATAGGAGCACGAGTGCAGTTGACTGGCAGGGGTCTGAAAAACCTGATCCAGCTTCTGCTTGGCGAGCTCCCGGTCACGGGAAAGCTCCACACCGTCATAGGCAACAGCAAAACGTGCCTTGATCGCCGCACCCAAATCACCTTCGGCGCAACCAACTTCAAGAACCCGCTGAACTCCAGCCTCCAGTAACGAAGACAGCACGGCCACGCGGTCGGCGAGTTTGCGCTTGAACCAGGGCGCCTGCGGGTCGTTGCGCGCCACTAGCGCCTCGTAATAGCCTGCCCCGGTCTTATCTAACGGCAGACGCCAGCGGTGCCCACAGCCCATGCAGCGCATGTAGGCTGGGCTGGGCAACAATGCCACGGCGGCACAGCAACAGGGGCATGCGCTGGCTGGAGGTGACGTCGCAGTTATCGAACTCATGCGCTCACCAGTCGCTCCAGCAACTGCTGCGGCGACTGCAACGGCTGCTCCTGGCTGGCAAAATGGCCATAGCCCCAGGCCACCGGCCAGAAATCTACTGCATTGGCCGCAGCCGCCAGACCATCGTGCTCGGTATCCCCGACATAGATAGCCGCCTGCGGCGCTATCGCGGCATCGTGCAGCAATGCGCCGATCATGCCCATCTTGTCGGCATAGCGCCCGGGGTAGGAGTCGCTGGCGAAAACCTCGGCAAACAGACCGTCCCAGCCGAGCGTGGTAATAATTTTTTGCGTAGGTAACAGGCGTTTATTCGTCGCTATAGCCAGGGTAAACCCCTGTTCGTGCAAGCGTTCCAAGGTTGCCTGGCAGCCGGCGTATGCAGGTGTTTCCAGGCAAGCCTCGGTATCGTAGATGTCCTTGAAGCTAGCGCTGAGAGCATCGAGCAATTCAGGATCACTCCGGCCACTCAGCGTTTCCAGGGTCTGCCGCAAGGGGGGCCCGATCAGGCCAGCATCGATGGCACGGCAAGCAGACAAACCATGAGCCTGCAACACTCGGCTGAAACAGGCGAGAATAGCCGGAGCAGAATCGACCAACGTACCGTCGAAATCGAACAGGATATGAGTTTTCATCGAACGACCTGGCGCGATACCTGGGTGAGCCTGCCGTCCATTTCCGCCTCCAGAACCTCCAGCGGCAACAATGGACTCATGTCCTCCAGTGGCATCGAGGTCATCGAGCCATCCGACTTGGGTATGGCGGCGACCTTCGGGCTCAGTGCCTCATCATTCATCAGCATCACTTCCACGATCATCGGGCGTGGCTGAAGCATGGCTTCGCGCAAGCCCTTGGCCAGCTCAGCGGCATCATCGATGCGCATGAACGGCAACTGATAGGCACGCGCCACCTCTTGCAGATCCGGCATCCACAACCCGGCCTCAGGGCCGGTACCGACATAACGGCTTTCGAAGTAGTTACGCTGGGTGTTACGGATCGAGGCGTAGCCGCCGTTGTTCATCACCACTAGGCAGATCGGCAGGTTGAAACCACGCAAGGTGGCCAGCTCCTGGATGTTCAACTGCAGACTTCCATCGCTTTCCACCGCCACCATCGGTTTGCGGCCATTGGCGAAGCAGGCGCCAATGGCGGCTGGCAGACCATAGCCCATGGCACCGAGACCAGAGGTGAGAAACACGCGCTGACCAGGACGATTGCGGAACACCGTATAGAAGACCTCCACCGCCAACCCGGAACTGCCGGTGCTGACCAGGGTATCGGCTGGTACGGCGTCGGAAAGCGCATCGGCAAACTGGAAGTGGCTGATAGGCCCCTCGCCCGGAAACGGCTTGCCGTCATTGACACTGTAGCGGGCCTTCCAGTCAGCGCAGCGCTCGAGCCATTGCGGGCGGCGGTACTCGACGTTCCCCAGGTAAGGCCCCAGGGCGGAAATGAAGTTGTTGGCATCACTGGCAATAGCCACCTCGATGTCCATATCGAGTTTCTCGATCTCGTTGACGTCCACATCCACGATGACCTTACGTGCGGAACGAGCGAAATCGCGCGGCGCGTACGCCGTGATGATGTTGTCGAGGCGGCAACCAATGGCAATCAGCAGATCGGCATTTTGCACCGCGAAATTCGGCGCGCGCAGGGCTACCACACCAGGACGCCCCACATACAACGGATGCTCGTAAGGCAGCAGATCCATGGCGTTCCAGGTTGTAACCACCGGTACGCCCAGCGTCTCGACCAGTTGGCGAAAAGCCTTGGCACCACCACTCAAGCGAACGCCATGCCCGGCTAGGATCAACGGACGCTCGGCAGCATCGAGCAGACTGCGTAAACGTGCCAACAACGCCACGTCCAGAGACTCGACAGGCACGTCATCAGGCTGCCAACCTTCCAGGCTAGAGGGGTCGATGGGGGCGCCCTGGACATCCAGCGGCACGTCGATCCAGACCGGACCGGCACGGCCATCGCGCGCCAAAAAGACCGCGCGTTCCAACTCTCGTCGGATGTCCTCAGGACGCTCCACGGTGACCGCGTATTTGGTGATCGGCCCCACCACGCTGACGATATCCACTTCCTGCACGCCCTTCTGCCGCAACGGCGCACCACGCAACATATCCTGACGCTTGACCTGACCGGAAACCACCAGCAGTGGTACCGACTCGATCCAGGCACCGGCCACCGCGGTCACTGCATTGGTTGCGCCAGGTCCTGTGGTGACCATGCATACGCCCAGATTTTCGTTGATCCGGCAGTAGGCCTCAGCAGAAATCGCCGCCGCTTGCTCATGGAGACAGGCCACGACTTCCAGGCGCGGGTGTTTGCCGACGGCATCATTGAGAAACATGGCGCCGCCGCCAGGTAACAGAAATACGTGTTCGACCCCTTGGTCAGCGATGAAATCGGCAATGTAATCGGCAACGCGATAAGGAGTTGGCACGTCAGTCCATCCAATAGCTGAGAAGGGTCTTGCGGTCGAGATTGGCGTTGATCGTTTCGTCTGTATAGAAAGAATCATTACGCAGATGGGTCGAGGAAATCTCTTCGATGATCGCGCCGCCCGCCGAGCTGAATGCATGACGCACACCGGGCTCCACTGTGACCACGTCACCGGGCACACAGATACGCTCGACACCATCGAGAACCAGGCTTACCTCACCTTGCAGGACATGAAAGGTCTCTTCCTTCTCAAGGTGGTACTGCTCTGGATGGCGCTGCCCAGGGAACAGCAACAGCAATTTCTTGCAATAGCCTCGGTTGACGATGGTCAGCATGCTCAAGCCAAACTCATCGAAGCGATCCAATCCATAGTGGTGGGAAATTTCCAGAGTGATCCGCCCCGGCACCACCACATGCCCATCACGCAGTTGCGCCTTGACGCGCTGCACGATGTCCCAGACCTTGTCGCGAATGCCACGCACCTGTGTGTTACCAGCATGCAGTGGTGCATCCGCAGCAATCGCCTGGGAGGCAGTGAAAATGCTGTACTTGGAGAAATCGTTAGCAGTCAACTGGCCTTCCTGGGGAGGGAAAGCAAAGTAGACGTCGCTGGCCTGCACCACCTCACCAGCAGCAACCGCACGGCGCGCGAATACACCACGGCGCAGCGATTGCAGGCTAGCCTGCTCGGTCGGATTAATTGGCAAGCGCTGCTCGCCTTCACCGCACAACTGCAAGGTGGTTTGCACCGCCTCCAGCCACTTTTGCACTTGCTCAGGACTGGCCGAGTAGGCATTCAGCGGGTACTGCGCAGTGGCCAGGCCGACGTGTTTCTCGAATATCTGTGCGCCTTTGGCCAAGGCGATTTTGACAATGTCAGTATTATCGGGATTCTCATGAGTGGAGAAGCCGATACGGACGTCCGGGTAGCGTCGACGCAAGTAGTCGATCTGCGATAAATGCATGTTGGCGTCTGGCGTCGGATATTCACCGACGCAGTGCAACACGGCGAAGGTTTTTTCACGGTGAGCCAGGAAACTGATAACCCGATCAATCTCGTCAATGCCAGAACCGGCAGTAGAAACGATGATTGGCCGATCGCTTTGGACCACCCGCTCCAGCAACGGCCAGTCTGTCATCGAACAGCTAGCGATCTTGATGCAGTCCAGCCCTTGGGCCTCGATCAGATCCACCGAAGCCTCGTCGAAGGGTGTGGCCATGGCCAGGAAACCATTGGCACGGATCTCCCTCACCAGGGCATCGAACTGCTCGCGAGACAGGCGCGTTTCACTGAAACGCTTGATGTACTTGACGTCATCACGCCCCTGCATCGCAGGATGGATGAAGGTGTCGAGATCGCGATACTGCAACTTGAACGCGAAGGTATAGGGGAAGCGCCGACAAACCTCACCAAAGGCGCGAACGACCTTGATGCCATGGTCGACATCACCCATATGGTTGTTGGCCATTTCCAACACGAACATCGGCAGGGCAAAGGAGGAAGACATGGATTTCTCGCTCGTCAGATGGGCATTCATCGTGCGTCTCCAAGGCCAAACCAGGCCTCTAACTGCGTCGCTACATGGTCCAGATGATCATCAGTCAACCCAGGCCAGACGCCTAACCAAAAAGTATCCTTCATGACCCGGTCGGTGACCAGCAACTCGCCACACGTCCGATAGTTCTGGTTTTTCATGTATGGCTGACGAGTCAGGTTGCCGGCAAACAGCAGCCGCGTGCCAATCCCCTGAGCATCGAGGTGACGCAATAGCTCAACCCGTGAATGGCGATTGCCATCACGTAGCGTCAGGGGAAAACCGAACCAGGACGGATCGCTACCTGGGGTTGCCTGCGGCAGGATCAGATGCTCGCTGCAACTGAGCAGACGCTTGCTGAGCCAGGCAAAGTTGCGCTGGCGGGCCGCAATGAAATCATCCAGCCGATCCATCTGCGCCAATGCACAAGCCGCCTGCATATCGGTAATCTTGAGGTTATAGCCCAGGTGCGAGTAGGTGTACTTGTGGTCATAGCCTTCAGGCAGATCGCCCAATTGCCAGCAGAAACGCTTGTTGCAGGTATTGTCCTGACCTGGTGCGCAATAACAATCGCGCCCCCAGTCACGGAACGACTCCATGATGCGTTTCAACAGCGGATTGTTGGTGAAGACCGCACCGCCTTCGCCCATGGTGATGTGGTGAGCAGGATAGAAACTCAGCGTACCGATATCGCCGAAGGTGCCAACGCCTTTACCCTCGAAGGTCGCACCCAAGGCATCGCAGCAATCTTCAATCAACCACAAGCCATAGCGATCGCACAGCTCGCGAACCACTTTCAGGTTGAATGGATTACCCAGCGTATGGGCCAACATGATGGCCTTGGTCCGGGGGCCAATAGCCGCCTCGATCAATTGCGGATTGATGTTGTAGGTGGGTAGTTCGATATCGACGAATACCGGCACGGCCCCGAACTGCAGGATGGGATTGACCGTTGTCGGAAATCCCGCCGCCACTCCGATGACCTCATCGCCCTTACCAATGGCACGATCACCCAGCCGTGGCGAGGTCAGAGCGGAAAATGCCACCAGGTTCGCCGATGAGCCGGAGTTGGTCGTCAATACACTGCGGCACCCCAGATAACGGGCTAAACGCCGCTCGAAGGCCTCATTGAAACGGCCAGTGGTCAGCCAGCCATCCAGAACGGCTTCCGTCATGGCCTGCAACTCGGGTGCGCCAATCACCTTGCCGGATGGCGGTACACTGTCTTGCCCCGCGACGAACGGTTTCGGCGCCATCTGCAACTGCGCATAACGCCCGACCAGCTCGGCAATCTGCACGCGCAACTGTTGCGCTGCACTGTCACTCATAAGGTTTCGCCTTCATAGGCCGCGATCTGCGCACGGCTGAATTGCTGCATGTCATCTGCGGCTTGCCAGGCCTGATGCCAGGCAAGGGTCTGGGTCAGGGTCGTGCTAAGTGACCAGGATGGCCGCCAGCCAAGTTGCTGACGGGCTTTGGATGAATCAAGAGAAAGCAACTCTGCTTCATGGGGCTGTGGTGAAGGGCACAGCTCCCAGCGCGCATCACCGGCCCATTGCTGCGCAAGCTGCCCGACAATATCGGCAACAGTGCTAATACCATCGGCATCAGGGCCAAAGTTCCAGGCGGAAGCACAGGCATCGCCCCTTTCGATCAGCGCCTGCGCCAACAACAAGTAGCCCTTCAAAGGGTCGAGCACATGCTGCCAGGGACGCGTGGCGTGGGGATGACGCAAGGTGACGGTTTCCCGCTGCTGCCAGGCGCGCAGAATATCGGGAAGTAACCGCTCTGGCGACCAATCGCCACCACCGAGGACATTGCCTGCGCGCGCCGTAGCAAGGGCAACACCTGCCTTGCGCAGGAAGGACTCGCGGTAGGACGCACAGAGCAATTCGACACATGCCTTGCTGCTGCTGTATGGGTCATGCCCGCCGAGCGCATCCTGCTCACGATATGGCCAGACCCACTCGCGATTGTCGTAACACTTGTCGGTCGTTACCACGACAACCGCACGAACGGCATCGCACTGACGCACCGCGTCCAATAGGTTGAGCGTGCCCATGACGTTGGTGGCATAGGTGTCGGCAGGCGTGCGGTAGGACTCCCGCACCAGCGGCTGCGCGGCCAGATGAAGGACCAGTTCCGGCCCAAAATCCTTAAGCGCCCGACACAGTTGGTCGGCGTCACGAATATCGGCGAAGCGCCCGGCAATGCTCGCCTCTAGGTTCGCGGCCTGCCACAGTGACGGAGCGCTTGCCGGTGGCAGCGCGTAGCCGTAAACCTCTGCACCCAGCTCACGCAACCAGAGCCCTAGCCATCCCCCTTTGAACCCGGTATGCCCGGTCAGAAAGACTTTACGTCCGGCCCAGAATGCACGGTTCAGCGCCACACTTGCCACTCCGCCTGGCCACTCTTCCAGCGGTCTTCGAGGAGGACACGATCACGCAGCGTATCCATAGGTTGCCAGAATCCGCGGTGCAGGTGACTCATCAACTGACCGTCACGTGCCAGTCCACGCATGGGTTCGTGCTCCCAAGCAGTAGCGTCACCGCTGATGTAATCCAGAACCTGGGGCTCCAGCACAAAGAACCCGCCATTGATCCAGCCACCATCTCCCAGGGGTTTCTCCTGAAAGCCGATGACCGATTGCCCCTGAACATCCAGCGCACCATAGCGACCGGGCGGCTGAACAGCAGTAACCGTAGCTAGCTTGCCGTGCTGACGGTGAAACGCGATAAGTGCCGGAATATCGACATTGGAAACGCCATCGCCATAGGTGAAGCAAAAAGCCTCATCACCCACATAATCGCGCACCCGACGCAGTCGACCGCCGGTACCGGTGTGCTCTCCTGTATCGACCAGCGTGACACGCCATGGCTCGGCGTGTCGCTGATGGATATGCATGCTGTTCTCAACCATATCGAAGGTCACGTCGGACATATGCAGGAAGTAATTGGCAAAGTACTCCTTGATTACATACCCCTTGTAGCCGAGGCAGATCACGAAGTCATTGATACCGTAATGTGCATAGATCTTCATGATGTGCCAGATGATCGGCTTACCGCCTACCTCAATCATCGGCTTCGGCTTGAGGTGGGACTCTTCACTGATCCGAGTACCCAACCCACCAGCCAAAATCACAGCTTTCATCCAATTCTCCAGGGCCGCCAAACGCTGAACCCGTCATTTTTTTGGCAAGCAAGGGTCGTTCGACCATATCTAGCAAGTTATTTGCCAACCTGGCTCAAGACAACCGCCACCTCACAGGCCCTACGCTCAAGCAATTGACCAGGACAGACAAAATCTTATCCTCGTGTAATCACTTAAAACACGCAGTAATGATAATAGAGAGGATGTGCTGAGGAGGAGAGTACAAGCACAGCGTACGAGGATCGCCAACAGAAGGGGTCGGTAGTGTACTGCGGCGATTGCCGCTACAGACATCTCGACCGATCAAAGCTTATTGAACAGATTCAAGCTGCTGATCTTCACATAGCTCTGCTGTGCCGCTTCGAGAATAATCGATTGAAATGACAACCGCGACAATGCCTCGGCATAGTCGAGCTCGCGCAGATCCGCCTGGACGCTTTTATTAACTAACGTCACGTCTTCATTGTCGGTGAGGGTGGTGTCGATCACATTCAGTCGCGCACCAATCTCGCCACGCACGCTATCTATATTGACCGCAGCGTGATCCAGGTTGGTCATACCGGCAGCCACTGCGTCACGAATTTCGCTACTGGTGCTGGCTGGATTCTCCAAGACCCGCCGCAAGTTGACGATGGTATCCAGCACCCCCTGTTTCTGGCGAGTCGGGTCCAGCGTGACGGTTACCCGCTCCCCGCCTACCGCTGCACCATCAACCTGAAGAGTCACTCCACGGAACGTCACCTGATCGGCTTCGTCCGGGTCATCGTCGAGCTGGCCGCTGCCCAGCACTGGCGTTGTGGTGCCGGCCTCGAAAATCTCATAACTCTGCGCATCGGGGTTACCAAAGACTATCTCGATGCCCGCATCCGGGAACGGCGGATTACCGGTAAATGCCACCTCGCTCTGCACCAGCGGCGCGGAAACGCTCAGGGTCGAACCAGGCGCCGCCGAAACGTCCAGCGTTCGATCAAGGCGGTCAGCATTAATGATGTTCTCGAAAATGCGTTTGCCATTGTCGCTGATCGGTATGTCCAGCGAGCTACCAATCTGCAACCGGCGCTGACCTTCGTCACCCTGATAGCTGTAGTTGCCGCTGTCATCACGCCCAAAAGCCTGCGTCTTGCCCTGAAAGCCAGAAAAGATGTACTCACCCCGAGCGTTACGCGTGTTCATCAGAGCGAACAGTTCTTCCTCGCGCTCCTTCAGCTCGGCGGCAATGGATTGGCGCTCCAGCTCACCAAGACTGCCGTTGCCAGCACGGACAGTCAGCTCCTGCAAACGCTGCAGAATGGTATGGGCTGAAGCGAGGGTCACTTCTTCCTGGGTCAGGCTGTTGTCGGCGGCGACCAGGTTGGACTTGTACTGACTCAGTACATTCTGTTGCTGCTCTAGTTGCAGCAGGCGCACTGACGCCACAGGATCATCTGCCGGCGTGAGAATCCGGTTGCCAGTGCTGATCTGCTGCTGGGTGCGCGTCACATCGGCGTAATTACGCTGCAGTCCCTGAACACCGTTGTTGAAGGCCTGTATGCTGGAGATTCGCATGTAAAAACACCCTCGTGTACTTCTTCGACGTGGCGGCTCGCGGCAGCCTACGCCCTAAATTCGGCAGTGGCTTCTGGTTTACCTGAAAGCACCAATCAGGGTATCGAACAGCGAGCGAGCAACTTGAATCACTTGTGCCGATGCATTGTAGTACTGCTCGAACTTGATCAGGTTAGCCGCCTCTTCATCGAGGCTCACCGCCGATAACGAGTTCCGGTTATCCGTCGCCTGCTTGAGGATAGCGGAGGTGGCCGTGCTGTCCTGGCGCGCCTGAGCAGTCAAGGTGCCGACGCGCTCAACCAGGTCGCCATAGCCATCGGTGAAGCTGGCTCCGGTAGCAATAGACGTGACATTGGGGTCGACGCCGATGGTTTGCTTATTCTGCAGGTCGACCAGCTTCAACGCGTTGCGGTTATCGGACACACCACTCTGATTGAAGGCAACATTAAAGGTGTCACCATTTTCCGGGCGGCCACTCAGCGTCATGCGCACCGTACTGCCATCCGAAAGCTGCAACTCGAACAGGTTCTGCTGGCCGCTCTGGAATGCCGCTGGCGTTGCCGCCGTGCCATCGGCATTGATGCGGGTTAGCGTAGCGCCAGCCGGCACATTGAACGTGCTCGTCGCCGCATCATAGGTCAGCCCTACAGGCAGGGCCGCCGACAAGGTGGCTGGATTAATCGCCGAGCCATTGAATTGCAGATCAGGCTGACTGACCACCCCAGTCCCCCGGTTCTGCAAACCGGCCTCGGCACGCACGGGGGCTGCGAAAGCCAGTTGATCAGACTGGTCCAGCGTCACGCTGATAGTGCTCGCACCATGCCTGGTAGGCTGCAGAATGAACCGATCATTAGCATTCGGAGCCTGCTCGAGTGCCACACTGAACCCCTGGCTGCGCCCAGCAGAGTCAGTAAACGTCAAACTCGCGGGGTAACTCCCGGGCGGGTTCGGGTTCAGCGTCATCAACTGGCCATCGCTCATGCGTATCGCCGAATAGGAGGTACCGTCAAAATCCAAACGATAGTCGCTGGTCGTCAATACGCTGGTATCAGTAATGTTCAGCGCGGGTTGTGTATTACCGGTATTCGTCGCATAGCCACGCACCCGCAGGCTGGCCAGAGTCGCGTCATTGTAGTCACCGAACAGCGCAGTCCCCACCTGCCCTTTCAGATCCAACCCTTGGCCAAGCTGGGTATTAACCTGATCAGTCACCGCCAGGGCCAGTCGACCGAGGGAGTTCAGGGTTGGGTCCAGCGATTCGGAACGGTAACGGAGTAGCCCGCCCATTTCGCCACCAGTTACCAGATCGGTGATGGCCTGCTTGGAGTTGCCACTGACAAACGACACTTCGTAGCGCATCGGGTCGCTCTGCCCGGGACCAACTTCCAAGCGGCTGGCGGTACTGCCCACTACCAGTGGCTGCCCCGAACCAACGAACAGGTTGAACGTGTTGTCGTCCTGCGGCACGACCGTGACGCCAACAAAGGTCGACAGTTGACGAATGGCTTCGTCGCGCGCATCGAGCAAATCGTTGGGTTGCTGGCCATTAGCCGATGCAATGGCGATAGCATCGTTATAACCGGCAATCGAAGAAGCCAGACGGTTAACCTGGTCAGTGACCGCCGAGAGCTGTTTATTGATGAAATCGTTTTGCTCACTGACGCGTTCGTACACCATGTTGAAACGCTTGGCCAAGCCCTCGGCTTCGGACAGCACCAACTGGCGAGCGGGAATATTCGCTGGGTCTTCGGCTGCTGTTTGCAATGCAGAAAAGAAGCTTTTGAGCGACGGAGTGATGCCGGTGGTGGTACCCGCCAACAGGGAATCGAGTTGCTCAATCTGACTTTTGTACGCTTCGACATCGGAACTCAATGCCGTGCTGCTACGCACCTGTGCCGTGAGGAACTCGCTATAGGTGCGGCGAATATCAGTCAGCGTCGTCCCCGAGCCAATATAACCTGCGCCACTGAACTGCGGCGTACGCGTGACCTGTACTGTGTCCTGCCGGCTAAACCCGGGAGTGTTGACATTGGTGATGTTATGGCCAGTAACAGCCAGCGAAGTCTTGTTCGCCGCCAGGCCCGAAAGGCCTATGTTCAATAGGTCAGCCATGATTCAACCTCAAGTCCTTGTGGTGGCGCTATCGGCAGCGGCGATTGCTTGATAGGTCTGCATCTTGCGAGCGATCTGCGAGATCTTGCGCGCATAGTTCGGATCGGTGGCGTAGCCAGCCTGCTGCAGCTCCTTGACGAAACGCTCCGGGGTCTCGGTAGCATTCAGCGCTTTTTCGTAGCGACCGTTGCTCTGCAGGAAACTGACGTAATCGTCGAAGCTCTGCGCGTAGGAGTCATAGGCGCGGAAGCTGGCTGCCTCCTTGACCGCCTTGCCACCCTTGTATTCCGTGGTCAGCACGCGGGCCGAGTCGCCCTCCCAGCTGCCATGGGACTTGATACCGAACAGGTTGTGGCTGCTTTCGCCATCACGGGTGCGGATGATCGACTTGCCCCAACCGGTTTCCAGCGCGGCCTGGGCCACCAGGTAACGCGGGTCGACACCGATCTTCTCGGCAGCGGCCTCCGCCATCGGCAGCATGGTGGCGACGAACTCCTGTGGTGAACTGAATGCGGCTTTGCCCGGCGCCAACGGCGGTTGAGCAATACGACGGCCAGTCAATGCATCGCTATTGCCAAGGCTCAGGCCTCGATCCTTGGGTGCGGCGCTGGCCTGCGCAGGAATCCAGTCACTACCAGCCAGGGCCTTGCCCTCGCCTTCTGCAGCCGATGGCACGATACCAGCCAACAGGCGATCCGCCAGTTTGCCCGGCACAGAGAGGCGACGGCGATTGAGCATCGCCACGTCATCACGAAAGCCTTCGCTATTGGCGACCTGGTCAGCCTTCGACTCGCTCACGGCCGCGACCGGCTGCTCGATCTGCGCGAAGGGATTTGGGCGGCTCGACGGCTGCTTGATCTTCGACATCTGCCGCACCAGCACGTCAGCCAGGCCGATGCCACGCCCTTCCTTGGAGAGCGTCACCGCCAGTTGCTGGTCGTGCATATCCTGATAGGTCTTGCTCTCGTTGCTGTTCATGAAGTTGCCCTCGCCGAACACGGCGTTGGCCGAACGCATGGCTTTGAGCATTTCGTTAAGGAACAGCGATTCGAACTCCTGCGCAACCTTGCGGATGTTCTGCTCGGTGTCACCGCCCACCTTGAACTGGTTGAGGCGGTTCAGGTCGGTGTAGGCACCGCTGTCGATCGGGCTTTTACCGTTGCCGAGCAGACCGGCTGAAAGTCGAGAGTCCATACGTTGTGCCTCTTTAAATCACGATCAGGTCAGCCTGAAGGGCGCCGGCTTGCTTGAGCGCCTCCAGGATGGCCATGAGGTCGGACGGCGCTGCGCCTACCTGGTTAACTGCACGGACAATCTCGTCCAGGCTGGTACCAGGGCCGAACTTGAACATCGGTTTGGCCTCTTCCTCGGCACCCACGCGCGAATTCGGCACTACCGCGGTCTGGCCACCGGAGAATGCCTCGGGCTGGCTGACGATGGGGTCTTCGGTGATGGTCACGGTCAGGCTGCCATGTGTGACTGCCGCCGGCTGTACCTTGACGTCCTGGCCAATGACGATGGTGCCGGTACGCGAGTTGATGATGACCTTGGCCACCGCTTTACCCGCCTCGACCTGCAGGTTTTCGAGGATCGACAGATAGTCGACGCGCTGATTCGGGTCGAGCGGTGCGCTGACGCGAATCGAGCCGCCATCGATGGCCTGGGCGACACCAGGGCCAAGCAGGTCGTTGATCTGATCGACGATATTCTTCGCCGTGGTGAAATCGGGGCGGTTGAGGTTCAACGTCAGGTAATTGCCCTGATCGAAACCACTCGGCACCGGACGCTCGACGGTCGCCCCACCGGGAATACGACCGGCAGATGGTACGTTGACGGTGATGCGCGAACCATCGGCGCCGCTGGCGTCGAAACCACCGACCACCAGGTTGCCCTGGGCGATGGCGTAGACGTTGCCATCGATGCCCTTGAGCGGCGTCATCAGCAGACTGCCACCGCGCAGACTCTTGGCGTTACCGATCGAGGAAATGGTGATATCGATGGTCTGCCCAGGCTTGGCGAACGCCGGCAGGTCGGCATGCACCGACACGGCTGCGACGTTCTTCAGCTGCACGTTGCCGCCTGGCGGCACCTTGATGCCGAACTGCGCCAGCATGTTGTTGAAGGTCTGCACGGTAAAGGGGGTCTGTGTGGTCTGGTCGCCGCTGCCATTGAGGCCGACCACCAGGCCGTAGCCGATCAACTGGTTGCTGCGCACGCCCTGGATCGATGCCAGATCCTTCAAACGCTCGGCCTGGGTCGGCAAGCTCAACAACAGGCACGACAGCATGGTTGCCAGCAGCAGCCAGTCGTTGGCGCCACGGCGGCGATAGCCGCGATGAGCGACCGCGAACTGTCGACGGCACGCCCCGGCTTGTGTCGACTCACTGCCATGAGCTCGCCCCCCTCGCCTGGTAACCGAAGTCACTGCGAAGGCCTTGCGCGCCGAGCCGCCGGTCGTCACTCGCGCGTACCAATTGGACAGGTGCTCGAGTAACAGGGACGGAGAATGAGTCAGCCAGGTTTTCATCTACAGCACCCCGAAATCAGAACGGCCACAGCGGGCTCATGAAGAAACGACTCATCCAGCCTGGCTGACTGGCATCGGCGAAGGCGCCAGTCCCGGAATAGGTGATGCGCGCATCGGCAACCCGCGTGGAAGACACGGTGTTGTCAGTGGAGATGTCGTCGGCACGAACCAGGCCGGAGATACGCATGAGTTCATCGCCGGTATTGAGCGTCATCCACTTCTCGCCACGTACGGCCAGAATGCCGTTGGGCAGCACTTCAGCGACGGTCACGGTGACCGAACCGGACAAGCTGTTGCTCTGCCCTGCCTGACCAGAGCCTGTGGCGTCACGCTGGGAATTCCAGCTCGAATCCAGGCTCAGATTGTTGTTGGTCATACCCAGGGCGCTGAGGCTGCGCAGCGGGTTGTCCGGGGCGACGGTCATGCCGAACAGATTCGGTACGCCGAGGGTTCCGCTGCTGTCTTTCTGCAGATTGCTGTTGGCGTTCTTGCTGGCTTGGGTGCGCTCGTTCAGCGTGATGGTAATGATGTCACCCACGCGAAATGCCTTACGGTCGTCATACAGACCATYTTCGAAGCCGGCCTGATAGATCGAGCCATTGTTCTGCGCAGCCGGCAACGGCGTGCGCGGCAACACCGGCGCGTAATAGGGATCATCCGGCTTGGCTGTCGGCGCCACGCAGCCGCTGGCCAGCAGCAGGCCAGCCAACAGGGGTAAACAGAGAATTTGCCGGTTCATAACCACTACCTCGCGGCGTTCACAACAGTGTCAAGAAATCAGAGGTTCTGCGTCACGAAGGACAGCATCTGATCGGCGGTGGAAATCACCTTGGAGTTCATTTCGTAGGCGCGCTGGGTGGTGATCATGTTCACCATCTCCTCCACCACGCTGACGTTGGAGTTTTCCAGGGTGTTCTGCAGCGTGGTGCCCAGACCGTTGAGGCCGGGGTTGCCCACCTGCGGCGCGCCACTGGAACCGGTCTCCAGGAACAGGTTGTTACCGATGGCCTCCAGGCCAGCCGGGTTGACGAAGTCGGCCAGCTGGATATTGCCGATGATCTGCGGCTGCGGATTGCCGGTGGTGGTCACCGAGACAGTGCCGTCCTCGCCGACGGTGAAGGTGCGCACTTCGTTCGGCAGCACGATCGCCGGCTCCAGGGCAAACCCCTGGGAAGTAACGATCTGTCCATCGGAGTTCAGGTGAAAGCTGCCATCACGGGTATAGGAAACGGTGCCGTCGGGCTGCAGGATCTGGAAGAAACCACGACCATTCACCGCCATGTCCATCGGCTGCTCGGTGGTTTGCAGACTGCCGGCGGTGAAGATCTTCTGCGTGCCCACCACCCGCACACCGGTGCCGAGCTGCAAACCTGAGGGCAACTCGCTGTCCTGGCTGGACTGGCCACCCGGCTGACGACGGATCTGATAGAGCAGATCCTCGAACTCGGCGCGATCACGCTTGAAGCCAGTGGTCGCCACGTTGGCCAGGTTGTTGGAAATGGTGGTCAGGTTCATGTCCTGAGCGGACAAACCGGTCTTGCTGACCCACAGTGCCGGAAGCATATCGATTCTCCTCGGACGCCGGTTTTACGGCGCCGCGTGCTGGTAATTAGCTAATTTGCAAAACCCGCGCCATGGCCGACGAATTGTCCTCGGCGGTGCGCATCATCTTTACCGACAGCTCGAACTGACGGGACAGGGAGAGGATCGCGGTCATTTCTTCAACGGCATTGACGTTGCTCGCCTCGAGGAAACCCGACGTCACCTGAACGGTCGCATCGGCCTCTACCTCGGGCCGGCCCTTGACGCGAATCAGACCGTCGGTGCCCTTCTCCATGCTTTTCGGATCAGGGTTGACCAGCTTGATGCGGTCGACCTCAGCCAATACGTTGGGATCTTCACCAAGCGCACGAATACTGATGGTGCCGTCCTGGCCAATCTCCACCTTCTGCTCTGGCGGCACGGCAATCGGCCCGGCATTGCCCATGACCGGCAAACCATTGCCGGTACGCAGCACGCCCAGGGCATCGATATTCAGGCTGGCAGTACGTACGTAGGCCTCGCTGCCATCGGGTGTCTGCACGGCGATCCAGCCTTTGCCACCAATGGCGACATCCAGGTCACGACCGGTTTCCTGCAGCGAGCCCGGGCGAAAATCCGTAGCCGGACGTTCGCTCATGGCAAATACACGCGCCGGGTGGGTTTCACCGAACAGCGGCATGGAGCGCGCCTGCTCGAAATCGCGACGAAACCCCGAGGTGGAAACGTTCGCGAGGTTGTTGGCGTGGGCGCGCAGGGCCAGTGTGTTGTTCTGCGCTCCAGTCATGGAGACGTACAGCATCTTGTCCATGGAAATTCTCCGAGTGGGCGACACGCCCTTGGCTCTTTGCATTGACTACAGCAAGCGCCGTGCCAGTCTCGAAAAACAAATACAAGATACTGATTTTAAAGGATTTTACAGATATGAAAAAATCATAAAGAAAAGCCAGCGGCGGGGTTTTGCCGGCCCTGCAACGGCAAAGCGGCAAGCCAGGCTTGCCGCTTTGCTTCAGCCCCGACTCATCAACGCAGGTTGATGATGGTCTGGGTGATGGCGCTTTCGGTTTCGATGGTCTTGGCGTTGGCCTGGTAGTTGCGCTGAGCCACGATCAGGTTCACCAATTGATCCGACAGCTCGACGTTGGAGTCTTCCAGCGCACCCGCCTGCAGAGCACCCAGAGTACTGCTGCGCGGCGTGCCGATGACCGGCTCACCGGACTCGAACGACTGCGCCCAGGCCGTCTTGCCGACAGGAGTGAGCCCCTGGACGTTGGCGAAGTTCGCCAGCAGCACCTGCCCTTGCACCTTGGACTGACCGTTGGTGTAACGGGCGAAGATCACCCCGGTGTCATCGATCTCGACACCCGCCAATTGGCCCGTGGTGTAGCCATCCTGACTGACGGCGTTTACCCCGAAGGAGGCGGCGTACTGGGTCGAGCCACGCATGTCGAAGGTGAAAGCCTCACTCTCAGCACCGTTGGGCACCAGAGTTCCCGGATTACCCGGATCTTCCTCGGCAGGCACCCAATCGGTATCCGCCAGAGCGAAGATGCCATTGGGCGTCCCCCCCGGAATGGCCGGCGCATCAAGGGCCGGGTTGGCCGGCGTGCTGACCAGCGGGGTGAACGCAGGTGTCGACAGCTGCCCGACGGCATCGAAGTTCACCGCATAGCTGAATGGCTGATCACTGGATGGGTCGCGCGGGTTGACCCCATCGACCAGCACATGCATCACCCAGCCGTTGTTGGCCGGCGCTTCGTTCTTGACGAAGTATTGGCTCATCACGTGAGCATTGCCCTGTGAATCGTAGATATTGGTCGAAGTGGACCAGTTGAAGGACTTCGAATCGCTCGGGTCGAACGTCGGTGCCGCCATGGTTCCTGCGTTAGCAGGCCGTACGGCATTGGAGTTCAGGTTGAGGCGCTGGGTAACGCTGGTGGTCGCCTTGGGCTCCTGCTGACCTGCACTGATGCGCAGGTCAGACTGCACCGGCAGGATATTGCCGCTGTCATCAGCCGCATAACCTTGCAGGCGGTAACCGAAGTTGTTGACCATATAACCATCGCGATCCGTACCGAAGTAACCGGCGCGGGTATAGCCAATCTCACCGTTGTTGCTGGTCATGAAGAAGCCATTGCCATTGATGGCCAGATCCAAAGCATTGTTCGTGTAGTTGACATTGCCCTGGTTGAACAGCTGCGATACGTCTGCCAGCAGTACACCACTGCCCTGCGCGTTCTTGCCGGTACCCAGAACGGAAGCGGCATAGACGTCGGCGAACTCGGCACGCGACTGCTTGAAACCTGCAGTACCTGCGTTGGCGATGTTGTTGCCGGTGACGTTGAGGTCGCTGGTCGCGGCACGCAGGCCGCTGAGACCAATATTGAACGACATGGAAGACTCCTTTGCCGGAACTGCCGGCGGCAATAGTTATTGGCCGATGACCTGCACTTGAGAAAGCGGAACGCTGCCCAGGCCGGCGAGATTGAGCATCAGCTCGCCGCCGCCCAGGGTGACGCTGTCGACGTTGGCCGGCAGCATGGTGTACAGCCCCTTGGTCTCACTACCATAGGTGGCCTGCGCCTCGAACTTGTACGTGCCCGGCGGCGCCACGTTGCCATCGGAATCCTTGCCATCCCAGATGAAGCTGACGTTGCCGGCTTCCTGCTCGCCGAGATTGACGCGGGTAACCAACGCCCCGGAATTGTCATAGACGTTGACGTAAACGTTGCTGCTGCTGACCGGCAGAACAGTGCTGGCCTTGAAGCTTTCACTGGTATCGACCACGGCCTTCTCGCTCGGCACGATCACTTTGCGGCCGACCAGAGAAGACGCCTGCAACGCCTGCGAAGACTGAAAGCTGGAGAGCATCGAGCCCATGCTGGTGTTGAGCTTCTCGATGCCTTCGACCTGGCTGAATTGCGCCAACTGGGCGATGAACTCACCGTTACCCTGAGGCTCCAGCGGGTTCTGGTTGTTGAGTTGCGCCACCAGCAAGTTGAGGAACTCGTTCTTGCCGAGGTCATTGCTTTTCGGTGCATCCTGTTTGAGCTGGTACTGATCCAGTACCGAGCTCGTGCCGTTTACGGTGCTCATACCCTGATTTCCTCGTCTCGTCTTACTGACCCAGGGTCAGCACGCGCTGCAGCATCTGTTTGGCGGTATTCATCATTTCAACGTTGGTCTGGAAGGCACGACTGGCGGAAATCATGTCGGCCATTTCCTCGACCACGTTGACGTTCGGGTAGAAGACATAACCATCGGCGTTGGCCATCGGATGATCAGGCTCATAGCGCGGCATCAGGCTGCCCTGATCCTCGATCACGCCCAGCACCTGCACACCGCGACCGGCTTCATCCTGCTCGGCGAACAGCGAGCCACGGTCTCCGTCTTGTGCCTGCTGAAAGACGGTGGCGAACACCGGGTGGCGAGCGCGGTAGGTCTGATCCAGGCTCGAGGAAACGGTCTCTGCGTTGGCGATGTTGCTGGAAATGGTGTTCAGGCGAGTGCTCTGGGCGCTCATGCCGGTTCCGGCGATGTTGAAGACACTGGCAAGGGACATGGTCGCGCTCCTTATTCGCCGCGCAGGGCAGTGGTCAGCCCTTTGAATTTGCTATTGAGAAAGGTGAAGCTGGCCTGGAACTGCACCGCGTTTTCGGCGTAGTTCGATTGCTCGATCTGCAGGTCGACGGTGTTCTGATCCAGCGAAGCGTGGAACGGCGTGCGATAAGGCAGCTCAGCATCGCCACTTTTCACACCATCGGCCGGGATGTGGCGAGTGTCGGTGCGATTCAGGGCAACGCCGCCACGCTGCATGCGGCTGTTCTGCTCGGCCAGCACACTGGCGAAGTCCAGATCACGAGCCTTGTAGTTCGGCGTATCGGCGTTGGCGATGTTGTTCGCCAGCACCTCGGCACGCTGGGCGCGAAAGCCGAGTGCCTGCTCATGGATGCCGAGTGCTCTGCCGAAGTTGATGCTCATGCTCTGAACCTTTGCCACAAGGGCCGTCTGATCACTGTTGCCAGAGATACAGCAAAGGCTGTGCCATATATTTAAATCCTTATAAATCAATGGCTTGAGATTAAATCGAAGGATCGAATGCGGCAAAGCGGCAAAGTATTACCGCCCCCAGGCAAGGAAGCGGCAAAGCTGATCGGGCAGATTGCCGCCGGCCCGACCCTAGGGTGCACTGTGCGCACCGCCCCTCTTCACCATCACACCAAAAACCACTGGTGCGCACGGCGCACCCTACCGGGCCCATGGTTTTAAGAGCCCAGAAACGCAAACGGGAGGCCAAAGGCCTCCCGCTGCTGATACCAAACATGCCTTGCGCCTATTTGGCCTTGTAGATGATCCCCGGACTGCACTGCACCATCTGGTACTTGTCCGGTAGGCCATTGAGTGCCTCGGAGGCGCCGAGGAACAGATAACCGCCCGGTTTCAAGGTGGCGTGGATGCGCGTGAGGATGTCCTTCTTCACGTCTGCCGAGAAGTAGATCAGCACGTTGCGGCAGAAGACGATGTCGAACTTGCCCAATGCCGCGTAACTGTCCAGCAAATTCAGTGGGCGGAACTCGACACGGCTCTTGATGGGAGCCTTGACCTGCCAACGCCCCGGGCCCTTGGGATCGAAATAGCGCTGCAAACGCTCCTGTGCAAGGCCTCGCCCCATGGCAAGGCTGTCGTACTCGCCGGATTTGCAATTGGCCAGCATCGACGGCGAAAGGTCGGTGGCAACGATCTGCACACCCGCCTTGAGCTGACCGAGGTTGGTGCGTTCGAACTCATCGATGGACATCGACAGCGAGTAAGGCTCCTGACCGGACGAGCAGGCTGCCGACCAGATACGCAGGCGCTGGGCCGGATAAGCCTTGATCAACTCCGGCAACACGCGGTTCTTGAGCACCTCGAAGGGATACGTGTCACGAAACCACAGGGTCTCGTTGGTGGTCATGGCATCTACGACCTGCTCGCGCAGCCCTCCGCGCGGCTGGCTTTGCATGCGCTGCACCAGCTCGCCCAGGGTCTTGATACCGTTCTGTTCCATCAGCTTGTTCAGACGGCTGGAGACCAGGTACTGCTTGTTGCTGCCAAGCAGAATACCGCAGGCCTTTTCCAGGAAAGTCCGGAACTGCTCGAAATCCAAATTACCTGAAGACACTAGTGCCGCCTCTGCAACCATAACATTCGCCGAAGGTCACCCTTCAGCCCCCATCCGATACACGAATGCGATCGACCACCCGCGCCGCCAGATCATCTGGCTTGAACTTGGCGAGGAAGTCGTCAGCGCCGACCTTCTTCACCATCGCCTGGTTGAACACACCGGAAAGCGAAGTATGCAGGAGGATATGCAGCTTCTGCATGCGCGGATCGCTGCGAATCTCCGTAGTCAACGTATATCCGTCCATCTCGGGCATCTCGATGTCGGAAATCAGCATCAGCAGTTCCTTGTCGGGATTATGCCCCTCGTCGGCCATTTTCTTGAGGTAATTGAGCGCCTCACGACCATCGTTCAGAGCCGTAACCTCGACGCCAACGGTCTGCAGACAGCGCGAAACCTGTTTGCGTGCCACCGAGGAGTCATCGACGATCAGCACATGCTTGGTCACTGCCTGACTCTGCACCTGCTCATCGATCACGCCAGCGGAGATCACTTCCGAGGTCGGCGCGACTTCGGCAAGAATCTTCTCGACATCGATGATCTCGACCAACTGCTTGTCGAGCCGCGTGACCGCTGTCAGGTAGTGATCGCGCCCGGTGCCCTTGGGTGGCGGATGGATTTCCTCCCAGTTCATGTTGACGATACGCTCGACCGAGCGCACCAGAAAACCCTGCACCTTGGTGTTGTACTCGGTGATGATCACGAAGCTGGTCTTCAGATTTTCCAGAGCGGCACTGCCGGTAGCGATGGAAAGGTCGAGAATCGGAATGGTGCCCCCACGAATATTGGCCACACCCCGCACCACCGGACTGGACTTGGGCATGATGGTGAGATTCGGGCACTGCAGTACCTCTTTCACCTTGAATACGTTGATACCGTAAAGCTGTGGGCCCTCCAGGCGAAACAGCAACAACTCCAAGCGGTTCTGCCCCACCAGCTGAGTGCGCTGGTTAACCGAATCCATCAACCCGGCCATGCCCGGACTCCTTCTTGTCTAGTAACGCCTACCCCATTGAGCCTAGCAGGCGGCACGGGGCTTGCTTTGCATTGCTTATGAAGCAGAGAACGTCATCATTCCGTCAGCTACTGGCAAAGTGCCTTGCGCCTTTGCCCGTTTTACTCGCTTTGCCGACACTCGGCTACAGCGCTACGGCGGCTGCCACCTTTACCAGCACTGAGCAACTTATCGGCGCCACCGAGGCCTTTCTTGAGCAGGCAACCACTGAATATCTACAGCGTAGCGAAATTCAGGGCCGCCATGAGATTCGCGTCAACCGTCTCGACCCGCGGTTGCGTCTGCCGCTGTGCGATCAGCCGCTGACGACCACGCTGGAGAGCCCGGCGCAGCCGTTGGGCCGTGTCACCACGCGGGTGCGCTGCGACGGCAGCGCCCCGTGGACCGTATTCGTGCCGGCTGAAGTGCGTTTGTATCGCCCAATCGTCGTACTGACTCGCCCCCTCAAGCGCATGAGCGTAGTCAAGGCTGCGGATCTGAGTCTGGTTGAACGCGATGTCGGACAATTGGGGCAGAACTTTCTCACCGACCTGAACCAGGCGATCGGCAAGAAATTGACACGACAGCTCGGTAGTGACCAGATTCTTCTTTCTACCCACCTGCAAGTAGCCGAGGTCATTCGTCGGGGCGATCAGGTGGTGATCAGCGCTCGCGGTATCACGGTCAACGTGCGCATGCCCGGCGAAGCCCTGACAGACGGTGCTCCAGGTGAGCAGATCAATGTACGCAACCTGCGCTCGCAGCGAGTCGTTCGAGCCCGAGTGGTTGGCCCTGGTCAGGTGGAAGTAGCCATGTAGGCATGTTTCTTGTAGCGCAAAAGCGTGGCGATTCCCTACACTATTCAACGACGCGATGAAATTAATCCTAAAGTTTTCCCGGCTGCAGCCGAGAAGCATGGCAAGCGTCCACCATATCGTCCGAGGTTCTGCATCATGGTCATCGACTTCAACCGGCTGAACAATGCCAATACGCCCGCCAATGCGGGGCGTACCGGCGCGACTCAGGCTGGCAATCGCAATGAGTCGGCACAGCCGAACCAGGCCTCTGCCATCGGTAACGATGAACAAACCAACGCCAAGAGCGGCGAATCGGTGCAACTGAGCCGCGAGGCACAGCAGTTGCAAGCAATCGGCGAGAAGCTGCGTGATCAGCCCATCGTCAACAAGGAGCGTGTGGCCCAGCTGAAACAGGCCATCGCTGATGGCAGCTATCAGGTCGACAGCAAACGTGTCGCCCAGAAACTGCTCGACTTCGAATCCCAGCGCTAGTCTCAGGGCTGCGCTGGGGGTGTTGGACGCCCGACCCCCAAGAGCCCGCCATGAACGACACAGCCTTGCTTGACCTCTTCACCAACGATATCGGCACTGCAAAGCAATTGCTTGAGCTGATCGATAGCGAATTCCAGGCCCTTACCGAACGCGACCTACCGCTCCTGAATAGCCTGCTCAGCGAAAAACAACCGCTGCTTGCCCTGCTTCAGCAGCATGGCAGCGAGCGCAGTCGTCTGCTGCAAAACGCCGGTCTGAGTGCTGATCGCGAAGGGCTCTCAGCGCTGGCGAGCAAGTCCTCCGTAGGCGATCAACTTCTGGCGCGCAGTGAAGAGTTGTCCGCTCTCCTGCAGCTCTGTCAGGAGGCCAATCTGCGCAATGGCCGTTTGATTCGCGCCAACCAGGCCTCGGTCGGCAGCGTCCTCGGCATTTTGCGTGGCGCAGAGACTCCCGGCCTCTATGACAGCCGCGGCAGTGCCGCTAGAATCGCGCAGCAAAGGCCGCTCAGCCAGGCCTGAGCCATCCCCCCAACAAAAAGCACAGGGACATGCAGGCACTCTGCCAGTATTCTAGTGCCGATGTAGTCCATGACTCGGAGAGTTCCGAACTGTGTCCAGTGCGTTCAACGACGAGAGCGGTCCTCAACCGCCCAAGGTGCTCAAGACATCCGTCGAGATCATTGCCACCCTGCGTCAATTGCAACAGAACCATGATCCCCTGGTTATCCAGTTCAAGGATCGTGGCCAGCGTTTTCAAAGCTACCTCGTCGAAATCGATAAAGACCGTGCGCGTTTAGCGCTGGACGAGATCATCCCTACCGATGGCGAACGTTTTCTCAAGCAAGGCGAAACCTTCAACGTCGAGGCATTCCGCGACGGGGTACGAGTAGCCTGGACCTGTGATCACGACGTGCAGCTTGGCGAACTCGAGGGAGCCCCCTGCTACTGGGCACCGCTGCCCACCGAAGTGATCTATCACCAGCGCCGCAGCGCCTTCCGTGCGCAGTTGAAGCAAAGCGATCTGGTCAAGGTCGTACTCAGCGGCGACAAGCTGCGCGAACCGCTGTCAGGTCATCTGCTGGACATCTCGGCCACCGGCTGCAAACTGCGTTTCGCCGGCAACCTCAGTCAGCAACTGAGCAATGGCCAGGTACACGAGCGACTCACTGCCTATCTGCCCTTCGGCAACATGACCTGCGCCGTGGAGTTACGTCACGTGCAATACGAGGACAAGGTCGACATGACGTTCGTCGGCACGCGTTTTCATCGTTTGAACGGCCTGGAGCAACGTCAGGTCGAACGCTTCGTCTATCAGTTGCAGCGCGAGGCGCGTCGCACCGAGAGCGACGGCCCCTTCTGACGCCCACAGCCCTTACTGGCCCGCCTGCGTTTTCTGCTGATCCTCTTCAGCCGCTGCCGCAGCAGCGGCTGGTTCCTGCATCTGCTCCTGCACCGCCTGCTCATCGACCCTCGGGTCGAGCGCAGCGACCAGCGGTGAGCTGGTGACGTTACCCGGCATGGCCATATGGTGCAGCGGCGCATCATCGACCTGATGCAAATGGGTCACCACTTCAGGACGAATGCGCCAGACCAGAATCAACGCGCAGACACTGACGAATACATAGAGCATGTTGGCGCCGTAGAAACGCATCAGCACACCGGCCAGCAGTGGACCAATGCAGGCACCCACGCCGAAGGTAACCAGCAGCATGGCCGTCAGTGACACACGGCGCTCAGGCTCGACGTGGTCATTGGCCAAGGCCACCGCCAGTGGGTAGAGGCTGAACTGCATCAGGCTGACCAGAAAGCCGACGCAGAACAGCAAGCCGAGAAAGACCTCAGGCAGTGCCGCCAGCGGCAAGGCAGTCAGCAGCAGCAAGACCGCGCAGCCGCGAATCAGGCGCACACGGTCATGCCGATCGGATAGCCAGCCCAGCGGCCATTGCACCAGCAGGCCGGCGAGAATGCAGCTGCCCATGAACAGACCCACCTGCTCGGTCGACAGGCCCATCCGTGTGGCATACAGCGGTGCCAGACCGTAGAACGAGCCGATCAGCAGACCGGCCACCGCGATGGTCGTCAGCGACAGCGGCACGCGACTGAGGAAGAAACGCAGCTCCAGCGGCGCCGGATGCAAAGGCGCCGGGTGCAGGCGCCGGGTCAGTGCCACCGGTACCAGACACAGCGCAAAGCACAGGGCGACCAGCATCAGCAGCTCCAGCCCCAGCGTCGGATGTATGACCAGAGCCAGCTGGCCAAGGATAAGCCCCAGATAGGAGGCCGCCATGTAGCCACTGAACACCAGGCCGCGCTGCTTGGCTTCAGCCTGCTCGTTGAGCCAGCTCTCGATCACCATGTACTGGCACATCATGCCCAGGCCTACCAGCATGCGCAGGAACAGCCAAAGCGGCAGCCACTCCACCAGGCCATGGCCGAGCACCGCTGCGGTGACTACCCCGGCGCAGGCCACATAGGCACGGATGTGACCCACCCGACCGATCAGCCGATGCCCCAGCTTGCCACCCAGTACCAGGCCGAAATAGTTGGCCGCCATCAGTGCACCGACCCACAGACCATCCACGGTGTCGGCCAGACGCAACGCCAGATAGGTACTGAGCAGGCCGGAGCCGAGCAACATCAGCAAAGTGGCAAAGTACAGCGAGCGGAATGACTTCCAGATCAGTCGCATTGACGGGTAAAGCTCCTTGTACGGTAACCGGGAATGGCGTCACGCCTGTGCGGCGAGAACACGACGCTCCCAGGGCGTAATTTCATCGTAGAAGCTGGTCAGCTCCAGGGCCTTGCTGGCGATGTAACCTTCGATGAATTCCGCACCGAACAGTTCGATTGCCAGCTCGCTGCGTTTCAGACGCTCGATCGCGGCGTGCATGGTACAGGGTAGCGCCAATTCTTCCGGCACCTCGAACTCACCCTGGATCGGCGCACTGGGTTGCAGCTCGCGCTCCAGGCCATGCAGCCCGGCTGCCAGGCTGGCAGCCAGGGCCAGATAAGGATTGGCATCGGCACCCGGCAGGCGATTCTCCACCCGCCGCGCCACCGGCGCACTGGCCGGAATCCGCAGCCCCGCAGCACGGTTGTCAGCCGACCAGCAGGCGTTGTTCGGCGACGCATAGGGATGGCACAGACGCTGATAGGAATTCACGTGCGGTGCGAACAGCAGGGTGAAATCGGCCATCGCCGCCTGCTGACCGCCGATGAAGTGATGGAAAGCCGCTGTCGCCTCGCCTTTCTCCGCGCTGAAGATGTTGCGACCGCTACCCTGCTCCACCACGCTCTGATGGATATGCATGGAGCTGCCCGGCGTATGCGCCAGCGGTTTGGCCATGCAGACCACGGAAAGGCCATGCTTGAAGCCGACCTCCTTGAGCAAGTGCTTGAACAGGAAGGTCTGATCGGCCAATTGCAGCGCGTCACCATGCAGCAGGTTGATCTCGAACTGGCTGACGCCCATCTCGTGCATGAAGGTATCGCGCGGCAGCCCCAATGCCTCCATGCAGCGATAGACCTCAGCGAAGAACGGCCGCAGGCCATTGCCGGAGCTGACGCTGAACGCCGAACCGCCATCCTCGCGACGTCCATCCAGCCCCAATGGCGGCTGGAACGGCTGCTGCGGATCGGGATTGGCGGCGAACACGAAGAACTCCAGCTCGGTCGCCACCACCGGCTGCCAGCCATGCTCGGCGTAGCGTGCAAGTACACGCTTGAGCAGACCGCGCGTGGAAAGCCCGGAGCTACGCCCGTCCAGTTCGTCCGCGTCGCAGATGGCCAGTGCGCGCGGCGACTCGCTCCAGGGCAGACGGTGTATCTGGCCAGGTTCGGCGTTAAGAACCAGATCGCCGTCGTCACCGCCGTAGAAACGTGCCGGCGGATAGCCGCCCATGATGCATTGCAGCAGCACGCCGCGAGCGAGCTGCAGGCGTCGTCCCTCAAGAAAACCCTCGGCCGTCATAAGCTTGCCGCGCGGAACGCCATTGAGGTCCGGGGTTACGCAATCGATCTCATCGATACCCTGCAGCAGGGTTTCCAGTGCCTGGCGGCTGGCAGTGCTCATCTTTTGTTGTCCTTGAATGACGCGAATACCGCCTGACGGCGACGATGCGTACAAAATACGCACCAGTCGTTCGATATTTCAAGCAGGCAAAGCTTGCCGAGATGCGACACCGGCTTGCACCCTGTCGTCCAGATGCCTGCCGCTGCCTCGAAGCAGCGTGAGGCTGTGCTAGAGTCGCGCGCTATTTTTCGGACGCCCTTCCACAGGCTGCGCTGAAAGCCCTCTCGACCCAGGCGCGACGGCCTTTGCCACACGCCCAGCAACCAGAGAACCACGCGATGTCCCAAGCCATCCACCCTGCCCTGCAGCTACTCAACCGCACCAGCCTGGTGACACAGATCATCATCGGCCTGCTGGCAGGTATCGCCCTTGCCGTGATCGCCCCACAGGCAGCGCTGTCCGTCGGCTTCATCGGCAACGTGTTCGTCTCGGCGTTGAAGGCGGTGGCGCCGGTATTGGTGTTCATCCTGGTGATGTCGTCCATCGCCAACCATCAGCAAGGCCAGCAGACCCACATTCGCCCGATCCTGCTGATGTACCTGATCGGTACCTTCAGCGCTGCCCTGGTGGCGGTGATTGCCAGCTTCGCCTTCCCGTCGTCGCTGGTGTTGAGCAGCCAGGCCGCTGAGCTGACGCCCCCCGGCGGCATCGGCGAGGTACTCAAGACCCTGCTGATGAACGTGGTCGACAACCCGGTCAACGCCCTGTTGAAGGGTAACTTCATCGGCATTCTGGCCTGGGCAATCGGCCTCGGCTTCGCCTTCCGTCATGCCAGCGCCAGCAGCAAGCAGCTGCTGGGCGACCTGTCCAATGGCGTTACGGCCATCGTCAAACTGGTGATCCGCCTGGCACCACTGGGTATCTTCGGCCTGGTCGCCGCGACCCTGGCCGAGTCCGGTTTCGACGCCCTGCTCGGCTACCTGCACCTGCTGATTGTGCTGGTCGGCTGCATGTTGCTGGTGGCCCTGGTGGTCAACCCGGCGCTGGTGTACTGGAAGATTCGTCGCAACCCTTATCCGCTGGTGTTCACCTGCCTGCGCGAAAGCGGCATCACCGCCTTCTTCACCCGCAGCTCGGCCGCCAACATCCCGGTCAACCTGCAATTGAGCCAGCGTCTGGGCCTGCACGAGGAAACCTATTCGGTCTCCATTCCGCTGGGTGCCACCATCAATATGGCCGGTGCGGCAATCACCATCACCGTACTGACCCTGGCAGCGGTGCATACCCTGGGTATCCCCGTCGACCTGCCGACCGCCCTGCTGCTGAGCGTGCTGGCCTCGATCAGTGCCTGCGGTGCATCCGGTGTCGCCGGCGGCTCGCTACTGCTGATCCCGCTGGCCTGCAGCCTGTTCGGCATCCCCAACGAAGTGGCCATGCAGATCGTCGCCATCGGCTTCATCATCGGTATCGTTCAGGATTCGGCGGAAACCGCGCTGAACTCTTCTACCGACGTGCTGTTCACCGCCGCCGCGTGCAAGGCGGAAGAACAGCGTCAGGCCTGAATCTCAGGGGGCTCGTCCATCAGGCGAGCCCCTGTCCACCTCGCGGTGCAGGCACCACAAAATTGATAACGATTAGCATTTGAATTAGATTGACGCCCTTCGCAACCCCACAGCGGACGGCTTCATGTTCGAATTGCAAAGCGTCAGTTTCAGCATTCCTGAACGCACCCTGCTGCATCCCCTGAGCCTGCACATCGATGCCGGACGCATGGTCGGCCTGATCGGCCACAACGGTTCAGGCAAGTCCACCCTGATCAAATTGCTCGCCCGCCAGCAGTCTCCCAGCGGCGGCCATATCCTGCTCGACGGCAAACCGTTGCAGGCCTGGGGCCAGCGCGACTTCGCCCGTCAGGTGGCCTACCTGCCCCAGCAGTTACCGCAGACCGAAGGCCTGACCGTACGCGAGCTGGTGGGCTTCGGCCGTTACCCCTGGCATGGCGCCCTTGGGCGTCTGGGCAGCGAAGACCGCGCACACATCGAGCGCGCCCTGGACCTCACCGATACCGGCGTGTTTGCTGATCGCCTGGTCGATCATCTGTCCGGCGGTGAGCGCCAGCGCGTCTGGCTGGCCATGCTGCTAGCGCAGAACACGCGCTACCTGCTGCTCGACGAACCCACCTCGGCGCTGGACATCGCCCATCAGGTGGAGGTCCTCTCACGCGTTCATGACCTCAGCCGCGAGTTGGGCCTGGGCGTGCTGGTGGTGCTGCACGACATCAACATGGCCGCGCGCTATTGCGACCACCTGCTGGCTCTGCACAGCGGTCGTCTACTGGCACAAGGCAGCCCGGCCGAGCTGATGCACAGCGAAACCCTGGAGCGCATCTACGGCGTACCCATGGGCGTGATGGCCAATCCGGCGGACGGCTCGCCAATCAGCTACCTGTACTGACCGGGTCGCATCAAGACGCCGAACCGGCCGCCTGCGCTGGGGGCTCATCGAGCAGCGGGCAGTTCTCGCACAGTTCGAGCTCGGGCAGCAGATAGCGAATGCAGCACACCCGCCGTTGCCGCCACGGCAGGGCAGCGCCCTGCAGCTCGACATAACGCACCGGCTGATACAGCAGGTTGCGCCGTCCATCAGACTGCAGGGTCGCCTGCAGGAGGCTGAAACCATCGGCCAGCACGGGCGCAGGCAGCACCTTGCCCAGCGCCGTCAGAATCCATTCGAAGTAATTGCCGGCGTTGCTCCAGAGCACCTTGGGCGCGATCTTCACCTGCGCGGTGAATGCCTGAATCAATGGCGCCAGATGGTCGTGCTGGAGATGGGCAAAACGCTCGAAGGGATCACCAGGGGCGAACGGTTCACCCGCATCGCGCAGCTTGAACGCCTGTGGCAGGTACTGCGCATCGAACACCACCTCGATGTCGTCGAGATGCAGCGGCAGGCGCCGGTTCAGCACCAGCGCAGCGGCCACCACCGGCGGGATCAGGCGCACGAAATAATGCTTCGACCACTGCGACAGCAGCGCGCGGCGGTCACCGCCGGTGTACGACTCGCCGAAACGCGCCAGCAGCACCGGTAGCCCCTCGTCGCTGAGCAGTTCGCGCAGCGGCACCGAGGGTCGTGGGTCGTCGTGCAGCACCAGGGTGTCCCGATAAGAGGAGAAATCGCCGATGAACAGCGGCGCCAGTGCCTCAATCACCCTGAGCGATTCCCGATACGTTCAACAAAGTACCCCGCTATCAAAAAAACGCTCGCGACCGATCGCCATCAGCGCCGCGCGCTTGTGAGGAAAATCGAACTCCTTTTCCCGGTAGTAACCCAGCGCCTGCATATAGCCGATCATCTTCGCGTTGTCCGCACGTGGCTCGGCCACCACCAGGCCTGTGCGCGGATCGTCGAGAAAGGCGTAATGGGTCAGCGCCGCCAGCCAGCTGGCCACCTTGTGCGGCCCGCGATGCGCCTGCTCACCCACCAGCATGTGAATGCCGCGATCATAGTCGTCCACGCGATAGAAAGGCGCAATGCGGTCTTCCCTGGCCCAGTAGAGCTCGAAGTAGGCGAAGGGCTGGTCATCGAAACAACCGATCAGGCTGTAGACATGCGGATCGGCAGCGATGGTTTCGAGATAGCTGCGGTGCTGCGCCAGATCGCCGCCCTCCTGCCAGAAATGCAGGACGCGCGGCGTGTTCTGCCAGCGACTGAAGCGTTCCAGGTCCTGGTCGATGTCCAGCGTACGCAGGGATATCCAGGCGCCCAACTGCGCATCGAAGCGCCGGTAGACCTCGCCCTGGGGCTTGGCCCGGCGCCGGGGATGGCGCTTGCCGTCGCTCATCACCATCTGCTGCGGATAAGGCGGCAGCGCCTGGCGCAACCAGGGCTGCGGCAACTGCCAGAACACGCCGCGCTCGACGTGCGCAAGCTGCGAGCCGGCATCATTACGCAGCCAGTCACCACAGCCCTGCAGTGCCTGCTGATCCAGCCCCTGCCAGAGCAGACGCGCCACCTGCGGATGAGTGGCGAACCACCAATAGCTGGCGCACCACAGCGCATCGGCCAGATCGGCCGTGGCCACTTCCAGCACCTGCAGGGTGTTTGCTTCGCCCATGCGCAGCTGCATCAGCGGCCGGCCGTCGCAGGTCAGCCAGATCGCCGACTCGCGCGACTCACCTTGCAGCACACGCCCGTCAGGCAGCGGTAATACATTCATTGGAAACCCTCCTGGCCATAGGCCTCGGCCATCGCCACCACCACCTTGCGCGGTCCCTTGAAGGGATCGCGGGCATGGGCCGTGAGCATGTTGTCGAGCATCAGGATGTCGCCGTCACGCCAGGGGAAACGAATGGTGCAGGCGTCGAGTACGCCGCGCACCTCGTCCAGCAGGCTGGCCTCGATGGGTGTGCCATCGCCGAAGTAGACATTGCGCGGCAGGCCCTCGAGACCGACCGCGTCGATCAGCACTTCCTGGGTATCGGCGTCCAGGGCCGACAGGTGGAACAGGTGCGCCTGGTTGAACCAGACCCAGTCACCGGTACGCGGATGCTGGGCAACGCCCTGGCAAAGCTGACGCGTACGCAGTTCGTCGTCGCCGAGCCATTCGAAGTCGATACGGCGAGCGCTGCAGTAACGCTCGACCTCCTGGCGATCTTCGGTATTGAAGACCTGCTGCCAGGGCAGATCCAGACCATTGCCGTAATTGCGCACGTAGAGCAGGCCGCGCTCGGCGAAGCGCTGGCGGATGGCCGGATCGATGCGCCGAAAGACTTCACGGCTATCGGCAATCGGTGTCTCGCCACCCTGCTCGGCCGCCTGGGCGCAATAGAACCAGATGCGCAGCGGCCATTCGGTGGTGTAGGCCTGCTCGTTGTGCAGCGGAATCGGCCGATGAGCAGGAAATTCGGTGGAGGTATACACGCCACCGGCGCTCACCCGGCTACGCGGCGTGGAGCCGAACTCGTAGCTCAGCAATGGATGGCCAAAGGCGCCGGCAAACTGCTGGAAGCTGGCCACATCGACATCGGCGAAGCCACTGAACAGCAGCCCACCGCTCACTTCAAGATGCTCGGTCACCAACTGCTGCAGAGCTGGCAGATATTCGTGCAGGCCCTGCCCGGCCTGCAGCGGGCTGACGCGCATGGGCAGGCCGGCCTCGATGCTCAGGGCGGCCTGCGCCAGATCGGTCACTTGATTCATCGTCGAGCTCCCCGCAGGTCGCTGTTCACGCCATGGCCTGACGCAGGCTCAGCGGGCGCATGTCGGTCCACACCTCTTCGATATGGGCCAGGCAGGTCGCCTTGTCGCCGGACACGCCCACGGCGGACCAGCCTTCGGGAATGGCCTTGTACTCGGGCCAGATGGAATACTGCTGCTCATGATTGATCACGACCAGAAAGCGCGCGTTCTCGTTGTCGAAGCTCATGCGATGACCTCTGTGGAAATGGCTTGCCCCTGAGCGATATCGATGGTCGCCAGGCTCCTCTTAAAGGACGAATGGCCGGGGACAAAATTCAACGATTCATCGCCTCGATCGCCTCGCGCACCTGGGTCGCGATGGCGGCCGTCGAGCGCGGGCCACCAAAGGTCCAGTACGGCGTGGGGAGAAAGGCATAACGCTGCTGCTGGGCAACCGGCAGGGCTTTCCACAGGGGGCTGGCGAAGAACGGCGCCTGCTCCTGCCCACCGATGAACAGTACGCGCAGCCCCGGCTCACCGGCGAAGCGGCGCATGTCGATGCGCCGGTGCAGGCTGTGTGCGGAACGCAAGGTCCAGGGCGAGCGCACCTGCAGGCGGTTCATCAGGCTGCCGATCAGTGTCTGCTGGTTGAGGGCGATGAAACTGCCCTGCTGCACCAGCGGATAGAGCACGGCCACCGGCTCGCCCTGCAGGTCGCGCTCGCGAACGGACTGACGCGCGGCAGCCAACGCCTGCCGGCCTTCGCGAATCACGGCAGCGGCCTGCGCCTGCCGCCCGGTCAAGCGGCCAAGATGCTCCAGCATGGCCTCGCCGATGGCCACGCCATCGTAGCCAGCGGATGCCAGTGACACCTGATAGATGAGTGTCGGCGCCAGGCCGTCGAGACGCTCGAACAACGGCAGGTGCAGGTAGGCCACGCCAACGATCAGATCCGGCTTGAGCCGGGCGATGGCCTCCAGATTGGGTTGCTGCGCACTGCCCAGCGCCACGCTGCTTTCGAGCAGGTCATTGCCGATGCCGATGTAACGGCGATAGCTGGCCAGGTTGGCCACCCCGACCGGCTCGATCCCCAGCGATACCAGCAACTCGGTACTCAGCTCATCGAGGCTGACGATCCGCTGCGGCGCGTCTCCAACACCGGCCGACTGCCGGGCTACCAGTTGTGCATCGGCCGCCCAGGCGCCGTGCGCCAGACAGACCAGCAGCAGGCAACAGACAAGACGCATCGCCACGGCACTAGCTCCTTTTGTCACTGAAATAGACGCGGCTGAGCAGCAAAAGGAAGCACGGCGCACCGATGGCGGCCGTAGCAATCCCCAGCGGAATGTCCAACGGCGCGAGCAGCACGCGCCCGAGCAGATCGGCCGAGGCCAGCAGCGTCGCACCCAGCAGCGGCGCCGCCAGCAGGCGTTGGCGGGCACGATGAAAGCCCAGCAAACGCACACCATGCGGTACCAGCAAACCGATGAACGCCACCGGCCCGACCACCGCCACGGCCGCGGCGATCAGCGCACTGGCCAGCACGATCAGCAGCACCCGCCGGCTCGGCACCGACAGCCCGAGGCTGCCGGCCACGCCATCGCCCAACTGCAGCAGATCCATCCAGCGCGTGGTCGCCGCGCACAGCGCCAACCCAATCACCAGCCAGGGCAGCATGGCCTGCAGATCACCCCAGGTGCGCCCGTAGCTGCTGCCCACCATCCAGATCAGCGCCTGCGCGATATTGCTGGTGAACTGCGCCATCAGCAGGCTCACCAGGGCCAGCACCACACCGCTGATGGCAAAGCCGGTGAGCGTCACGCGCAGCGGCTCCAGGCCATGACGCAGGTTGAGGCCGATGACGATCACCAGCGCCAGGCCGGCCCCCAACCAGGCCAGCGGGAAGCGCCAGGCTACTGCCAGTTCGGGCATGAAGATCAACGCCAGCAAGACCACCAGCGCTGCCATCTGGCTCACCCCGAGAATTTCCGGGCCGGCCAGCGGGTTGCGCGTGACCGCCTGCAACAGCATGCCGGCGGTCGCCAGCAGTGCCCCGGCAGCCATGTCCACCAGCAGGCGCGGCAGGCGCAGATCGAGCAGGGTCATGGCCAAGGGCTCGCCGGCCCACACCCGCTGCCAGAAGGCCCAGATACCCGACTCACCCTGCGCGGTACCGCCCACCAGCAGCGCCAGGCAGATCAGCACGGTAAGCACGACGAACGCCCACAGTGGCAGGCGCATGGCCCGGTTCTCACCCGGCATGTTCGCCGTGACCGCCGCCACCGGCGCGCTGCGCCCGTAACGCAGCAGCAAGAGGATCGCCAGCGAACCGAGAATGGCCGACAGCACCCCCAGCGGCAGCTGGAACCAGGGCTCCACCGCCGCCACCAGCGCATCGGCGAGTACTGTCAGCAGCGCGCCCCAGATCGCGCACAAAGGGATCAACCGGGAAGGTCGCACCACGGCGAAGGCAAAGCGCAGCAGGTTCGGCGTGATCAGCCCGATGAAGCCCAAGGGGCCAGCCAGATGGATCGCCAGTGCCGCCAGCAGGCTGCCGAGGACGATGCTCAGCCCTTTCAGCCAGGCTGGCGAAAGCCCCAACGAGCGCATCTGTCCGTCGCCCAGCACCGCCAGGTTCATCGGTCGCATCAGCATCAGCAGAGTCAGGGCAATCAGCGGCAACAGATACAGCGCCGGCTTCATCGCGCCCCAACCCAACTGCTGCAACGAACCGGTATTCCACAGCGATACCACCATCGCGGCCTGGTCGTTGAGGCTGAGAAACAGCGCGATCAGCGCGGCGAAGGTCTGCGCTACTGCCACCCCGGCCAGGGTCAGGCGCAGCGGCGAGGTGTTCCAGCCGCCAGCCATGAGGAAAGTAAACAGCGCCGCCAACAGACCACCGACGAAGACCAGCGGCAGGCCCAGGGCGCCGGGCAGAAGCATGCCAAGGATCACGCCCAGTTGCGCTCCGGCGGTGATGCCGAGCAGATCCGGCGACACCAGCGGGTTGCGCGTAATCAGTTGCATGATCGCCCCGGAAACGCCCAGGCAGGCGCCCACCAGCACTCCGGCAAAGGCGCGTGGCAGCTGGGTCCACCACAGCAGCAGCCCCTCCAGCGATGGCGTCGACGACAGCGGCGCCAACCAGGCCTCGGCGGTTGGCCAGGGATGGCGCAACACGCCCTGCCACAGCAGCATGGCCAGCAGCAGCGCGAGCCCCAGCAGCGCCAGGCCAGTGTGACTGAAACCGCGTGCAGCGGCTGGCTGCCCGGGGCGACTCAAACTCGTCATCCGTTGTCCTTACCTATGCAAAAAGGCGAAGGGTTGCCCCCTCGCCTTGGTTTGCCCACTCGGTTGCCGCTTACCAGCGCAGCGATACGCTACCGAGGAAGGTGCGCTCGTCGCCCCAGTAGCAGCGCCCAGCGTTGTTGCAGCCTGCCACGTACTCCTGATCGAAGACGTTCTTGGCATTGAGATCGACCGACCAGTTCTCGTCGATGTCGTAGCCGATGGCGGCATCGACCAGGGTCACGTCACCGGTGTCCAGACGGCCGTAGGAAACGACAGCTGGGTTGGTGCCAGGCGGGTTGGTATAAGCGAAAGTGCTGTCGAAGTGACGCACGCCGCCACCCAGACGCAGACCACGCAACGCACCATCGAGGAAGCGGTAGTTGGCCCAGATCGATGCCTGGTTACGCGGTACGCCGGTCATCTGGTTGCCTTCGATCAGCGACCCCGGCGCATCCTTGGTGACACGTGCATCGGTGTAGGTGTAGGCGGCGGTGATATTCAGGTTGGCGCTGATATCACTGCTGACTTCCAGCTCGACACCTTTGGAACGGCTTTCGCCGACCTGACGGTAATCATTGATGGCCGCTTCGAAGTAGACGTCATTTTCTTTACGCAGATCGAATACGGCAGCAGTGAACATGGTGTTCCAGCCCTTGGGCTCGTACTTCAGACCCACCTCATACTGTTCGGCGGTGATCGGATCCAGAGGACCGTTGGTGGTGGAGGTTTCCTGCACCGGTACGAAAGCGGTGGAGTAACTGACGTAAGGCGACAGGCCATTCTCGAACTGGTACATCACCCCACCCTGCCAAGTTCCCTTGTGATCGCTGTAATCAAGATCAGTGGCCGGTGCCAGCTTGTTGCGGTACTGGTTGTCGACCGAGTCGAAACGACCACCGAGCAGGAAAATCCAATTTTCATATTTGCTCTGCAACTGGCTGTAGACCCCTGTCATCTGCTGCTCAAGCAAAGTGTTGCCCTGAGCAATTGGAGTAGTCGGCTCACCTACTACCCCCCAGGCTGGGTTGTAGTAATTAAACTGCGAGATGATGCCGACGTCCTGATTCTGATTGAAGGAAGTACGGTCGAAGGCCAGGCCGAGCAGCAAGGTGTGCTGCAGAGCACCTGTGGCGAATTTGCCCTCCAGCTGATTATCCAGCGAGTAGGTCATGGACTTGTTGTAGCGATCACGTGCCAGGTTCAAGCCGACGGTGCTGCTGTAGTTGGCGCTGGACAGACTGCTGCTCGGCCAGACCTCGTTACGCTGGATGCGCGACTGCATGTAGCGCGAGTTCTGGCGGAACTGCCAATCATCATTGAAGCGATGGGTGAACTCGTAGCCCAGCGTCCATACTTCACGATCAAAGTCGTCCCAATCTGGATGACCTGTCAGCGTGTCCTTGTCTAGTTTGCCATTGGGATTATTCAGCAGCGTACCGGCCGCCGGCAGGCCCAGCTCCAGCTTGGTGCGGTCCTTCTGGTAGGTAGACAGCAGGGTCAGGCTGTTGAAGTCGTCGAAGTTCAGCGTCAGCGACGGGGCGATATAGATGCGGTTGTCCTGCACGTGATCGACCTGGGTATCAGCCTCACGGCCAACCATCACCACGCGCCCCAGCACATTGCCGCTGTCATTCAGCGGGCCCGAAACATCCACGTTAAGCTGACGACGGTCGTTGGAGCCGTAGTTGAGCTGCACTTCACCCTGCGGGACGGCGGTCGGACGCTTGCTCACCAGGTTGACCAGGCCACCCGGCGCGTTCTCGCCATAAAGAATCGAGGTCGGCCCGCGGAACACTTCCACCCGCTCCAGGCCATAAGGCTCGCTGGTGGTGTCGTAGCGGTTGCCCTGCACGCGCAAACCGTCACGCAGCAGGCCATAGCCGTAGTCGGTGGCGTTGAAGCCACGAATGAAGAACAGATCACCCGCCAGGCCATCACCGGCAGCGAATGGCGGCGCGAAGATACCCGGTACGTAACCCAGTACATCGGTGAGGCTCTGCGACTTCTGGTCTTCGATGCGCTTGCGCGTCACCACCGACACCGAACGCGGCGTCTCCGACAGCGGCGTGCTGGTCTTGCTGGCGGTCAGGCTTTTCTCGGCCTTGTAGCCGTAGTCCGGGCCTTGTGGGCGGTCCAGTTCACCGGTGACCGTTTGCGCAGGCAATGTCACCTGATTGGCCTCATCGCTCTCCTGCGCCTGAACCACGCCATGGCATGTGGCAGCAATCACCACGGCCAGGCACTTCAGTTGAAAACGTCCAGCACCTTGCACTGCTTTCGACATCATCTTCTCCCCGATACCGCCAGCCAATCCGCTGGCCTGTCAAAAAAACGCTGGCTAGCCTAACCAATATCAATGCAAAACTAAATAGTAATTTTTATCATTTAGATGGCAATTTGATACAACCTTGCCATCACCCGTTAAAGGGGCACGTTCTGCTATCGATTGATCAGGTAGCCGATTAAATGGCTGTGATTCCCCGCTCAGGCGGGGAGCCCACATCGAATAGGCTCCCGCCTTCGCGGGAGTGACGGTGAAGCGTTCTTAATGGTTGACCGCAGCGTCGAGGGCGCTGGCGAAGATCTCTGCCACCTGATCCACCTGTGCCGCCGTGATGATCAGTGGCGGCAGCAGGCGCAGGACGCTGGAATGGCGCCCGCCCACCTCCAGAATCAGGCCCCGACGCAGGCACTGTTGCTGCACTGCCGAGGCCAGCGCGCGGTTGTGCGGCGCATGGCCCATGGCATCCGCCCTGCCCTGTGGATCGACCATTTCCACCCCGAGCATCAGCCCCCTGCCGCGCACCTCGCCAATCTGCGGGTAACGCACCTGCAGTGCCTGCAGGTGAGCACACAGGCGTTCGCCCATGGCGGCGGCGTGCTGGTCCAGGCGCTCCTCGCGGATCAGCCGCAAGGTGGCCGCGCCTGCCGCCATGGCCATCTGGTTTCCACGGAAGGTGCCGGCGTGCGCGCCTGGCTGCCAGCGGTCGAGATCCTTGTGGTAGACCACCACCGCCAGCGGCAGGCTACCTCCGATGGCCTTGGACAGCACCAGCACGTCCGGTGTGATGCCGGCATGCTCGAAGGCGAACAGCTTGCCGGTGCGCCCGATACCGCACTGCACCTCATCGAGAATCAGCGGCACGCCGGCCTCACGGGTGATGCGCCGAATGCCGCGCAACCAGTCGGCGGACGGGGCGATCACCCCGCCCTCGCCCTGCACTGTCTCGAGAATCATGCCGGCAGCCGGCAGCACACCGCTTTCCGGATCGCACAGCTGATTCTCGATGTAATGCAGGCCGACGCGCTCGCCCTCGGCACCGCCCAGGCCGAACGGGCAGCGGTAGCCGTAGGGGTACGGCAGCATCTGTACGCCACTGATCATGCCGTCCAGATACTGCTTGGGCCCCAGGCTGCCCATCAGGCTCAGGGCGCCCTGGGTCATGCCATGGTAGGCGCCGTGGAAAGCCAGCATCTGGCTACGCCCGGTAGCCGTGCGCACCAGCTTCAATGCCGCCTCTACCGCATCGGTGCCGGCCGGCCCGCAGAACTGGATGCGCGCGTCGCGGGCGAACTCGGCCGGCAGGCAGGCGAACAGTTCGCTGATGAAGTCGTCCTTGGCTTCGGTCATCAGGTCCAGGGTGTGCAGCGGCCGCTTGCCATCGAGCAGGCCGCGAATGGCCTGCAACACGACGGGATGGTTGTGCCCCAGCGCCAGGGTGCCGGCACCGGCCAGACAATCGATGAACCAGCGGCCCTCGCTGTCCTGCACGTGGATGCCCTCGGCGCGGCGCAGCTCCAGCGGGATGCGCCTGGGATAGCTGCGCGCGTTGGACTCCACCTCGCTCTGGTGCTGCAGCCTGGCCGTGCTGGCGAAGCGATAGTCGGCGCCGCGCAGCGTGGTCTCAGGGGCGAGATCGAGCGCGACAGGCATCGGCAGCGGATCGTAATGCGGTTCAATTTGCATGATCGTGACTCTCCAGGCCCAGTGGCCGTGACGATTGATCGAGCACGGCCAGTTGCCGGCCCAGGTGTTCGATAAAGGACGGATCGCGGACGATGCCCAGGTGGTCGGCATCAACCCAGCTCGACAGCTGCAGCTCTCGGCCCAGGGCGCTCTGCAGCAGCGCTTCGCCATTGCGGTTGTTCTCCGGCGAGTGCGCGGCCCACCAGGCCTGCACCGGGCTGCGCAACGGCTGGATGTGCCGGTGCCGTGCAGCCAGCGCGTGCATGTGCCGCTCCAGGGCAAGCAACTGTTGCCAGTCGTCGTCGCCCGTGACCGACGCCTCTGCCACGTCAGCGCGTGGTGCGCGAGCCAGACCGGAGCCGGGTACATAGCCGTCGACCAGGCCGACGAAGGCCACCGTTTTGCCCAGGCGCTCCAACAGCCGGGCCATGGCCAGCACCAGGGCGCCACCCATCGACCAGCCGAGCAGGTGGTAAGGCCCCTGCGCCTGGGTTTCCAGCATCACCCTGACGTAATCGCGGGCCATCTGTTCGAGGCTCTGATCACGCCAGGACGGCTGTAGCAATTGCCGGTTCTGCAGGCCGAACACCTGCCAGTGCGGCGTCAGGGCGCGGGCCAAGGGGTAGTAACCGACCAGCGTGCCGCTGACCGGGTGGACGCAGAACAGCGTGGGCCGTTCGGCATCCGCCTGGTTCAGGCGCAGCAACGGACTGGGCGCTACAGCAGCCGCGGCTTCCTGTCGTGGTGCAAACACCGCTGGCGTGTCGTCGATCAGGGCTTGCAGCGCATCGCCCACCGCCGCCAGCAACGCCTCGATACGCTGCAGGCGATGGCGCTGTGCGCTGAAGCGGCAACTGAGGCTCAGGCGGCCGGCGAACACCTGGCCGTTGATCTCCAGCTCCTGGGTCAACGCCGTGGCCGGATCGACCAGAGTGCCCGGCGACTCGCTGGCGGGTGCGAAGTGACCATCGCCGAGCTGCGCGTCGAACTGCCCCAGGTAGTTGAAGGCAATCTCGGGCTCGCCCAGCTCGGCCAGGCTGCGGCGTTGTTCCGCGTTACCGAGATGGCGCAGCAGGCCATGACCCAGCCCCTTGTTGGGCACGCCGCGCAGGCGCTGGCGAACGTCGGCCAGGGTCTGTGGCAGTGTTTCCTGCGCTTGCAGACGCAGCGGGTAGAGACTGGTGAACCAGCCCAGCGTACGGCCGATATCCTGCTCAGCCTGTTCGTCGAGCCATTCGCGCCCATGACCTTCCAGGGCGATCAGGCTGTCATCGAGGCTGCCCCAGCGGCGCAACCCTTCGGCAAGCGCGGCGAGCAGCACTTCGTCCATACGCGCATCCTGCTGCTGCAGAGTCTCGCGCAGCAGACGCCGGGTCTGCGCTTCGCTCAGTTGCCAGGTACAGGTCTGCACCTGGGCATGGCTCGCCTCGCCGGCCGGGTCATCCACGGGCAAACGCTGGCCGGCACGCTGCGCCTGCCAGTAGTCCATCTCGCTGGCCAGCGGCACTCCCTGCGCGTGGCGCCACAGGTGTTCGGCCCAGGCCTGATAGCTGCCTGGCCGGTCACCGAGATCGACCGGCTGGCCAGCCACAGCCTGCTGGTAGGCGCGGGCCAGATCATCCAGCAGGATGCGCCAGGAAACGCCATCGATGATCAGGTGATGAGCGGCGAGCAACAGGCGCTGGCCGCCATCGGGCATGTCTACAAGCAGCACCCGCAGCAGTGGGCCGTGCTGCAGGTCCAGGCTGCGCTGGGCGGCCTCGCATTGCGCCTGCAGGGCTGCCTCCGAATCGATGCGGCGCTGCCACAACAGACGATCGGCTTGCTCCTCATCCCGATAGAAGGCCTGCCAGTTGCCCGCTTCATCCTGGCGGAAGGCCAGGCGCAGCGCATCGTGATGCGCGATCAGCCCCTGCAGCGCACGCTGCAGAGGCGCGGCCTGCAAGGGTCGACGCACGTCGAGCAGCAATGCCTGGTTCCAGTGCGCACGGTTGGCCATGGGCAGCGAGAAGAAATGCGCCTGGATCGGCGTCAGCGGCAGCTCGCCACTGGCGCGCGGCACCACCAGGTTTTCAGTGCCGAGCGGTGTCAGCACCGCCGCCAGGTCGGCCAGGCGCGGATGCTGGAATACCGCCTTGGGCGTCAGCTCCCAACCGGCCTTGCGCAGCCGCGTTACCAGGCTCAGGGACTGGATCGAGTCGCCGCCCAGGGCAAAGAACTGGGCATCGCGGCTGATCTGACCAATACCGAGCAACTCGCTCCACAGCCCGGCCAGCAACTGTTCCTGCTCGGTACGCGGCGCCTGGTACGCACCCGCCTCCACCTGCGGTTCGGGCAGGCTCTGCCGGTCCAGCTTGCCGTTGGGCAGCAGCGGCAGGCGCTCCAGCGCCAGGATATGGCTCGGCACCATATGCGCTGGCAGGCGCTGCTTGAGCTGCGCTTTCAGGTCACTCTCGCTCAAGCCCTGGCCGCTGACGTAACCCACCAGACGCTTACCGGCAGCGCTGTCCTTGACCACCACCAGTGCTTCGCCCACCCCAGCGCAGGCTTTCAGCGCCGCCTCGACTTCGCCGATTTCGATGCGGAAGCCACGCAGCTTGATCTGCTGATCGAGTCGGCCCAGGTATTCCAGCTGACCATCGGCACCGAGGCGCACGCGGTCGCCGGTGCGGTACAGGCGCTCACCGGCACGGTACGGATTGGGCACGAAGCGCTCGGCGGTAGCGCCCGGTCGATCCAGATAACCCCGCGCCAGCAGGCCACCCAGGTAGAGCTCGCCGGCCACGCCGACCGGCAACAGGTTGAGGTCGGCATCCAGCACGTAGCCCTGGCGCGCCCCGACCCGGTCGCCAATCGGCGCATAGGCCGTGGTGAAGTCGGCCGTGGCCGCCGGCACTCGCCACAGGGTTGGCGTGACCACGGTTTCGGTCGGCCCGTAGCCGTTGATGATCCATTGCGGTTGCAGGCTGCGGATCACCTGTTGCAACAGCTCGCGGCTGAAGGCTTCGCCAGCGAAGCAGTAGGTTTTCACCCCAGGCGCTTTACCGCATTGCTCGGCCCATTCGGCCAGCTGACGCAGGTAGCTCGGAGGCAGCGCTACCACGCTGATGCCCTCGGCGATCAGGCAGTCATAGGTCTGCTGCACGCTCCACAGTTGCTGGTCACGGATCACCACGCGCGCGCCATGGCTCAGTGGCGTCAACCAGCGCTCGTGGGCACCATCGAAACTGACCGAGAGGAAGTGCAGCTCACGATCCTCCGCCGTCAACTCGTAACGCTCGACAATCGCCTGGCAATGCAGGGCGATGGTGCCATGGGCCACCGCCACGCCTTTGGGCTTGCCGGTGGAGCCGGAGGTGTAGATCAGATAGGCCAGTTGCTCGGGGTGAATATTCACCTCGGGAGCCTGCTCTGGCTGATCGTTCAGCGGCAGATGATCAAGGTCGAGCACCTCGATACCGGCCACCTCGGGCAGACGTGGCAAGGCCGCCTGATGGCTCAGCAGCAGCTTCACCCCGGCGTCTTCGAGCATGTAGCGCAGGCGCTCGCCGGGGTAGTCCGGGTCCAGCGGCACGTAGGCGCCGCCAGCCTTGAGTACCGCCAGCAGGGCGACGAACAGCTCGATGCCGCGCTCCAGGGCCACGCCGACGCGCACCTCGGCGCCGACGCCACGGGCGATCAACTGATGGGCCAGGCGATTGGCGCGAGCTTCCAGCTCGGCGAAGCTCAGACGCTGCTGGCCGTGTACCAGGGCGATGGCCGTCGGCCGCAGGCGCGCCTGTTCGGCGATGCGCACCGGCAATGGCTGAATGCTGTTCGGAAGCGGTTCTGGGTCGTTCCAGGCTTCGACTTCGGCTACCTCGGCCTCGCCCAGCAAGGGCAGATCAGCCAGCGACGCCTGCGGCATGCGGCAGGCGCCATCGAGCAGGCGCAGGAGCTGGCCGGCCAGACGCTCGACGCTGGAGGCATCGAACAGATCGGTGGCGTAATCCAGGTAGGCCTCGAGGCGGCCATCGGCCTGTTCGAGGGTACCCAGCACCAGGTCAAACTGGGCGCTCTGCCCCTGGCAGTCGAGGCTTTCACACTGCAGGCCGGGCAGCGCCTGTAGCGCACGATGGTCCTGGCGTTGATGGTTGTACGCCACCTGGAACAGCGGGTTGTGGCTAAGGCTGCGCTCCGGCTGCAGAGCATCGACCAGTTGCTCGAAGGGCACATCCTGGTGGGCCTGGGCACCGACCACCCGCGACTTGACCTGGTGCAGCAGGTCGACGAACGAATGCTGCGCATCCACTTCACTGCGAATCACCAGGGTGTTGACGAACAGGCCGATCAGCCCCTCGCTCTCGCCCTGGGTGCGCCCGGCCACCGGCACGCCAATACGCAGGTCGTGCTGGCCGGTCAGGCGATACAGCAGGCCCTGGTAGACCGCCAGAATCAGCATGAACGGCGTGACTTGATGCAACTGCGCCTGCTCGCGCAGTCGCTCGGCCAGGCAGGCCGGCACGCTGAAGGCATGCCGCGCCCCCTGCCCCAGACGCACGGCCGGACGCGGCCGATCCCCCGGCAGCTCCAGCAGCGGCTGTTCATTGCCGAGCTGCTCACGCCACCACTGCACCTGCTCGGCCAGACGGCTGCCAGCAAGATGATCGCGCTGCCACAGGGCATAGTCGGCGTACTGGATCGGCAGCGCCGCCAGTCCCACCGGCTGCCCTTCGGCATGGCCCCGATAGAGCGCGGCGAACTCGTCGAGCAGCACCTGGATCGACCAGCCATCGGCGATGATGTGATGCAGGCAGAGCACCAGTACATGCTGCTCCGAGCTCACTTCGATGAGCGCCACACGCCAGGGCGGGCTCTGTTCCAGATCGAAGGGACGTCGACTGACACAATCGACCTGCTGCTGCAGTTGCGCCTCGTCCTGCGCCTGTAGGCGCTCGAGGACTACCGCAGTCGGCTGCTGCACGCACTGCAAAGGCTCACCCGCGTCGCCACTGGTGAAGGTGGTGCGCAGGCTTTCATGGCGCTGCGCCAAGGCATCGAAACTGCGTTGCAGGGCCTGGATATTCAACTCACCCGTCAGGCGCACGGCACAAGGCAGGTGGTAGGCCAGGCTGTCGGGCTCCAGCTGGGCGAGGAACCACAGGCGATGCTGAGCGAAGGACTGCGGGCTGCGCGCTGCACGCTGGCGAGCCTGCAGACCGAAGCCAGGCACAGCGTCGGCGGCCGCCAGTTGCAGAACCTGGGCACTGAGGGTGCTGGCTTCGAAGGCGGCGCGCAGCGGCAGCTCACGCTGCAGTTGGCGACGAATCTGCGACACCAGTTGCGTCGCCAGCAGCGAGTGCCCGCCGAGGGCGAAGAAATCATCCTCACGCCCCACCCGCTCCACCCCCAGCAGTTCCTGCCAGATGGTCGCCAACTGGCTTTCCAGTCCGGGTTGCGGCGCCTGGTAATCGCGCTGGATGCGCTGCGGCTCCGGCAGCGCCTTGCGCTCCAGCTTGCCATTGGGCGACAGCGGCAGGCGCTCCAGCGCTACGAAGTAGCTCGGCACCATGAACTCGGGCAAACGCTGCTTGAGCTGAGCGCGCAGCGCTTCTTCCTCGAACGTATCGCCGACCACGTAGGCCACCAGTTGCGGGCTACCCGCCACGTCGCGCACCAGCACCACCGCTTCGCGCAGCGCCGGATGTTCCAGCAGCGCCGCCTCGATCTCGCCCAGCTCGATGCGCAAGCCACGCAATTTGACCTGATGATCGATACGACCGAGGTATTCCAGCACGCCTTCTTCGGTCCAGCGCGCCAGGTCGCCACTGCGGTACAGGCGCTGACCATCGCCGAAGGGGCTGGCAACGAAGCGTTCGGCGGTCAGCCCCGGACGGCGGTGATAACCGCGCGCCAGGCCGAGGCCACCGATATACAACTCCCCTGCCACACCGATGGGCTGCGGGTTGAGACGCTCGTCGAGGATATGAATCTGCAGGTTGGCGATTGGCCGGCCAATCGGCACGCTACGTCGTTCCTGGCCACTGCAGCGCCAGTGGGTCACGTCGATGGCCGCTTCGGTCGGGCCATACAGGTTGTACAGCTCGGCCTGCGGCAGCAGTTGCCGCGTGCTGCTGGCCAGTTCCGCCGGCAGCGCTTCACCGCTGCAGACGATGCGTCGCAGGCTGTCGCAGCCGTGCAGCTCGCCATGGCTGACAAAGGCCGCCAGCATCGAGGGCACGAAGTGCAGGGTGCTGATTTTTTCACGCGCGATCAGCTCGACCAGCTTGGCCGGGTCGCGGTGATCGCCCGGCTGCGCCATCACCAGACGCGCGCCTGTGATCAGTGGCCAGAAGAATTCCCACACCGACACGTCGAAACTGAACGGGGTTTTCTGCAGCACCCGATCTTCAGCCGTGAGCTGGTAAGCCTCCTGCATCCAGGCCAGGCGGTTGTAGAGCGCCGCATGGCTGTTACCGGCCCCCTTGGGCTTGCCGGTGGAGCCGGAGGTGTAGATCAGGTAGGCCAGTTGCTCGGGATGAATCGCCACCTCGGGCGCGCTCTGCGGCTCGCCGCTCACATCCAGATGATCGAGGTTGAGCACCTGCACACCGCTGACGTCCGGCAGGCTGTCGATCACCGCATCGTGGCTCAGCAGCAGGCTGACGCCAGCGTCGTCGAGCATGTAACGCAGGCGTTCGGCCGGGTACTCCGGGTCCATCGGCACATAGGCGCCGCCGGCCTTGAGGATGGCGTACAGCGCCACCACCATCTCCACCGAACGCAGCGCCGCCACACCCACCAGGCTGTCGCGAGTCACGCCGAGCTTTTGCAGATGATGAGCCAGCTGGTTGGCGCGGCGGTCCAGTTCGGCGTAGCTAAGACGCAGCTCGCCGAACACCAGGGAGATGGCTTCAGGATGGGCCTGTACACACCGTTCGAACTGACGATGCACCGGCTCGACCGCGCCGTAATCGACGCGGGTGGCGTTGAAGCTGGTCAGCGCCAGACGATCCTGATCATCGTCCAGGCGGTGCTCGCCGATGGCCAGCTGCGGCTGCGCCAGCAGTTGCTCCAGCAGGCGGATAAAGCGCTGGTGCAGACGCTCGACCGTGGCGGCTTCGAACAGATCAAGGGCGTAGTTCCAACTGCCGCTGAACTGGCCGTGGCGATCTTCCTGGGTGTTGAGCGCCAGGTCGAACTGGCTGCCGCCATCGGCCATCGTCAGCACGTCGGCGCGCAGATCCTGCAACTGCCCCAACGCCTCGTGGCGCACCTGCTGATGGTCATAGGCCACCTGGAACAACGGGTTGTGGCTGAGGCTGCGCTCGGGCTGCAACGCCTCGACCAGTTGCTCGAAGGGCAGCTCCTGGTGCGCCTGGGCGTCCAGGCTGGTGCGCCTGATCTGCTCGACCAGCGCCGTGAAGCTCTGCTGCGGAGCAACCTCGCTGCGCAGCACCTGGGTGTTGACGAACAAGCCGATCAGCCCTTCGACCTCGGTGCGCGTACGCCCGGCGATGGGTACGCCGACGCGCAAATCGCGCTGCCCGCTCAGGCGATGCAGCAACACCTTGTAGGCGCCCAGCAACACCATGAAGGGCGTCGAGTGCTGCGCCTGGGCCAGCTCGCGCAGGCGCTCGCCCAGCGCCGCGCCGAGACGAAAATGCACCCGCCCGCCGCGAAAACTCTGCCGCGCCGGTCGCGGGTGGTCGCAGGGCAGTTCCAGCAGTGGCTGCTCGTCGCCCAGTCGCTCGCGCCAGTAGGCCAGTTGCCGCGCACCTTCACCGCCCGCCAGCCACTCACGCTGCCAGGCCGCGTAATCGGCGTACTGCACGGTCAGTGCCGGCAGTGCAGCCGCCACGCCAGCGCGGGCGGCGTTGTACAGGGCGGCGAATTCGGCCAGCAGAATCTGCACGGACCAGCCATCGGACAGCAGGTGATGCAGGCATAGCAGCAGGCGCTGCTCGCCCGGCTCCAGCGTCACCAGGGCGACACGCCAGGGCGGCGACTGCTGCAGCTCGAAAGGCTTTTCTATGAATGCCCGCGCCATGGCCTGAAAGGCGTGCTCACCCCTGGCCTGGAGCATCTCCAGGTTCACCGTTGCCTGCGGCTGTATGCATTGCAGCGGCTGGCCCTCGGCGTCCTGGGTGAAGGTGGTACGCAGAATCCAGTGACGCTCGGCCAGGGCTTCGAAGGCCTGCTGCAGTGCCTGCCGGTCCACCTCGCCACGCAGGCGCAGCACGCCCGGCAGGTGGTAGGCACTGCTGCTCGGCTCCAGTTGCTGAAGGAACCACAGGCGCTGCTGAGCGAAGGACTGTGGCGCCTGCGCCCGCTCGCCTCTGGCCTGCAGAGGCAGGTCGACGGCGCTTCCAGCTTGTTCCAGCTGCCTGGCCAGATCGCTGAGTAGCGGCGCCTCGAACACGGCGCGCAGCGGCAGATCCAGACCGTGCGCGTGGCGCAGGCGAGAGATCAGTTGCGTCGCCAGCAATGAGTGGCCGCCCAATTCGAAGAAGTGATCGTCACGACCGATGCGCGGCTGCTCCAGCAGCTCGCTCCACAGTTCGGCCAGCAACTGTTCCTGCTCGGTACGCGGCGCCTGGTAGGCACCCGCCTCCACCCGCGGCTCCGGCAGGCTTTGCCGGTCCAGCTTGCCATTGGGCAGCAGCGGTAGACGCTCCAGCGCCAGGATATGGCTCGGCACCATATGCGCCGGCAGACGCTGCTTGAGCTGCGCTTTCAGGTCACTCTCGCTCAAGCCCTGGCCGCTGACGTAGCCCACCAGGCGCTTGCCTGCCGCGCTGTCCTTGACCACCACCAGTGCTTCGCCCACCCCAGCGCAGGCTTTCAGCGCCGCCTCGACTTCGCCGATTTCGATACGGAAGCCACGCAACTTGATCTGCTGATCCAGCCGGCCCAGGTATTCCAGCTGGCCATCGGCGCCCAGGCGCACACGGTCGCCGGTGCGGTACAGGCGCTCACCGGGGCGGTACGGATTGGGCACGAAACGCTCGGCGGTAGCGCCCGGTCGATCCAGATACCCCCGAGCCAGCAGCCCGCCCAGATACAGCTCGCCAGCCACACCGACCGGCAACAGGTTGAGGTCGGCATCCAGCACGTAACCTTGGCGTGTGCCGACACGGTCACCAATCGGCGCGTAAGCAGTGGCGAAATCGGCCGTGGCCGCCGGCACTCGCCACAGGGTTGGCGTGACCACGGTTTCAGTCGGGCCGTAGCCGTTGATGATCCACTGCGGTTGCAGGCTGCGAATCACCTGTTGCAACAGCTCGCGGCTGAAGGCTTCGCCGGCGAAGCAGTAGGTCCTCACCCCAGGCGCTTTGCCGCATTGCTCGGCCCACTCGGCCAACTGGCGCAGGTAGCTGGGCGGCAAGGCCACCACGCTGATGCCTTCTGCAATCAGGCAGTCGTAGGTCTGCTGCACGCTCCACAGTTGCTGGTCGCGGATCACCACGCGCGCGCCATGGCTCAGCGGTGTGAGCCAGCGCTCGTGGGCGCCGTCGAAGCTGACCGAGAGGAAGTGCAACTCGCGATCCTCGGCCGTCAGTTCGTAACGCTCGCCAATGGCTTGGCAATGCAGGGCAATCGCGCCATGGGCCACCGCCACGCCTTTGGGCTTGCCGGTGGAGCCGGAGGTGTAGATCAGATAGGCCAGTTGCTCGGGATGAATCGCTACCTCGGGCACCTGCTCTGGCTGATCGTTCAGCGGCAGATGATCGAGGTCGAGCACTTCGATACCGGCCACCTCGGGCAAACGTGGCAAAGCCGCCTGGTGGCTCAGCAGCAGCTTCACCCCGGCGTCTTCGAGCATGTAGCGCAGGCGTTCGCCGGGGTAGTCCGGGTCCAGCGGCACATAGGAGCCGCCAGCCTTGAGCACTGCCAGCAAGGCGACGAACAACTCGATGCCGCGCTCCAGGGCCACACCGACGCGCACCTCGGCACCGACGCCACGGGCGATCAGCTGGTGGGCCAGGCGATTGGCGCGAGCTTCCAGCTCGGCGAAGCTCAGGCGCTGCTGGCCATGCACCAGGGCAATGGCCGTCGGGCGCAGGCGTGCCTGTTCGGCAATCCGTTCTGGCAATAGCTGGATGGTGCTCGGAACCGGTTCTGGATCGTTCCAGGCTTCGACTTCGGCTACCTCGGCCTCGCCCAGCAAGGGCAGATCACCGATACAACGCTGCGCATCAACGCACAGGGCGTGCAGAAGCTGTTCGAACTGGCGACTCATGCCGGCGATCTGCCGGTCGCTGAAATGCGCGCACTGATAGTGCCAGTGCACCTGCAGTTCGTTGCCTGCCATTACCGCCAGGCTCAGCGGGTAATGGGTCTGCTCGTGCGCTTGCAGGTTGGCGAAGCGCAGGCCGTCGCCCTGTCCCTGCAACACTTGATCCACCGGGTAGTTCTCGAACACCAGCAGGGTGTCGAACAGCTCGCGCCCGGCGTGGCCGGCCAGTTGCTGCAAACGGAACAGCGGCACCTGCTCGTGCTCACGCAACGCCAGGTTGTGCGCCTGCAGCGCGTCGAGCCAGTCACCGACAGGCTCATGTAGCTGCGGAGCCTGCACCACCGGCAGGGTATTGATGAACAGGCCAAGCATGTGTTCGATGCCCGCCACACTCGCCGGGCGCCCCGCTACGGTGGCGCCGAAGGCCACCTGGCGGCGCCCGCAATAACGCTGCAGGAGCAGCGTCCAGGCCGCCTGGATCAGGGTATTGAGGGTGATGCGTCGAGCCTTGGCGAAGGCTTCGAGTTCAGCACGCGGCAGGTTCAGGACGTGCACACCGCTGCCGCTTGCAGGCAGCTCATTGCGCAGGCTGCCGGCCAGTAGCGTCGGCTCATCGAAGCCCTGCAACTGCTCACGCCAGAACGCCTCGCTGCCGGCGATATCCTGGCGTTGCAGCCAGGCCAGGTAGTCCGGGTAATGCCCGACCTCCTGCGCACCGCCCTCGCCACGCGTGTCCTGCAGCACCTGCGCCAGCAGCGCGGCACTGCTCCAGCCGTCGAACAGGATATGGTGCAGCGTCCAGATCAGTTGATGACGCCCTTCGCCCAGACGTACCAGCACCAGGCGCATCAGCGGCGGCTGCGTCAGGTCGAATGGCGTCTCGCGCTCCTCGCACAGCAGTGCTTGCAGGTCGAGGTCGCTTCCATCCAGTTCGCGAATCGTCAGCTGCGCCTCGCGCTGCACCAGCTGCACCGCCTGTTGATCGGCGCCCAGGCGCAGGAAGGCTCCGCGCAGCAGCGGATGGCGCTGCAGCGCAGCCGCCCAGGCGGCCTTGAAGCGCGCCACCGGCAAGCCTTCGACCTCCAGGCTGAGCTGATTGACATAGGCACCATCGGCCGCCTGCAGTTCGCTGTGGAACAGCAGGCCCTGCTGCATCGGCGTCAGCGGATAGATGTCCTCGATCTGCCGAGCCGGCAGCGGCAGGCTGTCGAGATCGGCCTGGCCGAGCGGCACGAAGGGGAAATCGCTGGGGGTGACAGCCGCCTGTGTACGGCAGTGCTGCACCAGCTCGACGAGCGCGCGGCGGTACGCATCGAGCAGCTCGACGATGCGTTCGCGGGCGAAGCGCTCATGGCTGAAGGTGCAGGTGAAGTGCAGGCAGCCGCCCGTGACGCGACCGTCCAGGGCCAGGGCACAGGCCAGCGGTGCGCTGGCGTCGCGTTGCGCGCCGGAGGATTCCTCAGCCAGGTCGAACAGCTGCCCGCTCGCCTGCATGCGCCCCAGGTAATTGAACAGCAGTGCGTCATCCAGCGCAGGCAGGTCATCGCCCTGCAGGTATTTCAACAGGCCGTAACCCATGCCACCGCGCGGCACCTGACGCAGATTCTCCTTGGTGCCCTTGAGGGTCGCATCCCAGTCATCACGGGCCTGCAGCAACAGCGGGTAGAGGCTGGTGAACCAGCCCAGGGTCTGGCTCAGGTCCAGATCCTCGAACAACGCTTCACGGCCATGGCCTTCGAGGGCGATCAGGGTGTGCGCCTGTCCGTTCCAGTCACGCAGGGCATGGGCCAGGGCACTGAGCAGCAGGTCGTTGATCTGCGTGCGGTACGCCGCCGGTGCCTGTGTCAGCAGCGCCTCGGTGGTGGCGGGGTCGAGCTGCACCTGCAAATGCTCGGCGCAGGCCGTCAGGTTGCGCCCTTGCGGGTAGTCGCAGGGAAGCCCGCGATCAGCCGGCAGCGCCTGCCAGTAAGCACGTTCGGCGGCCACTTCGGGGCTGGATGCATAAGCCGCCAGGCGCTCGCTCCAGCTCTGCCAGGCACTGCTCTTGCGCCCCAGATCGGCAGCGGCGCCCGCCACCAGCTGCGCGTAGGCACGCTGCAGGTCATCGAGCAGGATGCGCCAGGAAACGCCATCGATCGCCAGGTGGTGAACCACCAGCAACAGGCGCTCGCCACCTTCGTGCAACTGCACCAGCACGGCGCGCAACAGCGGGCCACGGCTCAGATCGAGGCTGGCCTGCACCTCATCGCACAGCGCGCTCAGCTCGGCCAGACTGCAGCGCTCGACGCGCAGCTCGAGCGTTTCGGCCTCGGCCGCATAGCGCTGGCGCCAGCTGTCGCCTTGCTGCTCGAAACGCAGGCGCAGGGCATCGTGCTGCGCCAGCACGGCCTGCAGGCCAGCGTTGAGGCGCTGCGGCTGCAGCGGCTCGCGTGCACTGAGCAGCACGGACTGGTTCCAGTGCTGACGATTGTTCATCGACTGGGCGAAGAACCTGTGCTGGATCGGCGTCAGCGGGATATCGCGCTGGCTGTCGATGATGCAGCTCGGTGCCTCGGCGCTGCGGGTTGCGACCTGAGCCAGCTCGGCGATGCTCTGGCGTTCGAACAGTTGCCGCGGCGTCAGCTCGATGCCCTGACGGCGGGCACGGGCAATGATCTGCAGGCTGAGAATGGAGTCGCCACCCAGCTCGAAGAAGTTGTCGTCGCGCCCTACCCGCTCCACACCCAGCAGTTCCTGCCAGATGCTTGCCAACTGGCTTTCAATTCCCGCACGCGGCGCCTGGTAGTCGCGCTGGATGCGCTGCGGTTCCGGCAGCGCCTTGCGTTCCAGCTTGCCATTGGGCGACAGCGGCAGGCGCTCCAGCGCTACGAAGTAGCTCGGCAGCATGAACTCGGGCAAACGCTGCTTGAGCTGGGCGCGCAGCGCTTCTTCCTTGAGCGCATCGCCAACCACGTAGGCCACCAGTTGCGGGCTGCCCGCTACCTCGCGCACCAACACCACCGCTTCGCGCAGCGCCGGATGCTCCAGCAGTGCAGCTTCGATCTCACCCAGCTCGATGCGCAGGCCACGCAATTTGACCTGATGGTCGATACGGCCGAGGTATTCCAGCACACCCTCTTCGGTCCAGCGCGCCAGGTCGCCACTGCGGTACAGGCGCTGGCCGTCACCGAAGGGGCTGGCGACGAAGCGTTCGGCGGTCAGCCCAGGGCGACGGTGATAACCGCGCGCCAGGCCAAGGCCACCGATATACAGCTCGCCGGCCACGCCAATCGGCTGCGGGTTGAGGCGCTCGTCGAGGATATGGATCTGCAGGTTGGCGATTGGCCGGCCAATCGGCACGCTGCGCCGCTCCTGGCCGCTGCAGCGCCAGTGGGTCACGTCGATGGCCGCTTCGGTCGGGCCATACAGGTTGTACAGCTCGGCCTGCGGCAACAGTTGCCGCGTGCTGCTGGCCAGCTCCGCCGGCAGCGCTTCACCGCTGCAGACGATGCGTCGCAGGCTGTCGCAGCCGTGCAGCTCGCCATGACCGACGAAGGCCGCCAGCATCGAGGGCACGAAGTGCAAGGTGCTGATTTTTTCACGCTCGATCAGCTCGACCAGCTTGGCCGGGTCGCGGTGATCGCCCGGCTGCGCCATCGCCAGACGCGCGCCTGTGATCAGTGGCCAGAAGAATTCCCACACCGACACGTCGAAGCTGAACGGAGTTTTCTGCAGCACCCGATCGTCAGCCGTCAGGTGGTAGGCGTCCTGCATCCAGGCCAGGCGGTTGTACAAGGCAGCATGGCTGTTGCCGGCGCCCTTGGGCTTGCCGGTGGAGCCGGAGGTGTAGATCAGGTAGGCCAATTGCTCGGGATGAATCGCCACGTCGGGCGCGTTCGGCGGCTCACCGCTGACATCCAGATGATCGAGATTGAGCACCTGCACACCGCTGACGTCCGGCAGGCTATCGATCACCGCATCGTGGCTCAGCAGCAGGCTGACGCCGGCGTCGTCGAGCATGTAGCGCAAACGTTCGGCCGGATACTCCGGGTCCATCGGCACGTAAGCGCCGCCGGCCTTGAGGATGGCGTACAGCGCTACCACCATCTCCACCGAACGCAGCGCCGCCACACCCACCAGGCTGTCGCGAGTCATGCCGAGCTTTTGCAGATGGTGAGCCAGCTGGTTGGCGCGCAGGTCCAGCTCGGCGTAGCTCAGACGCTGCTCGCCGAACACCAGGGCGATGGCCTGCGGCTGCGCCTGCACGCGCCGTTCGAACTGACGATGCACCGGCTCGACCACACCGTAATCGACGCGGGTGGCATTGAAGCTGGTCAGCGCCAGACGATCCTGATCATCGTCTAGGCGGTGCTCGCCGATGGCCAGCTGCGGCTGGGCCAGCAGTTGTTCCAGCAGGCGAATGAAACGCTGATGCAGACGCTCGACCGTGGCTGCTTCGAACAGATCCAGGGCGTAGTTCCAGTTGCCGGCCAGCTCCTCGCCCGGGCCTTCCCAGGTGTGCAGGGCCAGGTCGAACTGCGCACTGCCGCTGTCCAGGGCGATCAGCTCGGCACGCAGGTCGGCGGTCAGCTGCAGGCTGTCCTGCGGGCGCTGCTGGTGGTTGTACAGCACCTGGAACAGCGGGTTGTGGCTGAGACTGCGCTCGGGCGCCAGCGCCTCGACCAGTTGCTCGAAAGGCAGCGCCTGGTGCGCCTGTGCACCCTGCGCCGTGCGCAGCACCTGTGCCAGCAGTTGCTCGAAACTCTGCTCGCCGCTCAGCTCGCTGCGCAGCACCTGGGTGTTGACGAAGAAGCCGATCAGCCCCTGGGTTTCGCTCTGCGTCCGCCCGGCGATGGGCACGCCGACGCGCAGGTCGCGCTGCCCGCTGGTGCGCTGCAACAGCACCTTGTAGGCCGCCAGCAACACGGTGAACGGCGTGCAGCCCTGTTGCCGGGCCAGCTCGCGCACGCGCGCCGCCAGCGCGGGCTCCACGCGAAAGGCCAGGCGCGCGCCACGAAAGCTCTGCTGCGCCGGGCGCGGATGATCGCAAGGCAGCTCCAGCAACGGCTGCTCATCGCCCAGTTGTTCGCGCCAGTAGGCCAGTTGCCGCTCGCCTTCGCCGGCATCCAGGCAGGCGCGCTGCCACAGGGCATGGTCGGCGTAACTCAACGACAGCTCGGCGAGCGCGGCAGGTTCGCACTGCACGCGCGCACGGTAGAACTGCGCCAGTTCGGTCAACAGCAGTTGGATCGACCAGCCGTCGGCGATGATGTGGTGCAGACAGACCAGCAGCGCATGCCGCTGCTCATCCTCGCGCAGCAAACCGATGCGCCACAGCGGCGCCTGCTCGAGATCGAACGGGCGCTGGGCGAACTCACGCGCCAGGGCGGCAAAGTCATCGCCCTGCAGCGGCTCCAGGATCAGTGCCGGCGCTGCTTCGACGCACTGACGCGGGTTGCCGTCGGCATCGGTGAAGAAGCGCGTGCGCAGGCTCGGGTGACGCTGCGCCAGATCGCCGAAGGCGCCCAGCAGCGCGGCCTCGTCCAATGGCCCCTGCAATTGCAGGGCGCCCGGCAGGTGATAGGCGCTGTTACCCGGCTGCAGCTGTTCGAGGAACCACAGGCGCTGCTGCGCGTAGGACAGCACGCTGCCCTCGGCATCGGCCGCACCCGGCGGGATCGGCAGCGCCGAGGCGTCGAGCCCCTGTTCGCGCAGCTTGTCGAGGAAGGCGCGGCGCTGCTGTGGCCCCAGGCCGAGAAAGCGACGCGACAGCAGCAGGGCTTTGTCATGCAACAGATTCACTGAATTTCCTCCAGAGCGCTCATCAGGTCGTCGAGCGCATCCAGCCGTTCATCGTTGAGGGCCTGGCTTTCCAGGGTGCGGATCAGGCTGGCCATGGCGGCCACGGTGGTGGCCTCGAAGGCCTGCGCCAGCGGCACCGTGACGCCGCGCGTCTCGCGGATCAGCGCCAGCAGGCGGGTGGCCAGCAGCGAGTGGCCGCCGAGCTCGAAGAAGTGGTCGTGCCGGCCGACCTGCTCCACCTTGAGCAGATCGCGCCAGAGCTGTGCCAGGTGCTGTTCCAGCTCACCCTGTGGCGCCTCGAAGCTGTGTGCCTGCACCTGTGGTGCCGGCAGCGCGCGGCGATCCAGCTTGCCGTTGGCGTTGAGCGGCAGACGCGGCAACAGCATGATCTGCGCCGGCACCATGAAGGCTGGCAGCTGCGCAGCCAGGGCCTCACGCAGCGCCTGCACTTCGATCTGCTGGCCGGCTTCGGCCACGCCATAGGCGATCAGCTGCGTACCGGCTGCTCCCTCGTGGGCGACCACCACGGTCTGACGCAGCGGCGCACTGGCTAGCAGGCAGGCTTCGATCTCGCCCAGCTCGATGCGCTGGCCACGGATCTTCACCTGGAAGTCCACCCGGCCGACGTATTCGAGCTGGCCCTCGGCATTCCAGCGCGCCAGGTCGCCACTGCGATACAGGCGCTCGCCCGGTGCACCGAAGGGATCGGGCACGAAGCGTTCGGCCGTCAGCCCCGGGCGCGCGGCATAACCACGGCCCACGCCGGTGCCGCCGATGTACAGCTCGCCGACCACGCCAGCGGGCAGCAGCTCGAGGTCGCCGCCCAGTACGTACAGGCGGTTGTTGTCGGTCGGCTGGCCAATGGCGATGGACTGCCGACGGGCCGGCGCCGCGTTCAGGCGGTACAGCGCCACGTCATCGGCGCACTCGGCCGGGCCGTAGGCGTTGATCATCGGCACCTGCGGGTAGCGGTCGAACCAGCGCGTGGCAAGCTCATGGCTCAGCGCCTCGCCGGTGGGCAACAGCCAGCGCAGTGCCGGCAGCGCCACGGGCGCAGCTTCGAGCATGCCGTCGATCACCGCCGGCACCGCCTCCAGCACGCTCACCCCGGTATCAGCGACGCACGCGAGCAAGGCCTGCGGATCGTGGGTGATGGCATCGGGGATGATCTCCAGCGCGCCACCGAACAGCGGCGCGGTGAGCAGCTGCCAGACCGAGATATCGAAGCCGGTGGCGGCGGTCTGGGCGATCACGTCCGCTTCGCCGAGTTGCAGGTAAGGCACCTTGGCCAGCTGGTTGTTGAGCATGCCGCGCTGGTTGACCATCACTCCCTTGGGCTCGCCGGTGGAGCCGGAGGTGTAGATCAGGTAAGCCAGGTGCTCGGGGCCGGCGTAGCGCCCGGGGTTGTCGCGGCGGCCATGCTCCAGCAAGTCCTCATAGACCAGCACGCGCGGCGGCTGCGGCAGTTCGGCGAGCATCGCCTGAACCTGCGCCAGTTGCTCGCGCAGGGTGATCAGCACCGGCGCGGCGCTGCTGGCCAGCATGCGCGCGCTGCGCGCCGGCGGATGGCGCTCGTCCAGCGCCAGGTAGGCAGCACCGGCCTTGAAGGCGCCGATGATCAGGCTCAGCAGTGGCAGACCACGGGGCGCATACAGCGCCACCACGTCATCGAACTGCACACCGCATTCGATCAGGCCATGGCCGATACGGTTGGCCCGCTCGTTGAGTTCGAGGTAGGACAGCGTTTGCCCCTGGCAGCGGGCGACGCTACGTGCGCCCTGCTGCTGCACCTGCGCCTCGAAACGCGCCAGGTAGCTCTGCGCATACCAGTGCGGCTGCATGGCGCCCTGGCCAAGCTGGCACAGGGCGTCGCGCTCGTTTTCATCGAGCAGGCGCAGCTCGCTCAACGGACGCTGCGGCGCCTCGCTCAGCTGCAACAGCAGACGACGGAAATGCTCCACCAGTACCTGCATGTCGGCCACGGCGAACTGCTGGGTGTCGAAGCTCAGTTGCAGGGTCAGGCTGGAGCCCGGCAGCAGCACCACGGTCAACGGATAGTTGGTGTGGGTGCGGTTGGCCAGCGGCGTGATGCGGTAGGTCTCGACCGCCTCTTGTACTTCGCCACCGAGCGGCACGTTCTCGAACACGAACAGGCTGTCGAACAGCGGCTGGCCGCGCGGCGTGTCGGCAAGGTTCTGCACCTCGGCCAAGGACAGTTGCTCATGCTGGCGCATGCCGGCGTTCTGCGCCTGCAGCGCCTGCAGCAGGTGCAGGCCAGTCACTGCCTCGCCCGGCACTCGAACGCGCAGTGGCAGGGTATTGATGAAGAGCCCCAGCGCCTCTTCGATGCCCTCCAGCTCGGTGGGCCTGCCGGCTACGGTAACGCCGAACAGCACGTCGTCGCGCCCGCTGTAGCGCATCAGCAACAGCGCCCAGGCGGCCTGGACGAAGGTGTTGACGGTCAGTTGATGGCTACGCGCCTGCTCGGCCAGCGCGCGGGTCTGCCCGGCATCGAGCGCGAGACTGACGTCATGCATGCCCGCCTCGCCCTGCTGGCGGCGATAAGGCAGCGGCGTGACCGTGTCGAAGCCGGCCAGCGCATCGCGCCAGTAGCGGCGGCTGGCCGCCTCGTCCTGGCGTGCGAGCCAGGCGATGAAGTCGCGATAAGGCCGCGCCGGCGGCAGTTGCAGGCTGCGCCCGAGCAGGCGAGCGCGGTACTGGGCGAAGAACTCCGCCAGCATCAGGCCCCGGCACCAGGCGTCGATCAGGGCATGGTGATGGCTCTGCACGATGCGCAAATCGGCTTCGGCGAACTTCACCAGGCGCAGGCGCAGCAAAGGCGCCTGGGTGAAGTCGAAGCCACGCTGACGCTCCTCGCGCAGGATCGCCTGCAACCTGGCCTCGGCTTCATCACGCGGCAGTTCGCTGAAGTCGAGGAACTGCACCGGCGACGGCACCTGACGCAGCACCAGCTGATGCGGCGTGCCGTCGAGGTTGCAGAAGGCCGTGCGCAGCGCCGGGTGACGCTGCACCACCTGTTGCCAGGCATGGGTGAAGGCCTCCACGTCCAGCGCGCTGGCCACGGCGTACTGGTCCTGCATCAGGTAGATGCCGCTGCCCTGCTCCAGCTGGCTGTGCAGCAGAATGCCCTGCTGCATCGGTGCCAGCGGGAACAGGTCTTCGATCTGCTGCGGCGCATGAGGCAGCGCGTCGAGCTGCGCCTGGCCGAGCGTTGCCAGGGGGAAATCGCAAGGCGTCAGGCCACCGGCACCAGGCGCGCAGCAATGCTCGATCAGTTGCCGCAGCGCCTGTTCGTAGAGAGCCAGCAGACGCTCGACGCTGCGCGTCTCGAAGCGCGCACGACTGTAGGTCAGCGCCAGTTGCAGGCAACCGCCACGGACCTGGCCGTCGATGGCCAGGGCATTGGCCAGCGGGCCGCTGCCGTCGCGTGGCGAGCCGCTCGCTTCGTCGGCCAGGTGCCAGCGTGCAGCGGCCTGGTCATCGAAACGGCCCAGGTAGTTGAAGGTCAGCCCCTGTCCCGTCAGCTCCTCCAGCGGAGCCTTGGCCAGGTACTTGAGCACGCCGTAGCCGATGCCCTTGTCCGGCACCTGACGCAGCCCTTCCTTGATCTGCTTGAGGGTAGCGCCGAGGTCATCGCAGGCTTGCAGCGCGACCGGATAGAGACTGGTGAACCATCCCAGCGTGCGGCTCAGGTCGAGCTGATCGCCTTCGCGGCCGTGGCCCTCCAGGCTGATCACCGTGCGCCGACGCCCGCTCCACTGCCACAAGGCCTGGGCCAGCGCCGCCAGCAGCACATCGTTGATCTGCGTGCGGTAAGCCGCCGGCACCTCGCCGAGCAGGCGCGCGGTGGTGGCGGCATCGAGCTGCAAGTGCAACTGGCCAGCATCGGCGACCCTGGCACTGCCTTCGGGCCGGTCGCAGGGCAGGCAGGCTTCGGCCGCGCTGAAGCCCTGCCAGTACTCCAGTTGTGCCGCCAGGTCCGAGCTGCCGGACAGGGCCTGCAAATGCGCCGACCACTGCTGGAAGCTCGCGGCCACTGCTGCGAGGCTGACCACCTGTCCGGCCAGTCGCTGCGTGTAGGCCTGCTGCAGATCGTCGAGCAGCACGCGCCAGGACACGCCATCGACCGCCAGATGGTGGACAGCCAGCAACAGGCGGTTGCGCCCGTCCGGCAACTGCGCCAATACAGCGCGCAGCAGCGGGCCGTGCTCGATATCCAGGCTGCGCTGGGCTTCGTCGCACAGCGCCGGCAGGTCGTCGGCGGCGGCCACCTGGCAAACCCACAGCAGCTCCTGCGCCGGCTGTGCGTCGCGATAGCGCTGCTGCCAGTTGCCCTGCGCATCCTGCTGGAAACTCAGGCGCAGACTGGCGTGATGACGCACCACGGCTTGCAGCGCCTCGGCCAACGCACGGGCGTCGAGCGGCTCGTCCGCCGCCAGCAGCAAGGACTGGTTCCAGTGGCCGATACGCGCCGGGGACTGGGCAAAGAAGCGCGCCTGGATCGGCGTCAGGGCGAAGCTGTGCGTCATCTCGGCACTCGCTCCCACGAGCGTCGCCGGTGCCTCGGTGAGGACGGCGACCTGCGCCAGTTCGGCGATGCTCTGTTTCTCGAACAGTTGCTTGGGCGTCAGGCGAATGCCCTGGCGCCGCGCACGGGCGATGATCTGCAGGCTGAGGATGGAGTCGCCACCGAGGGCGAAGAAGTTGTCGCGACGGCCGACACGTTCGACCTTCAGCACCTGCTGCCAGAGCGCCGCCAGTTGCGTCTCGACGCCCTCGTGCGGCGTCTCGAAGCCCTGCTCTGCCGCCTGCGGCTGCGGCAGCGCCTGACGGTCGAGCTTGCCATTGGCGGTCAGCGGGAAGCGTTCGAGCAGCAGCACATGGCTCGGCAGCATGTAATCCGGCAGGCGCTCGGCAAGCTGCGCCTGCACCTGTGCGGGGTCGAGAGAAGACTCTTGCGCAACCACGTAGGCGAGCAACTGGCCGCGTTCGTCCAACTGCACATGGGCATCGGCGATCCCCGCCAGGCCACGCAACTGCGCCACGATCTCGCCGAGGGCAACGCGATAACCGCGCACCTTGACCTGATCATCGCCGCGCCCGAGAAATTCGATACGCCCGTCGGCCAGCAGGCGCGCACGGTCGCCGGTGCGATACAGACGTTCACCGCTGGCGAAGGGATCGGGCAGGAAACTCGCCGCCGTCAGCCCCGGACGCGCTAGATAGCCGCGCGCCAGACCAGGCCCACCCAGATACAGCTCGCCGACCGCCCCCTGCGGCAGCGGCGTCATGCCAGCGTCCAGCACCAGGGCGCGGACGTTGGGCAAAGGCCGGCCAATCGGCACCACGCCGCTCAACGCTGCCAGCTCGGCGTCCGTGATCTCGTGAGTCAGCACGCCGACCGTGGTTTCGCTGGGGCCGTAGTGGTTGATCACCCGGCACTGCGGGCGCAGGCGCTTGACCTCCTTCACCAGCTCGGCCGGCAGCGCTTCGCCGCCGAAGATCAGCGCATGCGCGGGTATCGCCCGCTCACCTGCGCCGGCCTGCAGCAGGCCGGACAGATGAGTCGGTACGATCTTGAGAATGCCGACCTGCTGCGCGCTCAGGTAGTCCGCCAGGCTATCGGCGTCGGCCACGGTTTCCGGGCTCAGCAGGTGCAGGGTGCGCCCGGACAGTAGCGCACCGAACAGCACGGTATGACCCAGGTCGGCCGCCACGGTGGAGACCATCGCCATGCTCGCCTCAGGCGCCAGTGCCAGTTGTTCCAACAAGCCCTGCACGTAGTCGGCCAGGGCCGCATGGCTGATCACCGCGCCCTTGGGCTGGCCGGTGGTGCCGGAGGTGTAGATCAGGTAGGCCGCCTGTAGCGGATGCACCGACACCGTTGGCGCATCGCTGGGCTGCTGGCGCCACGGCGCATCGGCGCTGAAGTCCAGCTGTGGGCCGGCGAAAGATTGCGCCGACACGGCTTCACCGAGCAATACGGCACAGGCGCTGTCGGCCAGGACGAACGCCTGGCGCTGCGCCGGCCAGGCCGGATCGAGCGGCACGAAGGCAGCGCCGACCTTGAGCGCAGCCAGCAGGCCGATGACAAAAGCCGGCGACCGCTGCAAGCACAGGCCGACGCGCTGCTCCGGCGCCACGCCGAGGGCGAGCAGGTGCTGCGCCAGCTGATTGGCCTGGGCTTCCAGTGCGGCGAAGCTGCAGGGCAGGCCGTCGTGCATCAGTGCCACGGCCTCGCCATGCACCTGCGGCTGCCACAGTTCGAGCACCTGCGCAGCGGCAAACCCGCGCTCGACGCCCACAACCTGCGAAGGCTGTGCCGTCAGTTGCAGGCTGGCCAGCAGCGCTTGCGGCTGCGCCAGCAGTTGCTCCAGCAGATGTTCGAAATCGGTGGCGAAGGCGGTGATGCGCGGCGCCTCGAACAGATCCTGCGCATAGGTGAAGGCGGCCTCGATGCCTTCGGGCAAATCGGTGATGTCCAACCCCAGATCGAAGTGCGCGGCCTGCTCGTCCAGTTGGTGCGCGCTGAGGGTCACATCGGGCAGGGCCAGGTCCTGGGCCAGGGCGAACTGCTGGGTAAACTTCACCTGGAACAGCGGGTTGTGGCTCAGGCTGCGCTGCGGCGCCAGCGCATCGACCAGTTGCTCGAAGGGCAGCAACTGATGATCCTGCGCACCGAGGGCCGCTGCCCGAACCTGGGCCACGACATCGGCGAAGCGATGCTCGCCGCCGAACTCGCTGCGCAGCACCTGGGTGTTGACGAAGAAGCCGATCAGCGCCTCGGTTTCCCGGCACACGCGCCCGGCACTGGGCACGCCAACGCGGATATCGCGCTGGCCACTGTAACGCTGCAACTGCACCTTGAAGGCGGCCAACAGCAGCATGAACAGGGTGACGCCCTGGTCCGCGGCGTGCGCGCGCAGACGCTGACTCAGCGCCTCATCGAGACGAATGGCGTGGCGCGCGCCGCGGTGACTCTGCCGCGCCGGGCGCAGGTGGTCGGCAGGCAGTTGCAGCAACGGCTGTTCGTCTCCGAGCTGCTGCTTCCAATAAGTCAGCTGACGCTCGCCCTCGCCCGCCTGCAGCCAGCGCCGCTGCCAGAGCGCGTAGTCGGCGTACTGCACCGGCAGTGCCGGCAGGTTCGCCGCCTGGCCGAGGACATGGGCGGCGTAGAGCTGGGCGAACTCGCGGATCAGCACCTGGATCGACCAGCCGTCGCAGATGATGTGATGCATCACCAGCAGCAGGCGCTGATCGTCCTCATCCATCCGCACCAGGGCGAGGTGCCACAAGGGCCCTTGCTGCAGATCCAGCGGCAGGTTCATTCGCTCATCGCGCAGGCGCGCCAGTGCTGCTTCGCTATCTACCTCGCCACGCAGATCGAAACGCGTCAGGTCGACGGTAAATGGCGGATCGATGCACTGCAGCGGTACGCCATCCTCTTCGCCAGCGACGAAACGCGTGCGCAGGCTCTCGTGGCGACTGACCAGGTCATCGAAGCTGCGCTGTAGCGCCGTCTCGTCGAGCCGGCCCTGAAAGCGCAGTTCACCGCCCAGTCGGTAGGCGCTGGCGTCACCCTGCAAGCGCTCGAGAAACCACAGGCGCTGCTGCGCATAGGATTGCGCGCACTGTGCGTCACGCGCCTCGCCCAGCAGTGGCGGCATCTGCCGCGTCGTACGCGGCTGCGCCGCGACCCAGGCACTGAATGCCCCCAGGCGCGGCCGCTCGAACAGGCTGTCGGCCTGCAACTCCAGCCCCAGCTCGGCGTTGAGACGCGCCAGCACCTGCATCACGCCCACCGAATCCCCGCCGCGCGCGAAGAAGTGATCGCCCGGCTCCAGGTCCGTGCAGCCCAGCACCTCCTGCCAGGCCTGCAGCACCTGCGGCAGCACGGCGCCGGCTTGCGGCGCCGGACTGGCCGCATCGGCCCCTTGCAGGCGCCCCTTGTACCACTGCGCGAAGGTCGCCAGGCTGCCGTTCTGCCAACCGCTGCGGCAGGCCGAGCGCTGCAGCTTGCCGCTGGTGGTGCGTGGCAAGGTGCCCGGCTCGAGCAGCAGGATCAGCTGTGGCGCCAGCTGGAAACGCTCGCCCATGCCATCGGCGATGCGCTGGCAGATCATCTCGGCGCTGATCAGCTTGCGCACGTTGCGGCTGATCTCCAGCGCCAGGCCGACACCCTCCAGCCCCTGCTCGTCGGTGACGGCGAACGCGGCGATACGCCCCTGGCGCAGCAGCTCGATGTCCTGCTCCAGGGCCTGCTCGATGTCCTGCGGGTAATGGTTCTGGCCATTGAGAATGATCAGATCCTTCAGGCGCCCGGCGATGAACAGCTGACGCTCGCGCACCACGCCCAGGTCGCCGGTACGCAGCCAGCGCTGACCATCACGTTCGACGAAGGCCTCGGCGGTCGCTTCAGGGTTGCGCCAGTAGCCCTGAGCGATGCTCGGCCCGGCGACCCAGATTTCGCCGACCTGATCGTCCCCCAGCACCTCCAGCGTCTGCGGCTCGACGATGCGCAGCGGGTGCTCGGCATCGCTCCAGCCACAGGCCGGCAGGCGGCTGTCCGCCTGGCCCGCTGTCGTGCCGGCGAACGCTTCCACCTGCGGTTCACGTTCGGCAGCATCGACGCACACATACAGCGTCGCTTCGGCCAGGCCGTAACTCGGCGCCAGCGCCTGGGCGCGGAACCCCGCTGCCGCGAAGCGCTGACTGAAGGCCTGCAGGGTGTCCAGACGGATCGGCTCGGAGCCGGAAAACGCCAGGCGCCAGCTGCTCAGATCGAGCGTTTCCAGGCTGCTCTGCGGGACGCGTTCGGTGCACAGGCGATAGGCGAAATCCGGCCCGCCGGAGAAGGTGCCGCCGTATTGGCTGATGGCCTGCAACCAGCGCGTCGGCCGGGCGAGGAAGAAGTTCGGCGCCATCAGCGTCAGGGTGCCGCCATGCAGGATCGGCAGCAGCAGCCCGGCCATCAGGCCCATGTCGTGATACAGCGGCAGCCAGCTGACCCAGGATTCCTCCCGAGCGGCGCTGAAGCCCCGGCTCATGCTGCGCTCGTTGGCGAGCAGGTTGGCGTGACTGACCATCACGCCCTTGGGCGCACGGGTGGAGCCCGAGGTGTATTGCAGGAAGGCCAGCGCATCGCTGGCGATCAGGCGTGGCTGGTAGCCGGCGCGGTCGCGGGCATCGACATCCTCGATGGCGATCATCTGCGCCTCGGGCGCGAGCAGCGGCTGCAGTTCCGCCTGGCAACGCAGGATCACCTCGCGCGACGCCAGCACCACAGAGGGCTGGGCATCGAGCAGGATGCCGGTGAGGCGCTCGATATGCATCTGCCGGTTGCTCTCCGGCGGGAAGGCCGGCACCGCGATCACGCCGGCATACAGGCAGCCGAAGAAGGCGGCGGCGTAATCGGCACCGCTGGGCAGCATCAGCACGCAACGCTCGCCACCCTGACAGCCCATGCGCTGCTGCAGCAGGCCGGCGACCGCCAGCGCCTGCTCGCGCAGTTCGGCGTACGTCGTCAGCAGCGGCTCGCCCTGATCCGCCACGATATGCCGGATGGCCACACGGCCCGGCGCGTGCTCGGCGTGATAATCCAGAATATCGGCAAAATGCTGCGCCTGATCCACCATCGATCTCATCTCGTCACCCGTGAAAACTCGTGCCTGCGTACGGCCCGGCAGTAACTGCCGAACCGCTCGCGGAAGAAGGAAAAAACTGCGTCAGCCGACTAGCTGAGCGACCCTGCGGCCAGACGCAGCGAATCGCGCACCTGCGTGCCGGCGGACTCGACGAACATCGTGCTGACCAACTCCTCGGAGCGCATGGCCAGCACCGACAGCAGGGTGTCGCTGAGACCATGACTGCCCTCGCAGCCGCCTTGCAGGAAGATCTGCGCCTGGCAGTCCGCCCGCAGCGGCAGGCGATACTGGCGGTCGACAGCATCGCCTTCGATATAGTCGGCGAACCCCGCCAGCAGGGTGCGGTGATAGTCGCGGCGGTAGCCGGTGGCGAGGATCACCGCATCGAAACGCTCGCTGTGCTGGTCGCCGTCCAGGGTGTTGCGCAGGCTCAGTTCCACAGCGTTGTCGTCGACGGCAACGGCCGTGACTTCACGGTGAGTGAGCAAGCGGTGAGGGTGCTGACCACGGACCTTCTGCTGGTAGAACAGGTGGTAGATCTTCTCGATCAGCTCCAGGTCGACCACCGAATAGTTGGTGTTGCGGTACTCGCTGAGCATCTGCGCGCGTTGCACAGGGCTATGGGCGAAGATGCGGTCGGTGAAGTCGGCATTGAAGATCTCGTTGACGAACGGGCTGTCGTCAGACGGCTTGAGGCTGCCGCCGCGCACCAGCAGGCTGGCCTCGATCTGCGGGAAGCGGCATGCCAGGTCATGGAAGATTTCTGCGGCGCTCTGCCCGCCACCGATGACGGCGATACGCCGCGGGCGACTGCCATCGCCCAGCATGGCATCGAGGGCGCCCAGGTAGCGCGAGGAATGCACGATACGCGGGTCAGTCATGCCGGCGAAGGCCGCCGGAATCTGCGCCACGCCACCGATACCCAGCACCAGGTTGCGCGCGCGGCGCCGCGTGCTCTGCCCGTCGGCGCTGCGCGAAACCACCTCGACGCCGGCACAGACGCCGGCGATGTAGAACGGCTCGATACTGGTCACCTCCTCACCGTAATGCAACTGCCCGGCGAACGCATCGGCGGCCCAGCCGAGGTAGTCGTTGAACTCCTCGCGGCTGGGGTAGAAGGTCTTCAGGTTGATGAAGTCCTCCAGGCGCCCGCATGCCTTGAGGTAGCTGATGAAGGTGAAGCGGCTGGCCGGATTGCGCAGGGTGGCAAGATCCTTGAGGAAGGAGATCTGCATGCTCGAGCCGTCGATCAGCATGCCTTCATGCCAGCTGAATGAAGGTTTGCGCTCGATGAAGCAGACGCTGGGCTCTCGCCCACTGCGCTGGGCGAACTCTTCGGTGGCGATGGCCAATGCCAGGTTCGAGGGCCCGAAGCCAACCCCGATATAGTCATGAACGAGCCCCATAAATCCTCCCGATATCTGCGTGCTGAATGGGTGGTTCGCCAGCCGGAATGACTGGAAAACATTCTCATTAACACTGACGAACGAGAGGAAGGAATGTTTAGGGCAATTGCCTTGGGAACGGGAAATCACTTCGCTAAAACGACTGCGCCCGCATGATGCGGGCGCAGTGAGGGTAGCCAGTGCTCAGGAATGGGCGCGGCCACCGATCTCCAACAGGGCGTTGCGGCTGGCCCGGGCCCGCTGCTCACCCTGCAGTTCGTGGAGCTGCCCGCCATCCATCTTCAGCAGGCGGTCGGCCTGGTCGAAGTAGTGATCGTCGTGACTGATGGCGAATACGGTCTTGCCTGCGGCCTTCAGTTGCGGCAGCAGCTCGCGATAGAACACCTGACGGAACAGCGGATCCTGATCGGCGGCCCATTCGTCGAGCAGCAGGATGTCGCGCGCTTCGAGCAGCGCCAGGAGCAAGGCCAGACGCTTGCGCTGACCGGCGGACAGGCGCGTGTCGCGCAGGCGCCCCGCCGCCACCTGCACCTTGTGGCGAATGTGCAAGCTGCCGAGCCAGTGATCGAGTTCTTCATCCGACGCTGCCACGCCGTGCGGGCCAAGCAGCTGCGAGAACAGGTGGTAGTCGGTGAAGACCGATGCGAACAGCTGACGGTAGGCAGGCCACTCCTGCGCGCCGAGCACCCGGCCATCGATGCGGATCTCGCCGCGCTGCGGGATGTACAGGCCCGTCAGCAGACGCGCCAGGGTCGACTTGCCACTGCCGTTGCCGCCCACCAGAAATACCGTCTCACCACGTTGCAGGCGCAGGCTGACCGGCCCTACGTCGAAACCGGGCTCACCATCCTGCGCCGGATAGCGATATTCCACCTCGTGCAACTCCAGCACCTGCCACTGGCCGCTCAGGGGATCGGCCGGATGCTCGAAGGCCTCCACATGCGGTGCCAGCGCCAGCGATTCGACCTTGTCCAGCGCCACGCGCCCAGCGATCTGCGCCGGGATCGCCGCGACCGCCGACACCAGCGGCGTGCGCATGAACAGAATGGTCAGCGCGTAGGTCGAGGCCACCGCCGTGGACGCCCAGCCCAGGCCGTTGGCCAGGTAGAACACCAGGCCGATGGTGCCCAGCACCATGATGTTGGCCCAGTTGCTGGCCAGGCCGTGGTAACGGTCGGCCAGGGTCACGTGATCACGATAGGCGCGGGCGCTGAGGTCGAACTCGTCCTCGTACAGGCGCTGCGCGCGGTCGCGGTTGAGAGTCAGTTCCTTGCGCCCGTCGATCACCGCCTGGTAATCGCCGTACAGACGATCCTCGGACTCACGCAGCATGCGCAGATGGTGATTGAGACGCCCGACCAGCAACCAGCCGATGCCGAGGGTGAAACTCATCCACAGCAGTGTGGTGACGAATAGACCGGGCGACAGCCAGGCCAGGTAAGCGAATGCCGCCAGCGTCAACACACTGCCGTAGATCAGTTCGGGCAGATGCACGAAGGCCAGAGTGATGTTGCGGATATCGCTGGACAGGCTGGCGATGATGGTCGAACCACCGATGATCTCCAGGCGCTCGACGGCCGTGTCCAGCACCCGCTTCACCAGCGCCCTGCGCATGCGATAGACGAAGCGGTGACCCAGCGCCGTCAGCGACAGCTGCGCTGCCGAGGCCAGCACCAGCAGCATGGCCAGCAAGGCGACGAACTGCCCCAGTGCCGCGCCCGGATTGCTCGCCGGCGTGAGCATGCGCTGATTGATGAAGGCGATCACCGCCACGCTGAGCAATGCGCTGCTCAGGCTGAGCCCCAGCACCAGCGCGATGGACCAGCGATACTCGTGGAAAACCAGACGCAGCAGCTTCATTCAGAACCTCTTGGCCAGGGGACAGTTGCGCGAACACTGCCCGTCGAGTCGAACACGGCAATGCCCTAGGGTATCGCGCAGAATCAGATTGATGAGCGCTGGCGACGCACCCAGTTGAGTCGCCACCTCGCGCTGGGTGAGGCCATCGAGCTGACTGAGCTTGAATACCCGGCGCATGCGCGGGGTCAGTTCCGCCAGCGCATCGAGCAACTGGCGCACGGCCTGCTGCCCGCCCACAGCTTGCTCCGGCGAGATTTCCGAAGGCTGCAGATCCGCCAGTTCGGCGGCAGCACCGTAGCGCTGCTCCAGCTGCAAACGGCGCAGATGGTCGATGGCCAGGTTACGCACCAGGCGACTCAGATAACGCTCGGGCGCCTCCACCCGGGAGAGATTGAGGCTGCCCTCCCACAGCTTGAGAAAGGCATCCTGCAGGACATCTTCGGCTCTGCTGCGACACCCCAGTACCCGCGTCGCCAGATTGAGCAACGCATGACGCTGAGCCTGATAGGCAGCAAGCAAGGCCTTGCGGTCGATGACCGCAACAGCATGGCCATAAGCAGGTGCATTCGCGGCAAAGGATGGTCGAAAACCTCTCCGGCCCGAGGCCGGCAATGACTGTTGAGAACATTCCATGTGAGGTCACGCTCTTGGCAAGGAGCGCCAATCCTGAATGCAAACACTTCTCATTGCAATAATGGCGAGACGCCTTGATATGGCGATCCTCTGCCGACAATTGAAATGGCCGCACGGCATCACGCCGCAGTGGCATCAGCGGATGACCAACATGGCTGCAGGTGATCGAGGAGTACGTATAGAACGGCGCGTTGCGACGAGCGTTCGCTGAACGCGAGGGAGAGAAACGAAGATGGCGTCCCCTGCTGGAATCGAACCAGCATCTAGCCCTTAGGAGGGGCTTATTCTATCCGTTGAACTAAGGGGACAGGGCCGTATTGGCTACGGCCGGGCCGCATCTTAGCGGCGGCGCGCGCATTTGTCATGTCGCGCGCCGCTCGCTGCCTAACGCTGCCAGCCCTGAGCCACAGCCTTGGATGCGGTTGCCGCACGCATTGGCTGCAGGCCACCGCGCAAACGCTCCAATGCCATGCGGTCGGCAATCGCGGTGGTGGTCGCGCCTTCGCGTTCGGAGCGCTGGAAGATTTCCGTCAGCGTCGGGCCGATGCCTTCGATATGCGCCTTGAGCTGCGCAGCGCTGCCACCGGTGCGTTCGTAGCAGACATCGATGATGCCACCGGCATTGATCGCGTAATCCGGCGCGTACAGGCACTCGCGGCGACGCAGCAGCTCGGCCAGGCTGGCGTCGGCCAGCTGGTTGTTGGCCGCACCGGCGATGATCGGCGCGCGCAGGGCTTCCAGCGTCTGCAGGTTGATGATCGCGCCCAGCGCGCACGGTGCGAACACGTCCACATCGAGACGGTAGATCTCATGCTGGCCGACCGCAGTGGCGCCAAGCTGGCTGACGGCGCGCTGCACGTTGCTCTCGACGATGTCCGTCACCCACAGCTGCGCGCCGGCCTCCTTGAGCAGTTTGGCCAGGCCGAAACCGACCTGCCCCACGCCCTGGATCGCCACGCGAACGCCCGTAAGATCCTGGCGGCCAAGGCGATGCGCCACAGCAGCCTGGATGCCGATGAATACACCATAGGCGGTCGAGGGCGACGGATCGCCGTCACGGCTGCCACCGCCGAATGCCTCGCGCTGCCCGGCGCCAGCCACGTGGCGGGTGCGCTCGGCCATGATGCGCATCTCGGCCACGCCGGTGCCCGAGTCTGCCGCGGTGACATAGCGCCCGCCCAGGCTGTCGACGAAATCGCCCATGGCCTGGAACAGCGCCTCGCTCTTGCCGGTGTGCGGGTTGCCGATGATCACCGCCTTGCCGCCACCCAGCGGCAAACGCGCCAGGGCCGATTTGTAGGTCATGCCGCGCGACAGGCGCAGCACGTCGCGCAGCGCCTCCTCGTCACTGCTGTAGTTCCACATGCGGCAACCGCCCAGCGCCGGGCCAAGGGTGCTGTCGTGAATGGCGATGATGGCTTTCAGGCCGCTGGCCTTGTCGTGGCCATAGACCACCTGCTCGTGCTGATCGAAGTCGACGTGAGTGAAGACGGACATCGGGTTACCTCGGTTATCGGGTCGTAAAAAGCCGCCCCTCTCCCGCACGGGAGAGGGTGGCAAAGGGGATCGGTTGAGGTTCAGGCAGCCGGTTCGAACAGCTGCACGGCGGCGATCTCACTGACGGTCAGGCGCGCCTTGAGCTGCGTCGCCTGCTCGCGCGCCTTGGCCAGCGCCGCTTCCTTGACGTGACCGTAGCCGCGGATCTGCTCGGGAATCTCGGCCAGCGCCACCGCCATGCGGTAGTTGCCGGTATTGAGCTCGGCGAGCAGGTAGGCCACGTTGGCTTCGTACTCCTCGATCAACTCGCGCTCCAGGCGACGTTCGGCACTGTGGCCGAACGGATCGAGGGCGCTGCCACGCAGGAACTTGAAGCGCGCCAGCACGCCGAACGCCTTGAGCATCCACGGGCCGAAGCTGCGCTTGCGCGGCTGGCCGGTGACCGCATCGGGCTTGCTCAGCCAGCTCGGCGCCAGATGGAACTGCAACTGGTAGTCGCCTTCGAACTGGGCTTCGAGCTGCTTGCGGAAGGTGGCATCGCTGTACAGACGCGCCACTTCGTACTCGTCCTTGTAGGCCAGCAGTTTGAAGTAGTAACGCGCCACGGCCTTGCTCAGGCGCTGCTGCGCATCGCTGTCGGCCTTGCGTACGCGCTCGACCAGCTCACGGTAGCGCTCGGCATAGGCTGCGCTCTGGTAGGCGGTCAGACGCTGCACGCGGTCGGCGACGATTTCCTCCAGGGTGCTGCAATGCGGTGCTTCGACGACCTTGGGCGCGGCGAGTTTTTCCACCGCAGCCAGGTCATGCGCGGCACGACGGCCCCAGAGGAAGGCCTGCTGATTGAGCTGAACCGCCACACCGTTGAGCTCGATGGCCTTGTTGATCGCTTCGGCCGATACCGGCACCAGGCCCTGCTGGTAGGCGTAGCCGAGCATGAACAGGTTGGTGGCGATGCTGTCACCAAGCAAACGAGTGGCCAGGCGAGTGGCATCGACGAAACGGGTCTTGCCCTCGCCCACCGCCTCACTGATCGCCTCGCGCATGGCCGCGCCGGGCACCTGGGCGTCCGGGTTGCGGGTGAACTCGGCAGTAGCCGCTTCATGGCTGTTGATCACCGCATGGGCGATCTTGTCGTTGAGCTTGGCCAGTGACTCTTCGCTGGACGACACCACCAGGTCGCAGCCCAGCAGCAGGTCGGTCTCCCCGGCGGCAATACGCACGGCGTAGATGTCGCTCTGCTGCGCGGCGATGCGGATATGGGTGATCACCGGGCCGAACTTCTGCGCCAGGCCGGCCTGGTCGAGCACGGTGCAGCCCTTGCCTTCGATATGCGCGGCCATGCCCAGCAGCGCACCGACGGTGGTTACACCGCTACCGCCAACGCCGGGCAGGAGGATGTTCCAGGGGCGATTCAGGGCCGGTTGCTTCGGCTCCGGCAAGGCGATGAACAGCGCGCTCAGGCCAACGGCCTCAGGCTTGCGCAGGCTGCCGCCGTGGACGGTGACGAAGCTCGGGCAGAAGCCCTCCAGGCAGCTGAAGTCCTTGTTGCAGGCACTCTGGTCGATCTCGCGTTTGCGCCCCAGTTCGGTTTCCAGCGGCAGCACCGACAGGCAGTTGGATTTGACGCTGCAATCACCACAACCCTCGCACACCGCCGGGTTGATGAAGGCGCGCTTGGCCGGATCGACCAGCTTGCCGCGCTTGCGCCGACGGCGCTTCTCGGTGGCGCAGGTCTGGTCGTAGAGGATCACCGAGCAGCCTTTGACCTCGCGCAACTCGCGCTGCACGGCGTCCAGCTCGCGACGGTGATGGAAGGTCACACCGGGTGCGAAGGTGGCGCGGGTCGGGTACTTGTCCGGCTCGTCGCTGACCAGGGCGATGCGCTTGACGCCCTCGGCATGCACCTGCTGGCTGAGCTGGTCGATGCGCAGTTCGCCGTCGATGGGCTGGCCGCCAGTCATGGCCACCGCGTCGTTGTAGAGAATCTTGTAGGTGATGTTGACCCCGGCGGCCACGGCTGCACGCAGGGCCAGGTGGCCGGAGTGGAAGTAGGTGCCATCGCCCAGGTTCTGGAACACGTGCGGCGTGTCGGTGAACGGCGCCTGGCCGATCCAGGTCGCGCCCTCGCCGCCCATCTGGGTGAAGGTGTCAGTGCTGCGGTCCATCCACTGGGTCATGTAGTGGCAGCCGATGCCGCCGAGGGCGCGACTGCCTTCCGGCACCTTGGTCGAGCTGTTGTGCGGGCAGCCGGAGCAGAAATGCGGGGTGCGCACGGTCTTGTGCTTGGGCGCGGCCAGGGCCTTTTCCTTGGCATCGAGAAAGGCCAGGCGCTCTTCGATGGTCGGGCTGCTGTAGATCGGCGCCAGGCGCTTGGCGATCACCCGGGCGATCATCGCCGGCGTCAGCTCGCCCAGGTTCGGCAGCAACGAATTGCCCTGCTCGTCGAACTCGCCGACCACGCGCGGGCGCTTGCCCACCGGCCAGTTGTAGAGCTGACCAGTGAGCTGGTCTTCGATGATGCTGCGTTTTTCTTCCACTACCAGAATTTCGTCCAGGCCTTCGGCGAACTGGTGCACCGACACCGGCTCCAGCGGCCAGCTCATGCCGACCTTGAGCACGCGCAGGCCAACCTTGGCGCACAGCGCCTCGTCCAGGCCGAGGTCATCCAGGGCCTGGCGTACATCGAGATAGGACTTGCCGGTGGTGATGATGCCGAGGCGCGGGTTGGGCGAATCGAGCTTGACCTGGTTGAGGTTGTTGGCCAGGGCGAAGGCGCGCGCAGCGTAGATCTTGTAGACGTTGAGGCGCTTTTCCTGCGCCAGGGGCGGATCGGGCCAACGGATGTGTACGCCGTCTTCCGGCAGCTGGAAATCCTCGGGAATCTTCACCTGGATACGCAGCGGGTCGACGTCCACCACGGCCGAGGAATCGACGTTCTCGGCGATGGTCTTCAGCGCCACCCAGCAGCCGCTGTAGCGCGACAGCTCCCAGCCGATGATGCCGTAGTCCAGCACTTCCTGGACGTTGGCAGGATTGAGCACCGGGATCGACGCGGCGATGAACGCATGCTCGCTCTGGTGGGCGATGGTCGAGGACTTGCAGCCGTGGTCGTCACCGGCCAGCAGCAGCACACCACCGTGTTTGGAGACACCGGCCGAGTTGCCGTGCTTGAACACGTCGCCACTGCGATCGACGCCCGGCCCCTTGCCGTACCACATGGCGAACACGCCGTCGTAGCGCGCACCAGGGAACAGGTTGGCCTGCTGGCTACCCCATACCGCCGTCGCACCCAGCTCTTCGTTGACGCCGGGCTGGAAGTGGATGTGGTTTTCCTTGAGGTACTCGCGCGCGTCCCACAGGCTCTTGTCCAGGCCACCCAGGGGCGAGCCGCGATAGCCGGAAATGAAGCAGGCGGTATTGAGTCCGAAGGCGGCGTCACGCTGCTTCTGCAGCATGGGCAGGCGGGTGAGCGCCTGAGTGCCGGTCAGGTAGAGGTGACCAGTAGCGAGACGATATTTGTCATCCAGGCGGATTTCGGCCAGTGACATGGAGCGCTCCTTTTATTTTTATGGCGAGCACGAGGAGCGCGACGGTAAACACGCTCCGTTGGTTTCCACGGCAGGATCGCTGCTGTGAATTTGCCTAAATCATGACCGGAGGGTTCCGCTTTTTTCTTTCTATTTTCGAGTAGCGAAGGCGATACTTCGCATGATCCTTCCAACAATCACAATAAATTGGAAACAATCATGCAGGACAAGCTCAGCCCCATCGACCGCCGGATTCTCCGCCTGCTGCAGCACGATGCCGACCTCTCTGCCGCCGAGGTCGCCGAGAAAGTCGAGCTGTCGCAATCGCCCTGCTGGCGACGCATTCATCGCATGCAGGAAGAGGGACTGATCGAACGCAAGGTCGCCCTGCTCAATCACAAGCGCCTGGGGTTCGGCATCACGGTGTTCGTCGACATCAAGCTGTCGGCCCACGGTCGCGGCAATCTGGATGAGTTCGAGCAGGCCGTGGTCGGCTACCCGCAGGTACTGGAGTGCTACAGCATGGCCGGCGGTTCGGACTACCTGCTCAAGGTCGTGGCCAAGGACATCGCCGATTACGAGCGCTTCCTGCGCGACCACCTGCTGCAACGCCCGCACGTGCACGAAGCGCACTCGCACATCGCCATGAGCGAGGTCAAACGCACCACCGAGCTGCCGCTGGATTGAACCCCGCCCTGCAGGAAACACATGCGTAGGGTATGCCGTGCGCACCGAAATACCGGTGCTGCCTTCATGGGTGCGCATGGCACACCCTGCAAAGGCCATCCGTGCCAAACATTACGTCTTATCTGATCGGCATCAGGCCAAGCGCCTGCCCTTGCGCGCCCGCATTGCGGCCATCAGCGATGGGCCGAGCGCGGTGAGCGCCGAGCCCAGCACCACCACCACGGCGCCTGCGTAGGCGATCCAGTTGACCTGCTCGGGCAGCACGTGGTCCGGCCACCAGGTCGAGGCCAGGGCCACGGAGACGAAGGTCACCAGCGGCGTCAGCGCGAGGGTCGCGCTGACCCGCGAAGCCTCCCAATGCGCCAGTGCCTCGGCAAAGGCGCCATAGGCGACCAGTGTGTTCAGGCAGCAAGCCAGCAGAAGCCAGCCCTGCAGCGGGCTCAACTCCAGTGCCTGCATTGGCTGCGCCCAAGGCGTCAGCAGCAGCGCGCACGACAGGTAGATGACCATCATCACCTGCACCGAATTCCACTTGGTCAGCAGTTGCTTCTGCGCCAGGCCGTAGAAGGTCCAGACGAAGGCAGCCGCCAGCACGGTCAGCACGCCGGTGGTATAGGCGGTCAGTGAGGTCAGCAGCTCACCCAGGCGCTGATTGAAGAACAGGCCGAAGCCCAGCAGCATCACCATCAGGCCAATCGCCTGCCCCAGGCTGAAGCGTTCGCGAAAGACGAACAGGCTACTGATCAGCAGCAGGATCGGCGCCACCTGGATCACCAGTTGCGTGGTCCCGGGGCTAAGCAGGTTGAGCCCGACCAGATACAGCACGTAGTTGGCCGTCAGCCCGCCAATGGCCAGTGCCAGCAGCCAACCACCCTTGCGTCCCAGCGGCCGAAAACGCGGTAACCGGCGACTCGCAGCGAGATAGGCAAATAGCAGGGAACCGGCCACGGCTAGGCGATACCAGGTGACCGTCACCGGGTCCATCACCTGCAGAACTTCTTTCAACTTGATGGGCAGGATGCCCCAGAGCACGGAAGTGATCAGGGCGAGCAGCAGGCCGTACATCCAACGGCCGGAAGAAATGTGCATGGCAACCTCTGGCAGGCGGCCAACAGAGCATGTCGACCGCAGCAGAGCATTCTAGGAGAGGCATACACACCTACACAGCAACAGTTCAGCCCGGTTGCCGAGCGAAACTGTACTGCTCAGCATCCGCAGAACGCCAGCCGACCGGCGTCAATAATCCATAAAATCCGCTAAAAGACGCTAACAGGCTGCCAAAATCTACCATCTGTCGTTTTGCCAAGCACGCCGCATTGGCCACAGTAGACTCAGATTATCCAGAACCTGCAGATGGAGCTCTCACCATGTTCGGCCAACGCGATATCGACCCTCAACCGGGCACGCACTACCGCAGTTCACGTCTGAGCGCCGTCAATGGCCAATACTTCTTCGCCACTCGCGAAGGCACACTGGAAGGCCCCTTTATCTCCCGCCATGACGCTGAGCAGAGCATCACGCGCTATATCGAACGCATGACCATGGCCGACAAGCTGCTACGCCACAGCAGCGAGCACATCGACCATCTGCAACGCCGCGAAGCGATCAAGCACAATCAGGAGCTCTGAGCGCTCGCCCCTTACAGATGCGCCAGGCCCAAATCCCCCCGATGCGCTGCGAGATGCGGCAACACCGCGGCCAGCAAAGGTTCCTTGAAGGCATCCTGAAAGCGATGCGCCAGGCCCGGAATCAACTTGAGCTCCGCGCCCTTGATGTGCGCCGCCACGTGCACGCCATGCATCACCGGCAGTAACGGATCGGCCGTACCGTGCACCACCAGCGTCGGCACTGTCAGACGATTGAGTAGCTCGACCCGACTCGACTCGGCAAGAATCGCCAGCAACTGACGCTGTACGCCTTCGGGATTGAAGGCGCGGTCATAAGCCTGCTCGGCCTGATGCAGGAGCAAGGCACGGTCATCATGCACCGAAGGGCTGCCCAGGGCCGCGAGCAAGTCGGCCTGCTGCTGCAACGCCGCTTCGCGACTCCCCGCCTCACGCCTCGCCAGCAGCGACACCAGCGCATCGCTGGGTGCAGGCAATCCCTGAGCACTCGAACTGGTCATCACCAGCGTCAGACTGAGAACGCGCTGCGGCGCCAGATCGGCCAGGTGCTGGGCGATCATGCCGCCCATGCTCGCGCCCAGCACATGGAAGTTGTCGACGCCCAGGCGATCCATCAAGCCCAGGGCATCGCCAGCCATGTCGCGCAGGTGATAAGGCGCACCGAGCGACAGGCCCAGGCGATAGCGCAGCACCTCGTAAGGCAGGTTGATGCTCGGCGCCGGCCGCCGCCAGGTGCTCAGCCCCACGTCACGATTGTCGAAGCGCACGACGCGAAAACCCTGCTGACACAGGCGCTCGACCACCTCGTCAGGCCAGTGGATCAACTGTCCGCCCAGCCCCATCACCAGCAGCAGAGCCGGATCGCGCTCGCTGCCGATGCTTTGATAAGCCAGGCGCACTTCACCGACATCCGCATAACGGGTCGGCTCGGACAGGTCGCAACGATTGGCCGCAAAAGACGGCAGGCCACAAAGCAACGCGGCCAGGAAAATTAATGCACGCATGGAAACACCAGAAACGCAGAACCCCATTGGAACGCGAGTCTGATGAAAGTCGTTCGATGGCGCTGCCACACATGCATGACAGTTTGATGAAGGAGGACGAACGGTTGCTTTGCAGGTGACCAGAAGCCCAGCCCAGAGCGTCGCGAACGCCCCTCCTACTTAACCGTGGGAGGGGGTTCAACCGCGACTGGCGGGAATCAGGCCAGCTCGGCGCGCAACTGCCTGGCTGCGGCCACCATGTTCACCAGCGCGGCCTCGGTTTCCGGCCAGGCACGGGTTTTCAGGCCGCAATCGGGGTTGATCCACAGCCGTTCGAGCGGGATACGCCGTGCCGCCTTGCGCAACAGCCCGGCCATCTCGGCGCTGTCGGGCACGCGCGGCGAGTGGATGTCGTAGACGCCCGGGCCGATTTCGTTCGGGTAGGCGAATTTCTCGAAGGCCTCCAGCAACTCCATGTCCGAACGCGAGGTTTCGATGGTGATCACGTCGGCATCCATAGCAGCGATGGACTCGATCACATCGTTGAACTCGCTGTAGCACATGTGGGTGTGGATCTGCGTTTCGTCACGCACGCCGCTGGCGGTCAGGCGGAAGGCCTCGGTGGCCCAGTTCAGGTAATGCTGCCAGGCGGCCTGGCGCAGCGGCAGCCCTTCGCGGAACGCGGCTTCGTCGATCTGGATGATCTTGATGCCGGCCGCTTCCAGGTCTACCACCTCGTCACGAATCGCCAGCGCCAGTTGCCTGGCCTGCACTTCACGGGAAACATCCTCGCGCGGAAACGACCACATCAGCATGGTCACCGGGCCGGTCAGCATGCCCTTCATCACCTTGTCGGTCAGGCCCTGCGCGTAGGTGATCCACTCCACGGTCATGGCCTTGGGCCGACTCAGGTCACCGACGATCACCGCCGGTTTGACGCAGCGCGAACCATAGCTCTGCACCCAGCCGAAGCGGGTGAAGGCGTAGCCGTCGAGTTGCTCGGCGAAGTACTCGACCATGTCGTTGCGCTCGGCCTCGCCATGCACCAGCACGTCCAGGCCCAGGCGCTCCTGCACCTGCACCGCATGGCGAATTTCGCTGTGCATGGCCTCGGTGTACTCGGCAGCGCTAAGCTTGCCCTGCCTGAACGATTGCCGCGCCAAGCGAATCGCCGAGGTCTGCGGGAATGAGCCGATTGTGGTGGTCGGCAGCAACGGCAGTTGCAGGCACTCACGCTGCTGCTCGATGCGCTCGGCGAATGGCGACTGGCGCTGGGCATGACGCGGACGGGTCGCTGCCAGGCGCGCCTGCACCTCGGGCTTGTGAATACGTTTTGAAGCTGCACGAGCGGCCTGCACTGCGCGGCTCGCTTGCAAGGCGGCTTGCACAGAGGCATCTTCCGGCGCCTCCAGGGCCTTACCGAGCAACGCGACCTCCTGGCATTTCTGCACGGCGAAGGCCAGCCAGCCTTTCAGCTCGGCATCGAGTTTGTCCTCACGGGCCAGATCCACCGGGCTGTGCAGCAGCGAACAGGATGGCGCCACCCACAGCCGTTCGCCCAGGCGTTCGTGAGCGTGACGCAGCACCTCGAGCACCTTCTGCAGATCGCAACGCCAGACGTTGCGCCCGTTGACCACACCCAGCGACAACACTTTATAGGCGGGCAAGCGGTCGAGGATGGTCGGGTACTGCTCCGGCGCACGCACCAGATCGATATGCAGACCATCGACCGGCAGGTTGGCGGCCAGGCCCAAGTTATCTTCCAGGCCGCCGAAATAGGTGGCGATCAGCTTCTTGCAGGGTTCGCGCTGGATCAGGTTGTAGGCGCGCTCGAAGGCGTTCTTCCACTCCTGCGGGAGATCGAGCACCAGAATCGGCTCGTCGATCTGCACCCACTCAACGCCCTGCGCAGCCAGGCGCTGGAAGATCTCGCCATAGACCGGCAGCAGGCTTTCAAGCAACTCAAGCTTGTCAAAGTCGCCCCCCTTGGCCTTGCCCAGCCATAGATAAGTCAGCGGACCGATCAGCACGGGCTTGACGCTGTGCCCGAGGGCATGCGCTTCATCCACCTCCTCGAACAACTGCTCCCAGCTCAGGGCGAACTGCTGGTCCGCGCTGAATTCCGGCACCAGGTAGTGGTAGTTGGTATCGAACCACTTGGTCATTTCCTGGGCGTGGGCACCTCCGCAACAAGTGCCACCGCTCTTGCTTGCAACGGCCCCACGGGCCATGGCGAACAGGGTATCCAGCGTCGGCTTGCCATCGGCCGGGCGAAAACGCTCGGGAATCACACCGAAGGCCAGGGAATGAGCGAGCACCTGGTCGTACCAGGCGAAGTCGCCCACCGGCAGCAGGTCGATGCCCGCATCCTTCTGCAGTTGCCAGTGTTCGGCGCGCAGGCGCTGGCCAACGGTGCGCAGGCCGGCTTCGTCCAACTCACCTTTCCAGTGGGCTTCGAGGGCTTTTTTCAGTTCGCGGTCGCGACCAATACGCGGGAAACCGAGGGAATGGGACAGGGCCATGTCGTGAAACTCCAGAATCAATCGAGATGGCGCCATTCTCGGCATCGATGCCGAGTGAGACAAACTCAAGATTTTCGCCTTGATCTATAGATTTACTCATGTAGGCTGTATGAACGATTTTCATCCGGCCACGGCATTGGATGAATGAATTCCTCGCAGAGACCCGCCATGCTCGAGCTACGCCACCTGAAAACCCTGCACGCCCTGCGCGAAACCGACAGCCTGGTGGAGGCCGCCGAGCGCCTGCACCTGACCCAGTCGGCGCTGTCGCACCAGTTCAAGGAACTGGAAGAACGCCTCGGCCTGCAGCTGTTCGTGCGCAAGACCAAGCCGGTGCGCTTCACCAGCGCCGGCCTGCGCCTGCTGCAACTGGCCGATGCCACCCTGCCCCTGCTGCGCGGCGCCGAACGCGATCTGGCGCGCCTGGCCGGTGGCACGGCCGGTCGCCTGCACATGGCCATCGAATGCCACAGCTGCTTCCAGTGGCTGATGCCGACCATCGATCAGTTCCGCGATGCCTGGCCGGAAGTGGAGCTGGACCTGGCCTCGGGCTTCTCCTTCGCCCCGCTGCCCGCCCTGGCCCGAGGCGACCTGGACCTGGTGGTGACGTCAGACCCCATCGAGCTGGCCGGTATCACCTATGTGCCACTGTTCACCTACGAGGCCATGCTCGCCGTGGCCAACCAGCACCGTCTGGCGCACAAGGCCTGCATCCAGCCACAGGATCTGGCCACGGAAACCCTGATCACCTACCCGGTGGAACGCGATCGCCTGGACATCTTCACGCGCTTTCTCGAACCCAACGATATCGAGCCAGCCCAGGTGCGCACCTCCGAGTTGACGGTGATGATGATGCAACTGGTGGCCAGCGGTCGTGGCGTATGCGGCCTGCCCAACTGGGCACTGCACGAGTACAGCTCGCGCGGTTACGTCAGCGCCAAGCGCCTGGGCGAAAAAGGGCTGTTCGCCACGCTCTACGCGGCGATCCGCACCGACATGCTCGACGCGCCTTTCATGCGTGACTTCCTGCTCACCGCCAAGGACACCTCCTTCGCCAGCCTCGAAGGCGTCAGCGTGGCACGCTGACGGCCGCACGCAGGGTGCGCCGTGCGCCCCAACAATCCACCACCGCCGGCCCTGGTGCGCACGGCGCACCCTACGACCATATCTCCAATCGCCAACGCCACGGCGAACTCACACCCACACCAATTGCCTTGTTACAACTCCCGCATTGCCGCAGCGTGACCAACAGTCATAGCATGACCACCGGTCACGAAACCCGGAACCGTCATGCGCTACCAGGATCAACTTTTCCAGCAGCGGGAAAATGCCCTGCTGCAATCCGCTCGCCAACTGTTTCAGGAGCAATCCTGGGATCGCGTCACCATCGCCGAGGTGGCCCGTCACGCCGGCATTGGCAAGGGCACGGTGTACAAGCACTTTTCCAGCAAGGAGGCGCTCTACGCGCGCCTGGTGCTGGACTGCTCGCGCCAGCACCTGAGCGAACTGCATGAGACCGCGAACCGGGCTCCGCCTCGCGAGGCCATGCGCCGTGTGATTCGTCGCGCCTTCGAACAACTGCTGGCCGACCCACTGCAAGCCCAACTCTGCCTGCTGTGCGACCGCCCCGCCTTCCAGGAACGCCTGGACGCGCCCTACCGTGAGCAGTTCCTCGAACTCGAAGGTCAGTACATGGCCCTGTTCAACCAACTGCTGCAGGGCAGCTTCGGCGAACTGAAACTCTCCCCCACGGATTGCCAGCACCTGCTGTGGGGCGTGGAGGCTTGCGTCAATGGCGTGATGGCACGCATCGCCTCCGGCGGCTTCGCCCACTGGGCCGAACCCATCGAACTGGAGGCCTATTTCCAGCGCGTCACCGATTTCATCATTGCCGGCCTGCAAGGCCAGGCCGCCGCGCTGCACGCAGCGCCTGCACTCAGCGAGTAAACCCACATGTTCGCCCAACTCAGCAAGCGTCCCTGGATCATCGCCATCGTCATCGCAGTTCTGCTGCTGGCCTGGCTGTTCAGCGGCGAGCGTTTCGTCGCGCGCGACGATGTCGAGCCCGACCAACCCGCCACCAGCAACGATCTGGCGCGCGTCGAAATTCAATGGCTGCAAGCGCAACCCATGCAGCGCGAGCATGTGGTGCAAGGGCAGATCGAAGCCTGGCGCCGAGTGGAACTGCGCGCCCAGGTCAGCGGCAGCGTGCAGAACCTGGATCAGGACAAGGGCAGCCGCGTCGCGGCCGATCAATTGCTGCTGAGCATTTCGCCAGACGACCGCCCGGCCCAGGTCGCGCGCAGCGAAGCCGATGTGCGCCAGCGTCAGAGCGACGTCACCGCCGCCAAGCGCCTGCGCGAACGCAGCCTGGTTTCGGCCAACGAGCTGATGCGCCTGGAAAGCGAACTGGCCAAGGCTCGCGCCGAACTCGACAGCGCCCGCCTGCAGCAGCGCAACACCAGGATCACGGCGCCATTTGCCGGTATCTATGACCAGCGCATGGTCGAGCTGGGCGATTTCGTCCAGCCCGGCCAGAGTCTGCTGACCCTGGTGGATATCGACCGCCTCAAGGTCAGCGCACAGATTGCCCAGCAGCAGGTCACCCAGCTGGAACTGGGCCAACCGGTAAAAGTGGAACTGCTCGATGGCCGTACACTGCAAGGCGAACTGCACTTTATCGCCGCAGCTGCCGACCCCGGCTCGCGCAGCTTCCGCATCGAGGTCAAGGTGGACAACCCAGACAGCCTGCGCCTGGCCGGCGCCAGCGCCACCCTGCACATCCAGACCGGCGAAGCCATGGCCCATCGCCTGTCCCCTGCCCTGCTCAGCCTGGATGAAACCGGCCGCCACGGCGTCAAGTGGGTCAACGAGGCGCAGCGCGTGGAGTTCACCCCAGTGCAACTGATCAGCGTCGACAACCAGGGCGCCTGGGTCAGCGGCCTGCCGCCGAAGGTGGCGTTGATCACCCTCGGCCAGGGCTTCGTCCAGCCCGGTCAGCAGGTACGCACGCAACTCGCGGCCGAGGGCAGTTGAGATGCACGCCTTGATCGCTGCCGCACTCGACCGTAGCCGTACCACCATCCTGGTCCTGCTGTTCCTGCTCTGCGGCGGGCTGGTGGCCTACATCGCCATGCCCAAGGAATCCAACCCGGACGTGGTCATTCCCATCATCTACGTTTCGGTGACCCTCGAAGGCATCAGCCCGGAAGACGGCGAACGCCTGCTGGTGCGTCCACTGGAGCAGGAGCTGCGCAGTCTCGAGGGCGTCAAGGAAATGCGCTCGGTATCCAGCGAAGGGCACGCCTCGGTGACCCTGGAGTTCGACGCCGGCTTCGACGCCAAGGTGGCGCTGGCCGATGTGCGCGAGAAGGTCGATACCGCGCGCAGCAAGCTACCAGAAGAAGCCGACGAGCCAACCGTCACCGAAGTCAACGTGGCGCTGTTCCCGGTGCTGTCGGTGGGGCTGTCCGGGCCGATTGCCGAAACCGAGCTGGTGTACATCGCCCGGCGCCTGAAGGAGAACATCGAGGGTATCGCCGAAGTGCTGTCGGTGGAGATCGGCGGCGACCGCGAGGACCTGCTGGAAATCGTCGTCGACCCCCAGGTGCTCGACAGCTACGGCATCGACTACAACGAGCTGTTCAACCTGGTCAGCCGCAACAACCGCCTGGTCGCCGCCGGCAGCCTGGATACCGGCGCAGGCCGCATGAGCATGAAGGTGCCCGGTGTCATCGAAGACCTCGAAGACGTGATGCGCATGCCGATCAAGGTAGTCGGCGACAGCGTGGTCACCTTCGCCGATGTCGCCACCATTCGCCGCACCTTCAAGGACCCCACCGGCTTCGCCCGCATCAACGGCCAGCCGGCCATCGTGCTGGAAGTGGCCAAGCGCAGCGGCGCCAACATCATCGAGACCATCGACCAGGTCAAGGCATTGATGGAGCAGGCCAAACCCCTGCTGCCGCCGGGCGTTGAAGTCAGCTACATCATGGATCAGTCGCAGGAAGTGCAGAGCATGCTCGGCGACCTGCTCAACAACGTGCTCACCGCCATCGTCCTGGTACTGATCCTGGTGGTGGCGAGCATGGGCATGCGTTCGGCGCTGCTGGTCGGCCTGACCATTCCCGGAGCCTTCCTCAGCGGCATCCTGCTGATCTGGATGCTCGGCTTCACCCTCAATATCGTCGTGCTGTTCAGCCTGATCCTGGTGGCCGGCATGCTGGTGGATGGCGCCATCGTCGTCTCCGAGCTGGCCGACCGCTACCTGCACCAGGGCCAGACGCCTCGTCAGGCCTGGGCCAATGCCGCCACGCGGATGGCCTGGCCGGTGATCGCCTCAACCGCCACCACCCTGGTGGTGTTCCTGCCGCTGCTGTTCTGGCCGGGCGTGGTCGGTCAGTTCATGAAGTACCTGCCGGCCACGGTGATTCTCTGCCTGCTGGCATCGCTGGCCATGGCCCTGGTGTTTCTGCCAGTGCTCGGCGCCGTCACCGGCGGCCAGGCACGGCCGCAGGCACAGAGCGCAAGCCGCGCGGGCAGTGCCTATCGCCGCCTGCTGGAAAAGCTGCTCAAGCGCCCCGGCCTGACCCTGCTCGGCATGCTCGCGCTGATCGCGCTGATCTATGTCGGCTACGGCCGCTTCAACCATGGCGTGGAGTTCTTCCCTGACGTCGAACCGGAAAGTGCACAGATCTGGCTGCGTGCACGTGGCGACCTGTCGGTGCAGGAGAAAGACGCCCTGCTCAAACAAGTGGAAAACCAGGTGCTGGGCATGCGCGAGGTCAAGGCACTGTATGCGCGCTCCCTGGCGCAGCCGGACGGCCAACTCGGTGCCGACGTGATCGGCACCCTGCAGTTCCAGTTCGTCGACTGGCATCAGCGCCGCCCGGCCAAGGACATCCTCGCCGAAATGAGCCAGCGCACCGCCGGTATTCCCGGCGTGGTGCTGGAGTTCCGCAAGCAGGAACAGGGTCCCACCGACGGCAAGCCGGTGAAGCTGCAGATCAGCTCGCTGGACCCGGCACTGGGCGAGCAGTGGGTCGAGCGTATCCGCGGGGAAATGCAGAAGCTCGGCGGCTTCGCCGATATCGAAGATGACCGTGCGCTGCCCGGCATCGAATGGCGAATCAAGGTCGACCGCGAGGCCGCTGCGCGCTTCGGCGCGGACGTACTCAGCGTCGGCAACGCCGTGCAGATGATCACCAACGGCCTGAAACTGGCGACCTACCGTCCCGAAGATGCCACCGACGAAGTGGACATCCGCGTACGCCTGCCCGGCAACTGGCGCTCGCTCGACCAACTCGGCCGCCTGACCCTCAATACAACGGCCGGCCAGGTACCGCTGAGCAACTTCGTCGACCTGCAGCCTGCGCCCAAGGTCGGCACCCTGCGCCGCGTCGATGGCGACCGCACCATCACCCTGCAGGCCGACCTGGCCGAAGGTGCGCGCCTGGACGAACGCCTCAAGGCATTGCGCGAAGCGCTCGGCGATGTACCGGCCGAGGTCAAGGTGAAGTTCGCCGGCGAGGATGCCGACCAGCGCGAGGCGGCCACCTTCCTGATGACCGCCTTCGTCGTCGCCATCTTCCTCATGGCGATCATTCTGGTGACCCAGTTCAACAGCCTCTACCAGGCGGCGCTGGTGTTATCGGCCATCGTCCTGTCCACCGCTGGCGTGTTGATGGGCTTGCTGATCAATGGTCAGTCGTTCGGCATCGTCATGGTCGGCATGGGCCTGATCGCCCTGGCCGGCATCGTGGTGAACAACAACATCATCCTGATCGACACCTACAACCAGTTGCGCCGCCAGGGCCTGGAGCCGCGCGAAGCAGCGCTGGAAACCGGCAGCCTGCGCCTGCGTCCGGTGCTGCTCACTGCAGTGACCACCATCCTCGGCCTGATGCCCATGGTGCTCAGCATCAACGTCGACCTGCTCACCCCGAGCCTTGGTTTCGGCGCGCCCTCGACGCAGTGGTGGACGCAACTGTCCAGCGCCATCGCCGGCGGCCTGGCCTTCGCCACCGTGCTGACGCTGCTGCTCACACCTTGCCTGCTGGTACTCGGTGCCCGCTTCGAGCGCCGCCCGCCACCGCTGGAGACCTACGACACCGACCTGCTCGACCTGCCGGAACACCTGATCGCCGCCAAACCCGACAAGGCGCAGGTGCAGCGCACCAGCTGACGCCTAACCGCCCTGGAATACATGGCAAAACGCCAGATATCGCCTAGGCTAACCAGCAACGATGCTTAGGGCGGGAATGGAAAGACGGCAGGGATGCTCTTAATAGGCAGCAGACGCGCAAGGCGTCTTGCAGAAACGACAAAGCCCTCTCTCGGAGGGCTTTGTCTTTTCCGCTCGCTTCGCATAGGCCAGCGCAAGCAATGAACACCGAGCTAACGAAGTGTATGGGGTCGGCATCCTGCCTGTTGGCCACTTCGTTAGCCCGGTGACCGGAGAGTAGTTCAGGCAGTGGCACTGTGCCAAGCCTCAATTACGTGGCATGACTCACAGAGCGGAGCAGCTCTCCAACGCAAGCTGTCGCCCTTCGAAATCCCCCTGTCTATTCGCATGACGGCTAATCAGCACTCCCGCTCCCAGCGTCGAACACGGCACAGCGCACTCATGCACAACTTCCGAGCAGAACCTTACTGCAGCGCCATACAACTAAGCACAAAAGATAATGTTTTTATGGCGCCATAAAAATAACACACTAAAAAGCTGCAACTTTTTTTTGGCGCCCAAAAAAACAGCAAATATAAGTATTTGTTTTTATTGATAAAAAAATTAAACACTGACAATAAAAAACATTTCAAAACTTTTGGTTCAGGTTTTGCTTGAAATGCCAAAACAGCCAACTTAGTATCCGCGCCAATTCGAGCACCCCCTATTCGATTGCAGTCACCATTACGCAATCTTAGTGGCGTACTTAATGAACACGGATGTTGGCCAATTCAAACCGGCTAACTCATTTATATGAGAGAGGGACCTATGAGAATCAGCATCTTTGGATTGGGTTATGTAGGCGCCGTATGCGCCGGTTGCTTGTCGGCTCGCGGCCATGAGGTCATCGGCGTCGACGTCTCGCAAACCAAGATCGACCTGATCAATCAAGGCAAGTCCCCCATCGTCGAACCCGGCCTCGCCGAACTGCTCGAAGCCGGCGTCAACTCCGGCCTGCTGCGTGGCACCACCGATGTGGGTGCCGCAGTGCTGGCCAGCGAACTGTCCTTCATTGCCGTGGGCACGCCGAGCAAGCGCAATGGCGACCTCGATCTCGGCTACATGGAATCGGTGTGCAAGCAGATCGGTACCGCCCTGCGCGACAAGCAGGAACGCCACACCGTGGTCGTACGCAGTACGGTCCTGCCGGGCACGGTAAAGAACGTGGTGATCCCCCTGATCGAAGCAGCGTCCGGCAAGAAAGCCGGTGTCGATTTCGGCGTGGCCACCAACCCGGAATTCCTGCGTGAAAGCACGGCGATCAAGGATTACGACTTCCCGGCCATGACCGTGATCGGAGAACTGGACGAACAGTCTGGCGATCTTCTGCAAGAGCTGTACAGCGAGCTGGACGCCCCGATCATCCGCAAGTCCATCGAAGTGGCGGAGATGATCAAGTACACCTGCAACGTCTGGCACGCGGCCAAGGTCACCTTCGCCAACGAGATCGGCAACATCGCCAAGGCCGCCGGCGTCGACGGCCGCGAGGTGATGGATGTGGTCTGCCAGGATCACAAGCTCAACCTATCCAAGTACTACATGAAGCCCGGCTTCGCCTTCGGCGGCTCGTGCCTGCCCAAGGATGTGCGCGCCCTCTCCTACCGCGCCGGCAGCCTGGACGTGGAAACGCCGCTGATCGGCTCGCTGATGCGCAGCAACGCCGCCCAGGTGAAGAAGGCCTTCGACATCGTCACCCACTATGACAAGCGCCGCATCGGCCTGCTGGGCCTGAGCTTCAAGGCCGGTACCGACGACCTGCGCGAAAGCCCCCTGGTCGAACTGGCTGAAATGCTGATCGGCAAAGGCTACGAACTGCGCATCTACGACAGCAACGTCGAGTACGCCCGGGTTTTCGGTGCGAACAAGGAATACATCGAATCGAAGATCCCCCACGTTTCCTCGCTGCTGTGCAAGGAGCTCGATGAGGTGGTCGCGCAATCCGACGTGCTGATCATCGGCAATGGCGAACAGCGCTTCGCCGAGGTCATGAACAGCGTCGGCGACGACAAACAGATCGTCGATCTCGTGGGGTTCATGGCGCATGCCACCCAAGCCAACAAGGAAGGTATCTGCTGGTAGCAGACAGCTAACAAGAACAGAGGCGGCACCGGTCAGGTGCCGCTTGGTTGGTTATGGCGTGTCGCCCGTTCACTGCCCATACGATCCGAATCGATGTTTACAGGAGTGACAGCATGATTCCTCTGATTTTGTCCGGCGGCAGTGGCTCCAGACTCTGGCCGCTCTCGCGCAAGCTGTATCCCAAGCAGTTCCTGGCCCTCACTGGCAGCGAAACCCTGTTTCAGCAGACGCTCGGCCGCCTGGCCATCGAGGGCATCAGCAAGCCTATCGTGGTGTGTAACGAGGAACATCGTTTCATCGTCAGCGAGCAACTTGCCGCTGTCGGCAACGAGGCGCAGACCATTCTGCTCGAGCCGTTCGGCCGCAACACCGCGCCGGCCGTGGCCATCGCCGCCATGCACTTGCTCGCCGCCGGCCGTGACGAGCTGCTCCTGGTTCTGCCGGCCGATCACGTGATCGAAGACTTGCCGGTATTCCACAGCGCACTCGGCGTGGCTCGCAAGGCTGCCGAACAGGGCGAGATGGTGCTGTTCGGCATCCCCGCCGAGCGCCCTGAAACCGGTTACGGCTATATCAGGACCGGCGAGCGATCCGGGCTGCCTGGTGGTGTTCTGTCAGTCGAGCAGTTCGTCGAGAAACCCGATCTGGCCACCGCCAGCGAATTCGTGGCGCAGGGCGACTACGTCTGGAACAGCGGCATGTTCCTGTTCCGCTGCAGCCGCTACCTGGAAGAGCTGCAACGCCACGATCAGGACATCTACGACACCTGCCAACTGGCGCTCAGCCGCAGCAAGAGCGACCTGCAGTTCATCCGTATCGACCCCAGCGCCTTCGAGTGCTGCCCGGACAACTCCATCGACTACGCGGTGATGGAAAAGACCGATCGTGCCTGCGTGGTACCGCTCGCGGCAGGCTGGAACGATGTCGGTTCCTGGTCCGCACTGTGGGACGTCCAGGACAAGGACGACCAGGGCAACAGCCGCTCTGGCGACGTGGTGATCCACGACAGCCAGGACTGCCTGGCTCACAGCCAGAGCAAGCTGGTGACCTTGGTCGGCCTGAAGGACGTGGTGGTGGTGGAGACCAAGGACGCCGTGATGGTCGCCCACAAGGATCGCGTGCAGGACGTCAAGCAACTGGTCAATACCCTCACCAGCGACGGGCGCCCCGAGGCGCAGAACCATTGCCAGGTCTATCGCCCGTGGGGCAGCTACGACTCCATCGACAGTGGCAACCGCTTTCAGGTCAAACGCATCGTGGTCAAGCCAGGCGCCAGCCTGTCGCTGCAAAAGCATCACCATCGTGCTGAGCACTGGATCGTGGTCTCCGGCACCGCGCGGGTGACCTGTGACGACAAGACCTTCCTGCTCTGGGAGAACCAGTCGACCTACATCCCCATCGCCGCCGTTCACCGCCTGGCCAACCCCGGCAAGATTCCCCTGGAGATCATCGAGGTCCAGTCCGGCAGCTACCTGGGCGAGGACGACATCGAGCGCTTCGAGGATGTCTACGGCCGCACCGACGCCACGATCAGCTAGCGACTTTCGGCGTCACCGCGCCTGACGCTCGTACACGGCTTCACTGGAGGAAGCACGTCACATGCCTAGGTTATTCAATGGGGTCGACACCTCATCCGGTTTCGGCAAGCTGTGCGGTTGGCTATGCCTGATCGCCTTGCTCGCACTTGCCTCGGAAATGGTCGACCCGAGCTACCTCGACCCGTCGCATCAGAAATTCATTTTTCTGATCGGCGCGCTGGGCATGTGGCGTTATGGCAACGCCGCCACTCACTATCTGCGCGGCATGTACTTCCTGCACTGGCGCTTCCCACGGATGCGCAAGGCCGTCGAACGCATGGGGGCCGCGGCACTGCCCGAACACATGTTCATGGTGGTGACCAGCTTCCGCATCCCGACCCACACCACCTTCAAGGTGTACCAGTCGGTGTTTCAGGAAGTGCAGCGGATGCCGGTGCCCTGCACCGTCATCGCCTCGATCGTGGAGAAAGGCGACGAGAACTTCATCAAGGACATCATGCGTCAGGAAGTCCGCGACCGCGACGACATCAAGCTGATCATCATACGCGCCCGCGGCACCGGCAAACGCGACGGCCTGGCGCATGCCTTCCGCGCGCTGTCCCGGCAGATGCCGCTGGAGAACGCCGTGGTCGGTGTGGTCGATGGCGACACCATGATGCTGCCCGGCTGCGTCGAGCGCGCCGTCAGCATGTTCGCCTATCTGCCCAGCGTCGGCGGCATCACCACCAACGAGTTCTGCGAGGTGGAAGGCAGCCGGCTGATGCAGGAGTGGCACACCATGCGCTTCGTCCAGCGGCACATCAACATGTGCTCGATGGCACTGAGCAAACGCGTGCTGACCATGACCGGGCGCCTGTCGTTCTTCCGCGCCAGCGTGATGACCAACCCGGAATTCATCAAGGACGTGGAAGCCGACTTCCTCGATCACTGGCGGCTGGGGCGCTTCCAGTTCCTCACTGGCGACGACAAGTCCTCCTGGTTCAGCCTGATGCGCGCCGGCTGGGACACCTTCTACGTGCCCGACAGCCACACCCTGACGGTGGAGCATCCACCCGACAACAGCTTCCTGCGCGCGACCCGGCAACTGATGTACCGCTGGTATGGCAACTCGCTGCGGCAGAACTTCCGCGCTACCCGACTGCTGGGCCTCGACCGTCTGGGCCTGTTCACCATGTACGTGCTGTACGACCAGCGCGTGTCCATGTGGACCTGCCTGATGGGATTGAGCGCCTCGGTGGTGGCCGGCCTGCTGTTCGGCATCCAGTACCTGTTGCTGTACCTGTTCTGGGTGCTGTTGTCGCGCACCCTGGTAACGCTGTTGTTCTTCTTCGCCAAGCACCCGGTGCATCCGATGTACCCCTTCGTTCTGTATTACAACCAGATCGTCGGCTCGGTGATGAAGGTTTACACCATGTTCCACATGGACCAGCAGAGCTGGACCCGGCAAAAGACCACGCTCAGCAATGGCAGCGTCAGTTTCGATGCGGCCCTTAATCGATGGACGTCGAAGACGATGTTGTTGTCCTCCATTGCCATCTTCTTCGGGGTCATTTCGGTCCTGCTAGAACTCACGCAACCTTAAGTAAAGGCGCGAATGCTATGAGTAGCACCACTGTCTTACCTGCAAATGTTGTTCACGAAGCAATCGATGAGCGCCAGTTCGTCCGCGCCAAGATTCCCGCCCGCATCAGCCTGCAAGGGCACGGCCTGAACGGCGTGGAATGCGAGATCCTGGACATCTCCCTGGGCGGCATCGGTCTGTCCCACGAGCAGCCGCTGAAGCTCGGCAGCCTCTTCCAGGGCTCGATCAAGCTGAAGCTGAACAGGGTCGACCTGAACATCGACACCAAGCTGAAGATCGTCTCCCAGCGCGGCCATGAAGTGGGCGCCGAGTTCGTCGAACTGGATCGGCAGAAGCGCGACATCCTGCGCTACATCATCTCGGCCTACATGTCCGGCGACATCGCCGACATCAACGGCCTGTTCAACGTGATGCAGCGCGAGAACTACATCAAGGAGCGCAAGACCAAACAGGCCAGTTCGCGCACGCCCACGGAACGCCTGAAGGCAGCGCTGGGTTCGATGCTATTTCTCGGCGCCGGCCTGGCGGCACTGAGCCTGATCCTCTACAAGAGCTACCTGCTGTTCTTCCAGATGCCGGCCGCACAGGCGGTGGTCAGCGCCAACGCCTACGTGGTGAGCATGCCGGAGAACGGCAACCTCAAGTACCTGATCGGCCCCGAGCAGACCAGCGTGAGCACCGGCCAACCGCTGGCCAGCGTGTCCACGCAACTGGCCAGCAGCCTGACCAGCCCGACCGACATCGCCGCCCTGGCCAGCCTTTCCGAGCAGGATGCAGCCGCCCTGCTCGGCCGCGTGACCGTCGAGACGGTGATCGCCAGTCCCTGCGACTGCAGCCTGTACTTCCCCCGCCCGCGCATGGACGGCTTCGCCTACAAGCAGGAGCAACTGGTGCATCTGCTGCCGCAGGATCAGCCGCTGAACGTCAAGGCCAGCGTCCCCTTCGACCGCATGGACAAGATCGAGCGCGTGCGAGCGGTCGAGATGCGTGTGCTGGGTAGCGACGCCCTCTACAGCGGCGAAATCATCGCCAGCCGCGTCGACGACCAACGGCAGATGGTCGAGCTGACCATCAAGCCTGATCAGGCGTTGCCGCGCAGCGCCTATCAATTGCCGACGGCCGTCGACTTCAAGCTCGGCCTGCCCCTGCGCTGGACGTTCTGAGGTCGCCATGCCGGTCAGATACCTTCTTTGCACAACTGCCCTGACGCTGGCGCTCGCCAGCTCGGCGCATGCGGCGCGCAGCCTCGAACAGGTCCGTTATGCGCTGTTTCAGGACGGCCAGGCACAGGTCGAAGCAGACCTGCGCCATCTGGCCGCGCGTGGCGACCTGGGCGCCACGCGCCTGCTCGGCGAAGTGCTGGCCGGCCGCAGCCCGGCGAATACCACGCAGGCCATCGACCTGTTCAAGCAGGCCTTTGCCGATGGCCGCGGTGACATCGGCGCGCTGATCCCCCTGGCTCGCCTGGTGGACAACAAGCCGCGCTGGCGCGAAGCCAATCGCGCATACATGCGCCAGGCTCTCGGCCGCTTTACCGCTGGACGAGACTTCATCGCCGTCGACACGCGCCTGGAAGTATTCCTGGTCTACCCCGAGCTGTTCACGCAGGACGAGGTTACCCGCCTGATCGAACTCTATGACCGCGCCTGCCTGATCTACTGCCACGCGCCGCTGTACCGAGCGGTGGCGGCAGCCCGCTACGGTGAAAGAAGCGAAGCCGAGAAGTGGTTCCAACTGGCCGTGGAAAGCGACCCGCGCGCCGTGCAGCGCTATTACGAGTTTCTTGGCGAGCAGCGCAACGTGCTGTTTCGCGCCTTCGCCGAACGCCTGACGCCGCGCATGAACACGCTGCCGGTCGACCTGGTGCACCGCATCGCCCAGCAGGTGGCGAACATCCGCAACATCGAGATCAGCACTTTCAACAACAACCGCCCGACCACTCGCGCGCAGAACGACGAAGAAAAGCAGGCCCGCGAACTGAAGGCGAAGACCCATGCCAGCCTGGTCGAACAGCTCGACCGCGAAGTGCTGCAGTGGCTGGACAACGCCATCGAGCGTGATTTCGGTCCGGCCATGCTGAGCAAGGCCAGCTTCCTCATGACCGCACCGGACCGCTACGGCCCGGAGCCGGTGCTGGACCTGATCCAGCGCCTGGAACAACGCCAGGGCGAGAGCCTGACCCTGAGCATGGCCGAACGGGAAAACCCGATCACCCCGCAGCGCATCAAGGCACTGCGCGCCAGCCTGCACATGGTGCTGTGGCGCACCCTCGATCCGCAGTTGAGCCAACGCCTGATCACCGAGCTGCAGGCCGAGCAGTACCCCGAAGCACAGCTGCTCGAAGGCGACCTGTACAGCCAGGGCGGGCTGGACGAGCCCGATCAGGATCGCGCCCTGACCCTGTACATGGCAGAAGCCCGCCAGGGTTCGGTGAACGCCCTGCTACGCATCGCCCGCCTCTATACCTACGGCCGCGCCATCTGCCGCGATAACGGCAAGGCCTACGCCTTCGCCTATGCCGCCCACGAGCTGGGCGACCAGCGCGCCACCGACCTGATGCACTCGCTCAGCACCCGGCTCACGCCTGAACAGCGCGACATAGCCGCCGCCGAAGGCAACCGTCTTATCGAGGAATCCACACTGTGAGCGCTCCCAATTCCTTTGCCCGCGCAGCCCTGCTGCTCGCGTGCCTGCCGCTCGGTCTGCTGCACGCAGAAGAAACCAGCATCGCCTCGCCCGAGCTGGAGCCGGTCACTTCGCTGCTGACGCACAAGTTGTTCCTGCGCACCGGCTATGGGCCGGACGAAACGCGTCTGGGCGAAGACCGTCGCAGCTTCTTCAGCCTGCGCTATGAGCCGTCCTACCGCTGGTACTCCCCCGAACAACGCTGGGCCAAGTGGGAAGCCTTCGGCCGCCTGTGGCTCAACTACGACACCGATCCGAATGCCCTGCAAAGCGACGAGGGCAACGACGAGAACCTGTCGAGCCGGCGCCATGCCTACAGCGAAGCCCGCGAGTTCTATGTACGCCGCAACCTGCTGGGCGACGACCCGCGCTTTTCCGCGACTTTCGGCCGCCAGCGCTTCAGTGATCGTTTCGGCATCTGGTGGGACGACAGCATCGAAGCCCTGCGCCTGGACTACAACGACAGCTTCGGCAAAGGCTTTGTCGCCATCGCCGAGAAGTTCTACTACTACAACTCCGACGACAACCGCCTCGACCCGCGCGACAAGAAAATTCGCTACCTGATGGCCGAGTACGCCTGGCGCTGGCATGCCGATCACTGGATCGGCGCGCGCCTGCTGCACGAGGACGACTACTCGGGCAGCTCGCCCGATGATCGCCAGGACTTCGACGGCCTGCGTTACGGCGTATTCCTGCATGGTGACACCCGCCACCTGACGTCGCTGGTCAGCGACTACCACCTGGAAGTCGCGGCACTCGACGGCAGGCAGGAAACCACGCAGAACAATGGCCTGCGCGACAGCGGCGACAAGACTGGCTGGGCCGTGGTAGCGGATGTCGGCAAGCGCTTCGAAACGCTGCCATGGACACCGCGCGTGGGCATCAGTGGTGGTATCACCGATCGCCCGGACGACAGCGGCAGCGACGGTTTCACCCTCAACCGCATCCAGTCCGACCGGCGCAACGATCCGCTGAGCTACAGCAGTCGCCTGGTCAGCAACCTGGTCAGCGTCAACCTGAGCAACCTGGCCTTCTACGGCATCGTGCTGGAAACCCAGCCCACCGACCGCACTGCGCTGGATCTGCGCATCAGCGATCTGCATCTGCGCAACCGTTCGGCGCAGCTGCCCCTGCGTACCACCACCGAAGGCGTGGTGCGCGATACCGGCTCGTCCCATCTGGGCCAGGTGCTGGACATCAACCACTACTGGCGCATGTTCCCGCTGGCCTACGACGGCAAGCGGGTACAGCTCAACACCCTGGCCAGCCTGAGCTACTTCAAGGCCGGTAGTGCGCTGGAAATCGGTGATGACTATCAATTAACGCTGGGCATAACCCTGACTTACTGACCGAGAGCAGCGCTAGCATGATCTTCGCCTCCAACGTCTTCCTGTTCCTGTTCCTGCCGGTGTTCCTGCTTTGTTACTACATAGCCAAGGACCACTGGCGCTCGTACGTCATCGTGCTCGGCAGCTACCTGTTCTACGCCTGGTGGCGTCCGGACTTCCTGCTGCTGTTCGTCGCCATCTCGTACTGGAACTACTGGTTCGGCCTGCGCATCAAGGCGCGGATCGATGCCGGCGAGAAGAAGATCGCCTTTCGCCTGCTGACCGTCGGCGTGATCGGCAACCTGGCCACGCTCGGCTACTTCAAGTACGCCAACTTCGGCGCCGACGTGCTGGTGGCGGTGCTTGAACCGCTGGGCATCAATACCTTCACCCTGGAACACATCATCCTGCCGCTGGGCATCTCCTTCTATGTGTTCCAGGCGCTGAGCTACATCTTCGACATCTATCGACGCAATGCCGAACCCACTCATCGCTTCGTCGATTTCGCCGCCTATATCGCCCTCTTCCCGCAACTGATCGCCGGGCCGATCCTGCGCTACAGCCTGATCGACAAGCAGTTGAAGAACCGCACCCACTCGCTGGAGCTGTTTTCCTTAGGGGCCTGTCGCTTCATGCTCGGTTTCATCAAGAAGGTGCTGATCGCCGACTCCCTGGCACCGATGAATACCCTGTTCATTGGCGGCGGTGGCGAACTGCAGATGGCCGACGCCTGGTTCGGCCTGTTTATCTCGGCCCTGCAGCTGTACTTCGACTTCTCCGGCTACAGCGACATGGCCATCGGCCTGGGCATGATGATGGGCTTTCGCTTCGCCGAGAACTTCAACCAGCCCTATATCGCGCAGAGCATCACCGAGTTCTGGCAGCGCTGGCACATGACCCTGGCCGACTTCTTGCGCGACTACGTGTACATGCCGCTGGTACGCAAGCGCCTGACCGGCATGCTCGTCGGGCTGGTCATCACCATGGTGCTGTCCGGGCTCTGGCACGGGCCGAGCTTCGCCTTCATCTTCTGGGGGCTGTTCTTCGGCATAGCCATGGTGCTCGAACGCAAGCTGGGCATCGCCACCAAGGTCAACACGCCCTACAACTTCTGGCGCAACGCCCGCTGCATGTTCGTGCTGGCCTCCTGCATGCCGCTGTTCTTCACCGGCAACCTGCCGCACGCCCTGCAGGTCTATCAGGCGCTGATCGGCCTCAACGGCATCGGCTCGCTGGACCTTTACTGGTTCGGCACCTCAGCCATGACCATGACCTTCACCCTGATCGCCCTGCTGTGGATCGTCATCGCCGGCGGCATCAACATTCGCTACTACGCCGGCACGCACAAGGACCAGTACTTCATGCAGCACGTCAGCGGTTTCAGCGCCCTGCTGCTGTGGGTCGGCTTCCTGCTGACGCTGACGCGCCTGGCCGCGAACTCCTTCTCACCCTTCCTGTACTTCCAGTTCTGAGGATGCCCCCATGTTTCCGGTGATGAACTCGGCCAGCAAGATCAACGGGATTCTCTTCTGCGTGATGCTGTGCGCCATGTTCCTGTATTCGCTGCCGACGGTGTTCGCCTTCGCCGGCACGCAGACCCAGGCTGTGTCGCTGTTTCTCGACGGCAAACTGGTGCGCAAGTTCGAGCAGTTCTACGACAAGCGCCTGTTCCTGCGCGACCCGTCCGTCGAGCTGTGGGCCAACATCCAGCACGCGATCTTTCGTGAAGGCGCCAGCGGCGTGGTGCTGGGACGTGACGGCTGGTTGTTCACCAACCAGGAATACCTGCAGCCCAGGGACCTCGAGGGCAACCTGGAGCGACAGATCGTGCTGATCGACAAGGTGCGCGCGCAACTGGCGCAACAGGGCGCGCGGCTGATCGTCCTGCCCATTCCGATGAAGCTGGACACCTACACCGTACATTCCACCTATGCCCCCTCGCAGCCGATCAGCGACCTGTACCAGCACTTCAGCCAGCGCCTGCACGAACACGGCATCGACACCGTGGACCTGCGCAGCGCCTACCAGAACGCGGCGGCCAATGAGCAGCTGTTCCTGCGTAACGATACCCACTGGAGCCCGAGGGGTGCCGAACTGGCAGCGCAAACCCTGGCCGCGCAGTTCCCTGAACTGCAGGGCGAGACCCCTTACCTGACCCAGGCGGTCAGCGAAAAAGAGGTGACCGGCGACCTGCTCAACTACCTCAAGTTCGACCCCAGGCTGGCGCCCAGCTATTTCGAGCCGGTGCATATCCAGCTCTACGAAACCCTGCAGCAGAGCCGCAACGACCTCGCCGACAGCCTGTTCGGCGAAGAGGCCGTGTCACTGGCGCTGGTAGGCACCAGCTACACACGCATCGATGACTGGAACTTCGTCGGTTTTCTCAAAGAGGCCCTGCAGCGCGACCTGGTAAGCGTCGCACTGGAGGCCCGTGGCCCGTTCCAGTCGATGAACGAATTTCTCGCCGGCCCAGCCGCGAAAAGCGCTGAGCTGCAGACGGTCATCTGGGAATTCCCCCTGCGCACCCTGCTCGCCCAGCGCCAGATTCCTTCGCCCCTGGCTACGCCAGAAACTGCCCAACACTGACCGAGGTACCGTCGCATGCCTGCCTTCATTTCCCGCGCCCTGATCATCCTGCTGACGATCGCCAGCGCCGCCGCCCAAGCCCAGGACGGCAACGCCGACCTTTACGATCCGGTGGCCCCGGCCAACTCGGCTTTCGTACGGGTGCTCAACCTCAGCGAACGCAACATCGAAGTCACCCTCAGCGGCAAGAACAAACCCCAGGTCGTCACCGGCGGGCAGTTCGGCGGCTATCGCTTCGTTGTGCCGGGCAAGCAGCGCATCGCCGTGGCCAACCAGGCGATCGAGCATGAGCTGAAGGCCAACACCGCCAGCACGGTGATCTACCGCGACGGCCAGTTGCTGCTGATCGCCGACCAGTTCGTCAACGAACCGCGCAAGGCGCAGATCGCCTTCTACAACCTCACCGACAAGCCGGCAGCGCTGAAGACCGTCGACGGGCAGCACGTGGTGGTCGACACCATCGAGCGCGACCAGACCGGCAGCCGCATGGTCAACGAGCTGAAGATCGCCTTCGCCGCCTATGCCGATAGCGAACAGCTGATCGGTTTCGACGAGCTGTTCCTGAAAAAGGGCCGCTCCTACAGCTATGCCCTGCTACCCGCAGCCAACGGCTACCGCGCGATAACCCTGGCCAACAGCATCGACCCCAGCGAATGAACCCTGAACGGCCGGCCAAACAAGTGAGCGGACGATGATCCCAACGAGCATGAAGCACTATTTTCTACTGGCCATTGGCAGCCTGGTCGCAGCAGGCGTACAGAACGCCTCCGCTGCGGCGCAGGGCGAAAAGACCGATGAATGCACGGATTTGCAATGCCTGATCTGCCCGCAACTCAGTGCGCCCGAGGAATATGCCGAAGGCAACATGAAGTCACTCAAGCAGATCGTGCCGGGGAGCGACCGCTGGCTGTTCCGCTCGGAGGTCGACCTGACCAACGAGTTCGGCATTCCGCCAGCCATGCAGCCGGAGTTCGCCCGCCTGATGCGTGCGTTCGCCAGCCATGGCACCCAGGTGGCGGTAGCCGTGCAACCGACTCGCGGCCTGATGCATCGCGCCCAGCTGCAGCCAGGGCAGATGCATGGCTTCGACTACGCGCGTGCCAGCGCCAACCTGCGCAAGTTCCTGCAGCAGATGCGTGACGGCGGCGCCATCGTCCCGGACATCATGACCCTGGTGGAACAGCCGCCGAAGGACTTCTTCTTCCGCCGCGACCACCACTGGACCCCGGTAGGCGCAGAGGCCACCGCCCGCGTCACCGCCGATGCCATTCGCCAGCACCCGGTCTACGCGCAACTCCCGCGCAAGGGCTACACCACCGAGCGAACCCTGACCCTGTCCAAGGACGGCACCCTCAACCTCGGCCTGGCGGCGATCTGCGGCAACCACTTCGGTTATCAGTTCGTGCCCGGCTACCAGACCGTGCCGGAAGACAACGACGCCGCCCTGCTGTTCGAGGATCAGCCCGACCCGGAAATCGTCCTGGTCGGTACCAGTAACTCCGCCGCCCGTGAAGACGAGACCAAGCAGTTCAACTTCGACGGATTTCTCAAGCAGTACCTGAGCAGCGACCTGATCAACTACGCCCTGCCCGGCGCGGGCCAGGACGGCTCGCTGCTGGAATACCTGCTGTCGTCCAACTACGCACCGGACAAGGCGCCCAAGCTGATCATCTGGGAGCTGCCGGCCAACTACCGCCTGGATGGCGACCTGATGTACCGCCAGTTGATCCCGGCGGTCAACGGCGGCTGCAAGGCCAGCGACAGCCTGCTCGAAGCGCGTCTCGAACGCCCGGCCATGGGCCTCAACGATCGTCTCGAACTGCTCAGCAACGCCGGTGCGCAGCGCAAGGACCTCAAGGGCCGCGATGCGGTGCTCGACATCCGTATCAGCGACCCCAACATCAAGAACTTCTACATCATCACCTACTACGACAACGGCACGCGCGACAAGGTGTGGTTCCGCCGCGAGGCCATCGTCACCGGCGGCCAGTACTACCTGGAGCTGAGCCGCGCTGCGGAGTTCCGCGACGCCAACCTGCTCTCGGTGCTGCTAGAACCCACCCAGGTCGTGGAGCAACCCTTCCAGATCGAGACCAAGCTATGTCTGTGAGGATGTCGCCCGGCCGCCTGACGGCCATGCTGGTGCTGCTCGCCGGCTCCATGAGCGCCAGCGCCACGCAGTCGATCTGGAGCAACCACGCGCCGAACGTGGCGGCGCAGATGACGGGCGACTACCGCAACGCGAGCTGCCCGAAAAAACCGCCTGCCGCCTACACCGGGCACCTGCAACTGGACAGCAAGTACGACCAGAGCGACGCCAGCAAATCGCGACTGGTAGCACGCCAGAGCAAGGACACCGAACGCATCCGCCAGCAGGTCAAGCAATACATCGGCGGCTTGGTGAAAGCGACACAGGTGTTCCAGCGCACCCGCAAGGCCGATGAAGCCACCACCGCCCTGGCCTGCCTGAACCAGTGGCTCGATGCCTGGGCCGGCAAATCGGCGCTGCTCAGCGACGACGCCAGCAAGACCGGTGTCGCCTCGCGCAAATGGGCCCTGGCTGCCATCGCCTCAACCTTGCTCAAGGTCCAGGCCTTGAGCGATCAGCGCTATCAGCTGAGCACCGTTCAGGCGCGCTGGCTGGGCGAGCTGTCGGCCAAGGTGATCGCCGAGTACGAGCCGCGCCGCTACGACAGCGGCATCTACTTCAACAACCACGACTACTGGGCCGCCTGGGCCGTGGCCGCCACCGCCATGCTGCTCGACGATGACCGCGCCCTGGCCTGGGCCGATGTCGCACTGCGCCGCGCCTTCACCCAGCTCACCCCCGGCGAGGGCGATTACCAGTACCTGCCCCTGGAGGTCGCTCGCGGCCGTCTGGCTGCCGACTACAGCCACTACGCCCTGGTGCCGCTGATGCTGCTGGTGGAGGCTGCCGAACATAACGGTCGCCCACTCACCGAGCAGGAGCGCGAGAAACTCGCCGGCCTGGCCAACTTTGCCGCGCGCGCCGCGCTGGAGCCCAAGACCCTGGCGGAACTGACCGAGCGCCAGAGCGAAGTCGGCCCGCACAAGATGGTCTGGGTGCTGCCCTTTCTCACTCGCTATCCGCAGCACCAATGGGCCGCACGCCTGTACCAGGCACACGGTAAAGCCATCAATCATTACAGCCAGGTGGGCGGCGATCTGAAACCGCTCTACCCCCAGCTCAACTGACGCAGGATGCCACCATGTCCCAGGCACTGACCCTCTCCCGCGCGCTGCTGCTGACGGCCTGCGCAGCCTGCAGCCTGAGCGCCCTCGGCGGCCCGGCGGCGTTGCACACGCTGGACCCGCAATGGCAACAGCAGCAGCAACAGCGCACCCGCCAGCAGATCATGCAGCACAGCCAGCCACCGGCCTTCGACCTGCCGGCACCGTCGCAGCGCGGCAACGCCAGCCTGGAGCCGATGTATTCGGCGCAGGCGGGCAGTTGGCCGTTCGAGCCGTTCGTGCATAACGGTCTGTTCCGCGCCATCGCCAGCTACCAGGCGCAACACCCGCGCGCCGTGGTCATCCGCGGTGGCAGCGTCAGCCTGGAGCAACTGCACGCGCAACTGAACGACCCAAAGGTGCTGCGTAAGCATGAAGACGGCTATCTGCTCAGCTACCCGCTGATGATTGCCGAAGACGCCGCCCTGCTCGTCGACGACCAGGTGCTCTACCTCTTCGGCCCGTCGGGCACCGCGCTGATCAACCAGGGCTTGCTGCAGGTGCAGGGCTCGCGCCTGGAAAGCTGGAGCGACGGCCGCGCGCTGGCCACCGACCGCCCTACCCGGCCCTTCATCATGAACTGGGCCGGCAGCCGCTTACGGGTTGTCGACTCGCATCTGGTCAAGATCGGCTACAACGCCAACTTCTCCCGTGGCATCAGCAGCGGCATTAGCGCGCAGCAGTCCGCCACCCGGCCGGCGGCGCGCATTCTGATCGACAACAGCCGCTTCGACAGCATGGCCAGCGCCCTGGAGCTGCGCCACAGCGAGGCCCTGATCCGCAACAACCAGTTCAGCCACCTGCAGCAGTACGGCATCGACCTGGGCAACAGCCGCTTCCTGATCGAAGACAACCGCATCGACGGCGTAAAGCACAACAGCGGTATCCGCATCGGCGGCAGCAGCAGCGGGCGCATTCAGAACAACCTGATTTTGCACACCGGCAAGAGCGCCATCGAAGTCAGCGAGCAAAGCGGCGCCCTGCTGATCGAGAACAACCGCCTCGGCGCGTCCAAGGGCTACGGCGTGATGCTGCGGCAGATCAACGGCGGAGCCGGGCTTCTGATCGAGAACAACCTGATCGCCAACAACCAGCTCAGCGCCATCGACGCCGGCGGACTCAGCGGCGCCCTGATCATCGACAACCGCATCCAGTCCACCCCGGAATACGCCATCAGCCTGCGCAACGAGCAGCTCACCGCAGGCCAACTGGTCATCACCGGCAACACCCTGGAAAGCATCGGCAAAGCCATGATCCGCGTGGAAGGCATGCAGAACACCGTGCTGGGCAGCAACCAGTACCGCGCCAACCCGCTGCTGCAGAACCTGCTGATTGGCGATCTGCTGCCCCTGCAGAGCCAGATCCTCGACAACACCGTGCGGCGCAACTGCCACCTGCAGATATCCCAGCCCCTGACCGGCACCGCAGGCAGCGCAGACGCCCCCACCTGCACCAACTGACCAGCGCCAGACGTGGCTGAAAGGCCTGCACTCAACCCGATCCGAGTGCAGGCCAGAACACTAGCGATGTTCGACTTTCAACGCTGAAAACACCGCAGCCCCGGCGCTGGTTTCATTGCCGTTGTTGTCGAGCGTGTAAACACCCGCCTTGAAATACAGGTTGTGACTGGCCCAGGCCGAATTGAGCACAGCGCTCCAGGTCTTGACCGCGCCACCCGGCTCAACCAGGCCAATCGTCAGCCTGCCGTTCTTCGCCAGAAAGACCTCATAACTGAAATCCTGATTCAGCTTGATCTTGCTCGACAGCACGATCTTGGTGGAATTGCTGCTGGCCGGATTGCCCCGAAACGAAATCACCACATTGCCATAGCCAGTGGGTGACAAGGATTGATAGCCCAACATCATGGGGGGCGACGTGCTGTTCTTCGAATGGATCTGGGAAAAGGCGAGCAGCCCATTCGACGGCACCTGAGTGATTCTCGCCGTGGCGGTCAGCACGTTATCCGCGGCGCGATAGGGCCAGTTGCGCAGAGCGCCGTTGGCGAACGTCTCGCGCAACTCACTGCGCGGATAGGTCGAGTTGGCAGTCGTGGTGCCGTTGACCGGCGCCCAGAAAAACAACTTGCCCTCCTTCGACTGAAAGTAATGATCCTGATACCCACCGGCCAGAACGGGGGTGGAAATGACGGCAGCAGGAACACCGACAGGGATGGTCAGGTTCCAGGTGGACAGATCGATCATGGGGGCGGTACTCCGAGAGAGGAACGACGGTCGTACGCCCGATCTATCCATGACCGTGCCGGCATCGCTTCGAGCGTTGAGGCGCAGAATATCGGCACACTCAGCGCCAGTTAACGACCATCCGTCACCGTGCTGGCGCTATTTTTTTGACCTTTTGAAACATAGCCAACAGCAAAATCTATCCACCCATTCACCGCTAAGGAATTTCCCAAGCGAAACGCCGAACAGCGCGCCAAAACTGAAGGAGTTGGCGCCAATGAGCGCTTTGCAGAAATGTGCGCCAGCTCGCGCTTTGTAGCGCGGCGAGCGCTCCTTCTAGTGCGCTCAGCCATTCACTGCCGGCTCAAGCGAACTCACGGAAACGATAAAGCCCCGAAGCGCATTGCGCTTCGGGGCTTTGGTTTGGATATGAAGGGAAAGATGGAGATTTGAACCCGTTCTAGCAGGTGCCCATTATTGCCCGTCCCTGCCCAACGATAGCAAAATCAAGGCTTTCGCCTCATACCTTCTACCCATTGCTGCCCTGTTTCGCCCGTTGATTTCGACACTTTTTCGACACGGCAGCTAGACATGTTTCTGGCGCAAAGGTAGCTTTTCGCCATCAGCAAAATAATGAGCGTTAGCTCACAATATGACGAAGGAAGCGATCATGGCTGTTTCTAAAGAGACTGATGCAATTGGCCAAGCAGTAGCTGCAGGTGTAGGCGCAACTGCTGGGGCTGGAGCTGGCGCAGCTATTGGAGTGACTACAGTAGCTGCCGCAGCACAAGCCGCCGCAACTGCAAGCCTTGCGGGAGCTGGTGCCGTCGCAGGAGCAGGAGCAGCAGCAACAACCGGTGCTCTTGCTACCGCTGGTGGAGGAGCTGTGGCTGCCGGTGGTGCAGGTATGATTGGCGGCGTTGGCTCTATTGCAGGCGCTGCTGCAGCTTCCGCTGCTGTTCCTGTAATTGGCTGGGCAGTGGGCGGCGCACTTCTTGCCGGGGCTGGTGCATGGGGTGTTTACAAGCTCGCCACTCGAAAAATCAAGTAATTAATAATCCTTTTGTTTCATCTTACTTTATAAAAACAGCTTATACATTTAGCATTATAAAAATACTGGGAGTCAATATGTCTATTTTTACGGAAATCATGAATGAACGTGCTGAAGAAAGAGCCAAAGCAGATGAAGCAGCTCGTCAAGCACAAGAGCTAAAAGCGTCTAAAGATGCTGAATTTATTGAAAAATTTAATTCCCACATTGACACCATCGCCAAGCCCATATTTGGTGAGTTTGTCGCTGACGCCATTGCGCACAATTTCCCTGCAGCTATTGAAGAAAATAAAGATGGATACGGCCATCCTTATATTTCTCTGCGTTTCATACCAGAAGAAGGCAAGGAACTTGGCCGGGTTCCTACGTCTGAATGCTCGTATGTTATCAAGGCGATCCTACATAGTCGCCAAGTTGAGCATAATATTTATTATGACCAGCGCCCTGGTGTGAATGGCTTTAAAAAAGAGTCATTTGGCGTTCAATCTATCTCTATGCAAATGGTAGAAAGGAAGCTTCGTGAGCTTTTTAGCTTAGCCCTTAAATCTCGCGAATAGTTCTTAAAAAAACCAAAAAATGGTGGGCAGATCTATTTTTTCGATCTGACGAAAGCGATGAATAAATCCGTCCACTCTTTCGTGATTCTCGCCTGCAAGCGCAACAAATAAATTCGCCGTTATTTGAAGACTGCCAATTGGCGGAGCCATACTACCTTCCTTACTACTAAACCAGTACGAAAAACCATCTGACCACTATTAGAGTCCAAATAATGAACCTCTCAAATCCGTGGCTGATTTTTGGCGCAATAACCCTTGTATTCTTTAGCTTCTCCGCTTCTCTTCTCGGCTTTATCTGGCCAATAGAAGAGTTCTCCGTCTCTAAATCCGGCGTATTTGGAGACAGCTTCGGTGTTTTGACTTCTCTATTTAATGGCCTTGCTTTGGGTGGATTAATCTTGACCATTGCACAGCAGAGAAATGAATTCAAACAACAGCATTTCGAAAACATACTTTTTGAAATGATTCGCCTTCATGTCGACCTGACAGGCTCAATCGATCTGAAGAAGAAGAATGAAGACAACACTGAGTTTTTAACCGAAGGTCGAGACTGCTTTAAGTTTTTCTACGAAAAACTAACCGGCACATTTCACCATCAAGACACAAACTACAAAAACAAAGAAGAAATCAAACGCTTTGAGGATGCATACGATTACTTTTGGAGCAAGTGGCACAAAGAGCTTGGTCATTACTTCAGGTCGCTTTACACAATCTTCAAATACATTAGCGACTCAGACATAAAAGACAAAAAACAGTATGCTAATATTGTAAGGGCGCAACTTTCCGACTACGAACTTTTAGTTCTTTTCTATAATTGCCTTGCACGATACGGAGTAGAAAAATTCAAGCCTCTGGTAACTGAATATGAGCTCTTTGACAACCTACCAATCGACAAGTTATACAAGCAGGAAGATAGATCAAAATATGAATCCAAGGCGTTCGGCTCTAACAAATCGCTCCCCTAAAGCTCTTCAGTAAAGGGGGTAGATTTTTTCAATTGGCAAGCGCAATAAATAAATCTGCCCCTTTTCGATAGGGCAATCGAGACTCGTATGGATAGCCAGAAAGCAGCCAAAGTCAGTACCAATATAGAAGAGCTTCAAGCTCTAATGGCTGCGTATGCCACTGACGGTCGTAGCTATGGTCAGTCTGAGGCTTATAGAGAGCTTTATGCGGAAATAATCATTGACCTAGAAGAATCTAGGTACTCCAACCCAAATCCGCACAAAACCATTGAATCCTTCTATGCGCACTGCAAGATGAAGGAAATGAAAATCTACGCAATGCGCAGGGAGTACATAGCGGACATATATTCCGACATTCAACTTGAATTAAAGCGTATTCAGCGCCATGCGGCCTCATCGAAAGGCTGGAAAAAGGCAAACGATGCGCTTCAAGACAATTTAAGCCCTATTCGCGCACAGTGGCTAAAAGCTAAAAACTTCATCTACGCCCCAGCGCCTGACTTCGAGAACTCAATTAAGGAATCCATAAATTCTATTGAATCCTGCCTTATGGTTCTTCTAGAAGCACCAAATGGTACGCTCGGCAAAATCATAAAAAATGCGGTACTAGACCAAGATATTGAAAGACTAATTAGTCAAGCTTATGGCTTTGCCAGCAATAAGGACTTTGTTAGGCATGGTGGAACGGGGGAGTCAGCCGTCCGAAAGGAGGAAGCTGAGTTCTTCTTGGACTTCTCGGCCATTGCTATCGTATATATCGTAGCGAAGTTAAAAAAAACCTAGCAATGGCCTGTAACAAATAGCTCAGGCCACTCGCTCCAGACCGGCTAAAATCGCTCCCTAACCAAACGGTAGGTTCTATACAATGATGACAATCGATCTGAATGACCCAGCACAATTCACTAAGAAGAACGTCTCCAATTTAATCGGCTCTGTCATTGACAGTCAAAATTGGCAGTTGCGCGTCACAAAGAGTGGTATTGCATATCTGTCCGACGTAGTCGGAAACAAAAACACAGAAAATCTGGCGTTTCGCTTAGAAACGTGGTGCGCTGGAAATAACTACGTAGGCTTCCAGGCAGCTCATGACGAAAGCTGGGTAAACCAAGTATATGAAGACCTCAAAGAAAACTGGCCAAACCCAAAGAGCACGCTGATCGATTATTAAACCTACTCAGTCGCTCAAATCGCTCAAATCGTTCACTGGATCGGGTCAAAACTCGGCCCTTAACCAAACCTCAGCCATAAAAGGAATTCTAATGAGCCAGTACGAACTCACAAACATTATAAAAGTATTAGAATTAAGGAGAACCGAAGAGCTCAATAGCTACCTTGATATCGGCTGGGTGTTGATTGGCACTTCAAGCGACCAACACTCTGCGCACGGTTATCACTTGTCATATAGTATTGGCTGGTCTAAAAACCTAGGCGAAGTGAAGTTCCCAGAAAAAACCAAAAGCGAAATAGAGCTAGAAAACTGGGCTAATAATTCATAATTTACTACTGACAAGAATAACAATCGGGGACAGACCACGATTCATCTTCCGTGAATCGTGGTCCGTCCCTGCACCCTATTGTTCTCCTATTTTTCCGTAAATCGTGCCCCCTATTGGTCTCGCGCCGAACGCTGGGCAAAGCTCTCCCGTCCGGCAGCGGTCGGTTTTGTTCAAAGGGGTAAATGCTGGGTCAGGCGCTTTGGCGGCGGTCCCGTGTGCGTTCTAAGGTCAGATCGCTGACACGGATGGCGCTTTCCCTTTTTTCATCAGCGGTTTGGCGAATCGCTCGTATACCACTCCAACTCCCATTCACATTCCCAGGTATACGCGGCGTACCGGCCGTGGATATCACGAGGCCGCTCTGATCGGCGCATTCATTGCCTCGCGTTCTTCAGTAAGCCGGGCCAGTGCTTCTTCATGGGTTACGTGGCAACGCGGGGTGAGCAAGGAAACCACTACCCCAGCCACCAGAGCAGCCATTACCGCAGGAATGCTCGGGTTGCCCCAATAGGCGGTCCAGCCCGCATGGGCGATGATGGCGAGCGAGGTAGCGGATGCGGCGATCAGAGTGGCAATCGCGCCTTGCCAGTTGTAGCGGGACCAGAACTTGCCGAGGATTGCGCAAACGAACATGCCAGCCATGACTGTTGCGATCATCTTGGTGATGTAGCTGATGATGTTGTCCGACGTGAGTGCGAATGCGAGCGCCAGGCCGATGGTGAACAGCAGCGCGAACCGCGAATAGCGCACTACGCGTTCGGGCGCAGGCATGTGGCCGGTCACCAGCGTGTAGATGTCGCGCATCATGATGGAGACGCCGGCTAGCGCGTCCGAGCTGGCACTGGACATGGTAGCGGAGAGGCCGGCGATCATCACCAGCAATCCCAGCCCGAGCGGCAGTACCTGAGTAGCAAGGAAAGGAAAGGCGTAGTTGCTGTTTTCCAGATCCGGCGCGAGGGTGTGGGCAGCCATGCCAATGATCGCGGGAATGACGGAAAAACCAAGGTACAGCACGCCGGTAAAGATAAAGGAGCGTCGCACGCTGCTGACTGAATCCGCCGAATAGATCCGCTGGCGGAACGAGGGTGTCGCGAGTACGCCGACTCCGACCACGACAGCCAGGGAGATCGCTGGAATCAGCCCCAGCGTGCCTATCCCGAATGCATCCGTGGCGGCGGGATCCATGTGATCGGTGAGATGCTCGAAGCCGCCGATCTTTATCAATGCGAACACAGCCATGGCGATGAAGCCCACGAAGAGCAAGATCGCCTGGATGGTGTCAGTCCAGACCACGGCCAGGTACCCGCCAATGATGCAGTACAGGCCAAAGCCGATGGCGACTACGAGTTTCGCTGTGTTCAGGTCGATACCGGTGATCCACGCCAGGTACATGCCGCCACCCAGAATGTGCGCACCCAGCCAGCCAATGCTGGCGATGTAGATCAGCAGGGCAACTACGTTGCGAACAACCCTGTTCCCGCCCACGTAATACGCCAGCTCCTCGCTCATGGTCATGAAGCGCAGCTTGCGTACCGAGGCGAACAGTACGGCAAGCAGGAGGATGCCGACCGCACCGCCGATGCCGTACAGCGCACCGGCCCAGCCGTTGTTGTAACCAAAGCCGACCGCTCCCATGCTCGAACCGGTGCCGACCATGGTCGCAACCGTCGTGCCGATCGTGAGAAAGAGCGGGATGCTGCGGCCGCCGAGCAGAAAGTCGTCGCCATTGGAGCGGTGGTTTCGCGAAACCCACCAGCCCAGCCAGATCATGGCCAGGAGATACAGGAAGAAACTGCCGAGAAAGATGTTGCTGTTCATACCGGACCTCAGATTGGAATGATTGTTGAGTGAGGTAGTAGTCATGCGAGCCGGAGAATGCGGGGCGCCGGCTCGGTCAATGGGTGATGTGGTTGTTTTCCTCCTTCGCAGCGGATGGGAGTGGAATCAGGCGCGAGACGCCTTGAAGCACTTCACGTCGACCTCGACCTTGCAATCGACGACCAGGTCTTGAACGCTGCAGATGCGTGCTGGCGGGTGGTCGCCGAAGACTTCCTTGAACACCTTGTTGAAGGAGCTGAAGTAGCGAGCGTCGGTGAGCACGGTGGTCACGTGCACGACGTCTTCGACGCCGTAGCCGGCCTCCGCCATGATGTCCAGGCAATTCTGAAAGGCGAGGCGGGATTGTTCGATGATGCCGCCCTCGACGACCTCACCGTCTTTCATCGGCGTCTGTCCGGAAACGTACAGCCAGCCGCCGGCCTCTACGGCGCGCGAGAAAGGCAGTTTCTGTCCGCCGGTGCCGGTGCCGCCTTCGGCGCCATATCGTTTGATGCTCATGCGTTCTCCTTGGTTTTGGGTAGTAAATGAGAGGATTTGGCGGTGCGCTTGAGCAGGCGGCCGGCGCGCTGGACGAGACGCCCGTGCTGGTATGCCACCGCTCCGTTGACCACGACCAGATCGATGCCCCGTGCCGCGGCAATTGGCTCGTCGAAGGTGGCGCGGTCCTGCACGTTGTCGAAGTCGAACAGGGTCAGGTCGGCGTAAGCGCCTTCGCGGAGCTCACCGCGATCACCCAGGCCGAAGCTACTGGCCGACAGCCCGGTCATCTTGTGAATGGCCTCGGACAGGGTGAACAGCCGCTGGTCGCGGCAGAAATGCCCGATGACGCGCGGAAAAGTGCCCCACAGCCGGGGATGCGGATGGGGGTCGTTCGGCAGGCCATCGGAGCCGACCATGCTCAGCGGATGCTTCAGGATGCGCCGCATGTCTTCTTCGGCCATGTTGTGGTAGACCGCTCCGGCGGGCTGCAGGCGACGGGCGGCCTCAAGCAGCGAGACATTCCAGGCATCTGCGATGGCTTGCAGCGGCTGGCGCGCCATCTCGGGGTGCTGATCGGACCAGGTGATGAAAATCTCGATCTCGTCGGTGACCTGTCCCAGGTCCAGCGTCGAGGAGCCCGCGGTATAGGGATAACAATCGCAGTAGCAGGAGTGGTTCCGTGCCGCTTGCTCGAGCTTCTCGAGCGCCAGCGGCGCGGTGCCCCAATTCCCCACCCCAGCGCACTTCAAATGAGAAATGACCAGCGGCGCGTCGCCATGGCGGGCGGTAGCCACCGCCTCGTCCATCGCGTCCAGAAGACCGGCGAACTCGTCGCGCAGATGCGTGGTGTAGATGCCGCCCGCGGCGCCCACTTCCTCAACCAGTGCGCGCATTTCAGCTTCCGGTGCCTGCCGGGCATTGATATAGGCGAGTCCCGAACTCAGGCCGATAGCGCCGTCGGCCAGTGCCTGGCGCAGGGCGATGCGCATCCGCTGGATCTCGTCCGCGCTGGCGGGACGATCGAAACGATCCATGAAGTTGGCGCGCAGCGCCGTATGGCCGATCAACGCCGCGACATTGATGCTGGGACGGGCCACCTCCACCGATTCGGCATAGGTGCTGAACGCGGGATAGCGAAAGTCCTCGACACGGCCCAGCAGATTCATCGGATCGGGGACTTCATCGCCGGGCAGGCGCACCGGCGAAGCGCTGATGCCGCAGTTACCGACCACGACGGTGGTTACGCCCTGGGTGAGTTTGGGCAACATCTCCGGCGTACGGATGACATTGATGTCGTCATGGGTATGGACGTCGATGAAGCCGGGCGACAGGCAGCGCCCGTCGCCCTCGATGCAGATATCGGCGGACCAAGCGCTGAGGTCGCCGAGGGCGACAATGCGTTCGCCGCGCACGGCCAGATCGCCGCTATAGGGTGCGGCACCGGTGCCATCGATGAGCTGAACATTGCGGATCAGCAGGTTGGCGTGCTGAGGCATGCATCAATCTCCCAGCGGCTGGCGGTTGTCGCCGCCACGATGGGCATCGAGCGTGAGCTTCAAACGACGCAGCTTGTCTCGCGAACGCTGTCGGTGCCGCAGCGCCAGGCTCATCGCAAGGACGTCGATGGCCGCCAGCATGGCGTAGCGCGACGACGAAGGGTGGTAGATGAAGTCGGTTTCGCGCGACGCGACGGGAAGCACCACATTGGCCTGCTGCGCCAGCGGCGAGTCCGACGCGGTTAGCGCAAGCACCTGCGCGTCGTAACTGCGGGCAATGCGGGCCGCATCGACAATCTCTGGGGTAAAGCCGGTGAGTGACAGTGCGACCACCACATCGTTGGGGTCGAGCGTGGCGGCCACCATGCGCGGCATCAGCGCCTGAGGATAGGCGCTGATGGCGTAGCCCAGGCGCACCAGGCGAAATTGCAGTTCCTGCGCCAGGACGGCCGAACCGCCGCCTGCGCCGAAGACGACAATCTGCCGCGCGCCATCGAGCAGGTCGAGCGCGCCATCGAGGTCCGCGCTGGCCATGAGTTCGCGATTGAGGTCCAGGGTCTGCTTGGCGATTTCGTACACCACGCCGATGCCATCTGCCTCGGTTGCTTCCTGGATGAAGCGACGACCGACAGCGAGCGATTGCGCGAGCCGTAGCTTCAGATCACGTACATCCTGGCAGCCGATGGACTTGGCGAAGCGGGTGACGCTTGCATCGCTGACACCTGCGCGGGCCGCAATGGTCGAGATATTGGCGCTGGTCACGAAATCGATGTCCTCGATGACCAATGCGGCAACCTTGCGCTCGGCTTCGCGCAGGGTGGGATAGCGTTCGGTGATGCGCGACAGGATGTCGATTTCCAAATTCACTTGATGACTCCATTGCTGGCCGAAGGCGCGACCGAAGGGTCGCGTTCGGACTGTGATAATTTCTAACTTAAAAAAAATATTTGTGAAAGTTATTTTCCATGATTCAATCAACTCACCCACTCGGCGCCAGCAAATGCGGCTCTGCGTGACCCCCCATGACACGCTGAACATCCACCAAGGACCCAACATGGAACCCATTGCCCTGTCCGCCACGCCGCAGCCTGCTTTGGAAAAAGGCGCAATTGCAGGCTCGGGACAATCGCTGCTGCAGGACGTCAGCTTGCCGGCGGCGGTCATCTACGAACGCCCATTGCTGAATAACATTTCCTGGATGCAGGCCTTCGCCGAGCGCCATGGCGCCCGGTTGGCGCCCCACGGCAAAACCACCATGACCCCCGGCCTGTTCCACCGCCAGCTCGAAGCCGGCGCCTGGGGCATAACGCTGGCCACTGCGACTCAGTGCGTGGCGGCCTTTGAGCATGGCGTGACTCGGATGCTGATGGCCAACCAACTGGTCGGCACCGCCAACATGTCGCTGGTGGCCGGCCTGATCGCGAAAGGCGCGGAGTTCCATTGCCTGGTGGATGGGGTGGAAAACACCCGGGCACTCAATGCCTTCTTCGCGGAACGCGGGTTGCGCCTGCAAGTGATGATCGAGCTGGGAGTCGAAGGCGGCCGTTGTGGCGTACGCAATAACGGGGAACTGGATGCGCTACTCGCTGCACTCGCCGAATTGCCGGCCCTCTCCCTGACCGGCATCGAGGGCTACGAGGGCCTCATCGGCGGCCAGGACCCGATTGCCGGCGTCCGCGCCTATGCCGATCGGCTCGTGGATACGGTCAGGCGTCTGAAGCGGAGCAATGCACTCGCACTGCCCAAGCCGCTGATCACGGCGTCAGGATCGAAGTGGTTCGACCTGATCGCCGAAGCCTTCGATCGGGCCGACCTGCGCGACGAATACATACCGTTGCTCCGCCCTGGCTGCTATGTCGTGCACGATCACAAGCTGTATGCCGGTGCGATGGAGGACGTGAAGGCCCGGCATCCAGACTTGCAGGGTGAGCTGATGCCAGCGCTGGAAGTGTTCGCCCACGTTCAATCCCTACCCGAGCCGGGGCTCGCGATCATTGCGCTCGGCAAGCGCGATATCGGTTGCGATCCGGACCTGCCGATGCCCCAGCGGTGGTACGCCGAAGGGAAACCGCCACAGGATGTATTCGACTGGACCGTGCGAAGCCTCATGGACCAGCACCTGTACCTCAGCGTACCGGCCGGGACGGACCTTGCCGTAGGCGACATCCTTTCCTTCGGCACATCCCATCCCTGCCTGACCTTCGATAAATGGCGCCAGGTGTTGCTGGTGGACGATGAGTTGAAGGTCGTTGAAACGCTCGCGACGCGCTTCTGAGAAACAAGTCGCCGGTACATAGCACGGATGGCTAAGCGACCCCTTCTCCCGCGATCACACGTTGCACACAAGCATCAGGAGTGCACATGACTGTCTTGTTCAATTCCTCTGCCCCGCTCAAGGTAGGGCTGATCGGCGAATGCATGGTCGAACTTCAGCAGCGTCCTGACGGAAGCGTGCGGCAGACCTTCGGTGGGGACACGCTCAATACGGCCATCTACCTGAACCGTCTGTGCCGAGACAGCGGCATCGTCACCGAATACATCACTGCGGTAGGCGAGGATGCACTGAGCCAGGCGATGCGCGAGTGCTGGCGCGAAGAAGGCGTTGGCGACGGTCGGGTTCGCGTACTGCCGGACAGGCTGCCCGGCCTCTATCTGATACAGACCGATGCGCATGGCGAGCGAAATTTCCTCTACTGGCGTGGCGAAGCCGCGGCGCGCCATTGCTTCGACGGGCCAGGTGCCGAAGATCTATTGGCGTCACTCGCGGACTACGGAGTGCTCTACCTGAGCGGCATCAGTCTGGCGATCCTGACCACCGAAGGGCGTGAACGTCTGCTCGGTGCGCTGGCACAGGCTCGGAGTCGTGGTTCACACATAGTGTTCGACAACAATTATCGGGCGCGTCTATGGTCGGATGCTGCCCATGCCCGCACTCAATACGAAGCGCTACTGGCCATCACCGACATGGCCCTCGTAACCTGGGAGGACGATGTCGCCCTCTTCGGCTTCGAAACGCCGGAACAGTTGTTCAGGCATTACGCCGATTACGGGGTACGCGAGGTGGTGCTCAAACGGGGCGCTCGAAGTTGCCTGCTGAGCACGCCGAATGGTCGTGCTGAAGCGATGGCGGAGCGGGTGGAGCGTGTTGTGGATACTACCGCCGCCGGTGACTCCTTCAGTGCCGGCTATCTGGCTGCCCGCCTGCTGGCGAGCGATCCACTGACAGCGGCGTACTGGGGCCACCGCCTCGCGGGGGCGGTGATCCAGCACCCTGGAGCGCTGATCCCTCTGCATGCCATGCCGCAAATGCCACTGCCGGGCGATGGAGCCAGCGAATAACCGGGGACAGACCACGATTAATTTTTCGTAAATCGTAGTCCGCTCCCTATTGTTTGTTAGGTCAGCTGGACCTAAAACCGGGAAGTCCGTTCGCGGCACGCCACTCTTTCACGGTGCGAGTGATGCCCTCTGCCGACGTATCGGCCCCTTCTTCTGGGTAATAAATCAGGTCGGCCCCTGCTGGATGCTGGGACACTTCTCTGAAGTGAAGTAGCAGCACATCCGCCAGCTCGTCAGACTCCGACATGTCTTCTTTGAATAAGTCTTCCAGCAATTGTACGAACTCCGCTTCTGTATAATCCGAGAGGCTCTCTTTCAAACCATAATATTTGGCCATGGAACAATGTTACCCAATGCTTGATGCTATTACTCTGAAATCGCTATGACCAACCTGTAGTTTGAGCCTGAAGACGGGCCCATACAGCGTAGAACACGCCACGGAGTATCGGTAGCCGATGCCTCCTAGCCCTCGGCTATCCTGCTTCTGTTAGGTCAGTCAGACCTAAAACCGGGAAGCCCGTTCGCGGCACGCCACTTCTTAACTTCTGCCAAAACTCCTTCAGGACTGTCATCCACTCCCGAAGCGGGATAAAAGATCAAATCTGAGCCTCTAGGATGCTGCGTAACGCTCACGAAATGGTCTGTAAGCTGGCCGATATAGTTTTCAAGCGCAGCACCTTTCAAACCATTGATATCCTCGAAGAACTCTCGCAGGAAGGAGAGAAATTCAGCTTCCGTGTATTCCTCGATGGTTGCCTTGTTCTGGAAGTTCATCATTGATCCTTACTGGAGCTGAGCCGCAGCACATCAAGCGCCTATTCGCGCGGAGAACGGACTCACAAGCTCAGCATCCTTTGCAATAGCGAAGACTCCCCAGCTTTCGCTATCCACTCTTGCTGTGTCAGCTGGACTTGAAGCCGGGCAGCCCATTTGCTGCACGCCACTCTTTCACGATGCGGGTGATTCCTTCTGGGGAGTCGTCTGCCCCTGCAACCGGGTAGTAAATCCAGTCCGATGCAGAGGGATTTCCTGTCACGTCAATGAAGTGCTCCAACAAATCATCCTGATATTTCTCACCGCCGACAGCACTGCAAATCTCCTTAACTAGCAGGAGAAAGTGAGACTCGGTGTAATCGGAAAGTTTTTCTTTCCGCCTAATCATTTCACGCTCCTGTGCGTATCGATGTGATGCTTGGACTGATAAGGGGGCAGATTTATTTTCAAGTTCTAGTGATTCCGACACCTTGTTCCCGTGATTCTGACCTCATCCTGTTCCAGCAAATAACATGGCGATACCTGTTGATCGGTGAGAGGGCAATAGCCTATGAGTCCCCAGCCATCGCCATTCCCCAATTGCTATGTCAGGTGGACTTGAAGCCGGGCAGCCCGTTCGCGGCACGCCACCCTTTCACTGTGCGGGTGACACCCTCTGGCGAATCATCAACTCCGTCTTCTGGGTAGTAAAGCAAGTCAGTGCCCGCCGGGTGTTGAACTAATCGCTCCCAGTGATCAAGTAGCTCATCCCGCTCACTTTCAGATTTGCAGCGCCCGATAGAGCGCACTAGCTCAATAAACTCCAACTCTGTGTATTCCGACAAGCTGTCCTTTTGTGCCATTTACTTATCTCCGCGATGTATTTCGATATGGTGCCGGGCGGTAACTACTCGCAGATTGTCAAGGTCGTACACTGCACCGCCGTCCCTAATATGATCCATATGGTGTATCTCAAACTTACGGCGCTTGCCCGCCTGCTCATGACGCCGGCCAATCGGAGCCAGTCCGTTTGCCATATCGGAAAGGTTCCGATCGTTGAACTGACGCGCAAGCTCTGCATCCCTGGAAACCTCTATCCAGAACGCAGCCCTGAAGGAGTCGAAGCTACCAAAGCTCTGGCCCCTCAGTTTATCGGCTATATACGAGGGAATGGGAGCGCCCAGCCCCTCACCCGCCCCCGCCAACCAGATGCCCAACACATCCTCGCCGTACCCAGTGACAACCCCCGGATCATGCCGGGCATTCATCACGATATAGAGCGGCGCAATGCCTGAGCCAGCCGGGAATACCAGGATGAAATCCCGATACTCTGGCGGGTAGATCGGATTGACGATGAGGTTGTCGGCCTGCTCTACAGGCGGGTAAATCGTGATCAGCGGGGTTTGGGGGGCAGCCTCCAAGTCAGGAATGCCTAAGATATCGGAAGGATCGGTGGCAGGCGTCCAGATCAGCTCAACACCACCCCCGAAGTCCGCCACCATCTGGCTACCCACTCGGGCGAACTGGACAACAGGAATCGTTTCCCAGTCGCTTCGCAGCTGCGTGTTGTACCCGTAGCCCTTCAGCATGCCGTTCGGTCGTTCCTCGACCCGGATGCGAACCCGGGTGCGGGCCTGTCGCATCGTGCGAAGCTGCTCCTCCGTGTAGTGCGCGCTATCACCCATGCTGGACGGCCAGAGCATCGCCACAACACCAATGAGCGTGCCCCCAATCACTCCGCCCGTGACGACGCCGCCGCTAACTACACGACCACCCGCCCCGACCGCTACACGCCCACCGTTGGCCACTGCACCACCAGCAGATGCGATCTCGCAGAGCCCACCACAAGACTCACCGGCATCTAAAGGCGCAAGGCCACGCAGCGCCAAGGCGCCAAAACCAGCAGGAACATTCCCACTGATCTTCTTGAGCTGCACCTTGCCGCTCTCGTCCACATCTCTGCCGCCGAGTAACACCAGGTTGCCGTAGTCACTCACGTCATCGACCGGGAAAGTGCCTGACGACGTGCTGTAGTCGATCACCGAATCGGGCAGCCTGCTGCACTT